>NZ_AZDA01000043.1 GCF_001434575.1 Loigolactobacillus bifermentans DSM 20003
AAGCCATGATTGCTTAATTCAAAATCTAAATTGTCTAACTTTTCTATTGCACTTCAGGTTGAAGTTGACTTGGCGGGCGCTTTTTTAGGTTGCGGTTGCAAGCGACTTTAGTTTGGCCAAGGTTGCCGCGTCCCCAGCGTTTTCAAAGACCACATACTGTTCCGTTGCTGGTAGTTGTAACACAGTTTCAAGCAAATATAGCTCCCCATAATTCGGCAAATTAAATAACAACGGTTGGGTTTTAAAATCAGTGACCGTTAAGGCGGCCCAAGTTTGGTTAAAGATCGGGTCAGCCTTGATTGACGTGTAAACTTGATACCAGAAAGGCGACTCAGGTGCTAAACTGTAATACTGGCGAAAAACGGCGGTGGCATAAGCTGCGTAGTGGGCCCACTCGGTGAGTCCAGTGCGAAATTGAGCTTGGTGAAACGTGCGCCAGAGCCAATTATTTTGTAAAGCAGTGGTAAGCGGCCCAAATAAGGCCTGGTAACTGGCATTGGCTGCTAAAATGGTAAACTGTTGATCCATGATCAAAGCCGGTGTTGGCAGTTGCGCGTCAATGAAAGCCAAGGTGGTCGCAGCCACTTCTGTATGGTGGGTTAAAGGCGAGGTTAAGCCAATTAAGTTGAAAACATAGTCCATTTCAGCTTGACTAAATTGCAGAACTTGGCCCAAGTTTGCCAGCACAGCGCCTGAAGGTGTTACGCCAGCACGGCCTTGTTCAATGCGGCTATACCAGTCTACGCTCACGTTGGCCCAGGCAGCGACCTCATCGCGGGTTAGGCCAGGGGTACGGCGCTTGCGCTTTGCCGTCACCGGAAAATGAGCTAAAACAGCATGCGTGCGTTTGTAGCGCAAAAAATGGCCTAAAACTTGTTCATTCATTAAAATTCCCCCAAGGTAGGATGATTTATCCTAGGATCAAGTCGAACTTCCTGTTGTGGTGTTTCATTTCTATACTATAACTGTTCAAATCAATGAACAACCGTATAGGAGGGATTTTGGATGACAGTAAAAATTGGTATTAACGGTTTTGGCCGTATTGGGCGCTTAGCCTTTCGGCGGATTCTGGCACTTCAGGCAACCAGTGACATTGAAGTGGTTGCAATCAACGATTTGACCAACCCTGCGTTGTTGGCCCATTTATTAAAATATGATAGCGCTCATGGGACATTGGCGGCTGAAGTGCATGCAACTGAAACGGCATTGGTGGTGGCTGGTCACACATATCCGGTTTACGCTGAACCTCAAGCCGACCAGTTGCCGTGGGTGGCTAACGATGGCGTGGACCTGGTGTTAGAATGTACCGGCTTTTATACCAGTGCGGCTAAGGCACAAGCGCATTTAGCGGCTGGGGCCAAACAAGTCCTGATCTCGGCACCAGCAGGTGACACCGTTAAAACAGTGGTGTATGGTGTTAACGACAATATTTTAACCGCCACTGATCAAATTGTATCAGCCGGCTCTTGTACCACAAATTGCTTAGCACCGATGGCCGATGCGTTGGACCGAGAATTTGGCGTTCAGGCTGGGACCATGACGACCGTTCACGCTTATACAGGGACCCAAATGATTTTGGACGGCCCTGTACGTGGCGGTAATTTACGAGCTGCTCGTACTGCTGCCAGCAGTATCATTCCCCATTCATCAGGAGCCGCTAAAGCCATTGGCCTAGTGTTGCCCCGTCTAAATGGTAAATTACAGGGACATGCCCAACGGATCCCGGTGCCAGATGGGTCATTAACGGAATTAGTGACGGTGTTGAACACGGCTAACGTAACCGTAGACTTGATCAATCAACGGTTGAAGCCGTACACCACTGATAATCCAAGTTTCGGCTGGAATGCTGATCACATTGTTTCAGCTGATGTGGTAGGGACCACATTTGGTTCGATTTTTGACCCGACTCAAACCGAAGTCGTTACGGCTGGCACCACACAGCTTG
The DNA here is from genome assembly GCF_001434575.1 of Loigolactobacillus bifermentans DSM 20003. Lineage (GTDB taxonomy): Bacteria > Bacillota > Bacilli > Lactobacillales > Lactobacillaceae > Loigolactobacillus > Loigolactobacillus bifermentans. The sequence goes on from NZ_AZDA01000043.1 coordinate 1,946, forward strand.
TTAAAACGGTGGCTTGGTATGATAACGAATTTGGGTTTACATGCCAACTGGTGCGGACCTTGTTGAAATTGGCTACATTATAAGCGAAAAAGGCGTATTTTTACGCCTTTTTTACTTGCACCATATCCACATGGGGAATGCCATCTTCCAAATAAGTTTCTGAAACGGGCTTGAAACCAAAGGAACCGTAAAAATCCCGTAAGTAGTCTTGCGCCTGAATTTTAATCGCTTGATCAGGATAGCGCTGGGTAATGGCATCAATCGTGGCGGCGACAATTTGTCGACCATACTGCTGACCGCGAAAGGCTTGTGCCACCAGTACTCGGCCAAAGCTGATGTGTTGGCCGTCGTCGTGGGGGATGATGCGGGTGTACGCCACTAGTTCCGTGCCGTGCCACAGCATTACATGAGTGGCGGTGGTGTCTTTGGCGTCCACTTCTTGGTACGGGCAATTTTGTTCCACTACAAACACAGCGACTCGCGCTTGCATAATGGTGATCAGTGCCGCCGGTGTCAGTTCAGCGGTGGTTTTAATTTCTAGCATATTTAACCTACTTTCTCAAAAAAAGCCGGTTAACACCTGCCTCGCAATTTGCATTGCGCCCTAATGGCAAGGTGTAACCGGCTTAGCCGTCTGATCCGGGGGTCAAACGGTGCATGATTTTTTAGTTAGTATAACAGATAACGGCTAGTTGCGCCAAACTGACTGTAAGCTCTGATTTTGATCAATATCAAATACGAAATAATTCAAATCGCCACGGTATTTGGCAATCGAATATTCTAAAGTGGTGCCATCGGCGGTGTGACCTTGGGTGTGAAAATAAAATAGTGGCGCTTGTTCAGGAACGTTGAGCAAAGCTGCCGTGGTTTCATCTGCGGCCAGCACTTCCAGCTTGCGCCGCACATTGGTAATGGCTAACTTGCGGCTAGCCAGCTCAGCATAAAGTGAGCGCTGGGTAAAATCGATTTGGGCTAAAGTGGCCAATGGTGCTACTGGCAAATAAGAGGTAACCAATACCACCGGCTGGTTGTTGGCAAAACGCAGCCGCAATAATTTATACACTGGGGCCGTTTCAGCCAACCCTAATGCAGCTTGGACTTCGGCAGTGGCTGGTTCTTGTTGAAACAACAACACTTTGGTTTGCGTGGTGAGGCCTTTAGCGGACATCTCTTGATTGTAGCTTTGGATCACATGGGTAAATTCTTGGGCAATTTTGGTGCGCTTAACCATGGTGCCACGTTTGCGCTTTTTTTCCAAATAGCCTTGGTCCACGAGTTGCTGAATCGCTTGACGGACCGTGGGGCGACTGACCCCAAATTGGTCGATTAGCGCCATTTCTTTGGGGATCAGGCTACCTTCTGGATAAGTGCCATTTTGAATTTTCGCTAGCAAATCCCGAGCAATTTTTTTGTATTTAGGTTCTGACATGATGCACCTCTTTTTCAATAGGACAGGACCTATTATAACAAAAAACAAGCCTGAATTGGCTTGTTCATGGTGCTAGAATTTGCGATTATCTGGATCTTTGGCCAAACCGGCCACGCCATGCAGGCTATCAATGGTAGCCATATCTTCAGCGGTGAGTTCAAAATCAAACAGTTGGGCGTTTTCTTGGATTCGGGCGGTGTGCACGGATTTTGGCAATGGAATGAAGTCGTGTTGCAGGGACCAACGCAGTACCACTTGGGCCACGGTTTTACCGTATTTAACGGCTAAGTCTTGCAAAGCAGGCACTTCAAAAATTTTGCCGGTGCCCAGTGGACTGTAAGCTTCATTAACCATGCTATGAGCGTTGTTGTAAGCCACCAGTTCAGACTGTAAGTCAGATGGATTTAAGAAAATCTGATTGACCATGGGGTTAACGGTAGCGTTTTGATAAAGCACGTCCAAATGGTGTTGGCGGAAGTTCGATACCCCAATGGCCCGGGCTTTCCCTGCCTGTAAAATGGCTTCCATGCCACGCCAAGTTTCAGCAATATCGTCTTGCCAATGGTCTCGAGATTGGATCGGGTTCGGCCAGTGCACCAAATATAGGTCCACGTAATCCACGTTTAGTGCCAGCAAACTTTTGTCGATGGCGGCTAAGGCTGGTTGATAGCCGTGGTCAGGGTTCCACAATTTGGTGGTTAAAAATAAATCAGCACGCTTCACACCTGATTTGTGAATGCCAGCGCCTACACTGGCTTCGTTGCCATAAGCGGTGGCAGTGTCGATGTGGCGATAGCCGGCGTTTAACGCAGCCAGCACGCTTTGTTCGGCAGTTTCACCATCAGGCGTTTGCCAAGTGCCAAAGCCAACGATTGGAATTTGAACACCGTTACTTAAAGTTTTTGTGGTTGTTAATGCCATGAAAATCGTCCTTTCTAACGTTGCATCTCAATGCTGTTAACGTGATCGACCGCCATGCGTTGTTTTAAAGCATTGATGATCTTAATGCCAGCGCTGGTCCCAATGCGGTCGGCACCAGCTGCAATCATAGCCAAAAAATCATCAGAATTGCGAATCCCGCCAGCCGCCTTGACTTTTACGTGAGGTCCGACCGTTTGTTTCATTAAGCGCACATCCGTTACTGTAGCGCCGCCAGTGCCAAAGCCAGTGGCGGTTTTAATGAAATCTGGTTGGACCTTTTTGGCAATGGTCGCCGCGCGCGTGATTTCAGCTTTGGTCAGGTAACAGTTTTCAAAAATGACTTTGCAAGGCACATTTGCGGCATGACAAACTTGTACGATTTGGGTCATTTCGTCGGTGATATAGGCGTCATTGCCGGCTTTTAGTTCGGTGATATTTAACACATAATCAATTTCATTAGCGCCGTTGGCAATCGCATCTTGGGTTTCAAAGACCTTTGCGGCAATGGTGGTTTGGCCTAGTGGAAAGGCAATCGCGGCACCGGTATCAATGTCGGTGCCTTTTAAGGCCTCCGCACAACGTTTGGCTTGGACTTGGTTGATCGCCACCATCTTGAAATGGTAGTCTTTGGCTTCTTGACACAGCTGTGCCATATCGGCTGGGCTGGCGTCAGCGTGTAAGTTGGTGTGGTCGATCAAACGGGCAAAATCATCTAGGGTATAAGCAGTCATGAAAATTACCTCCTATATGTTATGACATAATAAAGATAACCTACGCTATTTTAAAAGTCAAATCAGATATATCGCGAATAGTTTTATATTAAGTCATGACAATAACGACAAATTGTTGGATGGGCCGTCATTTGTGATAAGATAACTAAGAAGACGATCAAGGGGGAAAACCGAAAATGGCAACGCAAAAAAGACGGCGGGGGGCCGCGTTACAACAAGCCTTGTTGGAAAGTGCTTGGGCAGAGTTACAGGAAAAAGGTTACGCAGCTGTGACCATGGCTGGCGTGGCAAAGCGGGCAGCAACGACGAAAACCGTGTTGTATCGCCGGTGGCCTAAAAAGGTCAACATGGTCATTGCTGCCGTCCGGGCCCATCTGCCGTCTGTGCTGCCAGCGGTGCATGATACCGGTAGTTTAGCGGGAGATCTTTACGATTTATTAGCGCAAATTGCAGCGCTGTTTCAAGCGATTCCTAAGGGGGTCTTAACGGGAATCGTCAAGGATGCCGTGGCCCAAGTTGATTTAAAGCGGTTATTTGCGTTGATGAATCAAGGCGACGGTCAGGATTGGCCGACGCCGACAATTTTAGTCACGGCGGTGAATCAAATTTTGCAGCAAGCCACCCAACGGGGAGAGCTTAATGGCGCGGCAATTTCGGCTAAACAACGAAATCTATTTAATTTGTTATTGGTAAATGCTGTGCTAACAGAACAAGTGCAACCAGCTGAATTGCGTGCGCTAGCCGATGACGTGCTGTTGCCATTGTGGCGCCAAGTGGGTCAGGTGAAATAAAGTTGAATCCGATTTTAAATAGCTTATAATAAGTAAGTGTTCAATTCCGATTTTAGAAAGGATCGATTTTAATGGAAACAATGACAACAATTACCAGCCGCAAGGCCATTCGCAGTTACACCGGCAAAAAGCCTTCCGAAGCGGCAATGCAACAGATCTTAACCGCTGTCCAAGCTGCCCCTGTGGCCATGGGTGGTTATGACAAATTACACGTTACCATTATTGAAAATCCAGCAATTTTAAAGGCCATCGACGCAGCTGGCGCCAAGTTCTTTAAAAAGCCAGACGCTCATCCTTTATATGGTGCGCCAATCTTAGTCTTGATTTCAGCAAAACTTGGCATGGGACCTGCTTTAGGCAATGCGGACTACGCCAGCGCTGGCATCTTAGTGCATAACATGGCGTTAGCCGCAACGGACCAAAATGTGGGCAGTTGTTACATTTGGGGTGCGGTAATGGGCATGAATCAAGATGCTGATTTGGTGGCCAAATTAGACTTACCAGCAGGCTTTGTTCCTTGTTGTGGGGTCACCCTGGGTGAAACCACAGAAACATTTGCACCACGGGAAATTCCTGCTGGCCGGTTAGCGATTACAAAATTATAATGCTCAGCAACCAGCGTCGATGGCGCTGGTTTTTAATTCGGTTGAAAACGAACATCAGTTCTGGTATGATCATATCAAGGGGGTCAGGTCATGAAACAAGAATCATTATTTGAAGCCAACAATGCGGCATCAGAACCACTGGCAGCGCGAGTCCGCCCGCGCACTTTACAGGCCTTTGTCGGGCAGCACCAGCTGTTAGGACCAGGTAAAGTGCTGCAAACCATGATTGAAAGTGACCGACTACCTTCCTTGATTTTTTGGGGCCCGCCAGGCACCGGCAAAACCACGCTAGCTGAAATTATTGCCAATCAAACCCATGCCCGTTTTGTACGCTTTTCAGCGGCTAATGGCAGTGTGGCGCAAGTGAAAAAAGCCATGGCTCAGGCCGCTGAGCATCAAGAACTAGGCGAACGCACGGTGATGTTTATTGATGAAATTCATCGTTTCAATAAAGCCCAACAGGACGCGTTTTTACCTTACGTGGAAGCGGGGGCAGTCACCTTGATCGGGGCGACGACGGAAAATCCGTCTTTTGAATTGAATTCAGCGCTATTGTCACGGGCCAAAGTATTTGTGTTACAGGCGCTAAGTCCTTTTGAGCTGGTGCAGTTGTTGCAACAGACTTTAGCACACCCGCAGGCTTTTCCTGACTTAACCGTCCAGATTCAGCCTACCGAGTTGCAGGCGATTGCTGACTTTGCCAATGGGGATGCCCGGCGTGCGTTAAATACCTTAGAAATTGCGGTGTTAAATGGTCAACGGGATGGGCAAACGGTCACCGTTGATGCCGCCAGTCTGGATCAATTAACCAACCAACGTTTGTCCCGTTATGACAAAAAAGGTGATGAACACTATAACTTGATTTCGGCGCTGCACAAGGCTATGCGCAACAGTGACACCGATGCGGCAATCTACTGGCTGTCCCGCATGTTGGCTGGCGGGGAAGAACCACTTTATATTGCCCGGCGCTTAGTGCGCTTTGCGTCAGAAGACATTGGACTAGCGGATACCAATGCGTTAAACGTGGCGGTGAATGTGTTTCAAGCTTGTCAGTTTTTAGGGATGCCGGAATGTGATGTGCATTTAACGGAGGCCGTCACTTATTTAGCGTTGGCCCCAAAATCCAATGCGATTTACCGGGCCCGGGAGAAGGCCAAACAAGACGTGCACCGTTATCCCAATGCAGAAGTGCCGCTGCAAATTCGCAACGCCCCAACGGCTTTAATGAAGGCATTAGATTATGGCAAAGGCTATCAGTACGCCCATGACACGGCGGCCAAGTTAACGGACATGCAAACCATGCCCGATGAATTGATTGGCGAAACATACTATGAACCCACGGATCAAGGCCGGGAGCCGCGGTTTAAGGAACGTTTAGCCGCCATTAAGCGCTGGCATTTGCAACAAAAATAACTGAAACGTTGTTGGTTTGCGGAGTTTATCCTTAGTGAGGTGAATAAACAATGCGACAACAATTAGGCGCATTAGGCGCAGCAGAACGGCATCAATTTGTCGGTACTTTTAAGCGTTACGGGTTTAAAACAGATTACGGACATGCTAAACCAACGCTTTTGTTGGTTGACGTGACATTATTACCCGATCAGTGGTTAACGGATCACGCATGGTTTAATTTAACCAAAGGTTTTGCCACATTAGGCCAGTTACAATCAGGGGATCAAGTTCAATTTAACGGTCGGGTGGCACGTTATCAAAAGGGTTATCGTGGCCACAATTTTGAACGGCGCCAGGCAGCCCCTTTGCGCTGGGATTACAAAATTGAGCGCCCGACTAAAGTCCAGTTAGTCGACGCAACCTTGCAGCGACCACCTTTGCCGACAACCCAATTTGAGTTGCTCCAAATGATTGCACAAGCGACTGAAACCACACGCTATTTGCCTTGGTAGGGATTTGACGTTGCTGGTAGCACATGGGATACTGGGGGCATTATGTTGTAAAGGAAGTTATCCGTTGTGCACAATGTTAAATTAATGGCCTCTGATATGGACCATACCTTATTAACTGAGGCAGGGGCGTTACCACCACATTTTGGCGATTATTTAGATGCGTTAGCCGCTAAACAGATTAAATTTGTGGTGGCTTCTGGTCGGCCGCTGTATACGTTGCAGGACCTATTTCCAGAACATGGGGATCAAATGGTATTGATCTCTGATAATGGGGCAGTGATCGCAAATGAAGGCCAAGTGATTGCGAAAACACTGATTCCAACGGCTGAATTGTTAGAAATTTGCCAATTTGTTAGCGCTGAGCTTGCCGGACATCCATTATTATGCGGGATTCACGGGGCAGTAGCTGCTCAGTCCGACCAGCAATATGACGCCGTTTATCGGGAATTTTATCATCAGCTAGACTATTTAGCTGACTTGCAGCAATGGTCTGGTGAGGGCGATAAAATTACCGTTTATTTTCCCGAGGGCAATGCTGAGACCGTTTTTCAGACGGTGCTGGCACCGCGTTACGGGAAATGCTATTCGGTTGCAGTTAGCGGTCCCAATTGGGTGGACATTATGCCGCAACATATTAACAAAGGCCAAGCCATGGCAAAAATCAGCCAGCTGTTCCACATTGACGCGGACGAAATGGTGGCCTTTGGTGATACGTTTAACGACGCAGAAATGTTGCAATATGTGAAGTATGGGTACTTGGTGGCCAACGCCAATCCGGGGATGTCCCCTTACGCCCATTACCACACAGCTAGCAATGATGACTACGGCGTGGTCCAAGTCATTAAGCAAGTTTTAGCCGACCAATAGAAAATGCGATTCTCGTTTGAGAGTCGCATTTTTTAGCATAAGACTGGACAATCAGCGGAAAGGAGACCTTTGCGACAGCAAAGGTACCTTATAGACCTTAGCTGGTGCCATGTGTCTTGCGGTGCGGTCTGCCGCCACAAGACTGGACAACCAGTGGAAATCAGACCTTTGCGACAGCAAAGATACCCTATAGTTTTTAGCTGGTCAATTTAATACCAATTAACCCAATCAACAAGAACGCCACAAAAACCCAAGTAATCGGGTTGATGCGATCACCTAGTAGCAACACGCCAACGGCCACACTGCCAACAGCGCCGATGCCGGTCCAAATGGGATAGGCCAAGCTCATAGGGAGCCGCTTAATCGCCAGCGTGAGAAAGACGAAACTTAACACCATGCCAATGACGGTTACACTGGCAAAGCCCAACTTGTGGAAGCCGTCGCTTAGTTTGAGACAAGTGGCCCACACCACTTCAAATAAACCTGCAATCAATAACTGTAACCATGCCATCATAAAAACTCCATTCTGCCATTAAAAAAGCACCACTGATCATCCTATTAAGCCTAAAGGATGATTAGCGGTGCCCACTACCCGGCGGTAGTTTTATTGCATTCAGCTTAACAGATTGAAAATCGGGCGTCAATGATTGTTGATGAAGGCCTAATAACAGGCAGTCACAAGTTTTACGCAGTTGGCTTAAAAATTCTAGTTGCTTGTTGTGCTAAGCGCTGAAAAGCCGGTGTGGCGCGTTGTTGCTGTACTGAAAATTCAGTGAAGCGCTGATTTAACGCGGCAATTTCTTTAAAATTACCAGCAGCCAGTTTCAAAATAGGGGTGTGGTACAGCAGGCGCAATCCTAGGTTCATCACCCAAGGCGTTGCGATGAGCCGCTCCTGCCAGTGAGGACGTTGTATGTGACGGTCAATCAGTAATGCTTGTAGCTCACCAAAGGCATGTGCTGCGACTTTGAAATAAGGGCGGGCTTTGTGTGCATCCGTTTGGTACAGCATATCAAAATTGTTTAAAACAGTGATCAAGGCCGCGTGTTGGGCGAGCCAGTCAAATAGATCTAGGCGTTGTCCCCAGGTGTAGGCCGTCTTTTGAAAAATCTGGTGTAAGGTGGCTTGTGGAACGGGCGCTTGACTGCCAGCAATCACATCTAAGTGGCCTTTGCCAAAGCGTAATACGTTGATTTGGGCGCCTTGCCGGGTGCCACCTGTGTTTTGAAAGCCAAAATACAGTGCTTTTTGTGGTAATGCTTGTTGTAAGGGTTCTGGTGTAAGCTGGTTGCCAATCAGCAAAATCTGGTGACTACAATTTGCTTGAAGGACGGGGACGACAGTTGGAAAATCGTTGTATTTCATGGTTACAAAAATAAAGTCGTAGGCGTCGTCAGCGGCCAATGTTTGAATCACATGAATTGGGGTTTGCGTGGTTTGATGCTGTAAAATATGGTGCAGGCGCAGACCGTGTGTGACGAGCTGCTGATAGCGGGGACCGCGGGCTAAAATGGTGACGTGGTTTTGCGGATTGTTACAAAGTTGAGCGGCTAAAAAGCTGCCTTGAATCCCAGCGCCATAAACTAAAAGTTTCATGAGCAACACTTCTTTCTGGACAGTTGTTGTTTAATCAATTGATGTCGCTTATTATAAAAGGGACCGAATCAGGCAACAACCAACAATATTGGGATTGTGTTGCTTAATCAACGATTATCAGAAAGTGGGTGGCGCAATGGACCGCCGTAAACGAAAAACACAAGCTTTATTAAAGGAAACGTTATTAAGCTTATTACATCACCAAACGTTTAACAGCATCACGATTCGCCAATTGTGTGATCGGGCGGATCTTAATCGCAGTACCTTTTACCTCAATTTTCAGGATAAGTATGATTTGTTAGCCCAGATCATTCGGGGTGAAATTTTACAATTGGTGCAAGCCTGCCACCAGCAACCGGCCACAGAACAATTAAATGCCACATTTCATTATTTAACCCAGCATCGGCAACAATTTCGGTGTTTATTACAAGCGGATGATCATGGGGTTTTTGCGGCAACATTTGGCCAGTATTTAACCACTCATTTATCTCAGAAGCGGACCTTATCACGGTTGGAACAAGCCTTTTTTGTTGGTGGGATTATTGCGGCATTGCGGACCTATTTATTGGAACCAAATGTGGCGATTACGGAATTGAATCAAGTGGCCCAGTTATTGCAACAAGCGCAATAAGTGCGACTGGAAAACAGGCCGCAAGACCGAGGTGGTGCGACACAACTTCTGCTATACTCATTTTTGAAAAGGAATGATGAGGATGCAGGATGGGTTCGGTGATCAGCGCTGGTTAGGTCGCGCTGAATTCGGCGGTTGGTTGATACTGGGGCTTTTTGGAAATTTACCGTTGTTTGTGGTGAGTCATGCGTTGATCGCCACATTTTTATTAGTGAAAACGATTTGGTGGCCGCAGTGGCGCCCGAGACTTAAATTGGGGTTAAGCAGTGCTTACATCATTATTTTAACGTTACAAGTGGTTTTTGAAACAGCGGTGGTCTTTGCGGACGATCCGTGGGGTCATGTGTTGTTACGCTTGGTGGCCGCCAGTTTAGTACCGGTGCCGTTTTGGGTGGCACGTTGGTTGACGCAAACACAGGCCTTTGAATGGCCGTCGTTGGCTGACTTGACCACCATTAGTTTAAACACCTACCAGCAAAATCGCGCACGTGTTGCGCAGGTGGTGACGCAAACCGGACATGTGCGCCAAGTGTTGTCATTGCCCCATTTACAGGCCCTTTTTATGGAGCTGCACCGACACAGTTTGGTGCAGTATCACAATGCAGCTTCCTTGGATCAGGCCTACTTTGAGCGCGCAACGGCAGCGTTAGGAGACCCTTATTTGTACATTGTGATCTCTAACACTGGTAGTACCGCCAGTGAGGTGATCGGGTTATTTACCCAAAAACAATTTAACCATGCGTCGCTGAGTTTTGATGCGGCTTTGACCACGTTACTCAGTTATAACGGTGGGGAGCGGGTGTATGCACCAGGGTTAAACCCAGAAATGGTGCAGGCCTTTCATCAAAAAGCCGACGCGTCAGTGTTAGTATATCGTTTGTCGGTGACAGTGGCGCAAAAGCAAAAAGTGCTGGCGACCGTGCAAGCAATCAATGCCACCGGCAGTGCGTACAATATTTTAGGCTTGGTCACCAAGCACTCATTACGTCGGAACATGATGTTCTGTTCGCAATTTGTTTATCGCATGTTACAAATTGGCGAGGTGGCCTATTTCCAGAAGCAACCTGGTGAGGTACGGCCAACGGATTTTGTGGAGTTGGACTATCGTCGGCAGTTAGAATTTGTTCAGGAAATTCAATTTTAGCGCACACAAAAACGGACGTCGCAAGACGTCCGTTTGCTTTAGGCTTTGGTTTGGTACACTTGACGGTCTAATTGGTCTTCATCTGCCGCAATCATAATCGCAGTGGTGGTGTCGCCAACCACGTTGAGAACGGTGCGGAAAATACCAGAGAACCAGTCGATGCCGGCAAGGAGACCAATGCTTTCCAGGGGCAAGCCGATGCTTGGTACAATAATGGCCAAGGCGACTAAGCCGCCACCAGGCACCACCACCGTGCCGAGACAGGCCACAATCGATAAGGCGACAATTTTGATCATGATGATCGGTGAAATCGCTAGGCCGTAAAACTGACTCATGGTGACGCAGGCTAAGGCTAGATACATGGCCAAACCGTTGCTATTTAGCGCCATGCCCAGGGGTAGCACAAGTTCACTGATTTGTTTATGGACGCCTAGGCGTTTTTCGGCGTCGGCCATTTCAACCGATAGGGAGGCGGCTGAAGAGGTGGTGGTCATGGCGACAATAATAATGCGAGAAAAGCCATGTAAAATGCCACGAAGCGGGATGTGTGCGCGGATCGTGATCATGGCGAACAAACCGAATAAGAACAACAGGGTACCGGCGCCGAACAAAATGAGAAATTTCGACAGCGGTAGAATCACTTTGGCACCATTGGTGGCCGTCACCCAAGCCATTAGCGCACCGATGCCGATAGGGGCGAGCTTCATGACTAAGGTAATCAAATCAATGAGCAGTTGATTGATTTGGCGAATGCCAGTGAGTAAGGTTTGATAGTGCTGATTTTGGTTGGCTTTGCTTAACGCAATGCCGAAAAATAAGGCGAAAACAATAATTTGGATCGTGTTGCCTTTGGCCAGTGCCTCAAAAATATTCGTGGGAAAGAAGCCTAAAATCGTATTTTGTAATGACGGCTGGTGGGCCAATAATTGTTTAGCGTTGGTGCCTGCCAAGCTGAGGTGCAAGCCGTGGCCAGGGTTAAACCACCAGCCAGCAACCAAGCCGATACAGGCGGCTAAAATGGTGGTGACGGTAAACCAAGCGGCAGTTTTAAGGCCTAAGCGTCCCAGTTGTTTCATGGGCAAACTACCAATGGCCTCGATCACGGCACAGAAGATCAAGGGGATCACCGCCATTTGGATCAGGCGGAGAAAAAGGTCGCCGACGATTTTAATACCAGCGACTTGTTGACCACCGACCAAGCCTAACCCAATGCCCACTACCATGCCGATGATGATCTGAGTGGTTAAATTAAACTTTTTATGCATCATACACCGCCTTTATTTAATAAGCTTGTTGGTACAAGCTGGCCGCTAGTAACGCCACACCTTTGGCCAGGTCTGCCGCCGATGTGTGTTCTTCAGGACAATGACTGACGCCGTTATCGCTAGGGACAAAGAGCATCGTGGTGGGCACCGCTGTGTACATGATCTGGCTGTCGTGGCCGGCACCAGAAAAAAGTTGTTCGTAAGGCAGGCCAAGTTCTTGCGCTAAAAGTTCATTTTGGCGTAACAAGGCGTGGGATAAGCGGGTCGCTGACACGGTTAAAGTGGGTGTTAAAGTGACTTGCGGATCTGCGGCCACACAGGCGTCTAATTGTTGGGTGAATTGCGTCAGTTTGGCGTCAGTTTCGTCACGGCAATCCACCGTAAAACGACATTCACCGGCAATTACGTTGTCCACGTTAGGGTGAACGGTGATGGCACCAATGGTAAAGGTCAAGCTAGCCGAACCTTGCTGGGCCACGTCATACAAATGGGTCATTAAGGCGCTGGCCCGTTGGACTGCGTCTTGGCGGTGGATCATTGGGGTGGTGCCAGCATGGTTGGCCTGGCCGTGCACCGTTACCACGTACCGCCGTTGCGCCACAATGCCAGTGACTAAACCAATGGCTTTGTGGGCTAACTTTAACCGTGGGCCTTGTTCAATGTGTAATTCCGTAAACGTTGCTGGTAGCGCGGGCCGTTTGGTGTGCACCTGCGGCAAGGCCTGCAGTGGGGTCACGGCTTGTTGGCGGGCGGTTTCAAATGAAATGCCGGCGTCATCTAAAAGCGGTTGGGTTTGTGGCTGGCCAAGATAAAATTTTGAGCCGGTAAACGCCGCAGGAAAGCGGCTGCCTTCTTCTTCACTAAATGCAATCAAACGTAACGTTTTACGCGGTCGATCATAGGTTTGCCGCAGTTGTTCAATGGCGCATAAGCCACCAAGCACACCGTATAACCCATCATATTGCCCGCCGTGTTGCACGGTATCCATGTGCGAACCAGTGGCCACCGCCAAGCCAGGTTGGCTGCCTGGAAAGTCTAAATAGACGCTGCCGTAGTCGTCTACCGTTACTTTGGCGCCAAATTCCTGGCCCAGTTGGATCAAACGTTGTTGGTTGGCTTGCCAAGCGGCATTGTAGACCAAGCGATTTTGACCGGATTTGTCCGCAACGTTAAACTGGGCCAGCAATTCAGTGAGCATTATTGGCTAACGCCAGTTAAAGGTGAGGATGCGGCAGCTTTTTTATCTAACACCCGTCCAGGATGGGCCAAGAACCCTTTGCGGCCTGCTTCAACGGCTAGCTTAAACGCTTCGGACATTAACGGAATATCCCCAGCAGTGGCCATGGCAGTGTTGGCCATGACGGCAGCGGCGCCCATTTCCATGGCTTCCGCAGCGTGGCTTGGGCGGCCGATGCCGGCGTCTACGATGATCGGTAATTCAATTTCATTGATCAAAATTTGGATCAACGCTTTTGTGGCCAAGCCTTTGTTGGTGCCAATCGGAGCCCCTAATGGCATGATTGCTGCAGCGCCAGCGTCGACTAATTTATGGGCTGCGTTTAAGTCAGGGAGCATGTAAGGCAATACGGTAAAGCCTTCATCCGCCAAGACTTTCGTGGCCTTAATGGTTTCTTCGTTGTCAGGCATGAGGTATGTCTTATCCGGCACGACTTCTAGTTTGATAAAATCACTGCCGCTGAGTTCTCGAGCCAAATGCGCGGTGCGAATGGCTTCTTCGGCGTTGGTCGAACCGGAAGTATTGGGTAAGATCGTCACATTATCGGGAATAAAATTGAGAATGTTTTCATCGGCGTTGTTGGTCCGGCGTAGCGCCATGGTAATGATTTGGGCGCCGGCTTTATTAACCGCGGCGTCGATCAAGTCGTAAGAATATTTACCAGAGCCTAAAATAAAACGGGATGTGAAATGATGACTGCCTAAAATAAGTTCGTCTGCTGACATAATGATTATTCCTCCTCTAAAACAGGTAAGTGCATGAGTAAGCGTAAAATCGCGTTGGCTTCGTGACCGGCGCACACCATCACCCGCGGCGCCATTAAACCTTCTGCGCCTTTAGTGGTGCCGTCACCACAAATATAAACATGGGGTAACTGTTGTTTAGTGATCATGTTATTGGTGGGATGAATCCCGGCCATGCCGTTGCCCATCACCAGCGGTTTGTCTGGAAAATGCGCGGTGATGCCATTCATCAGCATGGCTTTAGCGGCTGGATTATCAAAGGCTTCACAAGCCACGTCGCAATCCGCAAACAAATCAGGAATGTTGGCGTCCGTGATCTCCAGTTGCTGAGTGTCGATGGTGATAAAGGGATTGAATTCCAACACATTTTGTTTCAGCGCAGTGACTTTAGGCAGGCCAATTTGACTGACTTTGTATTGTTGCCGGTTTAAATTACTCAGCTCAATGGTGTCAAAATCAATCAAGGTCAAATGGCCTACGCCACTACGCGCCAAAGCAATGGCAATGTTGGAGCCAAGGCCGCCAGCCCCGGCAATGGTCACATGGGCTTGGCTTAACGGTGCAGTGGAATCCGCCACGTTGCGTTCTTTCATACCTAAATAAAAATCTTGTACGTCTAATCCTTCAAACTTGAGTGTCATACGATCTGTCCTCTCTGTTACCCACCACCGACAAATGAAATTAATTCAACGTGGTCGTTTTCTGACAACGTCATGGTGTCAAGCTCATCGCGATGAATAATGGCGCCATTGAGTTCAACGACAACGTTTTGTGTGGTGTCTGTTTTTTGTTGTAAGAGTTCTGTTAAGGTTTTACCGACAAAATTAGCGGTCGGTTCGCCGTTTAAATTGATCAAAAAAAGTCCTCCTTTCAGCGACGCGAAAGAAGGGCAATTTCCTGCAATGCGTACTTCCTTCGGCCGTGTTAACGATATCAGGTTCATGGGTCTATTCTCAGCCTTGCGGCACCCCAGACGATGTGATGGATGATGAAATTTTCAGGCCATCACCCCCTTTAGTGTTTCCCGGAGTTGATGGACTTTGGTGATAACATTTGGTGCTTGCATGATCTCGCTGACCACCGCCACACCGGCAATTGGAATGTCGGTAAAGGTGTTCAGACGGTGCTCTTTAATGCCGCCAATGGCCACAACTGGAATGTTCACGGCTGTGATAATGGCTTTTAGCGTGTCGATGGAGGTGCGGTGGGTGACCACTTTGGTTTGGGTGGGATAAATAGCCCCCACGCCAAGGTAATCCGCGCCAGCTGCAGCAGCTGCTTCAGCGCGAGCCACACTTTTAGCTGAAACCCCCAAAATCTTGTCGGGGCCTAGCAGTTTGCGCGCCACGGCGACAGGCAGGTCCGCATCACCAATATGAACACCAGCCGCATCGACGGCTTGGCACACGTCGATGCGATCATCAATGATCAACGGCACGTGGTAGCGGTCGGTTACGGTTTTGACTTGTTGGGCCAGGTCATAATAGCGACCAGTGCTCACGTCTTTTTCCCGTAATTGCACCAAGGTCACACCGGCACCACAAGCTTGTTCAATATGTTTTAAAAACTCGGTGTCAGAATCGTTGTAGCGATTGGTCACCAGATAAAGTTGATAATTCATACGGTTATCCTCATTTCCATAAAAAAAACAGCCTTTTTGCCTGTGCAAAAAGACTGTCCGTGATTGTCATTAAGGACTGTATCTTCCTTCGCAGGTTTTAACCAGAGCAGGTTCGGTGGGTATGATCTCAGCCATTGCGGCACCCCAGATACGTTAATTAAGTTAACAAGGTAAAAGTAGCACATCTTTTGAGAAAGCGCAACCACTTTTTTTAGAATCATTGCGCTGTGTGTTTCAGCCAGCCGGTATGCGGCTGGGCCTGAAGTTGAGTTTGAACTTTTTTAAGCACCAGGCAACGCCGCTTCATTCGCCGAAAAGTGCGGGGTGACTTGTAACTGGGCTAAGCGGGCATCGCCCCAGTCACACATGGCGTCGATAATCGGCATCAGTGATTGCCCAAGGGGGGTAATCGTATAAATGACTTTTAGCGGTTTTTCTTGTTCCACCGTCCGGGTGATCAGTTGGTCTTGGGTCATTTCTCGCAGTTGGTTGGTAAGGACTTTGTGGGTGACTTTCGGTAGTAAGCGCCGCAGCTCATTAAAGCGGTAAGCACCGTGTTCGTTTAGCTGGCACAAAATGATCAATTTCCATTTACCGGCAAACATGGCTAAAGTGAATTCTTTGGCACAGCTGTAATCACCGTTTTCAAGGCGGTTTAACACGTCTTCACGGGCAGCATCTGTCATGGTAACACGTTCCTTTCCTAAGGCACTTTCAAGTGCGTACTTGTTTCAAAGTGTCTTTCAGTATAAGTTAGACGCAGTGAGATGTAAATAGAAGCGGCGTTTAAGAAAGTGAGTGAATCATGAATTATCGAACATTAGGTCAAACAGGTTTTAAAGTGAGTGACGTATCACTCGGCACCTGGCAACTTGGTGGCAAATGGGGTGCGCCTTTTGATCAAGCCGATGCGGAAGCCACATTGGCAGCGGCTTATGAAAAAGGGGTTAACTTTTTTGACACCGCAGACGGCTATCAAGACGGTGCCAGTGAAAAAGTAGTGGGCGCCTTTGTCAAGCAGCACCCAGATGTGCATTACACCACGAAAATTGGGCGGAAAGAAGTGCCGTTAAGTTTAGACCACTTTGACCCCGCACATTTGCGGCGCTATGTGGATGAATCGTTACAAAATATGGGCGTCGAGGCCTTGGATCTGGTGTTATTACATTGTCCACCCATGCAAACCTATTACCAACCAGAAATGTTTTGGACGTTGGATCAATTGAAACAAGCCGGGAAAATCAAAAACTACGGCGTCAGTGTTGAGCGGGTGGAAGAAGCCATTAAGGCCTTAGACTATGACATTGCAGCGGTTGAAATTATTTTCAACATGTTCCGGTTACGCCCAGCCGAGTTATTTTTTGATTTGGCGAAACAGCACAATGTGGGCATCTTGGCGCGGGTGCCGTTGGCCAGTGGTTTGTTAACTGGGAAACTGACCCAAGACACACAGTTTGCCCCAACCGATCAACGGGCCAACAACCGCCACGGTGAATTATTTGACAAAGGGGAAACCTTCTCCGGTGTTGACTATGCCACCGGCGTGGACGCCGCCAATGAATTGAAAACGCGATTAGGCACCGACAATTTGGCTGCCTTGGCGTTGCGCTACATTTTAATGTACGACGCGGTGTCCGCGGTGATCCCTGGTGCCAGTAATCCAGGTCAAATTGAACGTAATACGATTGCATCAGACTTACCAGCACTTACCCCGGCTCAAATGGCGCTCGTCCAGGATGTTTACAACCAGCGCATCAAAAAGCCGGTACATTATTTGTGGTAGTGTTAAAATAAAGGGAACAACTATTTTTGAAAGAAGGTTACATTTATGACAACATTAAGCAGTTTGACGGATACTTACACGTTAAGTAATGGCGTTGAAATTCCAATTGTTGGGTTCGGGACTTGGCAAACACCAGACGGCGATGTGGCACGGGAATCCGTTAAAGCCGCGATTGCAGCAGGCTATCGTCACATTGATACCGCCGCAGCGTATGGTAATGAGGAAAGTGTTGGCGCCGGGATCCAGGAAAGTGGCATTCAGCGCTCAGACCTTTTCGTCACCACTAAATTGTGGAATCCGGATCATGGCTATGACAACGCGAAAAAAGCCATTGATACTTCTTTGCAAAAATTAGGCTTAGACTACGTGGATCTCTATTTGGTACATTGGCCAAATCCAATCGACTACCGGGACAACTGGGAAGCTGTTAACGCTGAAACTTGGCGGGCAATGGAAGAAATCTATGCCGCTGGTAAAGCGCGGGCCATTGGAATCTCTAACTTCTTCCCGCGGCATTTTGAAGCGCTAATGAAAACCGCAAAAGTCACCCCAATGGTGAACCAGATTTTCTTAAATCCTTCTGACCTGCAACCTGAAGTGGTTCAAATGAACAACGACAATCACATGCTCAGTGAAGCTTACAGCCCACTGGGCACCGGGAAAATTTTTGAAGTACCGGCTTTAAAAGACATTGCAGCGAAATACCATAAAACCGTGGCCCAAGTCGTGCTCCGTTGGTCCTTGCAACACGGCTTCTTACCATTACCAAAGTCAGTCCATGCGGATCGCATTGCGGAAAATACCAAGCTGTTTGATTTTGAGCTAACGGCTGCGGATATGACAGCAATCGATGGGTTGCACGGTGTGGCTGGTGTAGCTAAGGATCCAGATACACGCCAATTCTAATTAGAACATAAAAAGCGTTGCTCCTGGGAGCAACGCTTTTTATATGCCGTGCTATAAAATATCAATGGTTTCCCCAGCCAGCGCCTTATTCATGCTGCGCACGGCACAGAATTTACCGCACATGGTACAGGTGTCTAAGTCGTTGGGCTTCCGCGCTTCCCATAAATTTTGGGCGGTTTCAGGATCTAGCGCATACTGCCATTGGGCGTCCCAGTCCAGCTTTTGGCGGGCTGCGGCCATTTTGTCGTCTTGGTTGCGGGCGCCGGGGACGCCTTTGGCAATGTCAGCGGCGTGGGCAGCGATTTGTGAGGCGATAATCCCTTGGCGGACTTCATTAATATTGGGTAACGCCAGGTGTTCGGCTGGGGTGACATAACAGAGAAAAGCAGCGCCAGACGCGGCGGCAATGGCCCCACCAATGGCGGCGGTAATGTGGTCATAACCCGGGGCAATATCGGTGACCAGTGGGCCAAGTACGTAAAATGGGGCACCGTGGCACAAGGTTTGTTCCAGTTTCATGTTGGCCTGAATTTGATCCATGGCTAAGTGGCCAGGGCCTTCCACGATCACTTGCACATCCCGCGCCCAAGCCCGTTGGGTCAATTCGCCTAGCCGAATCAGTTCGGTGATCTGACAATTGTCTGTGCCGTCAGCCAAACAACCGGAACGGCAGGCATCGCCTAAGGAAATGGTCATATCGTATTCCCGACAAATGTCTAAGATTTCATCGAAATGTTCGTAAAACGGATTTTCTTCACCGGTCATGGTCATCCAAGCGTACAGCAAGGAGCCACCGCGCGAGACAATGTTCATTTTGCGGTGGCCACCTTTGATTTGTGACAAGGTTTCCCGGGTAATGCCACAATGCATGGTAGCAAAGTCCACGCCGTTTTCCGCATGGAGCCGCACCACGTTAATGAAATCCGCAGCGGTTAAGGTGCTTAAGTCTCGCTGGTAATGGATTACGGCGTCGTAAACGGGCACCGTGCCGATCATGGCGGGACACTCACGAATCAGTTGTTGGCGGAAGGGTTGGGTGTTGCCGTGGGAGGACAGATCCATAATCGCGTCGGTGCCCATTTTAACGGCTAATTCAACCTTTTTCACTTCTTCCGCGTAATTTTTAATATCCCCGGAAATCCCTAAATTAGCGTTGATCTTGGTTTTCAGCATGGCGCCAACCCCGCTAGGATCAAGGGATTTGTGGCGTTTGTTGGCACAGATCACCACTTGCCCAGCAGCGACTAACGGCAACAGTTCTTCAACGGTGCGATGTTCTTTTTCAGCGACGCGGCGGAGTTGTTCGGTGATAATGCCTTGTTTTGCGGCTTCCATTTGGGTAGCATACATTTGAAACGCATCCTTTCTATGACGACCAGCAACGACTTACAGCATTAAATGGGACTTGCCAGCACGACAAAAAAGGTGGTTGTAGCAAATTAAAAAGCCAGCAGCTCGCAACAAAGCAGAGCCACTGGCAGTATTTCACTACTCGTTTGATCCCTACGTTGGCATTATCCAAATCAGGTAAAATGGGTCAAAGCGCAGAACGCTTACTCTCAGCCCACTGATGTGAGCTCCCCGATGTCATTTAATTGGCCTAACCTTAAACCCAGGTTTCAATTTTTGTCAACTTGTTTTTGAAAACGGTTTCTAAAACGCGACGGTAAAAGCGCACTAGGGCAAGCCATCATCACTTTGAAAAACGAAATTGTTTATTTTTGAAATTAAAAAACAACGCACGTTAATGCGTTGCATTTGAATCCAGAAAGCCGTGTTCTAAAATATCCATGTACGTCTTAGTTTCGGCGACAATGCCGTCAAAGGCCTCGATTTTAATGTGCGGATCAGCTTGGATCATGGCCTTACTTTCTTCGGAGATCAAATTGGTAAAGCTTAAGATCAGGCGGGTCACCGTTTTAAGCTCAACGCCAGGGCGTAGTGGCAGCCGTTTTAAAATCGGATCGATCAACAGCGGCACGGAATCATTAAGCAGATTGGCCCAAATGGCCTGGACTTGCGGTTGTAAACTGGCAGGCAGGCTGTCGCTGGCGCTATAAGCTTGCATGGCCAAGGTGAATTCGTCGGGGTATTGCAGCTGCAAGGCGATTTTATAGCGTAAGGCGCGCGCCACCATTTCTTGCAAATTAGGGGCGTCTTGCCACACGTGCCAGTCAGCGACAGCGTTGATTTTGTCAAAGGTTTGTTGCACCGTTTCCAGGTACAAATTGGCCTTGGATTTAAAATAGTGAAACAGCAGCCCTTTAGACACGTTGGCTTCGGCGGCAATCACATCAGTTTTGGTGTCGCGATACCCGCTCGCCGCAAATTCATGGCAGGCTACGGTGATAATGCGTTGGGTCTTTTCAGGGTCGATGGCAGGGCGTTTGGTCATGGTTGATGCACACCTTTCTTTAATTCGTTAACAGGTCCCGACGCCGATAACCCAGGTAGCCAAGGCCAATCAGCACAATACCTAAAGCCGTCATCCAGCCTGCTGTGCCCCAATTGATCGTGTGCACAGGCACCGCGTTGACCCAACCGTAAGGGGTGAGCCGCAAGGCCCATTTTGGCAAGTCCAGCATGCTGCCAAGGTACAGGGAAAAGAAACCGTAGGCCGGTATCAACCACGCAATATTTTGCCACCGTGGGAGGAAGCCCACTAGGCAGGCGGTGATACCAAAAGTGACGATCAAAGCTGGGGTAAAGCCCCAAAAAGCGCGCATGAAGCGGGTGAGATCAATGGCGTTGTGGCCCATGGCCGCGGCGCCAGCCACATCCATGCCGTAAATGCCTAAGGCAAAGGCCACAATGGCGCCGATCAAACCGAAAGCACTAAAGCTCAGGTAAAGCCGTAACCGCGAGATGGCTTTGGCGTGCAGCTGTTCAAAGTAACCTTTACTGTCGTCCCGGTTCAGGCGTAGCAACGTGATCAAACCAGGGATGGTGGCCAGCACTACGAAAATAAGGGCCAGTTTATTGGCAAATTGTAACACCAACGTTTGGTTGGCTGTTTTAGTAGCTGCAGCGCCAATTAATTGGGCCATGGCGGGGTTGGTTTTAACCAGGTCCCCAGCCGTGCCGAAAATCGACCCATAAGTGGCGCCTAAAATGAATAACGCCACCAGCCAAACAATGGTGCTGATCCGTTCCAGCCGGGCAATCAAGCTAAGCGGGCCTTGTAACCAACGACTGGCAAACTGGCGGCCTTTACGTTGGGGCAGTAGCCCAGCGCCTAAGTCGCGGCGACTGCTTAAGACAAAGGTGATCACGGCAACCACGGCTGTTAACGCCAACATGTAAATCACCGGTAACCAATTGTTTTGACCATAAATATCTAACTTTTCGATCCAACCATAAATGGTCCACCAGGTGTAATCTGGGTTTTGGACATCGGTACCCATCCGCGCAATGAACAATACGCCTAGGACCAAATAGCTCAGCATGGTGGCCCCACGACTGCTGTCGCTGATTTGGGCCACCAGTAAGGTGAATAAGCCAAACATCAGGCCAAAAGCGGCCAGGCCTAAACCGAACAGCCAGTTGCCAGCGGCGTTGCTGCCCGTCATGCCAGCTGCTTGTAAGCCTAGTGCTTCTAACACGCCAGCTAAGCCGTTGATGAGGATCAGTTCTAACAAACTGGCCCACAGGCTGGCGTGTTGACCCACGGCGTGGGCACGAATCAGCTCGGAAACACCAGAGTCTTCATCGGCGCGGCTACTGTGAACGCCAAAGTAAATGTTCATCATGGCCACAAATAAACCCATAAAGACCATCATTTCGGCGGCGTAAACATCGGCAACGGTGTAGGGTTTGTTGGCGGTGAAAGGGCCTAGCAACGACACCATAGCGGGGGTTTTCAGGGTGGTAATAATGCTGGCCATGGCCTGTTGCGACCCGTATAGGCCGTCAAATTTAGCAGCGGCACCGGCCATTAATCCCACTAAACCCAGCCACCAGAGACCAATTTTTAGCCAGTCGCGCCGCAGGTAAAGGCGTAATAACAAGCCGGTTTGAGCCGTTTTAGTGTTGCGCATTGGACCCCACCTCCTTTTGGTTGTAGTAACGCAGGAAGAGATCTTCTAAGGTTGGTGGGGTACTTTGCAAGGCTTTTACCCCTAAAGGTGCCAAAGCCGTCATCACCTCACCTAAGGCTTCTGAATCTACGGCAAAGGTGGCGTGCTGGTCCGTTTGCTTAAAGCCGTGCACCGCTGGTAAGGCCGCTAATGCCCCGGCTGATTGTGTGGTGGTCACGGTGATTTGGGTGCGGCTTAACTGCCGCATGTCTGCCAGTGAGCCAGTTTCAATGATCTGCCCATCACGAATGATCCCAATGCGGTCACACATGCGTTCCACTTCGCTGAGAATGTGACTAGAAAGCAAAACGCTTTTACCAGCGTCTTTTAAAGCCAACACTTCTTGTTGGAAAATTTCTTCCATCAACGGATCCAAGCCACTAGTGGGTTCATCAAAAATGTATAAGTCGGCCGCTGTGGAAAAGGCTGCAATCAAAGCAACTTTTTGCCGATTCCCTTTGGAATAAGTGCGACATTTTTTAGTCACGTCTAATTTGAATTTTGTGATCAATTCATCGGTACGGGGGCTGTGCTTTTGCCCGTTTAGCTTGAGAAACAGGTCGATGACTTCACCACCGCTTAAATTAGGCCATAAATAGACATCGCCAGGCACGTAAGCCAAGCGTTTGTGAATCGCCACTGCGTCGGTCCAAACATCTTGGCCAAAAATGGTGGCCTCACCGCCGCTTTTTTTCAAAATACCTAACAACGTGCGAATGGTGGTGGATTTACCGGCACCGTTGGGACCAATAAAGCCAAAAACTTCGCCAGCGTTGACGGTTAAGGTCACATCTTTTAATGCCTGAAACTTGCCGAATTTTTTTTGTAAATGATTGATGGTGACAACTGCTTCTGTCATATAACTCAACTCCTTTTTGTTGGGAACCCTTGATAGCACCTTAAGCTTAACCGCCGTTGACCAGTGAGTCAACGAATAACGAGTCAATGCGACACTTGCGCTAGAAAGGCGTCAGATCGGTATTTCGGCCAAAAAAATAACCCAGTCAATGGACTGAGTCATTGGAAAACAGCAAGTGCAGCATAAAGGGCTACAACAAGTCCTTTTGATGAGGCAATTAGTGCGCCTTCAGCCGATTGGTCAGGAATAAGGCTGGCAGTGCCAAAATAGCGGTGAAAATCACAGCCCACAAAAAGCCTTGTTGATAGCTGGTGGCAATTTGGGTCAACGTGTGGGCGTGTTGGTTTTGGTAGCCGACCACGATTGTGGCAAGAAAGGCGGACCCAAACGCACCGCCGACGTTTTGCATGATCCGGGTGGCAATAGACACTTGGGCGGAAAATTGTTTGTCAGCCCCGACAAAGGCGTCGGTCATCAGCGGGCTTAAAATCGCACCGGCACCGATCCCCCGGACAAACAGCACCAGCATGAGCAACCAGTAGGCGCTGTGTTGGTTAAAATAAATAAACGGCAGGGAGCCGATCAAGGTAATTGCCAAACCACCTAACGTGACCCACCGGGCGCCAATTTGGTCGATCAAACGACCAACCACTGGCCGTGCCAGCAACATCCCGATGCCTTGCGGTAACAGCGACAGACCTGCAATGGCCACCGATTCCCCACGTAAGTTTTGGAAGAAAAGGGGCAGTAATAACATGGGACCATTGGTGGCCACGCCGGCTAAAAATAAGCCCACCATGGCCGCGCTAAAGTTGAGCCGTTTGAACAAGGTCAGCGGAATCAAAACGTTGGTGCGTTTAAAGGCGGCGTACACCAAGTAGCCCACCAGTAAGACTAAACCAATGGCCACATCCGTTAGGGTGGTATGGTTGGTGAAGTTGGCTTTTTGGCTGGCTTGAACTACGCCGTAGATCACGCTGGCGGACATGCCAGCAAGGAGTAATACGCCGATCCAGTCAAATTTGGCCTGGGGATTTTTCGCCGGCGTGGCTGGTAGTTTGGTCCAAAGGAGCCACGCTGCAATGATCGTTACAGGGACGTTGACCAGGAAAATCCAGCGCCAAGTTAAATATTGTACGATCACGCCACCAATCACCGGGCCAACAATGGGGCCCAGCATGATCGGTAAGCCGACCACCGCCATCAACCGGCCCATGGCGCCGCTGCCGGCCACATCGACTAATAACGTGGTGAGCAGTGGCGTGATCAAGCCAGCGCTAAAGCCTTGCACCAGCCGAAAGGCAATTAAGCTGTCAATGTTCCAGGCAAAGGCTGCGCCTAAGGACATCAAGCCAAACAACAGCTCGGCTACCAAAAAGGTGTTTTTACCGCCAAAGCGTTGGTCCAGCCAACCCGTAAAAGGCACCGCCACCACCATGGCCAATAAATAGCCAGTGACCACCCATTGGACGGTATTTAAACCAGTGTTAAAATCATGGGCCAAGTGATTGATGGCAATATTGACCATGGTTGAATCTAACATTGGGGCAATTGCGCCTAAAACAATGAGCCACGCTTGATTGACCACCGAACGCGGCAATGCTGTTTGATCTGATTTTTGCATGATAAGCCTCCAATAAGATACTTAAGTTTCTAATTTAGAATACTAGAGTATCTTAATCTGATTGACAGCACTTGTCAATCTTTTTTCAGAAAAATAGTGCGGAACATGAAGCAACCTCAGGTAAGTTTTCCTGAGGTTGGTTTAAATGCTATTAATGGTCGTGTTTCGGGCCATCCAGTTACCGACCGGCTACAAGTTCGAATCAGTCGTGCTGACCACTCGTTGCGTGTCGCAGGATCCTTTCAAGATTGCAATTTTAGATCAGCACCCCGCTGACATTGCGAAAGGCAGTTTTTAAAGCCGGCATGCTAGGGTCAATGTCATTGAGACGCAATTTTTGAATGTTCAAAATCAAGCCGTGTTTGTTTATGGTGTCATGATGCACCCTTATTTCACAGGTATTAAGTTTCAAACATAAATGGAAAAATTACGTCTGAATGTAAAACGGTCTCGTATTTGTAGTCGTCACGTGCTAAACTATTGGTATTGGAGGTGGTTGCTATGGTCGCAAAACGAGTTGATCGTATTTTACAGCGGGTGACAGAAGCCGGCGAAGTGGAAGTCAGTCAGCTGGCAAAAGAGTTGTCCGTGTCGCAAGTTACTATTCGCAAGGATTTGACGTTATTAGAAGAAAAAGGACTGTTGCAACGCCAACATGGGGTGGCTATTATCAATGACCCAACAGACTTACGCGCCCGCTTGGCACAAAATTATGAAACGAAACGCCAAATTGCGTTATTAGCTGCTGAAGCGGTGAAGAATCAAAGTACGATCATGATCGAATCTGGCTCGACTTGTGCATTGCTGGCCGAGGTTTTAGGGCAACAAGGTAAGCGTGTCACGATTATTACGATTTCAAGTTTCATTGCCGATTACGTCAGGGACTATCCGAATATTGATGTGATCTTGTTAGGCGGTAATTATCAAGCTGCTGCGCAGGTAGTCGTTGGGCCGCTGACCAAAGTGTTGTTAGCGCAGTTTCAAGTCACCCAGTGTTTTGTCGGAACCGATGGGTATGCTGCAGACTCAGGCTTTTTCGGCAACGACTTAATGCGCAGTGAAGTGGTGCAAAATATGGCACAACATGCGGATCGGGTCATTATTTTAACCGATTCGCAAAAATTTAATCGCACTAGTTTGGTCCATCAACTGGGGTTTGACGCCGTTGATGCAGTGGTCACCGACAGCGGTATTACACCTGAAGTGCAGCAACAATTGGCCCGCCATCAGGTTAAAGTGAGTATCGCAAAATCAAAATGAAAATCATTGTCAGTCGATCATGTTGATCGGCTTTTTTGTTTGGCTGCAGCTCGCTTGCAGAATGGTTATTAAACGCTGACTGTATTGCAATCCATTTAAGCAATTGAGGGGACGACGGACCTCATGTGGACTTTTAAGTGGTTTCCATTTGAAATATAAATGAATGCTGAATAGCTGGTCTTAAAGGGTAAATCAAGCTGGCTGCCATTCAAACGCAAAGTCCTGTTGTACGAAGGCTAATCGCAATATAAAAAGCGCAACGCCTTCAATTTTTGGCATTGCACTTTTCCTTAATGCTGTTCAAAATAATCAATGACGGCCAAGCCGATACCTTTAGCGGATTGGGGATTTTGGCCGGTGATCAAGCGGTCTGCCACCACTACATTTTCAGTGTAAGCGGCGGCTTTGGTGTACTGGGCCCCGGCTTTTTTCAAGGCGTCTTCAGCTAAAAATGGTACTTTATCCGTTAGTTGGTTAAGGGCTTCTTCTTCGTTGGTAAAGCCAGTTAACGGTTTGCCGTTGATCAAGGCGCTACCGTCTGGATTTTTCACAGCTAATAAGCCAACGACACCGTGGCAAACGGCCGTGATCAAGCCACCATTTTGATAAATGGTTTGGGCGATCTGGGCAATCGCCGTGCTGTTAGGAAAGTCCCACATCACCCCGTGACCGCCGGCGTAATAAATCACATCATAGGCAGCTGGGTCCACTTGGTCAGGACGTAAGGAATGCGCTAAATTTTGCTGGCGGTACGCGGAATCACCATAGTACCGCCAATTGAGATCATCCATTTCGGTTAAGCTACCAGGATCTAACGGCACATAGCCGCCAGTTGGGCTGACATAATCCACGGCCACATCATGTTCACGCATGACATCATGGAAGTGGGTGGCTTCGCTAAACCAAACCCCAGTGGCACGGTCGGTGCCGTCAAAACGCGCATGGTTAGTGACTACGATCAAAGCTTTTTTCATTATCAAGACTTCTTTCACTAAGTTTGTGGCCCTAGCTTACAAAAAGTCAGTACGAACTGTCAATTGGTGTAAATCGCTTGTGCCGCACTCAGTGGTGGTGTAACAGTGTTTTGGCGCGTGATTCAATTTTGCGCTGGTTAAGATGCCGGTTTGGAATAGTTTGGTAAAATGCCGGTTTAAAGGTAAACAACAATCAGAAAACCGAAAATCGGCACTGAGCAGGTACTGGCGAGCTTCGTTACAGTTTGGTAGCGGCCAGCCAGTTTTCGTGGGCCTTAATATGGGTTAAGGCCGTTTCAGCTTGCGTTAATAACAGTAAAAATAGCGCTTCAATTACAGCCGTGGCCGCCACTCGGGAAAAGTAATATTCCGATGCGAACACTTGTTGGCGCACAGCAGTTTGAATGTGCTGATCGGCGGCCAACGCAATGGGGGAGTCAGCGCGATTGGTAATCGCAATGACAGGTAAGTGGCGTTGGTGAGCAGCTTGGATTTGCGTGAGCAGATCGCGGGTTTCGCCAGAATTGGAGATCACCAGCAACACCGCATCAACCGGTAAGTTTAAGGTTTGGCCCATTGCCGTATCCCAGGTCGGGTCGGTGAGGGCTAATTTGCCCAGCTGATTAAATTTATAAACCGCATCAGCAGCCACTGGTTGGGTGCCGCCAGCCGCGGCAACTTGGATCACGCTGGCTTGGCGCAAGGTTTTTAAAATGATTTTTAACGTAGCGGGGGCCACGTTGGTCAGGGTTTGTTGCACCTCGGCCACTTTATTGGCGGTAATGCCAGCTAACGCTTGGGCCAAATCATCCGCTAGCACCGTTGGTGTAGTGGGGGCCGTCAGCTGGGCCAGTTGAATTTTGAGTTGGTGAAAGCCAGCTAAGCCGAGGGTTTTACAAAACCGGGAAATCGACGCCTGGCTGACTTGGGCTTGTTGGGCCAAGTTAGCAATGGTCAGGTCCACCACTTGTGTCGGCGCCTTTAAAATGGTTTGGGCAATTTTACGATCCGTTTGCGAAAAAGTGGGCAGTTGGCTATTCAGTTGATCAATGAGATTCATGGTAGGTCATCCTTGTTTGACAAAATTTAATTTCAATCATATTATAACAATGAAATTAAATTTTAACAACGAAGGAAGTTTGAAAATGACCGCTCAAATTCAGCAAGCCTTAGCCTTGATCCAACCAGGGATGACCGTTAGTTTAGGTGGTGGCCGTCATATGCAATGGTTAGCGGACGTCATCGCCCACAGTCCTTTAACCGACGTGCAATTGTGTAGCCCCTCGGCCTTAACCTTGGCCGCTTGTCGGCAATTGCAGTTACCAATTTGTGAGCAACCAGTCAAAATAGACTTGGCTTTTGACGGCTGTGACAGTGTGGACCAGCAATTTAACTTATTGAAAAGTAATGGCGGCATTCATACAGATGAACATTTATTTGCGCAACTGGCTGATCAGTATGTGATTCTCACCGAAGCGGCTAAAGTTACACCGCGGTTAAACGCTAAGGTACCACTGACGGTAGAAGTGTTGCCAGCTGCGGTAGCAACTTTGTTAACCCACGCAACGCATTTAGGCTTAACCGCCCAAGTGCGGGTTGCGACGAATTACCAAGGTTATGTTTACACTCGCGCTGGCAATCTGTTGGTGGATTGTCAAGCTACCAACTGGGATAATTTAGCCGGTTTAAACGCCATGTTGCTGCAATATACCGGGGTGATTGCCACGTCATATTTCCCGCAAGCGGCGACACTAGTATTGGCTGAAGCAGACAACGGTGCGGTGCAAGTTTTACGAAAGGAAGGGTAAAATGACTTACAATTGGGGTTTAATTGGAACTGGTGTCATTGCCCATGAAATGGCAGACGCCTTGCAACAGGTCAACGGCGAGATCTATGGCGTAACGGCGCGCAATCAAACACGGTTACAAGCGTTTGCCACAGCAAAAGGCGTCGCCCACACGTATCCAGATGCCACTGCGTTGATCAATGATCCCGCAATTGACGTGGTGTATGTGGCGACGCCGCATAATTTACATTATGACTTAATTAAGGAAGCCTTGCAGGCCGGCAAGCATGTGTTTGCGGAAAAGGCGATTACGGTAAATGCCGCCCAATTGGCTGAATTAAAGCAGTTGGCCCAGGCCCAAGGTTTGATTTTAACCGAAGGCTTTACCTTGTTTCACATGCCGATTTATCAAAAGGTGCAACAGCTGATTGCTAGTGGCAAGCTAGGCCAAATTAAATTGGTACAAGTGAATTTTGGCAGTTTAAAAGATTATGATCCGACCAATCGCTTCTTTAGCAAGGACTTGGCTGGTGGCGCCTTGTTGGATATTGGCGGCTACGCCACGGCGTTTGCCCGGCTGTTTTTAGGGAGTCAGCCGAATAATCTGCTTACCACAGTGAAGTTTTTTGAAACCGGCGTGGACGAGCAATCTGGCATTATTTTAAAAAATCAGCAAGAACAAATGGCCGTGATGGCGCTGTCGTTACGGGCTAAACAGCCTAAACGTGGGGTGATTTCTGGCACCAAAGGCTACATTGAGATCAACAATTATCCCCGGGCCACGGAAGCGCTGGTGACTTATACCCCAGATGCCCATGCCACCACTACGGAAACCTTACAAGCTGGGACTGCAGATCAAGCGCTGGCCTATGAAGTGGCAGACATGCAGCGCTACATTGCCCAAGGTCACGATGACGGGCAATTGGCGCTGTCGTATGATGTCAGCCAAACCATGACCGCGATCCGCAATGCTTGGGGGTTGCGTTTCCCGGAAGACTAAGCGCTATGGTCTGGGGTTTCCGCGGCAGCTGGCACTACAGGTAACACACACTGGCCGGTAACCGCGGCTTCACTACCAGCGTCACAAGCGGCTTGGAAAAAGCGCACTTTGTGGTCTAATTTGGCTAAACGAGTTTCAGCGTCCTGAATTTGTTGCCGGACAGCTTGTTGCTGGCGCTTAAATAACGCCAGTCGTTGGGGTAAAGTCACATCGCCAGCCAGGGACATATCCACAAAATTCTTAATTTCGGCTAGCGACATGCCGGTATCTTTTAAGCAGGAAATTAAATTAATAAAGTCCACATCGGCGCTGCTAAATTGCCGCCGACCTGCGGCATTGCGCTTCACAAAAGGTAACAGGCCTGCTTTATCATAAAAACGTAGGGTGTATTCGGTGATCCCAGTTTGGGTGGCCACTTGGCCGATTGAGTAAGGCATGAGACAACTTCCTTTCAAATAACATGACCTTAGTGTAGCACAGTTTGCCCTTGACTTAGAGGCTACTCTAAGTCTTATACTGAAGGGATTAAAACAAGGGAGCGTTTTAAATGAAAACAGTGCAACTTGGCAACACAGAGCTTACCGTTTCAAATGTAGCCTTAGGTATCATGCGCATGGACAGCTTAAGTACCGACGAAGCGGCCAAGGTGCTAACCACGGCTAAAGCTGCTGGCATTAACTACATTGATGCCGCTGATATTTATGGTGGTGGCGATTCTGAAAAAGTCTTTGCCGCCGGTTTAGCTGCCGCTGGCTTGTCGCGCAACGATTTTTACATTCAGTCCAAAGCGGGCATTATTGTGGACAACGCAGGGAGCCACGGCGATGTGTTCGTTGGCCATCGGTATGATTTTTCCAAGCAACATTTGTTAGCTGCTGTTGACGGAATTTTAAGTCGGTTACACACGGATTATTTGGATGCTTTCTTATTGCATCGCCCAGATCCATTAATGGAGATGGACGACGTTGCCGCTGCGTTTGACACCTTACAAACTAGCGGTAAAGTCCGGCATTTCGGGGTATCGAACTTTAATCCCCAACAGGTGGCCTTGGTGCAAAGTGCCGTTAGCCAACGCTTGTTAGTCAACCAGTTGCAATTTGGGTTAATGCACACCGGCATGGTGGACTATGGTATGCACACGAACATGACCGATCCGGATAGTGTGAGCCACGATAGCGGCCTGCTGGAATACTCCCGGCGCAAAGGGATGACCATTCAAGCTTGGTCACCTTACCAATATGGCATGTTTGACGGGCCATTTGTAGACAATCCCAAGTTTCCAGAATTAAACACGGAATTAGCCAAAGTAGCAGCCGCCAAAGGTGTGACGAAAAACGCCATTGCCACGGCTTGGATCTTGCGTCATCCCGCCAAAATGCAAGTGATTCTGGGCAGTATGAACCCGCAACACATCCAAGAAAGTGCCGCTGGTTCTGACGTTGAATTGACGAAACAAGAATGGTATGACTTGTACTTTAGCGCTGGCCATACTTTACCTTAAGACAAAAAAGTGTGTCAACTGAGCCATCAGTTGACACACTTTTTTTACTTGCTGATCACCGTATGGGCTTGGGGGCCATTGCCGCTGCGATAAGCTGCCGCAAATTGTTGGGCGAAGTCGGCCAGTTTCACTTGGCCGGTGTAAACATCGTGGTTAGCCAGGTCGGCGTACAGTTGGTCAGGGTGTTTTTGGTATTGGGTGCTTTGTAGGTAAGGACCCACAATGGTTTCAGGGACCCCAGCTTGACGCAAACCGGCAGCGAATTGGTCATCAGTGATCTCAACGTATTTTAAATCCGGCAAGTCTAAGGCTTGGGCTAGTGCGGCAATCAGTTGGTCGCCGGTGAAGGTATCGCTGATCACGTAATGAATAGTTTTACCAGTTGGCACTTGGGTTAATAAGGTGAAAACTTTCGTCGCAATATCGCTAGGCGCCACGTATTGATGCACGGCGTTGCTAGGAATGTTGTTGAAAATCGCGTGTTGGGCTTTAATGCTGGTCATGTTGGCATACAAGTTGTTATAAAAGCCAGTTGGGCGCACAAAGGCCACGTCTACATTGGGCAGGCTGGTTAAAGCGTCTTCAATAAAATGATAAGCGTATAAGGTGCCGGCGGGTTTGTCTTGCGCGGCGATACTGCTGAGATTGACCACCTTTTTTACCCCGGCGTTGGCCACGGCGGTTTTGAAAATCTCGGCTTGGCGTTTGGCGCTGCCAAATAAATCGGGATCTGAACCGGAGATCATTAAGTACACCACGTCGCGGCCGGTAAATTGTTGGGTGAGAAAGGCCACATCCGTCATAGTCCCCACGGCAGCCGTAGCGCCTAGCGCTTCAATTTGGGCCTGGCGTTGGGGGTTGGTGGTGATCACCGTCACGTCATGCCCTGCTTGGATCAATTGCGGCACGACAATGCGGTTAATGTTGCCTAGAGAACCGAGTAATGTATATTTCATGTGAAAGTCTCCTGACGAATTATTATTTAAAAGATAATGCTATCTTTTTAGAATGATGCTAGTATAAAAGATAGCTCTATCTTTGTCAAGCTTGTTTATTACGCTGATTTTCGGTAGACTCATGAAAAAGGGGTGTATAGATGCGTACGAAAGATACCACCAAAACCACGCGGATCTTAGATGCCGCGGCAGCGATTATTTTAAAAAAAGGGGCCGCCGCCGTTTCAACGGTGAAAGTGGCGAAAAAAGTTGGCATTGCCCAATCCAATGTTTATTTATACTTTAAAAATAAAGACGCACTGTTACAGGCCGTTTATCAACGGGAGCAGGCACGGATTCGGGAAAGTGGGGATTTAAGCCAACTAGCAGATCGACAAGTGCCGGTGCAACAGCGACTGCGATTGTATTTACAGTCGTTGTACGATTTTGCTTTGGCCCATCCCGACAGTTTGACCTTGATCCAGCAAGTGAAGTTTTTGCTGGGCCATGATATTGTGTTTGCTGAAGCACCTGGTAATTTGGTGGTGGCATTGTTGCAGGAGGCCATTGCCGCCAAAGTGATCAAGGTGGTGCCAGTGAATATTCACATGGCGCTGGTGTTTGGGGTGCTTTACGCCCACGCGTTAAATGTGCAGCAGGGCCATTATGCGGCAACAACTTATGATTTTGAAACTTTTTATCAGTTGATTTGGCAGGGGATGGCAGCATGAGACAAAAAGACCCACGTAAAATAGCAGCGTTACAGACAGCGGTGATCCAAGTGTTGATCACTGAAGGCTATCAAAATTTAAGTGTGGCGAAAATTGCCAAACTGGCGGGAATCTCGCCGGCTACGTTGTATATTTATTATCAGGATAAGCAGGACATGCTGAGTCAAGTTTACTTACAGATCAAGGATCACATCGATACCCAACTGTTTGCGGCACACGATGAACAGGCAACGGTGGCGGCGCAATTTCGGTTGCTGCTCACCAATTATGCCCACGCGTTGCGGCTGTATCCCAAAGAAGCAGCGGCTATGCGAATTTTTAACCAAACGCCCGAATTGGTAGCGCCAGCTGCGTATGCGCAAAGCATGGCCCGGGCTAAGCCAATTGCTCGGTTATATCAACAAGGCATTGCCACAAAGGCCCTACGCAATTTGGCCCCAGAACTGTTAATTGCTTTTACGTTTCAGCCGCTGGATCAGTTGGCTGAAAATCACTTTCGGGCGGCGACACCTTTTACAGATGCTGAGATCGCGATGGCAATCGACATGGCTTGGGCGGCGTGTGCGCAGCATTAATTTAAACGTGGTAACCCTTGGGGCCACTGGCTTTGCGACGTTGACGTGATTAACTTATGCCAGGCGCTTGTTTTTAAGTGAATGACCATTTATGATAGAGAAACTTTCAGACGTGCGCTGTGCGTCTTTTTTAAATCATTAAAATGAACATTCATTCACTTAAAGGAGCTTTAAACATGCAAAAAAATGATTTGGTTTTGGTCACTGGGATTACCGGCTACATGGCCACTTGGTTGGCTCAAGATTTGTTACAACGAGGCTACCGGGTACGCGGGACTTACCGTTCCACCAGCAAGTTACCGCGCATCAAACAATTATTGCCGGGCATTGAATTGGTACCAGCAGACTTAAACGGAGATGCCGGTTGGGCGGCCGCGCTAAAAAACGTGCAATGGTTGTTTCACGTGGCGTCACCACAAGCAGTGGCCACAGAAAGTCATCGTACGGATACGGCAATCAAAGGCATCGACAATATCTTTAAAGTGGCTTTAGCCAGCCCAACGTTGCAAAAAATCGTGCTCACCAGTTCAGAAGCCGCGATTGCCTATGGCAACCAAGGTAAAACCGTCTATACTGAAAATGATTGGACGAATGCGGCCGCGCCAGGCCTGGCAGATTACATGAAAAGCAAGACTTTGGAAGAACACCGAGCGTGGCAATTGATCAATGACCCGCAACGCAATCCCCGTCAAATTGCGATGACGGCTATTAACCCTAGCTTTGTGCTAGGCCCCTCATTAGTGCCTTGGGCCCGGTATTCGGCGCAACAGATCAAGCAGTTATTGCGGGTGCCGTTTAACATTCCCATGCAAGGCTATGCGGTAGACGTGCGGGATGTGGCACAAATGCAAATGGCGTTAATGCAGCAACCTGCCGCTAACGGCACCCGTAACTTGGCGATTGGGATGCCGATGAGTATGGCGGAATTGAAGCATTTCGTGTTAACGGATTTTCACGCGCAAGGGTTACGTGGTTGGCAATTACCGTTTCCCACAGGTTTATTGCGGCCTTTTCAGCGCAATACCACGGTTGGTGATTTTTACCCACGGTTAAAAGGACAGGTGACCTATCAGCCGTTACATCCAGCGTTTTACCAGCCTCAATTTACCGATCTACGCCAGTCCTTGCGGGCCATGGTGACCCAGTTGTTACGGGATGGGTTGATTGGTAGAAAACAAAATGCTTGACCTAGAGTAGACTCTAAGGTGTAAATTGAATTTTGTAAGCATCAGCTTTTCACATTGAAAGGAAGCGCAACATGCAAAAAACATTCACTTTTAAAAACGGCAAAACCATTCATCGTTTAGGCTACGGGACCATGCAATTACCTGGTAAAGGCATTTGGGGCCCAGCCGCTGACGCCAAACAAGCCGCCAGCGTGATCACCACGGCCATTGACAATGGGGTTAATTTCATTGATACCGCCGATAGTTATGGGCCATTTTATGCCAATCTTTATTTGCGGGATGCCTTGCAACAGCGGCCTGACGCTGATGTGATGGTGGCGACTAAAGTCGGTTTGACCCGTCAAGGCCCTGATATTTGGACGCCAGTTGGGGCGCCAGCTTATTTGCGCCAACAAGTCGAATTAAACCTGTTTAGTTTAGGTTTGGATCACCTTGATCTGTTGCAATTGCATCGTATCGACCCCAATTACACCTTGGAAGAACAAATCGGTGAATTGGCTGCCTTACAACAAGAAGGCAAAATCAAGCAAATTGGATTAAGCCAAGTTTCAGTGGCTGAATTAAAGGCAGCCCAAAAAATTGCCCCAATCGTTTCCGTCCAAAACCGTTACAATTTAATCGATCGGGCAGACGAAGACGTGTTAGATTACGCGGAAGCCAACGGCATTGCCTTTATCCCATGGTTCCCATTGGCCACTGGTAAATTAGCCCAAGGTGAGACCTTACAACAAATTGCGGCGAAGTATCACGCCCAACCAGCGCAGATTGCCTTGGCCTGGTTGCTGAAGCGCTCAGATGTGATCTTACCAATTCCTGGGACTTCTTCAGTGGACCATGAAAAGCAAAATATCACAGCCCAAGACATTGATCTCAGTCAAGCTGATTTTGATGCGTTGGCTCAATTAGGCAAATAAGGCAAATTTGGAATCGTAGCTAACAAACTGGCTGCGATTTTTTTGTGCGGCGCAGTCGAGGCACTACAACGGATCGCGGACCTTGATTACAAAAGACAACTTGACGTTTAACCAAAAACGTGTAAACTCTTAAAATGTAAATCGTAATAGTTACTATTTACAAAATGATCAGCGCTGATCAAATGAATTAACATAGCAGCTGCAATCTGGCCATTTCATCAGATTGCGATGATAAGGGGACGTGACTTTTGAAATTAAAGCGAATCATAGCAAGTTTAGGCTTCATCGCCTTGTTGGCGGGCTTAGCGGGATGTGGTCAAACCACGAAACTGGCCCAATCAGGTCATTTACAGGTCGTGGCCAGTGTGGATTTTTATGGGGAAGTGGCACAAAAAGTGTTGGGGAAACAAGGCACCGTCACATCGATTATCGATCGGCCGAACGTGGATCCGCATGATTATGAACCCACGACAAAAGTCGGCAAAACCGTGGCCAAAGCGGATGTGGCCGTGTTAAATGGTGCCGGTTATGACACCTGGTTAACCAAACTCACCAAAAGTAGCAGTCACCACATTGCCACCGTATCGGCGGCCAAAGTGGTCGGCGTGAAAAATGGCGAAAATGAGCATATTTGGTATAAGCCGCAAACCATGCCGGCCATGGCGCGTGCTTTGGCGAAAAAGTTTGGCCAGTTAGATCCGAAACACCGTCAAGTTTATCAAAAAAATGCGCAGGCCTATATTCGGTCATTAAAGCCGTTGCAACAACAAATCAAGCAGTTAAAGGCCCATGCGCACGGTGAAAAAGTGGCCGTATCGGAGCCAGTTTTCGTGAATGCGTTGCATGCGCTAGGGTATCAAGTCAGTGACGCCCATTTTGCGGCGGCCATTGAAAAAGGCAGTGATCCTAGTGCGAAAGATGTGCGGCAGTTAAGCGCCGCGCTAGCCCAGCATCAAGTGGCCTTTTTCGTGCAAAACACCCAAGTCCAAAGTGCGGCGGTGACCAACATGGTCAAAAAAGCCCAAGCGGCCGGGGTGCCGATTTTAAAAGTGACAGAAACCAAACCCGTGGGCAAAACATATCAACAATGGATGACCGCGCAATATCAAGCGTTGGCCAAAATACAACAAGCAGGTGATTAAATGGCT
Organism: Loigolactobacillus bifermentans DSM 20003; assembly: GCF_001434575.1. Taxonomy (GTDB): domain Bacteria; phylum Bacillota; class Bacilli; order Lactobacillales; family Lactobacillaceae; genus Loigolactobacillus; species Loigolactobacillus bifermentans. The sequence continues at coordinate 38,691 of NZ_AZDA01000043.1, forward strand.
CGGAAAGCTAAAATTGAAAAGTTAAAACGACAAAACCAAACGGTGGCCCGTTATGCTGCCCAACGGCAGGCCTTAAAAGCAGCAGGGGACTATGCTGGCTTGGCCCAATTACCACGAGATGCCAGCCCAGTAAGGTTACGCCAGCGTGACCAAATCGACGGCCGACCACGCGGCTATATGCGCAAATTTGGCGTGTCGCGGATTCGCTTTCGGGAGCTGGCCCATGCTGGCCAACTGCCTGGGGTGCGTAAGGCGAGTTGGTAAAGCGTTACTTGACGTGGTCTCAGGGTCTGACTAAACGAAAAGCATCAAATCCGAAAGTAGGCGGGACAGGTTAACTTTAACGGATTGATGTGCAACGCCAGCTTCAGTGGTGACGGGTCAGGTAATGCTACCAGGCTTGATTGCGGCCACCCAGCAAAGTAATGTCAGGTTTTTCAAAATCAAAAAGACCCATTGCAGTTTACGCTCTTCGAAAAACGGTAAGCTCAAGTGGCCTACGCTGCCAGTGCCGAGATGCAGGCTTTTAACCAGCAAAAAGCCACGTTATTTCCGGCGGTATCGGCGGAGCTGGTCACCGAATTAACACCAACAAAAAAACTGATGCCGCAGCATCAGTTAGGAGGCAAGCAGCACTTGTAAGTGGTTGCTTGTTTTTTTTAGATTGTACAGATACTAGCGTGTTGTCAGTTGTTCTAAATAGGCTTGGCGTTGTGCAGGGGTACTTGAATTGATTTCACCAAAATGAGACCAAGTCACTTGTTGCGCAGGAATGCCTAAATCACGTAGTAATGTATTGATTAGCCAGTTTTGAATGGGATTACCGTAGTTATTTTCCAACTGAGATTGACTAACCTCAGAGGTCGTAAAAATAGCGACTTGTTGGATCCAAGTTAAATGACCATGCCAATTGGTATCTTCGTGGTAGGCAAACCCAGGTAACATGACTTTATCAATAAAGCCTTTGATGATTGCCGGTGCGTTGGACCACCAAATTGGGAAAATGAAGGTTAATTTAGAACTAGCACGTAATTGAGCTTGATACTGTTTGACCAGTGGATCTAGGGCAACCCCGTGACTGAAATTTTTTAATTCTTCAGCCGTGTAGGCCGGCCGAAAGCCATCATGATAAAGATCAATGATTTGATAGGCCGTTTTAGCCGCCGCTAATTTTGTAGTAATGGCTTTTAATTCAGCGTTGTTAAAACTACCAGACCAAGGATGTGCGTAAATGATTGTTTCCATAATCGACAAAACCTCGCTTTCTATGTTAAGTTCATCATACTGGCACAATAAATTGGCAACAAGTACGGTAATCATTGTGCCTTACGCACTTAAAGGTGCGTAATTGGTAAAAGATAGGCATTTTGTGATTAAAATTTAGGAAGAGGTTTTTTTATGTCAGATGTCGATTATGTGAATCAAGTGGATCTCGCTCAAACTGGTTTTGGCTATACGATGAAGCTGATTGGTGGTAAATACAAACTGTTGATTTTATATGCGCTTGCTTTAAACGAAAAGCCAGTTCGCTTTAATATGCTGGAACGCCAACTTGGCAATGTGACGCATAAAACGTTGACCAATAGTCTGCAGGAACTCGCGCATGCTGGGTTGGTTAAACGCACAGCCTATTCGGAGATCCCGCCGCATGTGGACTATCAGTTAACTGACCAAGGGCGTTCCTTGTTGCCAGTTATGGATACAATTTGTCGTTGGGGGGAACTTCAGCTTAATCAGCAAACTTGTTAAAGTTCAATCAGATTCAACTGCAACGCCTTCGCCACTGCTTCCGCCCGGGAAAACACGCCTAGTTTATTGTAAATGCTTGTCAGGTGGGCCTTGATCGTCCGTTCACTGACGTCTAAATTGGAGGCAATTTCTTTGCTATGCAAGCCTTGGGCCACTTGGGTGAGAATGGCGTGTTCCCGTGATGTCAGGTCAATGGCAGGGGGGTGTGGGGCAAAGGCCTTGCCGGTAAGGCGCGGCTCTAAATAGGTTTCACCTTTAACAGCGCCGCGAATCACCTTTAAAATGGTGGCTTGATCGGCGTCTTTTAGGAGAAAGCCCTTGGCCCCAAGTTGCATGGCTTGTTGAATCGGGGCTTGATCGTCAAAGGTGGTGAGCACTACCACAGGCAGGTCGGGCTGTTCTTGTCGCAGTTGTCGCAAAAGGGTAATACCATCCATTTGTGGCATGCGAATGTCAGTTAACACAAGGTCAGGGTGTTGTTGGCGGGCCAGTGCTAAGCCTACCACGCCATTTTCGGCTAGGCCGACCACCTCGATGTCCGGCACCGTTTCAAAAATCAATTCTAAACCGGTGCGTAAAATTTGATGGTCATCTACGATCAATAGTTTCATCATGTCATTCCTTTCGAGTTATGGGCAAGGTCAAGGTGACGGTGGTTCCTTCATCAATGGCACTGACCACGGTAATCACACCGTTTAAGCGTTGGGCCCGCTCTTGCAGGCCTTGTAAGCCAAAATGGCCAGATTTTTGTGCCTTATATAAGTCAAATCCGACGCCAAAATCAATGATCTTCAGCTTGAACACTTGGTCATGTTGTTGACTGGTGATCAAGGCTTGGTCGGTTTGCGCATGTTTGGCCACGTTGGTTAACGCTTCAGTGACGATCCGGGTGATCTCAGTAAGTTGACTGGGACTATAATCCGGTACGAGGCTTAAGCGCAAGGTTGTGGTTAAGTGATAGTTTTTGGCAATGGCGGTGGTGACTAAATTGAGCCGGGCAGGGAGGTCTTCTTCAGGGGTGCTGCGTAAATCCGTTAAGGTCAGCCGGGAATCTTTAAGTGCTTGCCGCGTGGTCGCGCGACTTTGCGCAATGATTTTGGCAGCACGTTGGGAATCGCCATTTTTAAGAAACGTTTGGGCGGCGTCTAATTGGAGCACCACGCCGGCCAGATCTTGGGTAAAGGTGTCATGTAATTCTCGTGCTACCCGTTGACGTTCGGTGCGAATTGCTGCGGCTTCCACTTGGTTGTAAGCCAATTTTAGTTCATCATAAAGGTTTTCTAATTCTTGGCGTGAGGCGAGTTGACGCTGATAAAAACGCCAGTAATAAAAAACAATGGCTATCACAAATACAAAGGATTCCAAAGTGATGGTGCCTAATAGTGGGCCAACCATCAGGAAATACAGCCCCCACATGCCAAGATATAAAAACGTGATGATATTCAATACCAGGTGTGATCGCTGGTAAGTCGTAATGGCCTCGATCATGAGCACTGGATAGGTACCAACTAAGATCACGGGTGACGCATGGCCTAACAACGTGGTGTAGATCAGAATTAACCCTAGGGGCAGCCCAATCAACAACCAACGCCGTTTAGTATATAACCAGGCGTTAAACCAAATCGTGGCAATAATGCTGAGTACCGCACCGATCACAAATAAAGAATCCAAAAAGTGTGCATTTTGAGGAACCTGTTCAAAATGGAAGGTCGCTTGACGTTCAATTGATAAACTGGAACTCAGAACATAAATCGCAATAAAGCCAATCATGATCATCCCAATAATCAGTGGCCCGCGAATCGTGCGTAATGTTTTTAATTTTTGCGCTTCTGTTTGGTCCATGGGGACACCTCACTTTCAAAGGCTATCATACCGCAAAAATCGCGTTACAGCTGGGCTGTAACGCGATTTTAAGCTTATTCTGCTGCTAAAGCGTCGATTGGGTTGAGTTTTGCAGCACTACGCGCGGGTAATAGTGCAGCTAACAATGCAATGATCAACGCTACAATGAACACAGTGATCACGTTGCCCAAGGAAATCTGCACAAAGGCGAAGTTAGCAATATTGCTGAGTAGGCTATTAGCAATGAACTCTCCAACAAAGGCCAAAACAGTGGCTAACACGGCACTTAACACGCCAATGATCAAGGATTCGCTAATGAATAACTGGCGCACATTGCGCTTACTTTCCCCTAAGGCCCGAAGAATTCCGATTTCCTTCGTGCGGGCGCTAACGGACATGTACATGGTCACAATGATCATTAATGCAGAAACCACTAATGAAATCGCTGCGATTGCTGCTAACACATTGGTGGCCAAAGAAACGTAGGTCTGAATGGTGCTGATCATGGAACTGATCGAGGTAGCACTAAATTGACGCTTGCTGCTGGTTTCTAACTTGTTGATTTTTTTAGTGACGCTTTTAACGTTGTCTAAGTGATCAATATTGACGGCAACGCTGGTGGCTGCGGTGCTAACGTTGGCCGCTTTCATGGCACTGGTCAACGTAGCGGTGTTGACATAATTATCGTTAGCCATGCCCATGCTGTTGGATGTGGCGGTAATGCCGGATACTTTGGCAGTCAATTTCACGGTCACTTTTTTGCCGGCCTTATTTTGGGTTTGGTAATTTAATGTAATGGTTTTGCCGATCAAGGACTGCCAGTTGTTGCCAGCTAACTTTTTAGCAACACTGTCACGATCGACCACAATTTCACCTTTGCCCGGTTTGTTCCCTTTTTTAATCGTATTGGTGGTGGCGCTGGCGTTCCAGTTGGCGAGGTTCGTCATGGTTACGGCTTTGCTGCCTTTTTTGGCTGTTACGGTACTTGCTGAATACACTTTGTCAACGGCCGTAATGTGCTTGACGTTTTTCAAACGGCTAATCTGAGCGCTGGTGACTTTTGGTTGGCTGGTGGTACCAGTAGTTGACGCTTGCGTGGTTGCGGCTTGTTGCGGCTGTTGCGCTTGCTGATCAGCACCACCTTGTTTGCCGCCGCCTGCGCTAGTTTGCGCCGGTTTTTGATACCGGCTGACGCTGACCACTTGCGGATTGACCATATCGGTGACCTGTTTGTTAATGTAGCCGCTGATTCCATTGCCTAATCCGGAAAACAGCATCACCGCAAATAGGCCAATGGCGGTCCCGATGACGATTAAAAAGTTACGCCAGAAATTATATTTAAAATGTTTGGCAGCCACTTTATAGGAAACACTGGCTGGCAACAATTTGGATTGGATCCGCGGTTTATCGCTTACCGGATAAGGGTCATGCAGACGCTGGTTGTGATCGATTTGCCCATCGGCTAAATGGACGATGCGGCTGCCAGCGTCGGCGACGGCTTGAGAGTGGGTCACCGTAATGACTAAGCGGCCATCTTTGGCAATCTCATCTAAAATCTGCAAGACTTCTTGGGTGTTTTGTGAGTCCAAGGCGCCAGTGGGTTCGTCGGCAATGATAATTTTGGGATCACTGGCTAAGGCGCGGGCAATGGCCACTCGCTGTTTTTGCCCACCGGATAACTGGTTGGGGTACTTTCTGGCCTGTTCAGTTAAGCCCACCCGCGCTAGTAATTCTTTGGCTCGCTGTATCCGCTTTGTTTTATTTAAGGTGGTCATGTCCAGTGGAATCAGGACATTGTCCAACACGGATAAATGGCTGATCAAGTTGTAAGACTGATAAATGTACCCAATGGTGTCCCGCCGGTAAGTGTCCATGGCCTTTTCATCATGGTGGTCCAACCGCTGTCCGTCCACGGTAACGCTCCCTTGGAACTGGCAGTCTAAGCCACCAATGATGTTCATTAAGGTGGATTTACCCCCACCAGATTCCCCTAAGATCGACACGAAATCTCCGAGATCGAAATCTAAATCGATTCCCTTTAATACGGGAAATTCTTCTTTGCCGAGATAGTAAGATTTATGAATGTCACGTAATTCTAAATAGCTCAATTGTTTAGCCTCCATCACTGATTGGTAGTTGATGGGACTAGTTTACTGAAAATAGGGCGACATGCCATCGTCCAAAGGGACCGAAAAAAGCTGCCCAAATGGGCAACTTTAAAAAAGAAAACTGCTCATCCCGGAAGTGTTTAGGCGCACAATGGTTTGGCGCAGTTTCGCTTTGGGCAAAACGTCAGGTTGCCGTAAGGATAATTGAAACAAGGACAACGTATTATTAATGGTGAAATGGGCCACAATAGCAGCATTTTCAGAAGAGATCGGATAATCTTGTTGCAGTCGTTGGGCAAAAGCGGCCGTGGTACGGCGTCTGATTTTTTGGGCAAACGGACTGTAGGCATCATCGAATAAAATCGTACGGGCAAAGGCATCATGTTCTTCAAATAAGGCATTTAATTGGTCAAAAATAAAGCCAGGTTGTAAATGCGTATTGGGAAAAGGTTGGGCCGTTAAAATCTGCTTTAAATGCTCTGAGATCTGGATCACATAGCTGGCTAGCAGATCGTCAATTGAATTGTAATGCAGATAAAATGTTTTACGGTTAATATCGGCGACCTCTGTCAACTTTTTAACGGTGAGCTCAGGTAGCGGGGTGGTTGGCGCCAACGTTTCAAAAGCTGTTTGAATAGCAAGCTGGGTGCGCTGGGCCCGTTTATCAAGCGTCATGGCAATCGCTTCCTTTAAGTTAATAATGACCAGTTTTCTAAAATTTGTGGCATAAACCCCAGATGTTGCAAACGTGATGTGGTCAAAGCCACCTGAGATGATTATGCTCATAGACACGTGGTCATTATCTACTAGATGATCGGTATTTTCAAGCTAAGGAAGCGAGTTGAAATCAATGTTTAAAGCAGAGTGGGCCTATATTCGACAACATCGTTTATTGCTGATCGTTTTATGTGTCGTGATGTTGATTCCGTCAATCTATGCGGTGATCTTTTTAAAATCTATGTGGAATCCTTATGGCGAAGTTAAGCAGCTACCGGTGGCGGTGGTGAATCAGGATCAAGCGGTCACTTACCAAGGCAAGCGTTTGGCTGTGGGCCAGCAACTGACTAAGCGTTTACGGCAGTCCCACGCAATGGCCTTTCACGAAGTAGCCGCTCAAGCACAGGCGCAGCGAGGCCTAAAAAGTGGGCGCTACTATATGGTGATCACCGTTCCGCGGCATTTTTCCAAACAGGCCACCACGTTGACTCAGCGACGGCCTCAAAAAATGGTGTTACATTATACCACCAGTGCGGGGCATAATTACATTGCTAGCAAAATGGGCAGTACAGCTGCAGCAAAAATTCAAACGCAAGTCAGTCAGGAAGTCACGCGCACTTATGCCAAAACTTTATTAACTGGGCTGCAACAGCTGGATCAAGGCCTGACAACTGCTAGCAAGGCCAATGCAAAACTAGCAGCAGGCGCCCAGCAAGCCCAAACAGTGAACCAAAGCTTAACCCAGAATTTGCAAACCTTGACGCATAGTTCGTTAACGTTGGCGCAGGGCAGTCACAAGGTCACCACTGGGTTACAAACCTACGTTACCGGTGTCGATCGGGTCCAAACAGGCAATCAAAAAGTGACCCAAGGGTTGGCGCAATTGGCCAGTCAAACAGGGACGTTGCAAAGTGGGACGCAAGCGTTAAACCATGGTGCGGCGCAAGTCAGCACTGGGGTGCAGCAGTATGTAACCCATGCGGGCCAGTTAAGCAGCGGAACAGCGCGCTTAAATACCGGCACGCAGCAACTGAATGCCAGTGTTAGCGGTTTGGCCACCGGTGCCCAGCAGTTGGCTCAAGGCAGTACCAGTTTAGCCACGAATTTGCAGCAGCTCCAAGCCAGTAGTCAAACTTTAAATCACGCGGTACAACAGTTGCAAAGTGGCGCCCAGCAAAGCGCTGCGCAAACGACGCAACAGTTGGCACAATTGAAACAAGCGCTGAATCAAGTTAGCGGTGCTGCAACTCAGGTCACCGCCGTGAAAACGGCCTTGAGCCAGTTACAAACGGCAGTGACCGCCTTAGGTCAAACGCAAAGCAACAGCAATGCGTTGCAAGCCAAAGTGGCGGCAGTAGCGGATCAGCAGCATTTAACTGCGACCCAAAAGCAAGCGTTGGTCAGTGCTGTGGGGACGACTAACGCGGCCCAGCCGGATACGGCAGCGGTGACCCGTGCCATGACAGCGTTAAGCAGCGCCGTCACCAGTTTAGCCGATCAAACCAATTCGACGCAGTCGTCAGCCATCACCACTGGCCTGAACCAGCTGCAAAGTCACCAAGCTAGCTTAAACACACAATTGGCGCAATTGGCCACCGGCACCCAGCAACTCACCAGCGGGTTAACAGCAGCTAGCGGTGGCGCGCGAACCCTAAAGACCCAAATGGGAACATTGGCGCAACGGACCCCGACCATGGTGGCTGGGGTGCAGCAGTTGGCCACAGGGACGCAAAACTTGGCGCAGCAAACCAATCAATTTGCGCAAGCCGGCAGCACCTTGACCAGCGGGGCTGATCAGGTCAGTGGTAATTTAGCCACTTTAGCTGGTAAAACACCAGCTTTGACCAATGGGGTGCAACAGTTAGCCCAAGGAAGTCAAACCTTAGGCACCGGGTTAGAGCGCTTGATTGCAAGTAACCAAGCGTTGTTAAATGGTGCTGGTCAAATTAGCCAAGGCAACCAAAAATTAGCCAGTGGCGCCACACAATTAACCAGTGGTGCCGGTCAGTTAGGGCAAGGCTTAGCCCAGCTTCACAGCGGCAACGCGCAACTTGGTACCAAATTAAAAGCCGCGGCTGAAAAAGGTACTTTAAAGCCCACAGCGCAAACGCAGCGTCAACTGGCACAGCCAGTTCGCTTAAGCCATACGGAATTAGATCAAGTGCCCAATAATGGCACTGGGATGGCGCCATACATGTTGTCGGTTTCCTTATTTGTTGGGGCATTAGCCTTAAACATGATGTTTGACCTGTACACCCCACGGCGTTATCCAAAAACGGCTTTTAGCTGGCTGTTGAGTAAAGCGACCATTTGGGGACCATTTGTTCTTGGTGAAAGTCTAATCGTTTACGCGTTGTTATGCGGGATCGATGGCTTAAACCCAGTGCACGGTTGGGCGACATTAGGGCTGATCGTCCTAACAGCCTTATGTGCCATGTTACTGGTGAATTGGTTGAATTTAGCTTTTGGGAAACTAGGGGCTTTTCTCAGCATGGTACTTCTGGTACTCCAGTTAAGCGGTTCAGCCGGTACCTACCCGATTCAATTATCCAATCACTTTTTCCAATGGCTCCATCCTTACTTACCGATGACGTATAGTGTGGCCGGGTTACGCGAAACGTTAATGATCGGTGGGGCTGCAACTAGCGCTGCGATAACGTTATGCGGCATTTGCGTTGTTTTGCTAGGCTTGATCTGGCTCTTTTATTTACGGCGGCTCCCCCGTCTTAAAGCCATTGATTTTCGAGATCCGCGGGCCGTTCGGGCAACCCAAAGTCGGTTAGCCGCCCGCATTGAAGCGCAAAAAGATTAAATTTTTACAAGGTGCCCGTTCAGATGTGACGGGCCACCTTGTTTTTTTGCAACCAAGCCGTACTAAAAGCAGGGCAATGGTATACTAACGGTGAAACCGTTTGAAAAGGAGATTTTTGCATGGGAAAAAAGATTGTGATGATCACAGGTAGCGCCCACCATCCCGGTAGCTCAGAAGCGTTAGCTGATGCGTTTGAAACCGGGGCTAAAGCGGCCGGCCACGACGTATATCGCTTTAATGCCGGGGCGGAACAGGTTGAACCGTTACGCGTGACGGCCGATCAAGTGACGATCCCGGCTCAAGATACAGTGGCAACGGCTTTGTTGCCCCGGTTGCTAAAGGCCGACATTGTAGTGCTGGTGACGCCAATCTATTATTTCGAAATGGTAGGTACGCTAAAAACGGTGATCGATCGTTTTTATCAGTACAACCATGAATTGAAAGGGAAAAAGAGTGTGCTGTTGGCCACTTGTAATAGCGGACCAGACACATTTGAATCCTTGCAGGCCTTTTACCGCCAGTTTACCCAGTACATGCGTTGGGAATCCTTAGGCACCGTTTTGGCCGATGGCGTTTACTTGCCAAAAGATCTGGCAGATTGGCCGGCACAGGCAGAGGCCCTTGGACGCCGGTTATAAATAAGTTACGCCGAAACAGTGAGTTGCTATTTTTTTAAATGAAAAAAGGTGAGAATTTGTCAAAAAAGATCGTGCTATTAACAGGGAGTGGGCATCATCCAGGCACCTCAGAAGCTTTGGCGGATGCGTTTGAACGTGGGGCGCTGGCCGCTGGTCATCAGGTGGTCCGTTTTAATGCTGGGGATGTGCCGGTTGACTTTTTAAAGTTAGCCGCTGATCAAACCGTGTTGCCCAGCCAAGATCAGGTGGCCACCACTGTGTTGCCCCAGGTGTTGGCTGCGGAGGTGATCGTGCTGGTGACACCGTTGTATTACTTTGGGATGACCGCCCAATTAAAAGCTGTGGTGGACCGTTTTTACACCTATAACCATGCTTTAAAGGACAAACAATGTGTATTGTTAGCCACAGCCCACCGTGGCCCAGAGGCCTTTGCCACGTTGCGGTCTTTTTACCGGCAATTTACTCAGTACATGCGTTGGGAATCCTTAGGCGAAGTGTTGGCCGATACCGTCCGGACGCCAGCCGAACTAGGGGATTGGCCTGCTAAGGCCGAAGCGCTAGGGCGACACCTGACTTAAGCCGCCGTTATGAATAAGTTACGTCAAAAAAAGCCGTTCCTATTTTTTTAGGGTGACGGCTTTTTTGCGTTAACGGACCAATAAGTGGCGGTGACTACGGCGGTAATTAACGTAACCGACCAGCAAGCTTAGCCCAATGAAACAGCCTATAAAAGGCAACGCACCGTGTTGCTGATAGCTTTTAAGTAAGTTGGCAAATACCGTCGCGCCCCAGTGGGTTCGTTGGATCAACAGGTAAATGCCGCCAATACCAGCGGCGACAATGGCGCCTACCAGCGACATGGCCACTTGGGCGACTTCAGGTCCTTTTTGGAGTTGTAATTGTAAGGTGATGCTTAACAACATAAACGTGCCACTACCAATGGCAACGGTAATGAAGCTTAAATCTTGCAGCGGCAGTTGCCAGTGTAGCAGCGCGTTAACGCTGGCGCTAATGATTGCCATTAGTAAGGTGCCACTGGCAATCATGGCCAATAAAAAGAGAAACTTTTGGCGCACGTATTGCCGTTTAGTAATGGGTAACGTGAGTAAGAACGCCAGGCCGTGATTTTGTTGATCAAAGGTGACGGTACTTAAGGTTAAAAACGCCACGGTTAACGCAAACAGTAACATGCTTAGTTCAATGCCGAAGCGTTTAAAAATCAACAGACACAGAAGCGCTAATAAAAAAATCAGACCAAAGGCTAAGCGTTGTTTTTTCAACACCAGCCAATCTTTGACCCATAAGCCTTTCATGCGGTGACACCTTCTTTCGTTAGCAGTAATAAAATTTGGTCTAATGAACCGGGTTCAATCACCAATTGTGGGTAGGTTTCGTGATAGTATTGGCGTTCATTGGTCAGGCATAAATAGCCAAAGTCAGTGGGTTGTGTAACCAGCAGGTGCGCTTGGTCCAAATTGGCGAAATCAGCTGCAGCTACTTGGAGCACCCCATAGGCATTCAGCAGCACATCTGTTTCTTCTTGCAACACAACCTGACCTTGTTCGATAAAAATCAGCTGATCGCAAAGTTGTTCCAAATCGCTGGCAATATGCGAACTGATCAAAATACTACGCTGAGGATCCGAGTCTAAATAGTCCTGTAGTAGCCCCAGTAATTGTTGGCGGACCACCACATCTAAGCCGGCTGTGGGTTCATCTAAAATTAAGAGTTTGGCGTTGTGATGCAAGGCGACTAGTAACTTTAATTTGGCTAACATCCCCGTTGAAAAAGTGCGCAATGGCTTGGCCAACGGCAGCTGGTAGTGGGTACAGGCTGTTTGAAAAGTTGATGCTGAAAACGTGGTATAGGTGGCTTTTAAAATCCGAGTTAGGTCGTTGATCGTAAAGGTTTCGGCAAAGAAGCTATCGGGAAAAGTGGTGCCAATCAAACTGCGTTGTGCAGGGGGCAATTGGGCCACAGGCTTTCCAAAAATCGTGATTTGACCGTGATCAGGTTGAGTCAGCCCTAAAATCAGCTCAAAGGTCGTTGACTTACCAGCGCCGTTGCGACCGACTAAACCGATAATTTGCCCGGTGGGGACATTTAAGGAAATGTTTAAGTCAAAATGAGGATAGTGCTTGGTAACTGCGTTAAGTTGCAACATTTAATTCGCCTCCCATAATAAAGCCACCAAAGTGGTGATGTCCGCTTGGGTCAGCTGATACTGCTTGGCCTTAGTAATTGTTTGGGTCAATTCTTGTTGAATTTCTTGCCGCTGTGCTTCTTTTTCCATTTCTGGGTCAACAGCAGCCACGAAACTGCCTTTGCCAGGGACGGTGTGGATCAGGCCGCTGGCGTCTAGCTGGTCGTAGGCCTTTTTGACAGTTAAGGCGCTAATATGCAATTCTTTGGCCAGCTTGCGGACGGACGGTAATACGGTTTCCGCAGTGAGCTGACCTTTCATAATTTGTTGTTGAATTTGGTTATAAAGCTGTTCGTAAATCGGCACCATGCTATTGTGCTGAATCATGAGTTGCAAGAAAATCACCTCTTTGAATAATAAACAGTATATAACAGCATAGAACAGTGTCAAGTGATTTTACGCCAAAAAATCGCTTGATACCGTTAAGATGCTGGTATCAAGCGATTCTTGTCATAATGATTAGTTGTTTTGGGTGTTTAAAAATTCAGTCCAAGTGCAGACTTGGTGGAACTTGGCCAAGTTGGTGGCCTGTAGCGCTGCGTTACGCGCCATTGTGGCGTCACGGATAACAATGGTGGTGAGGCCATATCCTTCGGCATCGGCCACCGTTTTGGCAATGCCGTTATCTGTAGTCAAGCCGGTGATGACGACGGTTTGGGCGTTGGCTTGGCGCAGGCGTTTGATCAAATTCGGTTGACTAAACGCGCTGGGTTTGGTGCGTCCTAACAGACAACTACCATCATTTAGAGTGGTGGTGAGCAGTGAGCGACTGAAATATTTGGGTAACAAAGGTGGTTGCAGCACCAGGTTAAATACTGGCAATTGGTGCTGGGTAAACCAAGTTACCGCCAGCTGATTGCGTTGCAGTAACGTCTCAAAGTCAGCTGGATCTTGCCGAAAAACATAGTGCGCTAAGGCTTTTAAGCCAGGTTGCAAATCAATGGTGATCAATGCCGTTTTTGACATTAAGCCACGACCTTTCGTTAAAAGTTAGGTTTAGTGTACCTGTTTTTGGTGAGGAAGCCAATCTGACAGTGATTGAATACGTGTGGACGAGAAGTGGACGAGAGTGGACAAGCGTGGACGAGACCGGACGATAACCGGACGATAACCGGACGATAACCGGACGATAACCGGACGATAACCGGACGATAAAACCAGCCCGCAAATGTAATGATTTGCGGGCTGGTTTTCATTACCCACGTAATTGCGGATAAATTTCAATGAATTCCCCATGATGGGACTGACCGTCATTTAGCAAAGCGCTGATTTTCGTGGCCACGTCGGCAGGGCTGTGGAAGCCAGGGTAGGTCAGGTTGCCGTTCAGGTCAGTGGTGGTCGGGCCAGGGTGAATGCTAAAGGTAGTGGCACCGGCCTTGGCTTGGGTCAGGTCTAACGCCATAGCTTGGGTCATCACGTTTTGGGCGGCTTTGGAAGTTTTATAAGCTAGTGGATTCCACAATGGGTTTGGGTCAGTGGGAATGGTAATGTTCACAATGCGGCCAGCGTTTTGGTTCAGGCGGGGTAACAGGCCTTGGGTTAGTTGGTAGGTGCCGAAGAAGTTGACTTGCATGGTGGTTTGCAGGTCAGTTAGCGGGGTGGTCAGGCTATTGGCGGCACCACCAGGAATGCCGGCGTTGTTGATCAGTAGGTCTAAGTCAGGGTAAGTGGCGTTGATTGCAGCAACCGTTTCGGTTAAGGCGGCACTGTCTGCCAGATCCACGTGCACATAGGTGACGTTGGTGATGTCTTGCGTGGCCAATTGGGCGATGGCGGCTTCAGCGCGTTGAGCGTTGCGGGCACCGAGTAACACTTGTTGGGCTTGGGGTGCTAAAGCTTGGACTAAGGCCAGGCCAATACCTTTATTGGCGCCAGTGATTAAAATAGTTTTCATCAGATCACAGCTTTCATTTAATTTGTTATAATGAGCTTAGACCCTCAACCTAGGTTGAGGGCAAGGCTTATTTTGAAAGAAGTGAAAAAATGTCAACTTATACCATTAAAGACGTGGCCCAGCAGTTTCAGTTGCCGATTTCCACCATTCGTTATTACGATGAAAAAGGGTTATTGCCGTTTGTCGCCCGGGATGTGCACGGCAATCGGGTGTTTACTGATTCTGATTTAAACTTGATCAAAACCATCGTCTGTTTGAAAACCACGGGGATGCCGTTGAAACAGATCCGGCAGTACATTCAATTGTGTTTACAAGGCCCCACGAGTATTCCGCAGCGGCAAGCGTTATTAGCCCAGCATAAAGCTGCCGTGTTGCAGCAACAACAAGCTTTGGCGCAAGCATTACAAGAAATTGAGGTTAAATTAAATCGGTACAGTGCGCCAAATGCCGTGGGGATGATCCAGGCTGAGCTGGCTTATGTGGCCCAAGAAAAAGCGGCGCTGGATTTGCCGAACGCGTTTGCGCATTAAAGGTGGGCGGTTAAATCCATGGTGCGTCAGGTTGCTTTCTGAGAAACTCTCATTTTTAATTCATAAATTGTTGAATGCAAATTTGCTCCAAGCTTGTAAACTAAAGCATAATTGTTTTTAGAAAGCAGGCTGAACAAAAGTGAAATTTAAAACACGCCGGCAACGTTATGCGGCACAGCAAGGCCCGAATTGGGCGCTGTTGGGGTTACTTGGCGTTTTCGGATTGGTGGCGGTTTTTGCCATTGGCTGGAGTCTCGGACGGCGCCAGGCCCCACAACGGGTGAAAATCGAAACGGTGCCAGCAGTGAACCATCAGCCTGCCCACGTTAACGCCGCGGCCTAACGTGAGCTGACCCAACAATTTCAAGCGGCCAATTTTTCTGGAACCGCGATCATCATTCAAAAAGGGCGTTTGGTGGCCCAGTACAGCCACGGTTTCGCGAATGTCAGCACCAAACAAGGCAACGGTTTGAAAACCATGTATGAAATTGATTCGGTGCAGAAAAGTTTAACGGCTGGCATTTTGGCCCAGCAATTAAATGCCAATAAGGTGCAGTTTACCACGCCATTAGCCCATTTTTACCCGCGTTTTAAGCCGGAGCCCCAGTTAACGGTGGCCCATGCCTTGCACATGACCTCTGGGTTAAGCACCAAGGCCACCTTGCCTGGCAAAACGGATCAGGCGGTGTTAGCCGCTAATTTACGCAAGCTCACCTATCAACCGAAAAATTTTGGTAAATTTCAATACACGCCAGTGAACTATGTGCTGTTAGCTGGCATTAGTGAAAAGCTGACCCACCGGAGTTACCGGCAGTTATTTACCAGGACGTACATTAAGCCGCTGGGGTTAAAACAGACCCGGTTTGCGGATGCTTTAGGCCAGACGCCATTAGCGGCCCAAGGCTATTACGCCAAGGATTACCACCAAAAACAACTAACGGTGGCCAAGCCGAATTGGGACCTGATTCGCGGTGAGCTGGGCACGGGCCAAGTGTTCATGTCGGTGCTGGATCTGTATCATGCTGAACAGGCCTTGGTCAATGGTAAGATCACCGGCGCTAGTCATGATCTGTTGTACGTGAAAAAGGGCGTTTACAGCGGTGGTTTTTATGTGAAGCAACCGTATTACCAAGCCAACGGCACCGGCTATGGGTACAACGGCAGCATTGCCATTAGCCACAACGGCCAAAACGCAGTGCTGTATTTAAGCAATATCCAAACCAACAATCGCAATCAGCTGTTAACGGCAGAACGCAAGTTAATGGTGAAATATGGGCAATAAGTAAGTATCCACCAGCTTAGCTGGTGGCTTTTTTATTCGTCCTAAAAGGGCTTGCTACACACAAAAGCCCCTAAAAAGGGGCCCAGCAAAGACTACCAACCGCTTACCGTCGTATTAGTCTAGTTGTTATGATTATCGAATGGATCTCGATAATCTCGCTTCGTCATTTTATCGTTGAGTTGATCTTCAGCCTCTTGTTCTCGAATATATTTTGCAATTGTTTTTTGATTCAGTCCTACTGTATTAACATAATATCCTCTTGCCCAAAAAACTCCTGTTACCGTATTTATATTTTAAATTGGCGTGTCGCTCGTGTATGATGATCGCACTACGCCCTTTTAAATAACCTACAAAGCTAGCCACACTCATTTTAGGTGGGATTTTTACGAGCATATGGACGTGATCTGGCATTGCGTGTGCCTCAATTATTTCAACATCTTTCAATTCACATAAACGTCGTAAAATTCTCCCGATGTCTGCTCTTAATTTGCCATAAATAACTTTTCTACGATACTTGGGTGTAAAAACCAAGTGATACTTACAATTCCATCTCGTATGTACTAAGCTACTATCGTCTTTTGTTTGTGAAGACATAAAACATCCTTTCGATTCTATTTTTGGTTGGTAGGATGGCTATTATTACGTATTGGAATTGATTTTTTTTGAACAGTTGGTGTTTACTCTTCGTAGGCTAAGACTTCATCAGATAGCGGTTCTTCTTTCAATGCCAAGGCCAGGACCAGCAGCACAATGGCGACTGGAATCGTCCAGTTGAAAACGGTCTGGTAGGCCACCAGCGCATGGCTGCTGTGAGCCGCCAGCGTCACGGCGAGAATCACGCCGTAGATTGCTGACCCAAACGCGCCGCCTAAGGTCTTGAAGAAATTCAACACGCCAGTCGCCGTGCCGAGGTCTTTGATGGCAACGGTGTTTTGGCCTGCCAACAAGCTGATTTGGGTGAACAACCCGACACCAAGGCCGATCGGGATCTGCCACAACATGATCAACCACGTTGAGCTATAAGCGGTTAGACGGCCGAGGCCGAAGAAGCCGATGCCGACCAAGACGGCGCCGATAATTGGAAAAATTTTGTACTTGCCGGTTTTCTCAATCACAGACCCGGCAATCATCGTTGCCACGATCATGGCCACCATCGTTGGGGCAATGTAGAAGCCGGACTGGCTGGCGGAAACGTGGGCAATAGTTTGCGCAAACATCGGAATGAAAATCATCGAGACGAACAGCACGGCGGTCGACAAGGCGAACATGATGCTAGCGTTGACGAAAGTGCCATTTTTGAACAAGGACAACGGCGTCAAGGCGCTGTCTTTTTGCCGGTGTTCAACCAGCAGATAAGCGACCAACGATACGATGGCAATGGCAATCATCGTATACATCGACCCGGAGTTCCACGCCACGCTTTGACCACCAAGGGTCACGACCAGCAGCGTGAACGTGGTGAAGGCCGTGGCCAACAACCCGCCGAGGTAGTCGATTTTCTGGGTTTGAGCATTGTTGCGTGGCAGATGGAGCTTGAATGCTTGGAGGATCAAGGCAATCACGCCAATCGGCAGGTTGATGAAGAAAATCCATCGCCATGACAAGAATTGAACGAAGTAACCGCCGAGAATCGGCCCGGCGACCAGACTGATCATGCTGATCAATCCGAACAGTGCCTGATACTTGCCGCGGCTTCTCGCAGGCACAACGTCTGCCATTACGGCTTGGACTAGCGAATTCAAGCCGCCGGCACCGATGCCTTGAAATACCCGCGCGGCAATCAGAAACGGCATCGACGTTGCCAGGCCGCTCATCAGCGACCCAAGCAAGAATATGGCCAAGGCGATCTGTAAGATATTCTTGCGCCCGAAGATGTCGCCGAGTTTACCAAAAATCAGCGTCATCACGGCGCTGGTCAACATGAAGCCTGTGATGATCCAAGACGACAAGTTTAGCTGGCCGAGGTCAGCGACGATGCCGCTCAAGGCGGTGGTGGTGATGGTTTGGTCCAGCGATGACATGAACAAGACGAGGCTGAGTGGTAAGAACGTCCAGAACAGGTTCGTTGGTTTTGTAGTAGTTTGCATAAATGCTCCTCTTTTCGAAAATGTTACTTGGTAACTTTTAACAAGGGACATCATAACAATTGAACAATCTATTGTCAACTAAAAGTTACTAGGTTACTTTTTTACGGTTTTATGCTATGATGAGGTCATGGGAAAACGAGAAGAAAAAAAACAAGCTAAGCGTGAAGAAATCTTCACCGTTGCAATTAAATTATTCGATGAGCAAGGCTATGATAATGTAACCACTGCACAAATCGCCGCCAAATGCCATATCGCTAAGAAGACTCTTTTTCAATACTTCGCGTCCAAAGAGGATATTATCTTTGAGGACGAAAACGAGTTGATCAACACAGTAATCGCGCAAATATCCCGAGAGGGTGATGTTTGGAGCCAATTCGTCGCGTGGTTATCAAGCAATACACATGATAAAGATGCGGAACAGACAAATATTCCCGAGGCATTGCGGTTACCAGAAATTATCGAGGCAAACAACACCTTGTTCGGTCGTCTCTTGAAAATGTGGGCTAAGTATCAAGTGCGGATAACGGACTTTCTAGTGAACGAACGGGGATATTCCTATTTGCGGGCCTCGGCATTGGCGGATATTATGGTTCATGTGTTAAAGGAAAGCTTTTCTCAACAAGCATCCATAAAGGAAATTCTAGATGCGCATGTGAGCGTCGCAAAGATGTGTCTAGAATCGAAGTAATTAGGTTGTGGCCGCTTCTGGAACTGATAGTGACGGCCTTTTTAATGGTTAAATCAAAATTAAGACAATTTCGTTGACCGAAAGTCATTGACTTTCGGTTTTTTTCAGCGTATAACTTATTTCTGGAGGTGCGGCATGACAAAACGAGACGAGGCTGCAGAGGCAACCAAACAACTTTTAATAGAAACCGCTGACCGATTATTTGGTCAACATGGTTTTGAAAATCTATCCGTCGAAGATATTACAGCTGCCAGTGGTGTAGCCAAAGGCACGTTTTATCACCACTTCAAGTCGAAATCTGACATTATCCCGGCAATCATTCAAAGCCATCTTGCGGACTTTAATCTGACTGTTCCAGTAGAAGAAGATGCTACTGCCATCGATGGCATTGGTCTTTACCTAGAACAGTTCGTTGAACTACTACTGAACTTCAATGTCAGGCGTGCTCGCCAATGGATTCAATATATTGTTGAGCCATCAAACCAGCAGAAATGGTTAGACGACTGGCTGAGTATGAAGAAGTTCCTCACAACCTTAATCAAGGATCAGAAGTTGGCTGAATCGACCCCGATAGATCAACTTGCTAAGCAGTTGATGACGGAAATATACGGTGTCATGGTAAGCTGGTGCATTTCCCCGGATGACGTTTCTCCAAAAGTTGTGATTACGGATTTCAACAAGAATCAGCTTCCTTATATTTTAGAAACATATCTTCAATCTAACAGCTGAGGTCATTGCGACCTCTTTATTTTAGGACTTTCATTGACCGAAAGTCATCGAAACGGAGGAATTATCTTGAATTCAAAAAAGTCACTGTCATTCCTGCTCATCTTAAGTGGGTTAATGGCATCAACATCACTTTCCACAGATGTTTATTTACCGGCAATGCCGGCAATGCAAAGCAATCTCGGCGGGAAGTCTGCATTAACTGTCACAAGCTTTCTGATAGGATTCGCCATTGCACAACTGATATGGGGCCCAATCAGCGACAGAATTGGTCGAAAGAAACCGTTGTTTATTGGCATGGGGTTGTTCTTAGTAGGATCAATCGGCTGTGCAGTATCACCAACAATGGGACTAGTTATTTTCTGGCGGGTAGTGCAGGCCATTGGCGCTTGTGTGGGGCCGATGCTTAGTCAGGCCATGATCAGGGATCTTTATGTCGCTAATAAAGCGGCCGAGATGCTATCTATACTGACCGTCATTTTATCGATTGCACCAATCCTTGCGCCATCACTAGGTGGGCTCCTGCTTAACGTCGGTTCTTGGCGACTGATCTTTATCTTCATGGCGATTATCGCCGCAGTGCTGCTAATGTCCGTATTGAAATTACCAGAAACACTAAAACCAGAGAATCGGCACTCTTTTCCGATTTCGATTGTGTTCAAGCGGTACGGTCAATTATTGAAGCAAAAGACGTTTGCACTGTACACTGCTAGCTTGACTCTTTTCTACGTTGGCATTTATGCATTCATTACGGGCTCATCGACGGTTTATATCAGCTACTTCCATGTTAGTTCACAAGCATATGGTTTATTCTTTGGCGTGAACATCATTGGGGTGTCCTTGGTCAGTCTGTTAAACCGCTGGCTGCTTAATCATTACTCATTATCAACGCTGATGAAAGCCTCAACCACTATTGCGGCGTTATCTGCGATCGTATTGATGATCGACGGTATCACAGGATTTATGGGAATCTGGGGAATTGTGGTACCGATGTTCTTCGTCTTTAGCATGAATGGTATCATCACCGCCTGTGCTACCTCAGCTGCGCTTGCAGATGTTCCAGATGACATGGCTGGTTCGGCGGCAGCGTTAATTGGTTCGTTGCAATATGGGAGCGGAATCCTATCATCAGCACTACTTGCACTTTCAAATGGTACCCCTACGGTAATGGCTTCCATTATTGGGGTTGCAGTTACCCTTTCGGCATTGGTTGCATGGTTTAGTAAGGAACAATCAAATAACTAGGCACGTGATAAGATTTTCACCCCTTGCTAGCTTCATCAGAAAGCCTCTAGTCGCCTGACTAGAGGCTATTTTGTTTGAAATGTCAAATAAGTTTGATATAAAATGTAAAACATGTTTTGCTATAATTATTAAAGCATGAAGCGAGGTCAAGCCAATGGAGAATTCAATTCGAGTGCGGCGTAAGGCATTGAAAATGTCCCAGGCGGAGCTAGGGGACCTGACCAAGGTGACGCGGCAAACCATTAACGCCATTGAAAACGCCAAGTATGATCCGTCATTGGCGTTGGCGTTTAAATTAGCGCGCACCTTAGACACAACGGTGGATGACTTGTTTCAGGATCAGGCTTAATGGGGATTGTTATCAATTTGGAGGCGATAAAATGAGTCGGGCAAATCGTATTATTCGATTAACGTTTTGGTTTAATAATTTGCAATTTATTTTGTTGGCGTTGCTGGCATTATGTACGTTTTCAAACATGCCTTAGGTGAACACGCGGCCTAATTCAGCGGTCTTGATTGGGGTCGTGGTGCTTTTAGTTGTCTCATGGATCGTTGAGTATGGCATTCTATTTAAGAAATACGATGTGGGGCCGATGCAGTTATCCCGGCATCCATTGGATTATTTTACCGACGATGAACGGGAGCAGGCCATGGCCAAGCAAGTGCATGAAAAAGTAATGCGGCAATATATGTGTTGGTTTTTCTTACTGTTTGCGGTGGTGCTTTTTCTCAGTCAGAGCCCAGCTTGGTTGCCGCTGATTTTTATTTTGATCTGGAGTTTTGCGGCCATTTTGATCAATTGTCAATATTTTTATTGGTGGCATCAATTAGATGCCGCGGTTTAGCAGGGCCGCTGGTTGCAAAGGAAATCTAGCGACGTGATAATATTTAATAAAGAGGCGATCCATTCCCAATTAACGGGACGAATCGTCTTTTTTAGGTGCTATTTTATAACTAAAACGTATAGTTATCATTACAAAATAGGCATTAGACATTAAAATGAATTGGCCGTAAACTTTGGACTTGTAAAGAAACGGAGGTCATGAACGTGAAGCAAATTCAACTGAACAATGGTGTTTCAATGCCACAGCTGGGCTATGGTGTTTTTCAAATTGACGACTTGGCGCAATGTGAAAGGTGTGCGTGACGCCTTGCAAACGGGCTATCGTTTGATCGATACGGCAGCCTGCTATGGCAATGAGGCCGCGGTGGGCCGCGCAATTGCTAAAAGTGAGGTGCAACGTGAGGACATTTTTATCGCGAGTAAGGTTTGGATTCAAGCTGCCGGGTATGAGCAAACGTTGGCGTCTTTCCAAAAGACATTGGACAACTTGCAAACGGACTATCTCGACTTGTATCTGATCCACATGCCCTACGGTGATTACTATGGGAGCTGGCGCGCAATGACTGAACTTTATCATGCTGGTAAGATTCGTGCCATCGGTGTTTGCAATTTTCTCCCGGACCGATTGGTTGATTTGATCCAAGCTTTTGATGTTGTGCCGGCAGTGAATCAAATCGAACTACACCCATTTTCCCAGCGGCGCGATCTACGTGAGTTGATGACGAAGTACCGGATCACGCCAATGGCTTGGGCGCCTTTTGCAGAAGGCCAGCACCAGCTATTTACGCAGCCTGTTCTCAAAGCAATCGGGGCTCAATACGGCAAGACGCCAGCCCAAGTGACGTTGCGTTGGTTACGTCAAAATGATGTGGTCGCCATTCCGAAGTCGGTGCACCTTGAACGGATCCGCCAAAACTTTGCCGTTGATGACTTCACGTTATCAGCTGACGACATGGCCCAAATTAACGCTTTAGATACAGGCCACCCGCTGATTTTAGCAGTGAATACTTGCAAAGAGGCCTATCGCTTGCACCAGATCACGTTTGTCCAATAGTTACGCGTTGTTTGGTAAGATCGTTTGCATGGCTTTTAAAAAGGCGCTTGCTGCTGGTGATAGCTGGCCTGCTTTAGGCCAAATGAGACTGGCGTGGCCTTCAAGACGGGGTGCTAAGGGGATAAAGCGCAATTCGGTATTGGCAGTATTAATAATCCCATCTAGACATAAAGCAATGCCAACACCGGCTGTTACCAAGATGCTGGCGTTATACAACAAGTTATAGGTTGCGACGGCATTAAGTTGGTGCTCACTAGAGCCAAGCCAATCCGTTAAAAGATCAATGCTCCCATGCTGCTGTGGGGTGATCACCGGTTGATCCTGCAAGTCCGTCACCGTTACGCTCGCTTGGCTGCCCAATGGTGAATCGCGGCGCACTAACACTCCCCAGCCGGTGGTGCCCGGCAAGTTGATAAAGTGGTAGTCGCTTTTATCTGTTGGTTCCATCACCACACCGAAGTCCAGTAACCCGGTCTGCATCCGCGTGTGGACATCGTTGGCATCCGTGCTGTAAATATGAGCGCTGACCCGTGGTGCCGTTTTGCGCAGCTGACCGATGGCGGCGGCCACGGTTGTCATCATTGGCGCTTCAGCACTGCCAATCATGATCTGACCGCTGATTTCTTGCGTGCGTTGTACGTTTGCAACGGTTTTGTCAGCAAGGGCCACGATTTGACGGGCTTGATTAACAAAATAGTCGCCAGAATTAGTCAATTCGATGGCCCGGCTACCGCGTTCAAACAAAGTGACGCCTAGCTCGTCTTCCAGATCACGCAATTGCCGTGAAATGGTGGGTTGCGACACATGCAATTTTTCAGCGGCATGTGAAATGTTGCGTTCATCAACCACGGTCAAAAAATAACGCAAAACACGTAATTCCATTTTTTAACATCTCCATACGTTTTAAGCATAGTATAGCATTCAATGAAGGTATTAGACAGAATAACGAGTTACACCTAAACTAAGATTATGAGCTTAACAAAAGGAGGACCATGTTTCCATCGTGGCAGTTTTCGTCCGCCAGAATGGTCATCCTCCGGAAATAAGATTTTGCGATAGCAAAATCTAACCTTAGAGAATTTAGGAGGTCTCGCCATGACAATACCACTGGCTAATTTGATCAACGCCGGAACGGTTCATTGGACCGGCGATTTGCCACATCAAGTTGATGCAATTGTTGCGCAAGCCAGCAATAACTTGATCGACTTCAATCAAACAACAACTGAAACAAAACGCCGCGCCATACTTGGTCAACTCTTTGGTGCACCACTAGACCAAGCCACGGTGCTCAATCCGCCGTTTCAAACTGATTTTGGTGCCCATACGTTTATTGGCAAACACGTCTTCATTAATCGTGACTGCTTTTTCGTGGATCTTGGTGGGGTCTATATCGAAGATAACGCTTTGATTGGACCTCGTGTCATGCTCATTTCGGTTGGACATCACGAAGATCCCGCTTATCGTCGTGATTTAGTGCTTAAGTCAGTCCGTATCAAACAAGGCGCATGGCTGGGTGCCAACGTTACCGTGCTCCCTGGTGTCACCGTGGGCGAGCATGCAATCGTTGGTGCAGGGGCCGTGGTCACCAAAAACGTTCCCGCCAATACGGTTGTGGCAGGCGTCCCTGCAAAAGTCTTACGAACGATTCAGCAATAGAGATTTTAGGAGGAAAACAAATCATGATTGAAAACAAAGTTGTCGTGATCACAGGCGCATCCAGCGGAATTGGTGCTGCCACCGCAAAATTACTCGCCAGCCAAGGGGCCAAAGTCGTCCTAGGTGCGCGACGGGAAGACAAACTTGCGGCACTCGCCGATGATATTAACGCTGCTGGCGGCCAAGCCGTTTATCGGGTTACCGACGTCACCCGTCCAGCAGATAACGAAAATCTCATTCAATTGGCAAAAGACGCTTTTGGTGGCATTGATGTGATGTTCTTAAACGCTGGTTTGATGCCGGTTGCCCCGATGTCGGCCTTACACGTTGAAGAATGGAATCGGATGGTTGATGTCAATCTTAAAGGCGTACTCAACGGAATCGCAGCCGCATTGCCAATTTTTAAAGGCCAAAAATCAGGCCACTTTATTGCGACGAGTTCCGTTGCTGGTCTTAAAGCCTACCCTGGCGGCGCTGTCTATGGCGCCACCAAGTGGGCAGTTCGTGACTTAATGGAAGTGTTACGGATGGAAGCGGCCCAGGAAGGCAGCCACATTCGCACCGCCACCATTTATCCAGCGGCTATCAAAACGGAGCTATTAAATACGATCACCGATCAGACGGCAGGCGCTGCTATGCAGCAGACTTACGATAGCTACGAAATTAGCGCTGATCGTATTGCTAAAGTTGTTGCGTTTGCCATCGACATGCCTGCCGATACAAATGTGAATGAATTTACCGTTGGTCCAACTGATCAACCTTGGTAGTTAAGGAGGGCCATGCGTCCTGCGGCGAGGTTTGACGCCACAAGACTGGACATCCTCCGAAATACGATTTTGCGATAGCAAAATCTAACCTTAGAGATTTTAGGAGGAGCCATGTTTCCTACGAGGGTGATTGCGCCCGTAGGAATGGACATCCTCCGAAATACGATTTTGCAGTAGCAAAATCTAACCTTAGAGATTTTAGGAGGAATATATGGTTAAAATTCTAATTCTCGGCGCAAATGGCGCCACTGCAAAAATTGTGACTAACCGCTTACTGGCGGAAACTAATGCTGATCTTATTCTGTACTTACGCAACGCAGAACGTCTATCACAGTACAATGATCATCCTCGCGTCACCCTCGTTGAAGGCGACGCGACAGATGTTGCCGCACTAAGCACGGCCATGGCAGGGGTAGCTATCGTTTACTCGAACCTTGGTGGTACGGCCTTAGCAACCGATACCAAGGCAATTGTGGCGGCGATGAATACGGCCAAAGTATCACGGCTGATTTTCTACTCTGCACTAGGGGCGCTGCATGAAGTGCCGGGCAAGTTTGGTGAGTGGAACGAGCAAGCGATTGCGGCTTATTTACCAGGTTTCCGCGAATCTGATCAGATCTTAGCCGCCCAGCATGACATCAATACCACTCAAATTCGGCCGGCCTGGCTGACCAATCATGACGAAATCAATTATGAAACTACAAGTGCCAATGAGCCCTTCAAAGGTACCGAAGTTTCTCGTCAAAGTGTTGCCGACTTCATCGTTAAGCTGATTAAGGACCCTGCATTGTATCCAAACGATAGCATCGGTCTCAACAAACCAAACACTAACGGTGATAAGCCCGCCTGGATGTAACCATACTGATTAACGGAGGAATTCAAAATGAAAGATACAATTTTTATCAAACCCGGCCAAGTGGCCATTGAAGCTGTTGCAAAACCAAGCATTCAAGCACCAGATGACGTCATCATTCACGTTTTACGGGCGTGTGTTTGCGGTTCTGATCTGTGGGGCTTTCGTGGTCAAGACGAAATGGCAGAACACGCTCAAAATACGGGGCACGAAGCGATTGGGATTGTTGAAGCCGTCGGGGATGCAATCACGACCCTGATGCCAGGTGATTTTGTCATTGCCCCTTTTACGCACGGTTGCGGGCACTGCGCTGCTTGCCGTGCAGGATTTGAAGGCGGCTGCTTGAACAACGCCGCTGATAACTTTAGCACTGGGGCGCAAGCCGAATACATGCGTTATCAGCATGGTGAGTGGTCATTGATCAAAGTGCCCGGTAAGCCCGAGGATTACAGTGAAGCGATGTTGAAGTCATTGCTCACCTTAGCCGATGTCATGGCAACTGGTTATCACGCAGCGCGTACGGCTCATGTAAAAGCCGGCGATACCGTCGTTGTCGTCGGTGATGGGGCCGTTGGTTTATGTGGTGTGATTGCTGCGCAAATGCGTGGGGCTAAGCGCATTATCATCATGAGCCATCATGCAGATCGTCAACAGCTAGCGCTTGAGTTTGGCGCCACCGACATCATTGAGGAACGTGGTGATGACGGCGTTGCTAAAGTCATGGAATTAACGCATGGCGTTGGTGCAGACGCCGTACTTGAATGTGTCGGCACGGAGCAATCTGTGGATACAGCCGTTAAAGCCGGTCGTCCAGGTGCTACTGTTGGTCGCGTCGGTGTGCCGCATAATCCAAAGATGGATCTGGCACCGATCTTTTTCCGCAACACTACGATTGCAGGTGGCCCAGCATCCGTGACCACTTACGATAAAGAAGTCTTACTGGATGCCGTCCTGAAGGGTGAGATTCATCCCGGCAAGGTCTTCACGCAATCCTTCAAACTTGATGACGTTCAGACAGCGTACGAAGCAATGGATAATCGTGAAGCGATTAAGTCCTATTTAATCATTGACTAATACAAAGTACTTGTCGCATGCTAAAGCGCAGTGATTCGTCGCTGCGCTTTTTGTTTGGCCTGATTAACGTTAAGGGGTGCGTGGGCAATCACTGGCTCGTTAAGCATTGCTGAGCGGTAACGTTAGGTGTCGCCGATTTTGGCGTCCAATTAAGTCGGATGGTGAACCAGAACAATTGTTTGCTGATTCGTTAAGATTCCGCAAACCCAGCAAAGTCGTTTACTGAAAATGGTATAATTTAAGCTGGTTTTAAGTTACTTGTGTTAAAGAAAGAGGGATTTATGTTGGCAGAAACGATCTTGCTGGTGGAAGACGAGGACGGCTTGCGGACTTATTTACAGTCGGAACTGCAGTTTGAAGGGTATCAGGTCCTAACTGCCACAACGGGTACTGAGGCTTGGGCTGCGTATCAGGCCCACCAAAATCAGTTAGCGTTGATGATTTTAGATTGGATGATTCCTGAATTAGACGGCCTGGAGGTCATGCGGCGGATTCGGCGTCATGATGACTTGCCGATTATGATGATGACGGCCCGAGATTACATTGGTGATAAGGTGGCGGGGTTGGATAACGGCGCCGATGACTATATTACCAAGCCGTTTGAAATCGAAGAATTACTGGCCCGGATCCGGGTGATCATTCGCCGGAAACATCACAGTGCCAGCCAAAATTACCAAGTCGGTGATCTAGAACTGAACGCCAAGGCGCGGCAAGTACAGCGGGCTGGTAAGGTGGCCCAGCTGACCCAGCGGGAGTTTAGTTTGTTGCAGGTGTTAATGCAACATGCAGGGGAGCCGTTAACGCGGGATGAATTGCTGGACCAAGTTTGGGGTGCCGATTATGAGGGGCAAACCAACATTGTGGATGTGTACATTCGTTATTTGCGGGCGAAAATTGATTTGTCTGGCATGGCACCGCTGATCCATACGGTGCGCGGCGTGGGGTACATTTTACAAGAGGCGAAGCATGGCCGCTAAAGGGTTACAATCCAATACCCGGTTGATCACCCGGGCGTACGCCACCTTGCTGGTGACCTTAATGATCGTGATCAGTTTTGCTACGATCAGTGTGGTGGGGATTCATTTAGTCAGGTCTAAACAGGCCACTGCCGATCAACTGATCAGCACGTTGGAAAATTCATTTTCTGATTACAAGCCGGATTGGGATTATTGGCGGGATACGGCACCGGTTAACGTGCACAATACCTTTGTGCGGGTGAAAGTGGTGCATGACGACAAACCCAATCGGCGCTACTATTTACGGGGCACGGCGGACTTTTTAGCGGATCAGTGGGAGTCGTGGCCGTTGTTACACAACATTCAGTATCGGCCGGATCAAGGGTTGTTTTACCATGAATCTGTGCGGGAACGCTACAATCGAAAAACGTGGGTGACCTATGAAGTTTGGTTGAGCTTGAATAACATGATTGAGCTGTTTAAATTGATTTTGGTCATCGTTATTAGCACCACGCTGTTAGGTTTTGTGGTGGGGATCTGGCTGATTTCTTTGTTGGCCAAACGCATTAACAAGCCACTGGAAGAATTAACGGCGGATAGCCAGCAGATTGCGACCAGTGACACCGATTATCATCAAGAATTGCCGGTGTTTAATTCGTCCCGGGAAGTGCATGATTTGTCCTTGGCGTTTAATCATTTGTTACGGTCGCTGAATGATCGCATTCGCCGTGACCATCAATTTGTGTCTGATGCGTCCCATGAATTACGCACGCCGTTAGCAGCGATTCGCGGGCATTCGGAATTGTTGCGGCGGCATGCCAAGCAGCATCCGGAAATTATTCCTGATTCAGTGGCGATGATTGCCAGTGAAACGCTGAAAATGCAGCATTTAATTGAAAGTCTGTTGCAACTATCCCGTATGGATCATACCACCTTTAAACTGGCGGACTTTGATCTAACGGCTATGGTGCACCAAGTCACGGCAACTTTTCAGAAACAAATGCCGCAGGAGCTGTTGACGCAAGGGCCGGCGCAAGTCACAGCGTACGCCAATAATGAGCGGGTGGAACAGATTTTAGTGGCGTTGTTGGAAAACGCCAGCAAGTATTCGCCTGAAAATAGCACCATTACAGTTAAAATCCGCACCACCACCGACTGGGTCGACTTAAGTGTATGTGATCAAGGGCGTGGCGTCAGTGATGACGACAAGGAAAAAATCTTTGATCGGTTTTACCGGGTGGACAGTTCGCGGTCGCAAAAAATTGCCGGAAGTGGTTTAGGGTTAGCAATCGCCCATCAATTGGCAACGTTGAACCATGCCCGGTTAGTGGTGACTGACAATTTACCGCAAGGCAGTTGTTTTACGTTGGTGTTGCCGCGAAATCAGGCGGTGAGTGCTGCTAATCCTGGCACTTTAGAAAAGCTTTAATTGTTTTTAAGCTGACATTATGGTTTCTAGAAAACCTGTGAGAGCAGCGGTTTAGCGCTTTAAATGAGATTCTTTCATTTAATTTTCAGCATTTATAAGTAGTTGGCGCGTTTGCAAATTCCTAAACTGGAATCATGCAAACGCGTTTTTTGTTTGCCAGAAAAAATGGAATTGAGGCGATCAACGCACATGCGTCAATTTTTTACCACGCATCCCTGGGCCAGTTTTACCTTACGCACCGCCGTTTACGTTGTGATCATTTTAGCGCTGGTGTACCTTTACGGCTATTCAGGGGTCAGCAATAGCAAGTTTATTTATAACGAATTTTAAGCATATTTTGAACGATTAAGGAAGGCGTAGCCTATGAAATTAACGAATATTATCATGCAAATCGATACCATTGCCAGTGAGCACCCTGATTGGCCAGCCTATGACGAGTTGGGCACGGTGCACACTTACGGTGATTTAAAACAAGCGTCTGATGCCATTGCCTGGGCGATCTCCCAGCGGCATTTGGCCCGGACCCAACCCATTATGGTGTATGCCGATCAAAGTTTTATGACGGTGGCAGCCTTTTTAGGCTGTGTGAAAGCGGGGCACGCCTATATTCCGGTGGACACCCATTCACCCAATGACCGGCTGACCATGATCGAAAGCATTGCGCAACCGGGGTTGGTATTGGCGTTACAACCATTGCCCATTGCTTTAAAAACGCCCGTGTTCACCGCCGAAGCATTAGCGGCTTATTGCCGGGCTGATGCGAAAACAGTGGGCTTTCAACCAGTGGTTGGGACGGAAAATTTTTACATTATTTTCACATCAGGCACTACTGGGCAACCGAAAGGCGTTCAGATCAGCCACACCAACTTGTTAAGTTTTGTGAACTGGATGACCGATTTCAAGTTGCCGAAGCGACTGCGCTGTTTGGTCCAGGCACCTTATTCCTTTGACTTGTCGGTGATGAGTTTGTATCCCACTTTGGTCAATGGTGGCACGTTGGTGGTGTTGCCGCGGTCGAAAACGCAGGACTTGGCGCAGCTGTTTCATTGGTTGCCATTGTTCAAATTAGACGTGTGGGTGTCGACGCCGTCCATGATGGCCATGTGCTTATTGGACCAAACCTTTAACGCCGCCACTTACCCACAATTGAAGCAGATCTTCTTCTGCGGCGAAGAACTAACACCACAATTGGCGCGGAAGATCTTAAATCGTTTCCCAGACGTGGCCTTGTACAACACTTATGGGCCCACGGAAGCTACGGTGGCCGTTACGGCGGTGCAGATCACTCCAGCCATTTTGGACCAGTACCCACGTTTGCCGATCGGTTACGCCAAGCCAGACACTTGGATCAGTTTGCGGCCTGGCACGGAACAAGTTGACCATGGCCAAGCCCTAGGCGAGTTGCTCCTCAGTGGGCCAAGTGTTTCCAAAGGGTACCTTAATCGGCCGGACAAAACCGCCCAAGTGTTTAAAGCCAGTAGTTATGCTTCTGGGGATCTAGGCTACATTGATGCTCACGGCTTGATTTTCTATCGTGGCCGCACCGATTTCCAAATTAAAATGAATGGTTACCGCATTGAATTGGAAGAAGTCAATCATTTCTTAAACCAGTCCAAGTATTTGAAACAAGCGGTGGCGGTACCGAAATATAACGCCCAACAAAAGGTCACCCAGCTAATTGCCTTTGCGGTGCCAGCGGATGGTCAAACCGGCAATCTCGCGTTAACCAAAGCAGTGAAGGCGGCATTAGCCGGCGTCATGATGGACTACATGATTCCCCAACGGTTCGTTTACCGCTCCGAATTGCCACTCACGCAAAACGATAAAGTGGCCATTAAACTCTTAATAAGTGAGGTCAATCCTGCATGAGCGCATTTCAACCTTACGCCAACCCGCGTTACTTTGTGATGTTGTTGGTGGCCTTGGTGCCACTGATCATTGGGTTACTGCGGGGACGACGGCACCGCAACTATGAAACGTTTGTGTCGCTGGTGTTTATTGTCCTGATTTTTGCCGGGAGCAAGTGGCATGAAGGGGTGGCCTTGATCGGCTACGTGTTGTGGCAATTATTGCTGGTGCTGGGCTATGCCCGTTATCGCCACAAAGCCAACCGTACCGGGGCTTACTGGACGGTGATCTTAGCCAGTATTGCCCCGCTAGTGGTGGTGAAAGTCACCCCCGTTTTCACCGTGCATCCTAGCCTGTTGGGCTTTTTAGGCATTAGCTATTTAACTTTTAAAAGTGTGCAAACCTTGATCGAGTTACGGGATGGCACGTTGAAACAAGTGGACCCGCTGTTTTTCTTGCGCTTCTTGCTCTTTCTGCCCACCATTTCCAGTGGCCCCATTGACCGCTATCGCCGCTTTGCTAAGGATTACAATACCGTCCCAAGCCGCGAACACTATTTAGACCTGCTTCAAAGTGCTGTGCACAAGCTGTTTTTAGGCTTTGCGTATAAGTTTGTGATCGGCTATTTTCTCGGCACCTTGTTGTTGCCAAAAGTGGCCCACATCGCTTTGGTCCACCGCCATTTAGTAGGTGGCTTAGGCCTTTCCTGGGCGCTAGTGGCGTATATGTACGTTTATAGTTTGTATTTATTTTTCGACTTTGCCGGTTACAGCTTGTTTGCCGTGAGCCTGTCCCAGTTTATGGGCATTGACACACCGCAAAACTTTAACCAGCCCTTTAAGGCAAAGAACATTAAAGACTTCTGGAACCGGTGGCACATGAGCTTATCCTTTTGGTTCCGCGATTTTATCTTTATGCGCGTGACGTTTGCGTTAATGAAGCACCGCGTGTTTAAAAATCGGATCCACGTGGCCCAAACCGCCTACCTGATCAACTTCCTCGTCATGGGCTTTTGGCACGGCGTTACCTGGTATTACATTGTGTACGGCCTGTTTCACGCAGGGGCCATCATTGTCAACGACATGTGGCTACGCTACAAAAAACGCCACCACCTGCCACACAACCGCGCCACCACAGCGCTGGCCATTGTCATCACCTTCAACGTGGTCTGCTTTAGTTTCTTGATCTTTTCAGGGTTCCTAAACACTTTATGGTTTAAGTAAAAGGCAATTTGGGGCGGTTAGAGGCCGAGTATTAGCCTAGCTCAGGGACAAAATCCCGGTTTTAGAATTTTTCCCTGAGCGTAGCTAGCCATGTTTTTTGCGGGGTGACTTACCCCCACAAGAATGGCCATCCGGCGAAAATTAGATTTTGCGCAGCAAAATAGACCTTCATGATTTTAGCCGGTAGCGGAGGAAGCTGCCCAATTTGCCGGATTCCGAGCGCAAGCTCCGTTGGCCCATGAAACCGGCCTACGGCAACAGCGGGCTGGAACGATGCGGACACAAAAATAGTAATGTAAACCAAAATAACAATCAAAAAATAATTAAAGCATCAGAAAGGAAGTATTTCATATGACTGAAGACATTCAACAAACCGTTTTAGAAATTTTACAAGATTTAACTGGGGAGGACTTAAGTGAACGAATGGATGAAGATATTTTTGAAACAGCGTTGTTAGATTCCATGGACACGGTTCAAATGGTATTGGCCCTTGAAGAACAGCTGGGGGTGGACATTCCGGTGTCCGAATTTGAACGGGACCAATGGGCAACAGTGACTAAAATTGTGGCGCAAGTTCAGGCTTTACAAGCATGAAAAAACGGTTATGGTGGATCTTCGGACCAGCGTTATGCGCTGGTTTGATCGTGCTAGGGTTGTTGGTGGTGCCGTTTCATTTTTCCACGGTGAAATCACATACGCTGGCCACAGCCGCTGTTTCATTAAAGAAAAATGTGTTGGTTGGGGAGCGGATGAAGGATGAGGCCGTGCGGCGCGATTATGTGCCGTTTATGGGGTCATCAGAATTGTCCCGGCTGGACGCTTTTCACCCCAGCGTGTTGGCTCAAAAGTACCACCGTCCCTACCATACGTTGTTATTAGGCGGCCCAGGCACCCAATCGTTGGTGCAATACGCCGACAACCAAAGTTTATTTCAACGGTTACGCGGCCGGAAGGTGGTGTTTATCATTTCGCCACAATGGTTCACCCCGCAAGGTCAGCGGCCGGACGCCTTTGCCTACTATTATTCACCCCTTCAAACCACGCGCTGGTTGTTAGGCAAACGTGGTGGCTTGGCGGATCGTTATGCGGCCCGGCGTTTGTTGCAAATGGGCAATACCAAAGGTGGTGTGCACCAAGCCTTAATGAATGTTGCGGCAGGGCAGCCCGTGCAAGGCTTGTTGCGCACCCGATTGCAAATTAGTTTACAGATTTTACAAAATGAAGAAGGCTTGTTCGGTCGGCATACCAGTGCTAAAAATCAAGCGAAGATCATGCAAAGTGCGGCCAAATTACCTTTTAAGGAAAATCAGCAGCAGTTGGCAACCTTGGCTCGAAATATGGGGGCCCAGGCCACTAATGGCAATCAATTCGGCATTCGCAATCACTTTTTTGACAAGCGTTTAGGCGGTGACAAACTCAGCGATTTGAAAGGGGCGCAAGCCAAATTCGATTATCGCCGGTCACCAGAATATAGCGATTTTCAATTGTTACTCACCGCGTTTGCAAAAAATCACGTTCAAGTTCAATTTGTGATCCCACCGGTGAATCAAAAGTGGGCCACTTACACAGGTTTGCGGTCAGGGATGATGACCCAAACGGTTGCTAAAATCAAAACGCAGTTGCACCAACAAGGCTTTACGCATGTGTTAGATCTAAGTCGCGATGGCAACCAACCTTACTTTATGGAAGATACCATTCATTTAGGCTGGCGGGGTTGGTTAAAAGTGGATCAAACGGTGAAGCCATTTTTGGAACAGCGGCAGGCCACACCGCAGTATCGGTTGAACAATCAGTACTTTACCAAAACTTGGCAACAGAAGCTCATCCATTAAAGGCGGCCAGCACGGCGCCTTTTTATTTTGTAAAAATTTAAGCATTTAACCACTGGTTAAATGCGGTGTCATCAGCGATACTAGATGGAAAATGAGAGCAGGTGAGTCAATGACAGTGGTATTAGTTGGCATTTTAGGCGCTGGAGTTGCGCTATTGTTGATTGGGGCGTTGGCGTTTTTTGCCACGGATCGGCAGGATGAGGCCCGCGACCGGCAAACCGAGTTTGAAGCAGCCGCGAATTTACGGTACGGTACTGATTATCAGTATGTGGGCTTAGACGTCAAACGACGTGCGGCGCGGCGGCTGCCGGGACTGCCGCAGGGCGCCACCAAAAATGTGTATTTTGTGAGCTTGCCTGATGGCACCATTTACATTCAGGATCGGCGACAGGCCTTACACTTTGTCAAGTTAGTCTATGTAACAAAACCTGGCTGGAGCATCTTGACATTACAAGGAAAACGCACTTATCAGTATCAAATTCAGTTGGAGCAAGCCACTTATCAATGGTTACAACGCAATTGGCATTAAAAAAATTTGTAAGTTCAATCAAGTGGTGTACAATGCAAATAATAAAATTAAAGAGTTATTTTTATTTTTTATAAACGTTTTTTTTTTTTTTGATTCAAGCCAAGTGGCGCATTTTCAGTAAATATGGTATCATAGCAATAGCCTCAGTGTAGTGATATGCGCTGTAGACTAACCATACAAAGAGGGTCCTTAATCGCTTAGGCGGCTAAGGCTCTTTTTGTCTCCAGCAGTTGTAGGTGTTTTATGGTTCATTTAAGGTAAACCATGTATAGTTTTATAGTTAAAATGAATTGATTGGATTAGTAATAAAATGAGCTTTTTATTCAAATAAATTGATTTAATCCGTTTGGCAGCGATGCCAGGCGCTTTTTTTTTGCAATTGACGCCGAAATTGAAATATTTTTAATAAAAGGGTTATATTTGTAACTTAAATGTAATATAATGACTTTGAAAAGAAATAAAGCACGATTTTGGGGGGTATTTAAAATGAAAACGCAAGTTGTAACGAAATTCATGCTGGCAACAGCCGTATTAGCTGGGGTTGGTTTCGCAACCGAAACTGGGGCACAAGCTGCCACAACATCAACCACCACGAACAGTAGCAGTTTACAAACTGGCCAAGCCACTGCCGATTTAGCAGCCGCATCTGAGGAGATCATGTACGGGCAAGAAGCGTATACAACCGCTGCGAATGCCTTAACCAAAGCACAAACAGATCTTGTGACAGCTAAAAAAGATGGTGATGCCTCTGCCATTCAAAACGCACAAACTGCCGTTACCGCTGCCAAAGCCAAGTTAGCCACTGCCAAACAACAATTACGCAAGGACCAAAATAGTTTAACGGCAACCAAATCCGCTTACCAGGCCGTGACTTCATCGGACGCCAGTGATTCGAACAATGCGGCCATGTCGGTTGGGGAATTAGCTGCCGCTGGCGAAGAGCAGATGTATGCCAAAATCGACTTGACCAAAGCCCAAACGGCCGTTCACAATGCTCAGGAAGCCTTGGCCCAAGCCCAATTGACGCATCAAGGCCTCGCTGAAGCCAAAGCCACTTTAGCAGGCGCCAAAACCAAATTGGCCACTGCCAAGGCTACTTATCAAAAGGCGCACGACACCGTTATTGCCAGCAAGGCGAAAGCCAATGCGTTAAATCCTAACGGTTACGGCCAAACCAGTGCTGCCACAGCAAGTAGCCAGACTGCAACGAGTAGCGCAACCGCAAGTAGCGAAGCTGCAACCAGTGCTAGCACCAGCACTGCTAGCAAGGTCAGTACGGATCAAGCGAGCAGCACCACAACCAAAGCGGCTAACAGTTCAGCCAAGGCTGCTTATGCCGCAGCTGAAAGTAGCGCCGTAGCAGCCAAAAGTAAAGCGGATGTGGCCCAAGCAACGGTGAAAGCTGATAAGGCGGCTGTTGTGCAAGCCCAACAAACGGGGACCAGCACCCAAGTTGAACAAGTCCAAGCCAAATTAAACAGTGCCCGGACCGCGGCAAGCAGTGCGGCTGATACTACGGCGACTAAACAGGCTGCAGTTGCCCAAACCAAAGCAACTTACGCTAACACAGCGCAAGATGTCAACGCTGCCAGTACCACAACTGATAGCAGCACCAAAGCCAGCACCAGCCAAGCTGCAACTGGCAGTGACACCAAGCAAGCCACGACAACCCCTGCCAAAGCAGACAGCTCAAGCACGCAAACTGCCGCTGCTACCAAAGCCAGCACCACAGCCAAGGCCAATAACGCCAGCGATTTACCACAAACCAATGAAGTGGTTGCCCCTGCTTTAACGGTTAGTGGTGTGCTACTGGCCTTGATCGGGGTAGGCACCTTTAGTTTGAAACGGCGTCCACGGTACCAACGGCGTCATTAAACGCATAGCACAGGAGTATTCAATAGAGAAATGAAACACTTCGGGTCTGATACCGGTATTGATCGGCGTCAGGCCTTTTTTATGCTGGCATTTGCTTAGCGTAGCGCGTACGCTTAAGGAAAACGAAAGAAGCTGACAAAATGGTTGAGACGATTTCAGTGGCCCAAGCACGCCAGGCGGATCAGTTTACCACGCAAACGGTAGGGATTCCCGCAATGGTACTCATGGAACGGGCCGCGTTGGCGGCAACCCAGCGCTTGTTCACAGAAAAATTTGATTTAAGTCGCGTTTTGGTGTTTGCCGGGACAGGCAACAATGGTGGCGATGGGGTTGCCATTGCACGGTTACTGCATTTGCGCGGGGTGGCTGTCACGGTGATGCTCACTGGCGCTGAGGCCCAGGCCTCGGTGGAAACGGCGCAACAGTTGCACATTTTGCATCATTACGGCGTGCCAGTTGTGCCAGCCACTACAGCAGTTGCTGGCTACACCACCATTGTGGATGCGATTTTTGGCATTGGTTTAAATCGACCCGTAGCGGGCAAATTTGCGGACTGGGTGCAGGCCATTAACGCCGCCCCAGCCGCGGTTTTTGCAGTGGATGTGCCTTCTGGCTTAAATGGCGATACTGGCGAACCGCAAGGCGCCACGATCCAGGCACAGGCCACCAGCACCTTTGCGTATGCCAAACAAGGCTTTGTGACTGGCCAGGGGCAGCAGTATACCGGCAAACTATTTGTGGAAGAGATTGGCATTTATTTGCCGTAAATTTTTGGGGATCTGAGGTGACTCAGGTCTATTTTTTATGAGCGCGCTGATGCTATAATAAATAAAGCCTGAATTATGCATATCTTTTCCTAAACCTTAACGAGAATGCTGCTACACCAT
>NZ_AZDA01000044.1 GCF_001434575.1 Loigolactobacillus bifermentans DSM 20003
ACATCATGCATGTACTTGTTCCCTTTGCCGATGTACATATCGTCACGGATCCCGATGACGTCAGCCATGAAGGAAATCATCGTTGCTGTTTCACGTACAGTTTCACCATGGGCGATTTGTGACTTCTTTTCATCTAAATCTTGGATTTCCAAGCCTAACATGTTGCAGGCACTGGTAAATGAAAAACGGGTCCGCGTTGAGTTATCACGGAAGATAGAGATGCCTAAACCAGAATCGAAAACTTTGGTTGAAATGTTGCGTTCACGTAAATCACGCAATGCATCAGCTGTTTTCAAAGTTGCCGTTAATTCATCTTGGCTCTTTTCCCAAGTTTGGAAGAAGTCGCCACCGTACATTTTTTCAGTGTCTAAATTTTTGATCTCATTGACTAATTCTTTAAATTCTGCCATTTCGTAAAACCTCACTTAAACTTTCTATCAAATACTATTTGTTGCTGTCTGTATAAACAGATGGTAAAGCGGCATAAAAGGCAGCACAGCGAACTAAGTCTGTCTTCCAAGTATGTTCGTTTGAAGCATGGGCTTCAGC
>NZ_AZDA01000045.1 GCF_001434575.1 Loigolactobacillus bifermentans DSM 20003
TAAGAAAAGCCCCACAATCATTAGACTTCTTGTCTAACAATTGTAGGGCACTTCAGAAGCTAACCAGGCCTTTTTAGTACCATATAAATACTGATAAATTTTAGGATAGTGTTGCGCCTGATTAAGCGTCTCTTGGACGTCCAAGCCACCGTATGCCCACATTAGACTGAGTTTACGGATCAAATGATAAGCCAGCCGTTGCGGACTTGTTTTTAATAAGCGCTGTTTTAAAGTACGTTTAATCAGTGCCTGCTTTTGTGCATACCCTTTTTGATGCTGCACCATACCAGTATCCGCATGACTACTGGAACCCTGAGTTTCAAAATTCCAACCTAACATAGTCCAAGTTAACGCTGGCATTTTTTGTGTCATCGGTTGATGATAGCCGTAATACTGCTCAATTTTAGGGCCAATTTGTAAACCACCTGCAAAGATCACCCCGACGACTGCTAGGCTCAGAACGGCTTTGCGCCAACCAAAGGAATGTTGCCATAACATAACGATTGCCAGTGCAATCAATAAAATAGCATTATTCCCTTTGATCCAAAAGGCCAGCCACAATGCAAGCCCCATGATCACCATTAAGCCATAACGCTTCACCGTACTTTTTGTTTGTTGATAACGTTCTAACAACCAAAGTGTTAAAACTGGAAATAAAACCGCTAAACCATCAGTATAGAAAAATAAGGCGTAACCATAAAATGGAAAATAGACGGCTGCTATTAGTAAACTAACCGTTGCAATTGCCAAGCCTAAATGCCGTTTTAAAAGTTGCCATAACATTGCAAACGTTAAATCGAGCCAAATGAACAAGGTGATATTTAACCCGATCCAACCGTTCACATGTAGCCACTTAAATCCCGCCAACAACCAATATTCAATTAATGTTAGTGGTACATTGTTTTCAGCTAACTCATGAAAATATGGAATCCACTGTCGTGAACCATGTAACATGTTTACCACTTGAAAACGCGTGTCCATCCCATCATAAATGTTATCTCCTAAAATATAAACCGCTAACCAAACCTGAATCATGACACTGATTATCGCAATCGCTAGGGCAATCTTTCGAGTGCGACTAGCTGATTGTCGTTGTAACCAACGCGCAAGATTTAACACCCCAAAACCAATCGCCAAAGTACCTAAAACCAAATAAAAGCGACTTAATAAAAACAAATGATGGTGATAAGCATCTGGAAACACCGCCACTGCCAATGGCATAATGGCAATCAACGCCAGTCCAAACAGAAGTAATATAAATTTTTCAAATCCTAATTGTTTTTTCAATTTTCTACCGTCCTAATAATAACCAGCGATTTATTCCGGGCAATTTACTAATCACATAAACGACCAAGTAACTCAAAACCATTAACACACACCAAGTTTCTACCGTTTGAATAGTAGCCGTTTCATGTTGTAAAAAGTGTATCCGAATTAAAATCAGGCTAAAAAACCGATGTACCAAAAAGACACCCATTGAAAGCTGCGCCAGCCGATACACTATAAAACGCAACCAATAAAAATGTAATGATATCTTCGTTGCTAAATAAACCAATCCCAAGCCACAAGGTAACAACAAAATATATTCATAAGGCATATTTAACTGACCACCATTGAAATGTGTGTAATCCGTAAATTGGAAAAAATACTGAGTTGCAACAATAATGCCGCTCAAGACTAAAGTCCCCGGTAAAACAAGCCAAACAGGCAACTTATGTTGTGCCGTTTTTAAAAGATAGCCTGCAAAAAAATAGGTTGCACTTAACGCACCAAAATAGGATAGGTCTAATTGCGAAACCGAAAAGCCGGTTTTACCTTGCGCATTAAAAAATAAATTAACCGTCGGAATCAACATGGTTTGACTCACAACTAACAGATAAATTCCCCATAACACTTTGCGTGGAAACTGTTTAACAGCACGTGCCACAAATGGTACGGCTAGATAAAGTCCGAGAATAGCTGGTATAAACCAATAATTCCAGAAATAATTCCCGATTCCTACTCGACCTTGTTGCGAAATAAAGGTCATATCCAAAAAAATTTGTAAGGGATCTAATCGTCGATGTAACCAAAACTTTAAAAAGACTGAGTAGCCTAGTACCCACGTTTCAAAGGTTAACAGCATGGGGATAAAGCGTCTCAAATAAAAGGTTTTAATGGCAGTTGATGAATCATAATTGCGATCTAGTAAAAAATAGCCCGATATGATAAAAAAGATAGGCACCCCAAAATGTCCAATTGCAATCATGGCGGCATTAAACCATTGTTCTGATATTGATAATTTTAAGAATTTAACTTTCTCAGGTAACGCATGACTGACAACAACACAACCAATCGCAAAAAAGCGCAGTAAATCCAAACCACTTTGACGGCCAATTAGTTTATCCTTCATCACTTTGACTCCCTTGTTGTTTTCTTTGCCAAATAATTAACCCCACCCAAATGATGAACATTAATGTGTTAATGACCCCACCCACACGTAATAATTGATTAAAAGTTGTTAACGCTTTTGTATTAAAATAAATTGATAAATAAACAAAAATTTCATTTATAAAAATAATGAATGTAAACCAGCCATATGTGGCCAATGATCGACTTAACGGCCACTCATTTTGCAACAACACCCATAAGATTACAAAACCCAACATTCCCATTTGATACCGTTCATGCTGGCCTGTTGTAAAGAAAAAGATAAAACCACTATAAATAGCACCAATCAACGCAATTGGTAAGTTTTGACGTTTTTGACGCCAATACTGTAAAAATAGTAAACAGAGTCCCCCAACAATCAAGATTAAAACGACAGTGTTAAACTGACTAAACGTAACACGGCCAAAAATGTGATTCGTCATTTTCAGACGTCGATACCACATTTGTGGCTTTAGGACACCTGCCCAACCATTAAAGGCATTCGCAAACAATTCTGGATATTGATTTAGACTACTGGTAATAACTTTGATAGGTAGTGTAATTTGGCGCATTGCAATCATAAATGGCAACCAACCTAAAATATTGACCCCAATCACAAGACAGACCGCATAAATTGTTTGACGCCATTTTGCTAATACCAGTAGCGTAAGTCCAAATAATGGCACTAAATAAAAAAATTGTAGTTTTGCCAAACAACCTAGACCAAACCAAAAACTTGCTAAATAAAAATGCCGTTGACTTAAATAATAAAAGCTTAAGACAATGAAAAAAATCAATGCCGTATCTAATTGTCCCCAAAAGGCAGCATTAAACCATAATGCTGGGTTGATCAATATTAAACTAGCTAAACCTAATCCCATTATCTTAGAATGCGACTTCCAATATACAAATGCTGCAATGAGCCAATGAAAAATCATAGCCTGAAATTTAATGGTTAGAAACGCACTGGCCAATTGATAGCCACTACCTTTACTTAAACTCAAATTAAAAAAATTGATAATTTTGCCAAATGGCCAAAACAGTGTCGGCAGAAGTGGTGGATAGTTAACTAGATAACCACCGGCATAATGCGGCTGATAGAGCTGTAGCCAACGACTTGCTGCAAGTTTAGCCCAGGGAAAATTATAGGTCAGAATATCAAATTTCCCCCAAAATGTGGCCGCACATAATGATTCCACAATAATGACACTTATCAATAAATATATTGACACTACTTTAATCATCTTTTGATGCATAATTGCTTCCCCACTCTTCATATTATGTTAACAGAATAGCACAGTCTGATTTTCAAATGGGAACCGTTTTTTTAAAATTATGATTGAAAAGCTATTTTAAAGCGGTTAATCTTAAAACATGCTATTTTACGAAAGGAACCCGCTTATGCAACTTTTTTTTCGGCGTTGTTTACTTGGCTTAACCGCCATTATACTTGGTCGTATCACCTGGTTTGCTTTTTTCAATCCAGTAGATCGCCAAATTAAGCTCCATTGGTTTCCACCCTTTAGCCTACTAATTTTCAGTCTGGTCATGGCTTGCATTTTGATTGCAATCAGTGGACTGCTAAAAAAATACGATTTGATCCATAAATGGTTTCAAATCGGTTTATTAGTTATTATACTTGGCGGTCAACTATGGTTAGGTTGGCATATTGTTGGTTTTGGTGCACTTGATCCTGCTGCAATCCGCCTACAAGCAACTGCACTGGCTCACGGTAGCCAACATTGGTTCCGCTATTTTTCTTGGTACCCAAATAACGTTAACATCACACTAA
Organism: Loigolactobacillus bifermentans DSM 20003; assembly: GCF_001434575.1. Lineage (GTDB taxonomy): Bacteria > Bacillota > Bacilli > Lactobacillales > Lactobacillaceae > Loigolactobacillus > Loigolactobacillus bifermentans. The sequence continues at coordinate 4,202 of NZ_AZDA01000045.1, forward strand.
TTTTTGCGGCTACCATGCACTTTTTAGGCATGAGCCAAGGTCTTATTTTCGGTCGTCTTTTAAATCTCATTGTGCTAGTTCACATTGATGGTGCGCTAGCGCTTGTCTGGTGGTGGTTCAAACGTCATCTGCACCCGATCAGCGCAACGATGACGTTGCTATTAAGTGGTTTATTTTTACCTATTACCGTTTACAGTTTGAATTATTATACCGACGGCATCGTCTTACTATATCCAATGCTGTGTTTTACTTGTCTTGATTTGGCCATGCAGCAAAAAAGATTATATCCTAAGCTCTTACTAACCAGCGGTGCTTTACTTAGTTTTACAATTGCGTATTTGATCAAGGGCAATACAATTGTTTTTGGTATTGCTAGCTTAATGGCACTCTTGTTAACACAACATCATCTACGTCAAATTAGTTACACCTTCATCGCCGCACTTATAGGTGTGGGCCTTTTATTAGGTGGTAGTGCACTTAGTCGACAAATCGCAACAAATTATGGCTATGATCCTAATCCTGCAAGTGCCTTTCCAACTGAATCCTGGACTTTAATGGGACTTAATAAAAAATCAAAAGGTGCGTTTTCACAAAAGGATATTAATAAAACGACGCGACTTGGCAGCGTTAAGAAAAATAAAAAAGCTGTAAAAAAAGCGCTTGATCGCCGATTAAAAAAGTTAGGAACCGATGGTTTATTCAAGCAGTTTCGACGCAAAACAATTACAATGTGGTCAACTGGTACAATGGGAATGCTTTTTTGGCCAGATCAGTTCACCAAATTACCTATCACTTTGCACCAACATCAAAAAGGCTGGCAAACATTACTGGCAAACATTGTCCAAATTATTTATATCAACTTACTTGGGTTTGCAATTTTTGCGTTATTAAGGGGCTTACGTCAGCCAACATTCCAACAAACTTTGTTCAGCCTTGGTATTTTAGGGATTTTCTTCTTGCACATTTTGTTTTGGGAGGTTGAAGCACGCTATGCCTTCCTGACCGTTCCGATTTTAATTGGGCTTGCGGCTTCGGGGATTGCGCAAGTACCAACCAATAAGCTAGCTCATCAGCCTATTTTAGTTTATACAAGCCTAAGTGCCTTGTTGCTCTGTCAATTTATAAACGCTGATCAGATTCGACCTTTACAAAAATACGATGCACAAACCAATCCTGTCATCACGCAAAATGTACCTGGCTATTTTCAAATGAGTCACTTGGTGTTAGCGCCAGGACAAACTTATCAGCAAACATTAAATATTCCAAATCGGTATAATCGATTTGTTGCTAGCGATTTAGCCAAGAGTGGCCCAACACTTCGAATAACCTTACAAAAGGCTAAACAGCAGTGGTCCAACCAGATTCCTGGTAAAATCCAGCTCAAGCATGTTAATCCAGCTGGTAAATATCAATTGATATTACATAATAGTGGCACTTGGCCTTTAAATTTATCGCTTGCACATAGCCCGTATCTTAAGCTTGCAACGACTGCGCTTAAACCAAACTATTACGTCAAATATCGTGTTCAGTTACATCATAAACAACCACTGATAACGCCAACTACGTATCGCAATTTATTTATGGGTACCAGTGCTAGTATTGGTTTAATATTAATTGGTTTCACCTATTTGAGACGTAAATCAACGTAAACTAAAAACCAATTGGCGAGATTGCCAATTGGTTTTTTTATCACATTTATCTACCACTTTTCTACGACTAAGCATCATTTGTTAATATTGGTAAATATTGCGTTACACCATCAACAACTGCAACCAACCAGATATAATTTGATTCTTTGACAATACTTGTATAGTCAATTGATTCTCCAATTTGATATTCCTTAATTACTGTTGCTGCTAAGTCAAGCGCACTGTAGGCTTTACACGGCATATCGAACGTCCATTGACCAAACATTGGAATAATTGACGTTGGAACAGTCTCTCCGGTATTTTTTAAAACAGCAATATACTCTGTTGAACCAGTTGTTGGTTGATATTCTAGCCAAATAAGCTGATTTGCAACTTTAACACCTGTGAAATGAATTTTATCCCCGGCCTGATAAGTTGCCAATACATCTGATGTCGTAGCAGTTTCTGAATAGCTATAAAATGTATCATCAAACGACCAATCTCCAGATAAAGGAAGTAAAGAGGTTGCAATCTCCGCACCACCTTCAGTCAAAACAGCAATATATTGCATCGCACTATTTGCAGGTTGATATTCTAACCAAATTTTATTCTCAGCTACCGTTAACCCTGTATATTGAATAATTTGATTAGCATGATACGTGTCTAAGCGATCAGCTGTGATACTTGCTGATGCATAACCATAAAATGGTGCATAAAAAGTCCAGCTACCAGTCATTGGTAAGATTGAAGTTGCAATTGACTTCCCCGCATCAGTTAACACCGCAATATATTGGGTTGCACCTGAGGTAGGTTTGTATTCAATCCAAATTTTATTTTCACCAACTTTGGTCCCTGTGTAATGAATTTCATCGCCATCCTGATAAGTCGCTAATTTTTCGGAAGTTGTATCGGCTGCGGCATAACCATAATAAGTGGCATGGAAAGTCCAGTTACCTGATAGCGGAATAATCGACGTGCCAATACCACCGCCACTTTCAGTTAAAACAGCCGTGTATTGATCAATGCCGGCGGCTGACTGATTCTTAAGCCAAATATCGCCACCAGCAACGACCGTGCCCGTGTAATCAATCACGTCCCCGGCTTCATATGTGGTGACTACTTCAGCGGAAGCTTCCGCCGCAGCACGCGCATAAAACGGTGCGTAAAAAGTCCAGGTCCCTGTTTCCGGAATAATGTCCTGATCATCAGCCTGCTCAGCATCACTTGTCTCAGATGCCAGCGGTTGACTGCCTGAATCTGTCACTGTTGCCGCTGATACGTCTGTGGTTGCATCGGCTAAGTTGGAGCTACTCGTTTCATTTACAGCACGAACCGTTTCCTGATCGACGATTGTGTGATCATCGGCTGTATCAGAGGTTGTCGTTTGAGTGGCTGTACTGGCATCAGATATGGCTGGTGTTTGTGCCTCTGCCGTCGCCTCGGCCAAGTCAGGACTGCTCGTTTCATTCACAGCACGAACGGTTGCTTGCTCAGTGGTTGTGTGATCACCGGCTGTATCAGGTTTCGTTGTTTGGGTTGCTGTATCGGTCTCAGGTACAACTAGTGATTGTGCCGCATCGCTTGCAACTGCCGCTGAATCTGCACCAATATAGGCATCGCTTTCATTCTTTGAATCACTGCTTTGGTTCTCTGAATCAGTGGGTGTAGTTAAATTTTGATCAGTTGTCGCGGAAACAGTTGGTACGGTTGAGTCCGTCGCAGGTTGCGTCGCGACTAGCATGGTAGCCGGATCAGCTGTGGTTGTCACGCTGTCTGCTTTAACGTGGCCCGCACAAATTGCCAAAGTGAACGGGCAAGCTAACAAAAGACTAATTTTTGTTAGTTTCATAATCATGTCACTCCTTACTAAATTAAGTTTTAAAATATTTGTTCATTAATTTCTTATAATCATCATAATATATTAACGAAATTCACAAAACAAATATACAACTCAAAATAAAAAGAACCCAGCTTGCACTGGATTCAATGTTAACAACTTTATTTTTCCTGCGCCCACTTCGCGGCATACTGTTTTCCGGCGACTAAATCATACTGAATCAACTGATAATCGTGATACAGTTGCTTTTGGTGGGGGGTTAATTGATTGGTGCTAACGGCTTGGCCGTTTTGCGCCACAAACAAATTGCCACCGTTAAAACTGTTCACCTTGCTATCGGCGGTGTTGGTGGTCATGGCCGGTAGGTCTTGCGTCACCTTGGTGAGCAAGGCGTAGTATGGCGTGACTTTCAACTTATCATTGGACAAAGCCAAGGCTGGGAAGGAATAGGCGCTGACCAATTGGTGGGTTTTCGTCAGTTTATGCGACTGATTATTATAAATAAAATAATCAGTTTCATGTAACTGAATTGGATTGGTGGTCATCAAGCTGGTTTTATACAGCGATGGTAAATGATCACCATACCACACCACGGTAACCGGCTTTTTAATGTTGTCCACCTTGTGGATAAACTGTTTTAGCGCTTGATCAGTGTAGTGAATACCTTGTACGTAGGTTTGGACATTATCCCGCCGGTTGCTATCAAAGGCATTACCCGTAATGTTAAACGTGCCTTGCCCGTAATAATTGGCGTACGGCATGTGATTTTGCATGGTGGATAACTGAACAAATTTCGAGCCTTTTTGGGGTTGTTTGATTACTTTTAAGGCCTGTGCATAAGCTGACGCATCCGACACATAGGGACTACTCCCCAAGGGGTGTTGATAAGTCAGCTGATCTGCGCTGCCTTGGTAATAAAACTGTTGAAAACCAAACTTTTTAAACACCTGCTTGCGGTTATACAAGGTGGCATTATACGGATGAATGGCGATCCGGTGGTCAAAAAGCTGTGGAAAAGCCGGGGCAATTTTTTGCTTTGGCACCAGCTGGGTATAAGGCGTGGCAACAGTATTGGATAAATTGCTTAACGCTAACCCGGTTAAGGACTGCCATTCCATATTGGCCGTACCGCCGCCATACCCTTGGCTGAGCATTAACCCGGACGTGGTTTGTTGCTTCAGTTGCGTTAAATACGGTATCGGGTTCGGTTTGACTTGCAGCCCCGGCACCCGATTGGGATCACTAAAACTTTCACTAAGCACAAACAAAATCGTTTGATTTTTCAAAGTTTGTGAGCGCGTCCGATTTAATTTTTGGGCCACATGATCGTACTTACGCATTAACTGGTTGATCGTGGCCTGTGAATAACCAGCCGGTTGAGCCATGGCCGTGGTATTCAAATTTTCAATGAACTGTACCACTGGGCCATTGTTCCGAGCACTGCTATTTTGATTTAAATAAAACGGCGTGACACCAAAGGCCTGAAAAATCACGCCCGCAAACGAACTGCTTTGATTGGCCCAATAAGTTGACCCTAATAACAAACTCAGCGCAACCACCGCCAGTGCTCGTGGCCGCCAAGACCGCTGGTACAGTCCGCCTAAATGCCGTTGCAACACGAGACTGGCCGCAATCAGCACTACCAGTACCACCCCAGCCCCGATCAAAAGGAGCGGCGATACCATTTGAAAGACATCTTGTAAGGCGCTTAGGGATGTGAGATCACTAGGTAAAATCGGTTCATCCCGCAACCGAATTTTCATAAATTCAGACACGGTGATCAACACGGATAGCCCGCTGGTCAGCAACAGCGCTGGCCAAAAGCGATTCATTAAGGCAAAAAGCAAATAAAATACGCCTATAAAAAGTAAGGTATTTAACAGCCAGCGGTTATAATATTGTGTGAAAAAGGTGTGCAATAGGACCCAATTCCAAGGCAAAAACGTTAAGCGAATAATGATCATTTGGCTAAACGTCAGCACCAGCCCTGTGCCAATGGCCAACAGTAGCCGCCAGTTCTCCCGCGCTAACCGTTGGACCAGTGCCGGTGCCTTTAAAAAGTCGCTGGCCTGCTGAATCGTCAGTCGGGTCAACCAGCGTTGAATGACTGGGAGGTGCGCACCGGCCATTAAGACTGCGGTAACGATGCCCACAATGGCGATGAACAAACCAGTCGCCCCTAGCATCAGCAGCCACCATTCACCGGCTAGTAAATTTGCTGGCACATGCAAGTTTTTATCTAAGCGAAACCCCACTTCCGGTAACGTCGCCAACACATAACTGACAAATGCCAACCAATTGGGCCAACGCCGTAGCTGCAAGCTTTGCCAATGCTGCTGGGCAATCCCGATCAGGCCACCAAATAAGGCTAAACTAAACAACGCCATATTTAACTGCTGCGGTGCATAAAAGCGGCCCGTCAAGTTAGCAGCCGTTTGGTGAATCGGATTCAGCCACGCTGTACCCCCGGCTAAAACCAAGGTAACCAGCATGATTCCGCTGGTTAGGCGCGATTTGGTGAGCCAGCGTAATTCCCCTTGAGCGAACAATTGGCCTAACAAAAATAGGCTCCCTGTCCACAGAGGATCATTGGCAGTTTGAATCCCCCATAACGGCTGCCCAAAGAGAAAGGGCAAGCCTAGCATGAACACCAATAATACCAGCGTGAACACATGCCGAGCTTGTGCTGTTAACCGTTGATACTGGCGGGCAATCAACGGGCCGGCCAAATACCAGCCTACTAGCCCTGTGGCCCACGGAAACCGATTGGAACTAAACGGTAGCCAAGGCAACCAGAGATCGCGAGCGGACAATTCGTGAAAGCTTAAGCCGACTACCACGGCGCTGATCAACCCAGCACCGACTAAATAATAGCCGAAGTGACCGAGCTGACGCCACGGCTGCCCGGTGGGTGTGGCGCGATAGCCTAAATACAGTGCCAACAGATTTAAGCCCACACTACTGATCAGCACCATTAGCCAATAGGCCAAGTAACGGCTAGTGGACTGCACCATAATCGGTGGTGTGACACTATTGACCAGCACCAAATGCCAGGCCAGTAAACACCCTGCCACTAATGGGATCAAGGGCAACGGTGATTTTGTTACAACAGTTTGCTTTTTCATGATACCCCCCAAAATAAACGCATTCCTTCTTATTATACGTATTTAAGGCAAAAAAATAACGCCAAATCGGCGTTATTTTGAAATTCGCATTTAGAATTTGCCAGCAGCCTTAATGAAGGCTTTGTATAAGCCTTCTGGACGTTCTGGACGTGAAATAAATTCTGGATGGTATTGGCAAGCGACGAAGAAGTCGTTTTCTGGTAATTCAACGATTTCAACCAACCGGTTGTCAGGTGAAACCCCAGAGAAGACTAAGCCTTTGCTGGCTAATAAATCACGGTAGTCATTGTTAAATTCATAACGATGACGATGACGTTCTTGGATCTCAGGCACATTGTTGTAAGCCGCTGCTGCAACAGAACCTGCCTTTAAGTCACAAGGATACAAGCCTAAGCGCAACGTGCCACCTAAGTTTTCCGTAGCGTTTTGGTCAGCCATTAATGAGATCACTGGTTGGGTGGTGTCTGGGCGGGTTTCAGTTGAACCAGCGTCCTTTAAGCCAGCCACGTTCCGGGCAAATTCAACACAGGCCATTTGCATGCCTAAGCAGATGCCTAAGAATGGCAAGTTGTTTTCACGGGCATAACGAATCGCCGCAATTTTACCTTCAAGCCCACGATCACCAAAGCCACCTGGGACTAACAGGCCGTCAGCGTCGCCTAAAATTTGGGCCACATTGCCATCATTAACCGTTTCAGCGTTGATCCGTGTAACTTCAATGTCTGAATCAAAAGCATAACCAGCATGCTTCAAGGCTTCAACGACTGAAATGTAAGCATCCTTTAATTCAACGTATTTCCCAACTAACACGATCTTAGTGGTTTGCTTTAAGTGTTGCACTTTTTCGATCAAGTTCGACCAATCGCTTAAATCAGCCTTTGGTGCTTCTAACCCAAAGTGGTTTAAGACGAAATCGTCCATGCCTTGTGCTTGTAAGTTTAATGGAATTTGATACAACGTATCGACATCTAATGATTCAATCACGGCTTCTGGCTTCACATCACAGAACAAGGCGATTTTCTTACGCATATCTTCTGTAATTGGTTTTTCAGAACGAACCACCAAAATATCAGGTTGAACCCCCATCCCACGCAATTCTTTAACAGAATGTTGGGTTGGCTTGGTTTTCATTTCACCAGCAGCACGTAAGTAAGGAATTAAAGTGGCATGAACGTATAAGACGTTGTCTTGGCCCACTTCAGCCTTCATTTGACGAATGGCTTCAACGAATGGCAAGGATTCAATATCCCCAACCGTCCCACCAATTTCAGTGATAATAATATCAGAATCAGTGGTTTTCGCAGCCCGCATGATTTTTTCTTTCAATGCGTCTGTAATGTGTGGAATGACCTGAACCGTCGCACCTAAGTAGTCACCGTTCCGTTCTTTTTGTAAGACTTCGCTATAGATCTTACCTGTTGTAACATTTGAGTATTGGTTTAAACTTTCATCAATAAACCGTTCGTAGTGACCAAGGTCAAGATCCGTTTCTGCGCCATCGTCCGTGACGAAAACTTCACCGTGTTGGTAAGGATTCATGGTGCCGGGGTCAACGTTAATATAGGGATCAAATTTTTGGATGGTTACCTTTAAACCTCGATTTTTCAACAAACGTCCTAGGGATGCGGCAACGATCCCTTTACCGAGAGAAGAAACAACACCGCCGGTTACAAAGATATACTTGGTCATATCAAAACTCCTTCTTTATCTATAATGATGGTTTTTACCGAACAAACTAATTGGGAAGCCTCGACGCAACAAAATTAAAAAGACTCCCCATTCCAGCGAACGGGGAGCCAAATCATCGAACCACTGGCTTTACCACCTTAGCAGTAAAGCGCCCAAGCAATATAATACATGGAAACCAGTTTGGCGTCAAGCGCATTGGCAAATGATTTTCAAAGTCATTTTCTTAAGTAGCAGCAGTTAAAATGCGCCTACAAAAAAATAGCTGAGTCGCCTCAACTATTTGACATTAAGCTTCATCATCGTCGTCATCAAAATCATCGTCATCCGCATCAAATTCTGACAATTCACCTTCCATGCCATCTGGCAAGTCGGCTTCATCATCCGCATCGTCTGCATCATCACCAAGATCGGTGGCATACTTATCGGCATTTCCCACAACAGCGTCACCGTCTTCGGCATCGTCATCATCGTCGTAATTGCCTTCATCTGCTAAATCAGAATCATCATTATCGTCATCTTCTGGATCATCATCGTTGTAATCAATGACATCGTCATCGTCTGCAACGTCGGCCAAGAAGGCGTTGACTTTCTTACGCCGCTTACGTTTTGGTTGATCTTCCTCATCTTCAGGATGGTTAACCTCTTCGTCAACGGAATCATAAGGGTACCAGGAACGCAAACCCCAGACGTTTTCACCTAAAGAAATAAAGCTGCCGTCAACGTTAAGATCCGTATAAAATTGGGAAAGACGAGCCCGAACTTCAGCATCACTTTCACCTAAATAATTCTGAATCGCATTCACTAAATCTGCAAATGGCAACACATCGCCTTTTTGCTCTAAAATAGCATGTGCCACTTCGATCATTGATAATTCGTTTTTCTTTTGTCCTTTAAAAACGTCGAGTTCCAACAGGTACACGTCCTTTCAGCAGTCTATCCTAAATAATACGCGTTTTTTTTTAAAAAGGCAACACTAAAAGGCAATTTACCAAAGTAGATTGCCCAGTGCTGCTGTATGCCAAATTCAATGTTAGTTGTCTGCCTGATCAATTTCAGCCATCATGCTATCTAGGTCGACAGATGGCGAATTTTCACGAGCAAGTGCCTGTTGCAGTTGCCCGTTCATGACCAAGGCAATGGTTTCTTGTTGCGCAGCCGCCTCACGTTTGCGAATGCGTAACAGCGCCCGAATCGCGGCAGTTCCGATTGCGTTTGACGCGTGGTTAACCTGCTTAGGATTCATGACGGCCCCTTCTTGCTGATCAAAATCAGGCTGTGAAAACCAAATGCAACCGATAATCCCCTAAGTGATCGTTGCCCGCAAATAATTGATAGGCCACGTAGATTTCCCCGGAAACCGGCCGATTCTTGATCCGCACATCTAACCGTGGGGTGACGGTTTCAATGGGAATTTCACCGTAAGGCGTTTGATACCGGGCAATCACGCGGGTATTGCGACTAAATCGTAAATGTAGGCGTTGGCCGCTGGTCACATCTCCGCGGGTCAATTTCAGATCGCCATCTGGTTCAATTTTTAAAGTGACTGGGATCAAGCTGTGATCATCTTCGGACGTTTCTTTATAACGAATATATAAAGTTTGGCCCATTTGGACAAGTTGCCCCTGTTCATCAAAAACATGCTGCGTTGCATCACCATCTTGTGTCACAACGGTTTCCAAATGAATTGCAATTGGTAAACCAGTTGAAATATCCATTTCGCCAAACCTCGCTTTCTTTGATTTGTGATTAGACCTATTATAAATCAAAATTGGTCAAAGTTAAACGGAAAAGGTCTTTCAACTGCTGCTGCGCTCGCCAAAGACTTTTCCACAGTTTAAAGTTATAATAGAAAGCAATCATTATTCAGTAAAGGTGGCCGATAACATGGCTTATCAACAACATTTAAGCCGCGAGAAAGTTTTTCGTGACCCTGTGCATAACTACATTCACGTCCCTGATCAGTTGATCTTGGACTTAATTAATACCAAAGAATTTCAGCGGCTGCGTCGGATCAAACAGTTGGGCACCGCCTTGTTTACCTTTCACGGCGCGGAACACAGTCGTTTTGGTCATTCATTAGGCGTTTATGAAATTGCCCGCCAGATCTGTGAGAATTTTGCCCGCAATTATCCCACTAAAACCCCTGGTGACGGCGGTTGGGACAATTCAGAGCGCTTAGTGGTGCTGTGCGCCGCTTTGCTGCACGACATTGGTCATGGGGCCTACTCCCATACATTTGAACATATTTTTCACACGGATCATGAAGCCTTAACCGTTAAAATTCTCACCTCTCCTGAAACAGAGGTGAATCAAGTATTGCGGCAAGTGAGTGATGAATTTCCCCAACAAGTGGCCAGTGTGATCACCCATGATTACCCTAACCCGCAAGTGGTCCAGATCATTTCCAGCCAAATCGACGCCGATCGGATGGATTACTTGTTACGCGACTCCTACCTCACCGGTACCGAATACGGTAAATTTGATTTAACGCGGATCTTGCGGGTGATGCGCCCGTATCAAGATGGGATCTCCTTTGCCATGGATGGCATGCACGCCGTTGAAGACTATGTGCTCAGTCGCTTTCAAATGTACTTACAGGTTTATTTCCATCCCGTTTCCCGCGCCATGGAAGTGATTTTGGAACACCTGTTACAGCGGGCTAAATATCTGTACGAACACCAACAGCTGGACGCTGCTTTCGTACCTTACTTGCTGGTGCCTTTTCTGGAAAACGACTTTACCTTAAACGACTATTTAAATTTAGATGACGGTGTCCTGACGACTTACTTTATTCAATGGCAAAGCGCCTCTGATCCAATTTTAAGTGATTTGGCCCAACGCTTCTTAAACCGCCGGCCCTTTAAATCTGCCCAAGTCACCCCAGCAACCGTTCACCTGTTACCTGAGCTCAAGCGCTTAGTAGCCGCCGTGGGTTACGATGCCGACTACTACACCGCGATTAACAACAGTTTCGATTTACCCTATGACGCTTATGATCCACATGCGGCAAATCCCAAAACCCAAATTGAAATCAGCCAACCCGACGGCAGTTTGATCGAGTTATCCACCTTAAGCGACGTGGTGGCTGCCATTAGCGGTAAAATGACCGGCGACGAACGTTTCTTCTTCCCTAAGGAAATGTTGGCCGAAACCACGGACAATTTATTTGCCAGCACTTATCAAGAATTTCAGCATCATATTTTAAATGATGCGTTGATTGACTAACTTAAAATAGGCGTTGCACTCATCACCGAGTGCAACGCCTATTATTATTTAATCATATTCAGCTTGGGGCCGTTTCACCCACTGCTCCAGCGCCCAACGATGGGTTGGCCGCTTTAACTTGGTTAACGCTTCTTCAATCGGCAACCATAAAATACGGTTAAAGTCGCCTTCTAATGGTGCCTGGGTTTTACGATAGTTTTTACCAGCGTAGAAATGGGCCGGGTGATAAAAGCCTTGCTGGCGAAAGGTTGAATAAAAATATTCGCTAGCCGTGCCTAAATAACGGGAAAAATCCACCACCCCGCCAGTTTCTTCCACCAATTCTCGGGTAATGGTTGCCACATCTGTCTCACCCGACTCGATGCCGCCACCTGGTAACAAAAAAGTCTGATTGGGCGGGGAGACGATCAAAATCTGAGTCTCCGTTTCATCAGGAATCACCATATACGCCCCAACACGTCGTTGATAGTCGATGTCAGGATTTTTTTCACCAAACACAATTTCATCATGCATCGCTGTGAGCCCCCTTATTGGCCTACTTTGCCTTACATTATAGAACAGGTCTCAGGCAAATGAAACCAAAAAAAGCACACCAACCCTTGTCAGTGCGCCTCGCCAAACTATTTTTGAATGTTGTCTAATTCTTTCATCTTTTCAGTTCGCAATTGACCACAGGCTGCGTCAATTTCTGTGCCGAATTCTTTACGGATCACCACATTAATGCCGTTTTTCTTTAAAACGTCATAAAAGGCCATCACCCGTTTTTTAGGGCTGCGCGAATACTGATCATGTTCAGCCACTGGGTTGTACGGAATCAAGTTCACGTAAGCCAAGTGCCGAATATCTTTCAGCAAGTTCGCCAATTCATGGGCTTCTTCAGGATGATCATTGACATCGTTTAACATAATGTATTCAAAGGTGATCCGGCGGTTGGTTTTATCTAAGTAATAATGAATGGCGTCAAATAACTTGGTTAAATTCCAAGTTCGGTTGATCCGCATAATACGGCTGCGCAATTCGTCGTTCGGTGCATGCAATGAGATTGCTAAGTTGACTTGAGAATCACGATCCGCAAAGTCGCGAATCTTGTTGGCCAAGCCGCTGGTGGAAACCGTAATGTGCCGTGCACCAATGGCCAAGCCTTTTTGGTCGTTAACAATATCTAAAAAGCCCATCACATTATCAAAGTTATCAAATGGTTCACCGATGCCCATCACCACAATGTGACTGACCCGTTCGCCTTCGCCTTGATCATCTAAATAATGTTGGATCTGTAAAACTTGGGCCACGATTTCACCGGTGGTTAAGTCCCGTTGCTTTTTCACCAAACCGCTGGCGCAGAAGGTACACCCAATATTACAGCCGACTTGCGTGGTCACGCACACGGACAAGCCATAATCATGACGCATCAGCACCGTTTCGATCATTAATTCGTCACTTAATTGGAATAAATATTTTGTCGTTTGATGGTCTTTCGCTTCTTGGACCACCAAAGGCTTTAACGGGCTAAACGTAAAGGTTGCCGCCATTTGCGCCACCAAAGCTTTGGACAAGTTCGACATGTCTTCAAAGGCGCGGACACGTTTCACATATAACCAGTCCCAAATTTGGGTGGCACGAAACTTCTTTTCACCATTTTCCACCAACCAGTCCTGTAACGCTGGTTTGGTTAAACTGTATATCGATGTTTTTTGCATAATTTCCTCACTATTCCGTTGTCTTCTTCAAGGTAACATACTATGCTAAATTCTGGTTTCTGACAAGTTATTCCTTTCCCCGGATTTCAATTATTGCTATGATGGAGGAAAAGAAAGGTGTGTTTTTCATGTTAACAGAATTTCGCGAGTTTATCATGCGTGGCAATGTCATGGACTTGGCAGTTGGGGTTATTATTGGTGGCGCCTTTACCACCATTGTTAAATCCTTAACCACCAACTTGATCAACCCGATTCTCGGCTTAGTGGTTGGGAAAGTGGATCTATCCAGCATTATCCTCACGATTGGACCAGCGCGTTTCAAAGTCGGCCTGTTTTTAAATGATATTATTAATTTCCTGATTATTGCGTTTGTGGTTTTCTTACTGATCAAAGGTCTTAAGAAAGTCCAAACCTTGGGCCATCACGAAGCTGAAACAGAAGCCGAACCAGAACCTACGCAAACTGAACTTTATTTAAAGGAAATTCGTGACTTATTGGCTGAACAAGATAAACAAGCTTAGTCACCAGCGAAGTGCCCACCTGGTAGTTCCTTTAAGAATCCCACACAAAAAGCGGCTGTCACGCTGGTCACTTCAGTGTGAAGTGCAATAGAAAAGTTAGACAATTTAGATTTTGAATTAAGCAATCATGG
>NZ_AZDA01000003.1 GCF_001434575.1 Loigolactobacillus bifermentans DSM 20003
CTCCGAAATTAGATTTTGCGATAGCAAAATAGACCTTAGAGAACCTAGGAGGTGCCGTTATGCTTGAAAAAAAACGTCAAATTTTAGTTGCCGTTGATGGCTCACCGCAGGCGCAACGCGCGTTTGTAAAAGGCGTCCAAATCGCACGTCAAAGTCAAGGGCAATTACATTTACTCGCCGTACTTGATATTTGGAACCGCGATTATCAATATGACTTTCATCACGATCAAAATCGCGATGATTTTACCACGCAACTGGTTCAGCGAACTGAAAAACAGTTACAACAATTACAAGCTGATGCCCATGATCTGGGGTTAGCTGATTGCGCTTATCACATTCGCTTTGGCAATCCCCGAACGGTGATCGCCCATGATTTTGTGCAAGATCATCAAATCGATTTAATTCTGGTCGGCGCCACTGGAAAAGGTGCTGTGACACGGATGCTGATTGGCTCCACTGCAAATTACATCACGCGTGCCGCGCCTTGTGACGTTTTAGTGGTGCATTCAGCCCTTTAAAAAAGACTGTCAAGCAAAATTACTTGAAAGAATTCTATTGCATTCCGGCAGGCTTTATGCTAAATTTATTCAAGTAAGTGTTTCTTAAGGTGACATTTAAAAGTAATGGCAAGGGAGGCATTTTCGTGGCTAAAGATTATTTAACTGGTCAAGGCACAACTTTTGGTAACAAGCGTTCACACGCCTTGAACCACAGTCGTCGTAGCTGGAAAGCCAACTTACAAAAAGTTCGGATCTTAGTTGACGGCAAACCAAAACGCGTTTGGGTATCCGCACGGACTTTAAAATCCGGTAAAGTTACACGCGTTTAAAACACGAAATAAAAAAAGAGCTAAGCAAAATTTGCTTAGCTCTTTTTTTAGGCGTTTAAATCACAACTTTGAATCACTGCAACCACCCCACTGTTAAAGGAGAACGTCGCACTTTTTTTAGTAAATTGATTACTCGCATACATAATCGGTGCCGCATAATCTTGCAACCATAAATGGTACTTGGTATCGTACAACGTTAGCTTTTCAACCGCTGTCATTGGTGCAAAGCCCACATAGTGCATGCCAGGTGCCTGAACAATCGTGTGCGTCCCAGGTAAATACAGTTGCAACAAGTTTTGTTGATCGACAATTTGGATGCGCGGCACAAATGGCCGAAAATCAGCACGCAATAACATAAAAAGATTATCTAAGAAATGATCCAACCGACCACCTGTTGCACCGTAAATCACGACTTGTGTCGCATGATAGTGATTTAAGGCTAAATGTAACGCTAATTCTGTATCCGTTTCATCTTTATCGGCTACCGCCCATTGCATGTCAGGTACTTGTTGTGCAACCGTCTGCCGCTCCACTGCAGTTAGCGAGTCAAAGTCACCAATCGCGGCTAACGGCTGTAAACCTAATTTTAATAACCATAATGCCCCACGATCAGCCGCTAACCACTGCCCTGGAATCGTTGCTGGGTGTTCTTTTAAAACTGTAGGCCAAAACTGCTTTGGCCCACCCACTAAAATATTAATGCGCGTCATGTTTTGTCACCAAATGGCGCAACGTGGCTAGCTGACGGGCCGGCTCCCCAGCAAAGGTGTAAGAACCTGCCACAAAAACATTGGCCCCTGCTTGTGCACAAGCTGTCGCTGTTTGTTCATTGACGCCACCATCTACTTCAATATTAAAATGGTAATTTTCATTAGTTTGCCGTAATTGATCTAAGCGCTTGACCTTGGTCAACATATCTGGCAAGAAGCTTTGGCCGCCAAAGCCCGGGTTGACGGTCATTACCAGTACTTGATCCACCATTGGCAACACATTTTTAATCGCCTCAAGTGGCGTGCCTGGGTTTAACACAACACCTGCTTGTATGTTAGCCGCCTTAATTTGCTGGATCACACGATAAATATGTGGTGTGCTTTCAACGTGCACTGTTAAAATGTCGGCACCTGCTTTGGCAAAATCAGCAACATAACGTTCTGGTTCAACGATCATCAAATGACAATCCAACGTTAATTTGGTGATTGGCCGTAACGCTGCCACCATCCCGGGGCCAAACGTAATGTTAGGTACAAACTGACCATCCATAATATCAACGTGTAAATAGTCAGCGCCTGCTTGCTCAACCATCTTAACATCATGTTCCAAATTCATAAAATCTGCACTTAAAATTGATGGTGCTAATTTCATTTCGACCGTCCCTCTTTCATATAAACTGGTTTTTCAGCTTTTTTCTCAGTTCGGAATTGTAAATAGTTCTCATAACGACTGGCTAACAGCTCACCCGCTGTTACGGCTGCCTTAACCGCACAACCTGGCTCATGATCATGTTGGCACCCACGATATTTACATTGATCCGCCAACGCCACAAAATCTGGAAAAAGATTGCCTAGGGTATTCAAATCAAGATCCGTTAACGCCAATGACGAAAAGCCCGGTGTATCGGCCACTAAACCATCTGCTAACGGCCACAACTCAACGTGACGTGTGGTATGCTTCCCACGAGAAAGGCTTTCCGATACAGCCGCTGTTTGTAACTGTAGTTCTGGTGCAATATGGTTGATCAAAGTAGATTTGCCTGCCCCAGATTGACCGGTTAATACCGTTAGGCGGTCCTTAAAATGACGGATCAACGCAGCAATATTATCCGCTTGGTAAGGATCAGGTGCCATAAAAACAGGATAACCGATTTTTTGATAATAAGCCAAAGTTGTGGTTAACTTGGCCAATGCCGCTTCATCCAACAAATCTGTTTTCGTTAAATAAATCAACGGTTGAATTTCTTTTGCCTCTAAGATCACCAAAAAACGATCCAATAAGTTACTATTAAAATCCGGTTTTACTGCTGATGTCACCACCACGGCTTGATCAACATTGGCGACTGGTGGCCGCTTTAACTGATTGTGCCGTTTTTGAATCGCTAAAATATAACCATCCGTTGGACTGGTGCTTGAAAACTCCACCCGATCACCAACCAAAGGTGCTAAGCGTCGTTTTCGAAAATTTCCGCGTGCGCGCGTTTGATAAAGCGCGTCACCAGATTTCACATAATAAAAACCACTTAATGCTTTTCTAATTTGGCCAATTGCCACAAGCTAACCCACTTTCTAAGTCTATTCCAATGTTCTAATGCTTAATTATCGCCGATTGCCCCTTTGGAGATCGTTACCGTCACCTGATCTCCTGGTTGGACGTAACTACCAGCAGTCGGTTTTTGCGACATTACCGATCCAGACCGAACGGTATCCGAATAATCGCTTTTAAGCGTCAATTTCAACCCGGTACTATTGGTATATTCGCTGACACTGGCTTGTGACCAGTTGATCATGTTGCGGAAACTAAAGGCATTTGCCCCTGCACCGACTTCTAATTTTAACGTTGTTTGACGCGGAATCACTTCAATCCCTGCTGCCAGACTTTGACGGACGATCTGATTACGGGTTGCGGTGTCCGACATGATCAATTTTCGTTTAACCGTAAACCCTTGCTGTCGTAATTGCTGTGCCACAGCTGTGTAATCCTGGCCCTGATAATCTTTCAGTTTGTACGTGGCTTGTCCTGAGCTCACCACCACCGCAACAGACTGTTGTTTTTTGATTTTTTGACCGGACGTTGGTGTCGAACGGATCACTTTGCCCTTCGCCACAGTGGCACTACTTTTACGGGTTACTTTTCCCAGCTTCAACTGTTGCTGTCGCAGCTGCTTCTGGGCTTGATGGGTGGTTAAATGGCTTAGGCGAGGCACCGTTACCGGCTGTTGTGTTTGCCAAAAAGCAAAGCCGCCACCACCAATTGCCACAACCAACCCCACCGCCAGTACGATCAACAGCCAAGGGGAATGGCGGTGATCTTTTTGTTGCTGTAAGGCTTGATCAGGCTTAATTTCTGGCATCACCGCTGTTTGAGACGTTGCTGTCACTGCTGGTTGTGACGTTTCTGGTGGCTTGATCGGCGCAATGATCTTTGTTTCTTCATCGTCTACTTGCGGACGATATTTCGTTTCACCGACCCGTTCTGGCTGCAAAACAGTTCGCAGATCAGTGGCCATTTCTGCCACAGAACGATAGCGGTCGATTGGTGCTTTAGCTGTCGCTTTTAGCACCACGTTTTCCAAGGCCTGGGGGATCTTAGGGTCGATTTTGCGAACCGAAGGAATATCACTTTGAAAATGTTTTAAGGCAATGCTTACCGCTGTTTCACCTTCAAAGGGCACTTTGCTGGTCAACATTTCATATAAAATAATTCCCAACGCATAAATATCAGACTGCTTCGTCGCCACACTGCCCCGCGCCTGTTCAGGTGACAAATAATGAACTGACCCTAACAATGAATTGGTTTGCGTCAGTGAATTTTCAGACAAAGCAACTGCAATGCCGAAATCCGTAATTTTAATGTGTCCTGATTCATTGACTAAAATATTCTGTGGTTTCAAATCACGATGAATAATGCCATGGGCGTGGGCCTGATTCACAGCCGACAAAATCTCATTCATAATATTGATCACGCTTTGGTAAGGCATCGGATAGTGGGCTGCAATGTATTGCTTCAGGTCCATCCCTTTCACATATTCCATTGCAATGTACTGGATACCATGATCCTCACCTACATCGTAAACCGCCACAATATGCGGGTGGACGAGTTCAGTTGATGCCAACTCTTCTCGTTGAAAGCGCCGCATCGTAGCCGGATCATGCTGTAAGTCTAACCGCAAAATTTTGATGGCAACATCACGGTCTAAAATCAAGTCGTGCGCTAAATAGACGTTGGCCATCCCACCTTCGCCAATTGAGCGCATAATGCGATAGCGGCCATCTAATTTATAACCGATTTCCATCATTTTGCGGCCACCTCACGATCTTCATATAATAGTAGTGCCGTAATATTATCCAAGCCACCGGCCGTATTGGCCATTTGAATCAAATGCTCACACTTACCCGCCAAACTCAGTTGCTGATTGTTGAGAATCGTTGCAATTTCAGTATCGGACACCATATTCGTCAAGCCATCTGTGCACAGCAAAATATAATCCCCATATTGTGAACGGCGCACGGTTACATCGGCATTCGCCTCCGCAGAAACCCCAAGTGTACGGGTGATCACATTTTTCTGGGGATGATGCCGGGCATCTTCAGGACTTAACGCGCCTTGCTTGACCAGTTCATTGACCAATGAATGGTCTTCCGTTAATTGTGTTAGCACTTGCTGCCGCATTAAATAGGCCCGACTATCCCCAATGTTGGCAATAATAAACTCATTTTGAAAATAGATCACCGCCACAAATGTGGTCCCCATTCCGGATAGATCCGGATATTGTTTCGACTTTTTCAAAATGTGTTGATTTTCTTTTTGTAATTCTGTCACCAACCAAGAAATAATCGGTTCAACTTTTTCAAAATTGGTATGCTCAAAATCATGGCCAATGTGTAAGACGGCCATTGCCGACGCAACATCGCCACCTAAGTGCCCGCCCATCCCATCTGCAACAATGGCAAACCGCACCCCTGCTGCATTTTGATAGATGCCCACATAATCTTCATTTTTTGGACGGCGTTGACCGACGTTAGTCCGATACGCAAACTTCATGACTGTTACCCCATTTTTCGTTGCAAACAACAAATAAAGAAACCATCTGTGCCATAATCATCCGGATATAACCGTAAGTATGGTGCGGTTGGCACCTTTAAAGGTTGCTTGGTTTTCACTGTAATCGTTGTAAATTCTGGATGCTGTGCTAAAAATTGTGCCACCACATCCTTATTTTCCTCATCCACAATGGTACACGTACTATAAGTTAAAATGCCCCCAGGCTTCACCTTGCTGGCCACGCTATTTAAAAGCGTCAATTGCACTTTGGCCAAATTTAAAATATCTGCTGGTTGCCGTGCATAACGAATCTCCGGTTTACGTCGTAACAACCCTAAGCCAGAACAAGGCGCATCCACCAGCACCCGATCAAATTGACCGTCTGCAAAAACAGTGGCTACCTGTCGTGCATCTAAGGCCTGCGCCTGAACGACATCCGAAACACCTAAACGTTTGGCATTTTGCCGAATCAACTTCACCTTATGTGGGTGCAGATCCAGCGCCACGACTTGACCCCCAGCAGCCGCTGACAAATAAGTGGCAATATGCGTGGTTTTTCCACCCGGTGCGGCACAAGCATCTAACACCTGAGTAGCTGGTTGTAGCTGTAAACTTGGCGCCACTAACATCGAACTTTCATCTTGAATGGTATATTGACCAGCCGCAAATGCAGGGGTTCCTGCCAAGAAACCGTTACTGGCCACCAAAGCGTCAGGTGTTAATTGGCTGGCTTCAACATCAATTCCTTGTTGCTTTAAATTATCGGCTAACTGTGGCACCGTTGTCAATCGCTGATTCACACGAATTGAAGCCCGTGGTGGTTCATTGATAGCCGTTAGTAAATGACGCGTTTTGGTTTCGCCTAGCTGTTGCAATAATTTTGTTACCAGCCATTCTGGCACACTGGCGGTTAAGCTTAATTGTTTTGCCAGCGGTTGAACTTGCGTGAGGTCCGCCACGCCAACCCGCTGAATTTGTCGTAAAATAGCGGTGACTAAGCCAGCGACCCCACGATTACCACGTTTTTTGGCAATTTCAGTGGTTTCAAAGAAAATTGCCCGCGCCGGTACACGATCTAAGTATTCCAATTGATACAATGCGGTTTGTAACAAAAGGCGCACCCAATGTTCCATTTTTTTCGGTTTTTTAATAAAAGGTGTTAACCAATAGTCCAGGGTCAATTGATGTTGCATGGTGCCATAAACAATATTGGTCAACAGCCCTGCATCTCGTGGTGCAAGTGATGCTTGCTTTAATAATTGATCAAGTGCGACATTTAAATAACTGCCTTGATCGGTTACCCGTTCCAGTAGCGTTACAGCCAGTGCCCTTGGATTTGTACTCTGCTTATTGCCCATCAAATAATAATTGTCCTTCCTTTAAAGCGTGACCCATCCCATTCAGGTAAGCCGTGATCGTCATCCGTGCCTTGCCAGCAGGCTGTAATTCATCAATTGCAAAAATCGTACCATCACCTGCTGCTACCTGCAAGACGTGCTTACCACGCACCACAATGGTCCCTGGTGTCGCCGTTGTCGTCCCTGCTACCGGTGTAACAGCCCACAATTTTACCCGTTGCCCTTGATGCTTAACGTAAGCGCCTGGTAATGGCCGCAATGCCCGCACCTTTTGATCAATTGCAACCGCAGTGGTATTCAGATTGATCACTTCTTCATCGGGTTTAATATTTGCTGAAAAAGTCACTTGTGCTGGATCCTGAGGTTGTGGCGTGATTTCACCTGCTAATAACCGCGGCAGGGTTGCCACCAACAATTCCTCACCAACTTTGCTTAACCGATCAAATAAGGTGCCATTGTCATCCGTTGGTGTAATTGCAAGGGTTTGTTGCGCTAAAATATCGCCTGCATCCATTTTCTTCACCATTTCCATAATGGTGACACCTGTTTCAGCATCACCATTTAAAATGGCGTATTGAATCGGCGCACCACCACGATACTTCGGCAACAATGAGGCGTGGACGTTTAAGGCCCATTTTTGCGCTGCAGCTAACACATTTGTAGGTAAGAATTGGCCAAATGCAGCTGTGATCAATAAATCCGGTTTTAACGCGATGATCTCATCTGCTTCTGGACTACCACTTAATTTTTCAGGCTGTAAAACCTTTAAGTTGTGGGCCAATGCCACTGCTTTAACTGGTGAAGGCGTTAAGCGGTGCTTCCGGCCAACTGGTCGGTCGGGTTGGGTCACAACCGCTAAAACGTCATAACCTTCCTTTAATAAACGTTCTAAAATTGGTGCCGAAAAGGCAGGTGTTCCCATAAATATAACTGATGTCATGTCATCACTACTTTCTTCAATTAAGGCTTAAATAAAATTCAACGGTTCGCGGTCGATCATCACTTGAACGGCCTTGCTACCGCTAGCCTGATTTTGTTGCAAAATCGCTGTTAAGGTTTGCATTAACCGTGGTTCATGACGATATTTAATGACCAACTGATAATAATACCGCCGTTTCATGCGGGCAATCGCACGCGGCGTCGGGCCTAACATAATCGCCTGATCCGACAAAACTGGTTTCAACGTTTGCTGCAGTTCAAAGATTTTTTTAGCCGCTACTGTTTCGTCTTCATCACTGGTGGTGAGCTTAATGGTGAAGTAATATGGCGGGTACTGACCTTGGTGGCGCAACGTCATTTCACGCCGATAAAAACCTTCATAATCATGTTGTCGGGCCAACCGAATGGCATAATGTTCCGGATTATAAGTTTGAATGATCACTTCACCAGGCTTATCCGCCCGGCCCGCCCGACCAGAGACCTGGGTTAACAATTGAAAAGTCCGCTCACTGGCGCGAAAATCAGGCAAGCCCAAGGACGTATCGGCGTTTAGAACCCCAACCAGCGTAACGTCTGGAAAATCTAATCCTTTGGCAATCATTTGTGTGCCCAATAAAATATCACCTTCATGGCGGCCAAATGCTGACAACAAGCGTTCATGCGCGCCTTTTCGCCGGGTCGTGTCAACATCCATCCGAATCACACGAGCTTCTGGTAAGCACTGCTGTAATTCAGCTTCAACTTTTTCTGTTCCGGTGCCATAATACCGAATTTTACGTTGATGACAATTGGGGCAAATTTTAGGAATCGCTTCTTCATGACCACAATAATGACATTTCATCGAGTGTGTCGCCATATGCAACGTTAACGAAATATCACAGTTTGGACACTTCAAAACAAAACCACAATCTCGACACATAACAAAGGCCGAAAAGCCGCGGCGATTCAGCAACAACACACTTTGTTCATGATGAATGACCCGCTGCCGCAATGCCGCCAATAACGGTGCCGAAAAATTGCTTTCTTGTGTCTTTTTTAATTCTTGCTTCATATCGATCACCGTTACAGGTGGCAATGGACGCTGATTGGCCCGTTGCGTCAACCGAATCAATTGATAAACCTTTTTTTGTGCCCGGGCCCGTGACTCCAGTGATGGTGTCGCACTGCCTAAAATCAAGGGGCAGTGATGATAAGCACTCCGCCACTGGGCAACATCCCGTGCATGATACCGGGGCATTTCATCTTGTTTATAGCTACTTTCATGCTCTTCATCCATAATAATCAGGCCAATATGGTGTAACGGGGCAAAAATCGCCGACCGTGCGCCGACAACCACATCTGCTTCTTGACGTTCGATGCGTTGCCATTCGTCGTACTTTTCACCATTCGATAAACCGCTGTGCAAAATCGCCACTTTACTGCCAAAACGCCCTTTGACCCGTTTCACCATTTGCGGTGTCAGGGCAATTTCTGGTACTAACATTAAAGCCGTTTGCTGTTGTTGCAAAACAGCTGCAATCGACTGTAAGTAAACCTCTGTTTTACCACTACCTGTGACCCCTTCAATCAGAAAAGTACGATTTTCATGCGCTTGGGCTGCGACTAAAATTTGTTGAACCGCCGTTTGCTGTTCCGATGTTAACGTTAAGGGCTGCGTTCGCGTAATCTGTTCACCGGCAGTGGGATCGCGATATTCTGCAATGGTCGTCGCCGTTAGCCAACCCTTTTCAATCGCTGCATTTACCACGGCACGAGATACACCGGCCTGCTGGGCTACAGCTGTGATTGGTTGTGGAAGCGTTGGCCGTTGGTCGAGCAAATAAGCTAATAATTGTTGTTGCTTTTTAGCCCGCCCCCCTAATTGTGCCGGTAATGTAGCAAGTTGTGCATATGATTGCGCCAGTTGTACCCCTTGCACCGTTTTCGCATGGTCGCGTTGTTTCACTTGATATTGGATCTGAATGGCCTGTTGCCGTTGTAATTGCCCCAATTGATGCTGCTGCTCTGGGGTTTTAAAATGCTCATACGGCAAGACTGTGGCCTGTTGAAAAACTTGTTGCGCCAACGGGTTTTCAGGTGCCACCAGTACCACATTTTTACTGTAACTGGCCCGCATTAAGCTGGGTAACATGGTTTGAAAACAACTGATTTGAAACGCAAAGGTCGTATCGGATAACCATTGTCCTAACGCCAACAACTCAGGATTCAACACCGGGGTGAGATCCGTTAACCGTAATAAGGTCTTCAGTTTGCCTTGATAATCAGCTTGATCGAAAACAGCCACAATAAATCCTTGGACAGCCCGATTTCCTTTTCCAAATGGGACGACAACCCGCATGCCAGGCATAACTTGATCTTGTAACGCTGGCGGAACGGCGTAATCATACGGCCGATTCGTTTGCAGCGTCGGAACATCAACAATCACTTTAACGAATTCAGCCATTTTAATTCCTACTTTCTCAATGATTCATTTAAGCATTAAAGCGCATTTGCCGAATAATTTCCATAATTTGTTGGGCGATCACGGTTTTACTCGCTAATGGCAATTTTAAAGGCGCTTCTTGTGGCCGCAAAATTGTCACTGCATTGGTATCATAGTCAAAGCCAACATTTGCAGCCGCCACATCATTGGCAATCAGCATATCAGCCTGTTTACGTGCTAATTTTTGAGCCGCATTATCTAATAAATGTTGGGTTTCAGCCGCAAAACCAATCACCAGCTGGTGCTGTTTCGTTTGACCTAATTGCGCCAAAATATCCGGTGTTTCAGTTAAAGTCAATACCAGTTCTTGATGACCTGCCTGTTTTTTAATTTTTTCAGTGGCCGGTTGCACCGGACGATAATCCGAAATCGCAGCTGCCATGATCACCACATCACTGGCTTGAAACCGATCAAAAACTTGTTGCGCCATTTCCTCCGCAGAAGGGGCTTGAACGACCGTCATCCCAAATGGGTTCGGTAAATCAGAGGCTGTGATCAAGGTCACTTTGGCGCCAAGATCACGTGCTGCCACCGCCAAAGCGTAGCCCATTTTACCGGATGATTTATTGGTAATATAGCGGACTGGATCAATTTTTTCCTGTGTCCCCCCTGCAGTGATCACAAATTGTTTGCCTGCAAACGGCAAATTCGGTGCTTGTTGAAGCAAAGCCACTTCCACAAAGTCCGCAATCGTTTCAGGCTCTGGCAACCGGCCCTTTCCTTCATAACCTTCTGCTAAAAAGCCTGTTTCAGGGTCGATCAAGGTCACGCCGTCTGCTTGCAACTGCTTTAAATTGCGCTGAACGGCTGCACTGGCAAGCATATGATTATTCATAGCAGGTGCCACAAATTTCGGTGCTGTGGTCGCCAACAATGCCGTGGTGACAAAATCATCAGTAATGCCATTGGCCATTTTACCAATAACATCCGCTGTTGCAGGTGCCACAATAGCAAGATCACTCCAATCGGCAAGGTCAATGTGTGCCACGTGTTCAGCATCAAATTGTTTAAAGCGGTCTGTATAAACGTCATGTTTGCTGAGTGTTTGAAAGGTTAAGGGTGTCACAAATGCGGTTGCCCCTTGTGTTAACGCCACACGAACCTCCGCCCCACGTTTGATCAACGTGCGTACCAAAGTTGCAGCCTTATAAACAGCAATGCCGCCACTCACATAAAGTGCAATATGCTTTCCCGTTAACAAAAAAACGTCCCCCTTGAGACAAAAATCATGTCATTTTTGATTTAATTTTGTTCAAAAAATAAAGTTATCTTCTCTATTTTATCAAAAAAAACCAGGCCTGTCTGTTATCTCGCCATTGTTTCCACATTCAGTATGGCTGGCTATTTAAGCCGCTACAACAACCTGACTGATCGCGTTAAAAAAAGCCAGGTTTCCCTGACTTTTCAAATCACACTTATTCTTCGTGTTTGTTTTCAGCATCGATTGCTTCGGCTTCACGTTCGGTCATTAAGGATGTTGGATCAATGACCACATCACCCTCAGCAATTTCCTCTAAGGCTTCACCGACGGTTTGTGATGATTTATAGTCGGATAACATTTTTAAAGCACCGGCTTCGATCTCATGAGCCCGCTTAGCTGACAAAACAGCCAGTGAATAACGCGAGTCAACTTTGTCTAATAACTTATCAATTGATGGGTATAAAATCATTAAGCTTGCACTCCAATCATTTTTTCATACTGTGACATCACCCGTTGAACGCGTAAATGTTCGCTTTCAATAATGTTTTGAATGCGTTCAACTGCTAATGGCACCTTATCGTTTACAACAGCATAATCATAATTCTGCATCATTTTAATTTCTTCACGTGCTTGAACCAAACGTTTATCGATCACGCTACTGGCCTCAGAGCCACGCCCCTCTAGCCGTTGACGCAATGCCCCTAAATCAGGCGGGGTTAAGAAAATGAAAACACCATTCGGACATTTTTCGCGAACTTGCATCGCACCATTGACTTCAATTTCAAGAAAAACATCTTTGCCAGAATCCAGTGTTTGATTCACATACTTCAAAGGGGTGCCATAATAGTTGTCAACGTACTGCGCGTATTCTAACATGCCCCCTGTTTTAATTTCATGTTCAAACTCGTCACGGGTTCTAAAATAATAATCCACACCATCAACCTCACCAGGCCGTGGTTTCCGAGTCGTCATTGAAATTGAATAAACAAAGTCCCGTTCTTCATTTGCAAACATGGCTTTCCGAACGGTTCCTTTACCGACACCAGATGGCCCTGAAAGCACAATTAACATTCCACGCGTTGTCATTCACTAAATTCTCCCTTTTACGTATAGATATTACGCTATATTTTGCACTTTTTTTCTGACTTTTTCAAGTCAGTTTGTCTGCATTTTAATCAAGGTCTCACGTAACTGATCTAATTCGTCATTTGAAAGGGTAATGCCCTTCCCCATTTTCGCGTGGTCTGGGGCCCAATCGCGTAGATCAAATTTAGGTGCTCGGCCGTTCCAGCTCACCAAGTTCAACTCTTTCGTCCAACCACTTTTGTTTGTGCTTAATACACCGATGGTCTCAACAATGTCAAATTGTAATGCTGCCATTTTAAATCCCCCCTGTTTCATCATCATACCAGCGTAATGCAAGTTGCGTTAACGCATCTGATCGTTGCCGTAATTGTTTGAATCGTCGCGGCTGTTGCTGAACCGCTTGTAGCAAGGTTTGCGGTGTGTATGCTTGCGTTGGCGTCACCTGGACGGCATGCGCCAAATATTCTAAAATACCAATCAACTGACCCGTAGGTGTTAACTGCCGAACGCGACAAAATCGGCACAACTGACGATACCAACGCTGATTTGACGTTTGCTGGCGCTGAAGCCGCCACGTTTGTTGCCAAGTGATAGGTATTGGCCTCGTCCAAGTGTACCAGTAGCCAAACCAATCCGACCGCAATGCACGCTGCATTTCTAACGCGCCTAATTTTAAATTAACAGCCGCCTGTGTTGCTTGATATTGCGTAAAACCACCTAACGACCAGCGCGATCGTAACCGCAACAAATGTTGGCCTGGTTGGACCCGATAGGCTGGCACCGGGCCCAGGCCCTGACAATCAATGGCAATCAACTGGCGCCCACGTAGCTGTGTTGCCAGTCGAATCGCCAAATCATTGCGGACGCCGCCATCTAAATAAGTGACGCCTGCAATTTTTGTCGGTGTCATGACAGGAAAAAAGCTCGCGGACGCCTGCAACCATTTGGGATTAGCTGGGTCATCAAGCCGTAACAAGTGCGTGACCGAGCGCAAGCCGGCAAATCGGGTGGCTGTCACGGCAACCGCTGTGGTGCGTTGCTGGTAGCGTTTAGGCTGCCAGTACTGCTGAATAAGCTGTGCCAAAGGGGCCGTATCATACGGAAAATAGCGTGGCTGTGGTCGTGTTTGCTGTGCCGGTAGCGTCACAATATTGTGCCAACTCATCTGTTGCCAAAGGACTTGCGCTTGTTGCGAACTCGTGGTTAAATATAACACGCTGTTCAATGCACCGACTGAACTTCCAATGATCAGATCTGGTTGCCACCCTGTTGCGCGTAAAACCTGTAAGGCGCCCCACTGATAACTGCCATGTGCACCACCACCGCCTAAAATCAAAATCTTTTGACGGTAGCAGCAATACCGATAGCGGTAGCCTGCTGCCAATTTTGTTTCACTAAATTTAAAAGAAGTTAAGCTAAAAACGCGCTGTTTGGTCTCAAATTCGATATACTTAAAGTGACCTTTTAAAAGTGTTGCTTGCATTTTAGGCCATGCATGTCGCCAAACTAGTTGCGAAAGACCTTGGTATTGGCCTAGCCAGCACACTTGAAACGTATGTCCCTGGACTTGCCCTGCCACTAACAACCGTGGTGTCGGGCCAGCGCCCCACCCAAAATATTGCAAGGGTTGTGTGTGACGCTTAACCGGCATGATCTGATATTGGTTGCGCCAATGAGCTGGTAGCTGAAAAAGTTGTTTAAATGGCATGGCAATTCTCCCATCACTGGACTTGCATTTTGAAACAAACGTTCGTATAATAAAATAGCAAACAAACGTTCGGAGGCGACATTATGGAATTAAAACGGCATTCAAATCAAATCATTTATCATATCAATCGACCGACATTAGCAACTGTCACAACGCCGGTCACTGTTGCCTCTGAACCGCAACAGTTGACCGTTCAGCCACAGATGCCCGGCTTTCAAATTGACTACTATTTAGAACAAGCGATTGACCGTCACTTTTTAGTCACCGTTCAATTTAACGACTTTGATCACGGAGGACACAACAAGTTGACTGGCTTTTTTGAACGTCATGGTCAAACCGTGATCTTTAAAGCGCAAAAAAGTCATTTGATCCACTTAGTCATGGATCAAGCCATTCGCTATATTCAGCGGGTGGCTGCGTAAAGGCTGTGAAGTTCATCACAGTCTTTTTTGTTGCGCTATTTTGATGACGGCTGTTTAGCAGCCAACCGTTTTTTCTCAGATTTTGCTAAAACTAATAATTCATGGGCATGCTCACGGGTTAACTTTGTGACGGTCGTCCCGGATAGCATCCGTGCCAATTCATCAATTCGTTCAGGTGTTTTCAAGACTTTCAAGCTGGTTCGAGTGCGCTGTTGGACCACTTGTTTCTGAATAAAGAAATGATGGTCACTCATGGCAGCAACCTGTGGTAAATGGGTAATACAGAGTACTTGTGAAAAACGGGCAATGCCACTGATCTTATCTGCAATCGCTTGGGCAACACGCCCACTGACACCGGTATCTACTTCATCAAAAATAATGCTGGTAATGCCTTGACTGCGCATAAAAATCGTTTTAAGTGCCAACATGATCCGAGACAGCTCGCCACCAGAAGCCGTTTTCGCCAGCGGTTTGGCGGTTTCCCCTGGGTTGGTTTGAATGTAAAATTCGACTTCATCCAAACCGGTTTCAAAAAAATGGGGTGTGCCTGTGGTTTTAAAATGAACACTAAAAACCGTTTTCGCCATGTATAAATCTTTTAATTGCTGATGGATGGCCTGGACCAGCTGTTGCGCAGCTGTCTGGCGCTTTTGTGATAGTTTTTGGCCGCTGGTTAACGCCTGCTCACGGGCCGCTGCCACTTGATCAGCTAAATCTGCGGCGTTACTTTCCGTATTTTCCATTTCAGTCAATTCTCGTTTGATTTTTTGACCATATGCTAAAATTTGCGCTTCACTATCGCCATATTTACGTTGCAATTGGTGAATCATTTCCAAGCGCTTTTCAATCTCATCTAACCGGTTTTCATCCCACTCCAACAGATCGGCCTGCTGTAAAATATCCGATGCTGCATCCTGTAACGTATAGTACGCTGACTGAACACTTTCTGACAATGTGCGATACGCCGGTGCTAGATCTGCAATTTGTTGCAATTCGTTCATCGCCCGCCCGATTTGGTCCAAAGGTGCGGTTTCGCCTTCACTGATTGCGGCATAGCTGGTCGCCAAAGCTTGATTGATCCGTTGAAAATTACTAAGCTGTAATTTTTCTTCGGTTAATTGATGGACTTCATCTGGCTGAAGCTGGGCTGTTTCAATTTCCTTAACTTGAAAACGCAACATATCTAAGCGCTGGGCCCATTCTTTTTCATTTGCCAAACGTTTTTCATAAGTTTGGTGCAGCTTTTTATAGTGCTGATACGCTGTTTGGTACTGTGTGCGTAAGGGCACGATCTCATGATGCGCAAACTCATCTAATAAAGCCAAATGCTTTTCGGGATGCATTAATTCTTGGTGCTCATTTTGACCGTGAATATCCACGATCGTCTCCCCAATTTCTTTTAAGGTCAGCGTATTGACCAACTGACCATTGACCCGACAAACATTGCGACCATTACGATGAAGCTCACGTTGTAATAAAACATCTTGATCGGCATAAGCGATGCCATATTGATCTAACAACGCAAAAGTTGGTGCAGCGGCTGGCAAATGAAATTGGCCTTGTAAAACAGCTTTGCTGGCACCTGTTCGAATAAATTCTTGCGAACCACGACCGCCAGCCAACAAACCGACTGCATCAATAATAATCGATTTACCTGCGCCAGTTTCACCAGTTAAAACGGTCATTCCGGCTTCAAATTCAACATTTAAATCCTCAATAATCGCAAAATCATGAATTGCCAACTCTTGTAACAAAGTCCTGCCTCATTTCTCTTATGTTTATCATCGAAAAAGCCTGCTTAATCGTTAAGCAGGCTCGTCATTTTTTCATAAACGGTTTGCGCATCCGCCGGTGACTTCGCAATCATCAAAACGGTATCATCGCCACCGATTGTGCCAAATAAACCGGTCAAATTCAGTTGATCGACTAATGTGGCAATCGCTTGACCATTACCAGGAAGCGCCTTTAAGACAATAAAATAATCTTGAATGGCAATCGAAACATACGCATCATAAAGGGTGCGTTTTAATTTCTTTTCTGTATCGAGTTTCTTTTTAACCGGTAAACTATAACGATAACCACCACTTGGGGCTGGTACCTTGATCAGTTGCATATCTTTAATGTCGCGTGAAATTGTCGCCTGCGTCACAGGGACATTTTGTTCAGCGAGTAAGGTCACAAAATCCTCTTGTTTTTGAATATCGTGTTCAGTTAACAATTGACGGATCAACTGTTGTCGTTCTGACTTACGCATCCCAGCCACCTCTTCAACGTCTCTTTAAAAACTATGATAGCGTATTTTTAAGTGAAGTTAAAGTCAGAACTTTAAGCTTTGGCACTATTTAGCGATTGATAGGCCTTCGTCAAGGTGTCTTCAATGGACACAGTAGGGGCAATAGCCCCTACTTCAGTGGTGGCTAACTGCAAATGGGTAATAAACTCAATATTCCCCTCACCACCGTGTTCGCCACCTTTGATCGGTGAAAAATCAAGGTCTAACACGTTGTAATGGTGTTGACTGGCAAACGTTAAAATCTTGTCGAGCACGGCAACGTGTACTTTGCGATCTCGCACAATACCACCTTTTCCGACATTTGCGGGACCCGCTTCAAATTGCGGCTTGATCAGCGCCACCACATCGCCACCTGACGCTAAAATGGTCGCCAAGTTAGGCAAAATTAATTCTAATGAAATAAATGACACATCAATTGTTGCAAAATCTGGTTGTCCAGCGGTGAAATCAGCTAATTTTGAATACCGAAAATTAGTTTGTTCCATGACGATCACCCGTGGGTCCTCACGTAATTTCCAAACCAATTGGTTCGTGCCAACATCTAAAGCATAACTTTTAGTGGCCCCATTTTGTAAAACAACGTCCGTAAAACCACCAGTAGAAGACCCAATATCCAACACCGTTTTAGCCGTAACATCTAGTTTAAAAACTTTTAAAGCCTTTGCTAACTTCAGACCACCACGACTCACATAAGGCAGATGCTTTCCCTTTAAATGGAACAACGTATCCGCCGGCACTTTACTACCTGGCTTGTCATAACGTTGATCTTTTTCATCATAAACTTCACCGGCCATCACTGAACGCTTTGCCTGTTCTCTAGAATCAAATAGGCCTTGTTGCGTTAATAAAACATCAATTCGTTCTTTCTTCACGCGCATATCCTCATTTTTCTAACCAATCAATAAAATCGTTTAATAATGTTGTATCCGTGCCAACGACCAATTGGCCTAAA
This sequence comes from Loigolactobacillus bifermentans DSM 20003, assembly GCF_001434575.1. Classification (GTDB taxonomy): domain Bacteria; phylum Bacillota; class Bacilli; order Lactobacillales; family Lactobacillaceae; genus Loigolactobacillus; species Loigolactobacillus bifermentans. The sequence goes on from NZ_AZDA01000003.1 coordinate 18,026, forward strand.
GCCTGACGCGCACCGGCTAACGCATCAGTCAGCGCCTGACGCGCACCTTCTAAGCCTAATAAGCCTGGATACGTATTTTTCTCAGCCGCTTGATCTTGATGCGCTGGCTTACCCAGTTCGGCGGTTGTGGCAGTCACATCTAAAATATCATCGCGAATTTGAAACGCCAACCCAAATTGCGTCGCAAACGTGGTCAACGCCGCAGTACGTTGTTCATTGACCGCCGCAACCTTAGCCCCCATTAAGACACTGGCTTTGATCAAAGCCCCTGTTTTACGCCGATGAAGGTCTTGCAGTTCAGGTAATGACAATGTTTTGCCTTGGTTCAACATGTCTAATGACTGGCCGGCAACCATGCCCATTGGTCCAGCTTGAACAGCCAAGGTTTGGACCAAATCAATTCGGGTTTCAGCTGGCAACTGGCTTTCTGCAAGCCACTGAAAGGCCAGTGTCAGTAACCCATCACCAGCTAAAATTGCTTGTGCTTCACCGAACTTTTTATGATTCGTTGGCAACCCACGCCGCAAATCATCGTTATCCATTGCCGGTAAATCATCATGGATCAATGAATACGTGTGCAAGAGTTCAATCGCTGCAGCAGCTGGTAACGCCTGTGGGATAGCTTGCGGCTTAAAAGTTTGGACGACCGCTAACATTAATAATGGTCGTAGCCGCTTGCCACCTGCCATCACAGAATAGGTCATGGCTGCTGGTAAAACAGCTGTATCTGTGGTGCGCTTTAAACGCATTTGTAAAAAACTATCCAAGGCAGGGACCATTTCGGCACGTAATTGCGCTAATTTAGTTGTCATGATTTGCGCCAGCCTTATCGTCAGATTCAAACGGTTGCACTTGGCCTTGATCATCCATCATTTTGGCAAGGGTGGTCTCTGCTTTGCTTAAGGTTCCCTGTAATTTTTGACTTAATTTAACACCTTTTTGAAATTCTGCTAAAGCGGCTTCTAACGGGACATCCCCTTGTTCAAGATCGGTGACGATTTGCGTTAACTGCGCTAAATTTTCTTCAAAAGTTGGTTCAGCTTGTGCTGCCATATTATTCCTCTTCTCTTGATTGCGGCTGAACAGACTTGACGGTTGCTTGAATCGTCGCATCCGCTACGTGAAGTGTTACCAATTGTGCCGGTTTAAAATCTGAAGCCTGCTTCAACACATTTTGCTGTTGATCGGTGACATAACTATAGCCTCGCGCCATGATCTTCAACGGGCTTAAATGATCCAACGATTGAACGGCCTGCTGGACCTGTTGCTGCTGATGCTGCATGTGTTGCTGCATGGCTTGTTGCAATTGTTGCTGTAACATGGCGACCTGCGTCTGCAACTGTTGCAGACGATGATCCGGTGTTTGCTGTTGCAAGCGATTTTGCACTTGTAACAGTTGCTGTTGCTGCCGCTGCACTTGTTGTTGAAAAGCAGTGTGTAATCGTAATTTCAATTGATCCACATTTTGCAAATACCCATCATAAAGCCGTTGCGGTTGGCGGAAAACATAGGACTGTTGTAAATATTCCACTTGTTTGGTCGCCAGATCAATTTTACTTTGCAACGCTTGATACAGGCGCGTTTGGGCTTGCTGTAATTGCAACAATTCATCACGAAGCACGGGTACTGCTAGTTCTGCTGCGGCAGTTGGCGTTGCCGCACGAACATCCGCCACTAAATCGGCGATGGTCGTATCTGTTTCATGACCAACAGATGAGATTGTCGGTATCTGTGAAGCGGCAATGGCCCGGGCAACGATTTCTTCGTTAAACGGCCACAGATCTTCAATTGAGCCGCCGCCACGCCCAATGATCAGTGTATCAAAATCCGAAAATTGATTGACTTGTTGGATCTTGGCCACAATATCAGCTGCTGCCGAATCACCTTGTACCAGTGTTGGAAATAAAATAATCTGTGCAATTGGATAACGGCGCCGGGCTGTGGTAATAATATCCCGAATAACAGCGCCACTCGGACTTGTGATCACCGCAATTTTCTTTGGAAACTTAACCAACGGCCGCTTGGTTTGCTGAAATAAGCCTTCAGCCGCCAATTTCTTTTTCAACTGCTCATAGGCTTGGTAAAAGGCCCCGACGCCATCTGGTTCCATGCGCTCAATATAAATTTGATAGTTTCCTGTCGGTTCATATAACGAGATCCGGCCAACAACCAGCACCTTCATCCCTTCTTCAGGCGTAAATTTAACCTTATCAAAGGCCGAACGAAACATAATCGCACTGATTTTAGCATGATCATCTTTCAAACTAAAGTATTGATGGGCATGCGGCCGCAACCGGAAGTTTGAAATTTCGCCGGTTAGAAAAACCCGATCTAAATAGGGATCGTGTTCAAACTTGGCCTTTAAATACTTGGTTAAGGTCGTAACCGTTAAATAATCGGTTTTAGGCATTGGCTTGGCTTCCTTCTGCTAAGGCAACGATCTGTGTCATTAACATCACATTGGTCATGGGACCAACGCCACCGGGTACCGGTGTGATGGCCCCAGCTTTAGCGGCAACATCATCATAAGCAACGTCCCCCACTAATTGACCTGCTGCATTTTGATTCATGCCCACATCGATCACCACGGCACCTGCTTTCACAGCATTGGCATGTAACCATTCTGGTTGTCCTGTTGCGGCAACGATTAAATCAGCTTGTTGCAATAATCCTGTCAAGTCTTTGGTACGACTATGGGCAAGGGTCACGGTGGCATGCTGATTGGTTAACAACGCTGCAATGGGCTTGCCCACAATGGTACTGCGCCCAACCACTACAGCATTGGCGCCGACTAACGGAATTTGATAAGCCTGCAGCAATTGCATAATGCCATAAGGCGTGTTAGGCAATAAACCAGGCTGCCCTGTTAAAATACGGCCTAAATTTAGGGGATGAATGCCATCAGCATCTTTTGCTGGATCAATGGCCGCAATAATGGTTTGACTGTCTAATTGTTTTGGCAGCGGCATTTCTAACATAATGGCATGAATGGCCGCATCTTGATTCAATTGTTGAATTTGTTGAATCAGTGTTGTGGCAGTCACATTAGCCGGAAAACGAAAAACAGCGACTTCAATCCCTAACCGTTCGGCCCGCCGAACTTTATTCCGCAAATAAATTTCACTGGCAGGATCAGTGCCTGCAATGATCACTGCAAATTTAGGTTGAATCTGCTGTTGCTGTAATGCTGCCACCCGTTGTTTCAAGGTCGTTGTCATTTTTTTTGCTAAAGTTTTACCATCTAAAATCGTCACCAAAGAAAAACCACCTTTTTGATTGAAAAAGAGCGACCCTTGCCACTACGGCTGTACCATAACACCTTACAGTACGGGGTCCACTCTCTCAACGCCTTATTATTCTGAATCAGATGTTGTTTGTTCGCGTAAAACAGCTGATAAAACGCCATTAATAAAGCGACGTGAACGCTCATCACTATATTCTTTTGCCAACTCTAACGCTTCGTTGACAGCTACTTTGCCTGGTACATTATCAACATCAAGCATTTCAAAAATAGCCATTCTTAAAATGGTCACATCTGTTTTCGCCAAACGTTTTAAGGACCAGTTTTGATTTAAATGTTGTGCGATTAAATCATCTAACGTTGCTTGTTTCGCGCAAACACCTTGCACTAACGTTTCTAAATAAACCGGAAGTGCTGTGTCGTCCTCAGTTCCTAATAAAGAATGCATGAGGTTTGCCTGATCAACATCCGGATTTGCGGCAACCGCAAATAAGGTTTGAAAAGCCAACTCTCGAATTTTATGCCGTGTTACTGCCACTATTTGTCACCATCTTCTTTGTCGCCAAATAAATTATCTGGATCAACAACATTTTCCATTTTTTCAGGGACGATGCCCACTACATGAATATTGACTGCAGCCAATTCTAAATCAGTCATAAATAACAACTGCTCCCGAATCGTTGTTTGCATTTTCAAAGCTACCTGCGGTACAGCAACACCATAGTTCAGGTAAGCGTAAACGTCTGCTGTGATTTGGTCATCGCTGACGCTGATTTTAACACCCTTGCCTTGATTTTGGCGACCAAATAAGGCGTTGATACTGGACGTTAATGTCCCGCGCATTTGGTAGACGCCATCCACTTTACGCGCTGCGATCCCTAAAATGATCTCAATCACTTCAGGTGCGATCTCAATGCGTCCTAAGGTTGGTTGTGCTTCATTTGTTAAAACAATATTGGTATCCTCTGCCATATTCAGATCCCCTTTATTCTAAGTTAAGCCCGTGACACGTAAGAACCATCTTGCGTACTAATAATTAATGTTTCGCCTTCATTAACGAAAAATGGTACTTGTACGCTTAAACCAGTTTCCATTTTAGCAGGTTTTGAACCACCTGATTGTGTATCGCCGCGAATCCCGGGCTCTGTTTCAGCCACTTTCAATTCAACTGTGTTTGGCAAGTTGATGCCAATCGTTTCGCTACCATACATCATAATGCTGACTTCCATATTTTCCTTCAAGTAATTCAATTCATCTCGAATTTTATCACCTGGTAAGGATAATTGTTCATAAGTATTCATGTCCATGAACACATAGTTGTCACCATCTTGGTAAAGGTATTGCATTTTTTTGTTGTCAATCTGTGCTTTATTGACCTTTTTCCCTGCCTGGAATGTTTTTTCTTGAACGGCACCGGTCCGAATGTTTTTTAATTTAGAACGGACAAATGCACTGCCTTTACCAGGTTTAACATGCTGAAACTCAACCACACGCCAAAGTTCACCTTCAACTTCAATGGTCAAGCCGGTTTTAAAGTCGTTTACAGAAATCATTTTAAAAAGAAACCCCCTGTTTCAGTCACCACACGCTTTGATACCAGCGGATGCGACTTCATTCCTCATTGGCGGACTAACTCACTCGGTCCCCAATATCATCTTAAATTATAGTTAATGATAGCAATAATACCAGGTGTTTGACAAGCCAGAACCTAAAGACTGATCAATTGTCGTTTTGGTGCCTGTGTCAAATTTTGGCAGCCCGTCACAGTGACCAATAAGTCATCAGCGATTCGCACGCCACCTAATCCTGGTAAATAAATCCCTGGTGCAATGGTGACAATATTCCCCGGCACCAATTGCGCCTGTTCGCCGGCTTGGATCAACGGCCCTTCTTGCGCCGTTAACCCAACACCAAATCCGGTGAGTGGGCCAAACTCTGGGCTATAACCTGATTTGGTCACCACTTGCCGAGCAATTTGATCTAATGCCATTCCTGTCAAACCCGGTTTTAAATTGGCAATTACATCAAGTTGCGCCTCTAACACGATCCCATAAACCTCTTGCAACTGTTGCTCCGGCAACCCAATCGCAAACGTCCGCGTTAAACGCGCAACATAGCCTTGATAGCGACAGCCAAAGTCAACGGTAAGCAGTTCCTGGCCACCGATGATGCGCTGACTGGTCGTCCCTTGTGCTAATGCTGAACGTGTACCACTTAATAACCGCATTGGCAGTGGAAAATCAGTCACACCTTGTTGTCGCATTTCATATTCCAGTTGGTTGACCACTTCAAATTCGGTCATCCCAGGATGAACAATCTTTAACAAACGCTGGTAACCCCAGTCTGCTAATTTTGCCGCCTGCGCCAAGCTGTCGATCTCATCTGTGTCTTTCACTTCTCGTAATGCTTCGATCATCCCTGTAACCGGAATTAACCCGATATCAAATAAATCAGCCAATTCATCATAAAGGTTAAACGACACATCACTGGCCTCAAAACCCAAATTTGTTAAATTTTTAGGTGCGACAAGTTGTTGCACCTTTTCAAAAAGCGATGGTTTGCCCTCAAGTACAATAAAATGCTGTGGCGTAACCTGTTGTTGCGCCTGACGCATTAATTGCGCATTGGTAACAAAGAAAGCTTCTGTACGCGTAATCAACGCCACGCCAGTGGACCCTGTAAAGGCCGTTAAGTAACGTAAATTATCAGACTGGGTGACCAATAAACCATCTAATTCAATGGCCGCCATCCGTTCACGCAGACGCCGTAATCGATCTGCCAAAGACTCACCCCGCATTCGTGATTTCTTAAAAAGCTAAGCCTATTATAACAAACTTACGGCCTATCTGAAATATCACAGTCATTTTGTCAACCAGACAACACCCTGGCTAACCACTACGATCACTGATCCGTGCATTAAAAAAGACCGGGGAATCCCCGGCCTATCAAAATAGCCTATTTAGCTGCTGCTTCAGCAGGATAAACAGAAACTTTTTTATCTTTCTTGCCTAAACGTTCGAAACGAACAACACCATTTGCCTTTGCAAATAAAGTATCGTCGCCACCGATGCCAACGTTTTCGCCAGGATGAATCTTAGTACCGCGTTGGCGGTATAAAATTTGACCTGCTGTAACGGTTTGACCATCAGCACGTTTGCTTCCCAAACGCCGACCAGCAGAGTTACGACCGTTTGAAGTCGAACCACCACCTTTATGGTGAGAGAAGAATTGTAAGTTCATTTTCAACATAATCCGTGTACCTCCTGTTTAGAATGGGGTCACTGACTCATCGATTGTCACCGTTAAATATTTTGCATAGGTTTGCGCAATATCTTGTAATGATAATCGTAAGCTTGCTAATAATAATTGGGCTTTGTCAAATTGTGTCTGGGTTAAATGATCACTTAACCAAAACTCAATATGACCACCGTTTTCTTCATCCAAAGTCACTTTGGGGTCAAAATCGGCTAAAGCCTCAATACTATTCAACGCGCCAATCGTAACCGCTGAAACAGCGGCACAAACGATATCACTGCCATAAGGACCTGAATCAGCATGACCCGTTAAACGAAAATAACGAATCACTTGCGCTGAATCTTGCTTAAAAACGGCTTTAATCATGAGCTCACTCGCCTTTAATTATGCATTGATTGCATCAATTTTTACCCGTGTGTATGGTTGCCGATGACCAGTCTTTGTATGACTGTGCTTCTTAGGCTTGTACTTGTAAGTAACAACTTTCTTTTCCTTGCCTTGCTTTTCAACTGTACCTGTAACAGTTGCATCAGCAACAGTTGGTGTACCGATCTTAGCAGCACCTTCACCGGCTACAAGAATAACATCAGAGAATGTTACTGTTTCGCCTTCTTGGGCATCTAATTTTTCAACCCAGATTTGTTGGCCTGCTTCAACCTTCAATTGCTTACCGCCTGTTTTGATAATTGCGTACATAAATTCGCACCTCCTTAACATCTTAGACTCGCCGAAGTAAGCGTTCATCGAGAACTTAAAGGCTCACCTCGAGCGGTTGTAGCTGTGGAAGCCACAAATACAACGTTCATATGATAGCAAATTTTCGAACAAGTCGCAAGTCTAAATGCTAAATTTCTACCATAAATTTAGGCCAGCAATAACCGCTGATGTTGCCGATCGATCCGGTAACCAAATAAAGGATGACTGGCTGCCCCTAGCTCGATGTAACAAAAACGTTGTCCCTCTGCTTGCGCCAATAGCAATACCAGCTCCCAAACTGTAATCGGTTTTGCATTAGGATTGATCTCCAAATACAATTGTTGTGCGCCTGTCTGATGTAACTGACGAATGGGCTGGGGGTGTGTTTGATCGACGATTCCCGTTTTCTTGCCATGCTGATTGGCGCCTTGTTCATACCAAACCGTATACTGGCGGTTAATATTACCCAGCATCACTTTTAAATCAATACATTGCATTTTATTGCCTCACATGAAAAGACCTCAGTCAGTGACTGAGGTCTTGGTTTGATTTAACCGACATATTTACCAACCACGTCTAATTTTTCAAGAACGGTTTTGCCGTGTGGTGCGTGAATGATCACATCTGATAGGTCTTGACCTGCGGTTTGACCATGATGTTTACCACCAGCCCATGGCTTCACGTTTGACACGTCATAAACCGTCCCATCAATGGCCACATAAGCTGGTTTACCTGCTGCACCATCAAATTCAGCTAATTGTGCTTTTGTAAAAGTTTTCTCGGACATAATACGACCTCCTCAATACCTTACGCAAACTTCGCATTAACAACCTGTGTAAAGGATTCTACACAACCTATAAAACAAGGCGTTTCTAGCTTTGATCTGCTGAGAGCGCTTCATGTTTTAACGTAAATTCATTGTAGCATGCCCGATTCCATTAAGAAATCTATTTGCTTCTAAATCGAACAGTAATTGACAGGCCTCCCAGACTTCTTTATAATAATGAGCGTTATGTCGCAGTAGCTCAGTTGGATAGGGCAACGGTCTTCTAAACCGTAGGTCGTGGGTTCGAACCCCACCTGCGACAGTTATAAGTGCTAAAAAAGCTGTTCATTGCTAAACGCTAGTTTAACAATGAACAGCTTTTTTTATTTTATATCAAATTGTTCCACTTGCAATCGATCAGCTGCTGTTACAGGGCGTAATACCTGGCAAGGACTGCCAACTGCGACAACCCCTGCTGGAATATCGCGATTCACAAAACTATTGGCGCCGATCACACTACCAGCACCAATGGTCACCCCACCGGCAACCACCGTGTTGGCCCCCAGCCAAACATTTTCTGCGAGTGTGATTGGTGCACTGGTGCTAACCCCTTGAGCGCGTTGTTCGGCGACTAAGGCATGACCGGCACAAGCCAATACGACACCAGGTGCCAAAAATGCACCTGCGCCAATGATCACTGGCGAAGTATCCAAAATTGTACAATTGTCATTCACATAGGCAAACCCTTGAAAGTGAATGTTAAAGCCGTAATCACAATTAAAATTCGCCATCACAAACGTGTTTGCTTGCACGGTTCCAAATAATGTGGTCATCAGTGCTTGACGTGCGGTTTGGCATGTTGGATCCAACTGATTCAACTGCCAGCATAAGTGCTTGGCCTGTTGCTGTAATTGTTGCGGCGCTTGCTGGGCATTGGCCACATAAGGAACTTGTTGCTGCATACGTTCTAAATAAGTCATTTTTCACCTGCTGATGCTTCAAAAAGTTTGCTTAATCGACTGAGACTGACTTGAATTTCTTGACTGCTTGGCAGCTGTTGGTAAGCCAATAAATAGTCCAACAAGCCTAATATCACGGATTCCATAACTGTTTGCTCCAACAAACTAGGTGCAGTTCCGAGTAAGGTTTTAACCACCTGCGTAATGCGCTGTTTCAACGCCTGCTCCAAATCTAATTGCGGCAAATGAATCGTGCGTAACGCCAGCATCGGTCGCCGATAACGTGCCAGTAATTGGGCTAAATGTGGTCGTAATCGGTTGATGATCTCATCTAGGGTCAATGACGCTTTTGCTAAGGCAATTCGTTCTTGGCCTAACTGATCGTACCACTGTAAAATGGCATCACTCATTTGCGTTGCTAGATCGTATTTATCCACATAATGTTTGTAAAATGTTTGGCGGTTGATCATGGCACGTTCTGCTAATAAACTGATGGTCACATGTTGAAACCCAACTTCCAATACAAGCTCTATGAAAGCATTTTGAATCAAACGCTGCGTCCGTTGCACCCTTAAATCTGGCATTTAGGTCACCTCTTTTTGACATTACTTTTATTATAGCGCAAAAAACAGCCTCCAACATCGAGGCTGTTTCAAGGCTTTATTTCAAATAAGCAGCGGCTTGATTCCCCGCTTGACGACCAAAGACAATGATCGCACAAACAGAGTTCCCGCCGATTCGGTTATAGCCGTGTAAACCACCCACGACTTCACCTGCAGCATATAAACCAGGAATGGTTTTACCAGACTTCTTCAAAACCTGTGTCTTGGTATTGGTCTTAACCCCACCCATGGTGTAATGAATCCCAGGTGCAATTGGAATCGCATAGTAAGGCCCTTGGTTCAACTGATGATCCATCCCAGTTGTCCGACCAAATTTATCTTTATGATCCGTAACTGATTTGTTCCACGTGGTCATTGTCTTTTCCAATTCAGTAGCTGGTACATTAATTTGCTTGGCTAACTCAGCAACCGTGTTGCCCTGCTTCGTGAAGCCTTTTTTAATGTATTGGTTGATGACTGCAGAACGTTTTAGAACACCGGCATCAAAGACAACGTAGGCCATTTTACCGTCTTGCTTATTAATGGCAGCTGAGACTTTATCCCGGGTCCCCATATCATTGGTAAAACGGTCGCCTGCTTTGTTAACCAAAATACCGCCTTCACCACGCGTTGCCTCACCGATCAAATAAGGTGGTTTTTGGTAAACCGTTGGGTGAATTTGAATTTGATCTAAGTTAGTGGTTGCCCCGCCTAACTTCGTGATCATCTTCAACCCATCACCTGTACTGCCTTTTTGGTTGGTTGAGACATAATTGGCTAAATCGGGACGATATTTTTTGATCATCTTTTTACTAGCCCCGTAACCACCAGTGGTCACGATTACGGCTTTAGCCTTGACCGTCTTGGTTTTTTCTTGGTTCATCACAACTTTGACACCAGAAACTTTGTTGTCTTTTTCATTAATTTTAGTCACATCAGCATTCACAAATAATGGGATCTTTTGTTGCTTCACATTCCGTAACAAGCCGCTGGCTAAATAAGTGCCCACGGCAGACCCATCATGTGGTCGATGCGTTCGCTTCACACTCATCCCACCAGAAATGGTTAACTTGTCCAATTTCATGCCCATGCTATCCAACCAATCAATGGCTGAGGCAGAGTTGTTTACCATATAATGAAGTAACGCTTTATCATTTTTATAATGGCCGCCTTTTAAGGTTTCCTCATAAAACTGCTTGTTGGTATCTTTAACGCCATTCTTCTTTTCAACTTTTGTTTCCGAGGCATTCATACCAGAAGACGCTTTTAACGTGTTCCCGCCAGCCGTTGGCATTTTCTCCAAAATCACTGGGTTTAAGCCCTTTTGCTTGGCTGCCAGTGCCGCAGACATACCGGCCCCACCAGCACCAACAATGATCACATCATATTTCTGTTTTAATTCCTTAGCTGGTGTGTACTTTGCTTTTGAAGCACTGGTGGTCACATCAGCTTTTTTGCTGGCTGCGCTAACACTGCTCACCATCCCTAAACCACTCGAAACAACTAACAATGCCGCCGCAAATGTTGTAAAAAGTTGTCCTTTCTTCATCGATTCTTCCCCCTTAAATTGTGTGGTTGCCACGCCCTTTTTGAATACGTCATTTATTATATCGGTTTGCTCATTCATGTGCAATACAAACCTTAAATTTACCTTAAAACAGAATCTAGTTAGAAACGCCTATATATCAATAATATAAAAATAAAGTCCGCCATTTTTTCGCCATTAGCATCTGGGCTAGGCTCTTTTGAAAGAGAAAAATGAATAATTTGCATAATTTGAAACAAGAGGAATCTAAAGCACATTTAATAGGAGGAAAAACACTATGGAGAAATTTATCGTTTTCGAAGCCAAGTCTGGCTCAATCGACGTTGTTGAGGTTAGGGACAACAAAGTACGCACCATGAGCTATGATAGTGTCGGCGGTTATTTTGACCACGTACAGACGTTTGAAGACGCCAATCAAGCGCATGCTGCGGCATTGGCGCTCAACGAGATCAACAAACAAACGCTAGATGATGATGCCGAGGGTATTGGATTTAATGACGTTGACATGGACAAACCGCCATTCAGCTAACATAGCAAAACCCCGTCACAATTAAGTGGCGGGGTTTTCAATTGCTTCAACTAATCTAATTGAAGAACTTATGTTTTGGATCAATTCGACAAATCACAAAGTAATTGTCTTCATTATAGTATCCGTGAATTCTAAACTTTGTTCTATCCTTACCTAAATGAAACATTTTTCTTTCTGTTTCATTAAAGACTTCTAAATTTTTAGCCCCATGCGGACCGGTTGTTCTAACGAAAAGTTTGGCAACATCAGTTATCGTTAGTCCCTTATTTACAGTTTCATTTATAAACTTAAAAAAGGTTCTACACTCATCAGGCTTTAGGTCTTTAAACATATAGCCATTATCTAGCTTTTCAGATATTGCTAATTTGAACTGTACCGTTCTGTTGTCCAGATCAGTTAGCAGTTTAGAACTTTTGGAACTATTCGTTTTAGTTTTGCCGGTAAGTTGCTTATCTTTTCTTTTAGTCACCGTTATAAATTCCTAAGTAAAAATCATGCATAATTTTATCATCTAATTGCTTATTGCTACGTTCACCTGGCATAACGCCTGTTCTAGCTGTTCTCCATGGAGTCTCTCTATGAGTCAATGCCTCAAGCTCATCAGCGTTCCGATCCCCATAAGTAGCCCATACTGACTCCAATAGATCAACTATACTCTTATCTTCAATTGATTTTGCGTTTGTGAATTTGTCTTGTGGAATGTCAGTCCAGCCGTATTCTTTACACTCTTTATACAGCTCTGGGGAGACCGGTCCATGAGCCCACGCTTCAAACTTGCTGTCACTAATTAGCGGCCTGTTTAATAACGCCATTCCCCATGCATAAGCATAGTAACAAAGTTTTTGTAATTTTTTATCACTCATTGATTCTTGCCTTAAAAACCAATTGGCAACATCAAAAACGCTTAAATTATTCTCCATTTTAGCACCCTCCCTCAACAGTCTGTTTACTCCAATATCCGAACAAATTATAACATGGATTGCTGAGCAAGTGTCAATATCTAATCTCTATTTATCTGTAATCAGCTGCATTCAAGAAACGATAAGAAGCAACAAGAAGCCATGAAAAAAATATGTGTAATGTACTGTTGTGAGCTGTTGCACCTACGAGCCTTCTAAAAATCACATTACACGAACTATAAAGTGTTTCAAACGTTAATAGTACGTTTTTTCATTAATTAGTCTTTTGAAATAAAAAAGCCCACTCCAAACGGAGTGAGCAGGAAAAATGAAAGAAAGAAAAAAGGGGAGACTTTTCACTTCCTTCTATATAAATTTGTTGATTAAACAAAAGTGTTGAGCTAGAGATTTCGGTGTTGAGCTACTCAACAATCAATGGCACCACCACCTTTCTAAACTGGTCGAAATCGACCAGTTTAAACAGACCTCACAAAAATAGCGGTCTTTACATGATCTGTAATAACCACTATTTCGAGAATGTGCCCCAAGTGCTAGTACGCTTGCCACCACTGTATTCACCACTGACAAGATAGCCAAATTTGTCGCCGCGAGGCTGACGTAGCCAAACATAGCCGTCATGGATAGAGTACGCATCATACTCGATTACGGCACCCTTGTTGAGTAACGCAATGAGTGTTGAGCTAGACTTAGCACCCCAGCGCAAGTTGATGTTTTGAGTCAGCTTGAAATGACCTTTTTCGGCGTACCAGGTGTCACCAACGCTGTCTTTCCAGCTTTTAGCAACACTTGCAGTTTTTGCAACAGTTTCCTTTTTGGAAATAGTTGGTTTAGCAGCTGGTTTCGACGCTGGCTTAGCAGCAGCCTTACTCGGGTTGGCAATCGCATGCCACTGATCTGGTGTCAGATAGAAAATTGACCGATCTAGCTGGCCTTCACTGTCGGTAAATTGCCAAGCAGTAACCACCTTAAACGGCCCGATATTGTAGATAAATTTAGGCACTGACCAGCTGGCCCGTAAGTCGGGATAGCCAGCAAACCATAATGGCGAGTATGGCACCAATGCGGCATTTTGCTTAACGCCATCACTGCCGGTATACAGCATAATCCAGACGCCGGTTAAATCGTGAATGCGCTTGGCAAATTGGAAACACCATTGAGTATTGCCCCAAGCAGCATTTTGCCCCTTTTCCCAATCCAAAATCAGAATAGCATCACGAACATAGCCCTTAATGTTGTTATAGAAGTAATTTGCTTCTGACACAGGATTGCCGCCCGCAGCATAGTGATAAACGCCTCGCAATTTACCAGCTTTTTTGGCAATCTGATACTTAGCGTCACAAGTCTTGGCAACAAAGCTAGTGCCCTGAGTAGCCTTTACGATAACACCGTCGGCACTATCCATAGCGGCGGTCTGATTAGTTTGATAGTCGGAAATATCAATTACTTTTAAACTCATCATTTGCCCTCCTTATCAGTCACACCAGGGGTGTTAGGGTTAACAACAATGCCCAAAACCGCCAAGAGCACAAAGGCCGCATTAACTACTGCAATCAGTTTTTGAGATAGCCCAGCTACATCAATGGTGTAGCCAAACGCAGCGGCAATTGTCTGTACCAAAAGCAATGCGGCCGGAATCAACGCTACCCAAAACACTTTGTTACTAATTTTAGTTTTCCAATTCATAAGATCACTCCTTATCATTATAATCGTGTCCAAAATACTTGCGAGCCTTGGCCTCTAATTCGTCGTTTAGCCATTTTAGCAGGCCAACTGGAAAGTATTTATCCCAGCCGAGCAAAGCCAAGTTAGCCAGCAACGAATATAGGTTATGGTGCATAAAAGCCAGAGTAATAACGAAAAATAGAAAAGAGCCTGTATGCATAGCATCATCTAAAAGGCTGGCGGCTACGCACATGCCAATGATGATCACATCACGAATCAGGCTGTTGTTTTGATGTGTGCTCTGTCGCTTATTAGCCTTATGGGCCAACTGCGAACCGGCCAACCAATCAAAAAAGATGATCAACACCAGCACCACGATAAACTCATTATGATGCACTTCCCATTCTTCGTGCTGAACCCATGTCGGAATCATCAATGTGACGCTCCCCACCGCACCAACCACCCACGAATGGTCAATTTTCATCTTACTAAGCGTCCCCAACAACTCCGATAAATTCACCCTCAACGCTCCCTCCTCTCCTACATCATGCTGATAAACATGCAAGATACAGCCGCCTCCTTAATTGAACTAAAATAGCGTCTACTCATCAGCAGACGCCGTGGCTGTTTCTTGATATTCTTGCCCAGTAATTTCTTTGTACTGGGCCTCTGTCAGCCCCACACCAACAAAAACTCGGTAGTAATCTGGGTCATTTTGGCCCCAACTCTTAAATAGCTTGCATTGATCGTAAACCGTCATTAGCTAGCACTCCCTTTCGTCAATAAGGCAACCTGTTGAGCCTGCGCCATTACCATTTGCTTGAGCGAGACGTTATCAGCGGCTTGCGCCATAATCATCTGCTGCATTGGGCTCGGTGTCGGGTCAACGATCGGTTTCTGTGTGCCGAGCCAGTCATAGTGCTCAGACCCCGAGGCTTGGCGCCAGGCACCGTCTTCAAATCGCGCATCTAGGTCATAATCGTTTGGCAGTGGCACGTCCGTATACGCTAGTTTACGATCAGTTGGCTTGGCCCACTTGTCGTTTTCCGCCGCGCCAAAAAACAAGTGCGTGTCAGCATCAAAATAATAAAGCATTTAATCCCTCCTTTAAGGTGTCCAACCATTCGGCGCCCACCACATGAAATGAAAATGAAATGGCATAGTTGCCGTTGGGCTTTCGGACAACGAATCAACGCCGAATGTTGGTGCTGCTCCTGAATAAGTTGTCCAGTTGGCCGTATGATATCCACCATCGCCGATTTCTTGCACAAATGAATTCAAGAATGAGCTAGTTGGCCAAGGCACATTAGCAGGCAGCGAGAACATTGCCTTATGTGTGACCGTGAAGCCCATAATAGATCCAGTACATGTAATCAGATAGTTCTTGCCAACCTTAACGATTCGATATCGTCCAACTTGCGCGACATCTGTGCCAGACCATTTTCCACCATTTAAAAGCGTAATTCCGGCTGTAACCTCACCCGAGTCATACATGTCGGCCTTTAGCGCCAAGGCGTTTGACATGTTGGTGTTAACCCACTGCTGGGTGGCAACTGCTTGATTGTTAGAATAGACGCCGCCAGGTGCCCAGAAAGCACCGTTGGTGTCCAGTCGAAACTCTTTTGCCGCTGTATCATTATTTTGAAAATTGGTAATAATTCTGGTAGCAGAATCAGACGCCATGATAAGAGTTTCATCTTGAACACTAGTAACTGCGGTCAAATTTGAAGGCATTGTTTTACCTACAACATCATTAAGATATGTGAGGGCAGCCTCTCCTGCGCCGACAATTGTTAATCCGCCGCCGGCTCCGTATACAATTGCATCGCCGTTTGCGTCAGAACCAGCTACAGCAACAATTGGACTCTTTTGCCCATTGCCAACGTCAAATTGCGTAATAGCACGTGGTGTCGTGTTTTTTGCCAATGTGGTTTGTGGAGCTTGAGCAAATATCTGCTTGCCTGTAAACGTTTGATTAGCTTCCAACTGAGCAAAACTTTGCCAAGCAGTCCAAGTACCTGAAATCAATTCGCGAAACTGCGTTCTTCGAGACCCAGAGCTGTACTCTACTAGAAACTGGAATATATCTGCTAATTTCAAAACCGTTAAGCCTAATGTTCCCGTTGCAAGAGGGCAGTTCTTTAACGTTGGGGTTACCGCAGCAGATGACGAATAAAAGCCAACCGTCTGCACTGCATTTAAATCAGTATTAGCCGCAATAGCACTTGCCCCAGCGGTCACCTTTCCGTTAGCTGTGCTCTGCGCATTATTGGCGGCTATCTGGGCGTTGCTCGCTGCTGTCTTATTAGCAGTAATCTGTGACTGTAAGCCCGCATCAGCTGAACTTCTAGCGTTAGTCTCAGCCACAACTGCATTATTGCGCGCCGTGGACTCAGCAGTAACTGCCGCCTTAGCACTAGCGGCTGCCGAGTTTGCCGCCGTGGTACCAACACCAGCGGCACTAGTTGCTGCACTGGCCGCATAGGACTTAGCCGCCGTACTAGTAGCCGCAATCGCCGAGGTATTAGCAGCTACGCTTGAGGCTAGCGACGCGTCTGCTGCCGATCGTGCAGTGACCTCAGTTGTATCAGCTTTAGTCCTAGCAGCCGCTTCTGCCGCAACAGCCGAATTAGCCGCTGTTGAATTAGCAGTGATTGCGGCTGCCATTGAAGCTGCTGAGCTATTGGCAGCAGATAAATACGTGTTAAATGTCGATTTGTTGTTAGTGATTTGCGTTGCTAACGAAGCAGCTGCTGAGCTTGCCGCAGTGCTATTCGTCGTGTCTGCCGCCGCTCTCGCCTTAACCTCAGCAGCTAAAGAAGCACTCGCAACACTATCTGCGGCGCTACGAGCCGCTGCCTCACCAATATTAGCCGCAATGGCAGCGGAACTCGCCGCCGCCACTTTAGAATCCGTGTACGAATTGGCTGCTGCACCTGTATCTTTACCGACCTTGTCTGTGTAGTCATGCAACCGATTATAGTCATCAACCGTTAAGGTTCCGGCACTATCGACTGTAATGTCCACATGATCGGTATTCGCAATTTTAAAACTACAATTGACCTGTAAGTTAACAGCCTCGTTGCCATCATAGGCATTCATATACTGGGCCTGATTGGCCTTTAATGCTGCAAAAAGGTGGTCTTTGCCATCAACTGTCGCCAAAATCAAAATGGTATTGAGCTGATAATCAGCCTTGACGTTGCTACCGTCTAGCACCAACTCGGTGGCAATCGTCGTTTTATCTTTACGCGTCACATTACTGACGTGACCGTCCTGATTATGGCTAGCACCAGTGATTGTTGCATCATCAAGCGTAGCCAACTGGTCGGCGGTATAAACCGTGCTGGACCCGATCACGCGCAAAAATTGCATTTTGGTGTTGTTAACAATGGCCTGATTAATCAAATCAGTACCAACCGTTGTCACAGCGCCCTGAAATTTATTAGACACCCAATCACTCCTTTCTACTCAAACGGAACTTCATTGTGGTAGATGATAGCCGAGTTACTGGCTACAACTGTCTTGACGACAATGCCTGCAACGTCGATAAATTGAAAATAATCAATTCTGACACCGGCAGCTACCACACTTTCAATCCGCCTGATCAAGTAATTTTGTTCCCATTCCGTACTGGCAATTTCCAGCGGAATATTGGTAATCCTAATTGCTAATGGCTCTTTTGACATGTCCAATTTACTACCGAGCGGGTGGCGTAATGACTCAACTTTAATGCCGTTAACGTCAACACCTAGCGAACTTTGAACAGCTCGCAAAACACCATCTACCGTGGCATCACCAGCCCGAATGATAATCTTTGACTTGATCATCACGCGATAAAAAGCGTCATCAGCCTGACCACGTTGCTCGCCGTATTTAAGTCCGAGAGCGTCCAGAGCCTTACCATTCGCGTTGTCTACACTCCGAAAAGCGTCAACCGTATGGTAGAGGTCGCTCACGTCTTGCAACGAATCAGTAAAGAATCGAATCAGTTTACGAATATTGGTACCATACTGGGCCGCAATTGACCCAGGAAACTTTTTGACCATGTCATCAAATAGACTCATGCGACCACCACCGTATCTGTCGTGATCGTTGCCCGTTGGATATCAGTCAGCGGAATATCAGCCGCCGTCAAATTATCTTTATCCGTGCCGATTTTAACGTCAGCGACGTCTAAGCCGGTGATATTGTCATACAGGTACTTGTATAAATACGAGTAATGGATTGTGCCGCCCATGCCGACAGACCGCACATAATCGACCACGGCTTGCTGAATCTGTGCGTTGCCGTCCAACGGAAATGCTTCATTTGTGGTAGCTGCCACGCTGGCAAAAATCTGAATCGCTGTCGGCTGATCGTAGTAAACGCTATGCGTGCTACCGCCTATGTCTTTGACATAGACCTCGATTGAGCCATAAGTTTGAATACCCGCAGCAATTGAGTCGAAAATAGCGGCACCAATGTCATCTTGGTTGCCGCCATCTACGTAAATATGGAGTGTCTTGGCTGGATTACCCGAAGCATCTGTGTCCATGGTGTCATTGACAACGATCTTAGCTGAGCTAACGCCAACCACATCACGGACCGCCGACATAACCCCGTTGTAGGGGCTAGACGGCGCTTCCTGACTGGCCTGCTCTAACCGATCGCGTAAGGCGTCATCATCTTCTAGGTCAGCACCACCAGTAATTTTACCAACTTCAACTAGCAAAACTTCTTCGACTGGCATCAACTGCTGGGCGATATAATCGCCGATTACACCCGGCTTGTTGTAATTGCTTCCCGTGCCATTGGCGTACAAGACTGTACTGGTACCCAGCCCGATATTTTTGTCATTATACTGTAAGACGCCTTGACCTAAATCACCAGTATCAATTGACGTTTTGCCTTGGTCAGCTAGAGTAATGTCCTCACTAGTCACATAAATCAGGCCATCATCAGTCTGAAATAGTGTGCCAGCTGGTACCACATACCCAGCAACGCCATAAATCTGCACCTCGCCGATTGCTGCTTGTGGTGCTTGCCGTACCAAACCGAGGTTAGCGGCTAGTTGATCGAGTGTGGTTCCCGTAGCAGAATCAGCAAACTGGGACTGATACACGAGCTCGGCCAGTTGATAAATTTGGTTGAGAAAAAAAGCAAGAACGCGAATGAAAATGCCGCCCACCGAATTAGGTGCTACGTTAGCATTCTCACCAAATAGTTCTTGCCATTTTTGTATTAAAGTCTGAATCAACTCGTCATAAGTTGGTCGTGTAAATCCATTTTCATCAAGCACCGATTGCCACCTCCATTCCGGTTTGAATTGTTTTGTCGATTGTAAAAGAGATTGTCGCGTTTAGATGACGTGATAGATGGTCAAGCTCTAAGTTGACTTCTCCCACTGCTGTAACTCGTGGGTCTTCGAGCAAAGCGTCTGTAATGGCCCCTGCGGCATAGAGTTCCTTGTAAGAGTCGCCAATCAGATAGTCCCAATCAAGCCCCATTTCAGCATCAGCAAAAAACTCGCCTTTACGGGTCCGCAGGGTCAGCGCAATGTTCTGTTTGACTTCCTCAACGTCCGAAACGACTGCAATGTCAGCGTCCTCAATTGCTAAATCTCCGCTACTATCCAGTTTTAAATCAATCAAATTAATACACCTCGATTACAAAAGCATCATTGACGCTATGTGTCCGATCACTAGCTAAATAGTAGTCTCGGTTACTGCCATCCCAGTTTTCCGTTGATCGGTCTATAAACGTAACCACCACAACGTCACCGATTTTTAACTCATCTCGCAATAATCGGCCGACATGGACATTTATTAATAATCCTCTCTTATTCCCAGACTGGGTTCTGGCCAGTGGCTGTACATCAACTTTTGAGTGATCCTTATTTTCAAATCTCGTCACGCGGCAAAGTTGTGCCACATTGGTAACAATGCCAAAATTGCGCATAAGCATTTTAATGAATCGAACATCTTGATCGCGTTTGCTCATGATTTTTGCACCGCCTCAATGCTGGTCGTCGGTTGCTCGCCATCAAAACTGTGCTCGCCGCTGATTACCATCACGCCTTGATTGACGTACTGGGTTTTGAGGTGCACATAGGCAAAAGTGGTTAGATGATAATTTAAAATGCTGTTGGCCGACCAGGCAAAGGCCCCTAATCCGTCGTCGTCGTCATAGTCGGTCCAATCGTCGTCACGGTCCTCACGTGTTGGGCTTTCCAGTAGGCCGGTGTTATAGCCAAGCTCGAACGAGTCAGCACCATTACCGTCATAGACGTACCGTAACGTTAATTGACCTCTCAAATAAAATAGGCTGGTCTTACAATCATCCGCAATCTCGCTTAGTACATCAAACGGGTGATCATCAGCCGTATAGCCGTCATCATAACGTTTATTGTCTTTGAGTGAGATATAGGTCAGATTGATACCAGCCTTACTAGCAACTGATTTAATGATGTCACTGGCATAAGCACCCTTACCAAATGTCAAGTTAACCTTTTTCATTTTGGTGTAATCCTGGCCTTCCAAGACCCGCAACACATAGGCCGTGTCGGCGTCCTCTAAGTACGGGATTGTTGTGCGGTAGATCGTGCCTGACATCAGCAGGCCAACATCTCCGGCATAGCCAGCATATAGAGAAACCTTGTTTCCCTTTTTGATGCGGTTAAAATCGGTCGGATTCATGTTATAAACCGTGATTTCACTGATATTCTTCTCGGCTTCGTTTGAAAATGGCACTGTAAAATGGATTTCCAGCCAGTTAGACGTCTTATTGTACTCATAAATCAATTGACCGCTATCGGTATCAACAACGACCTTGATGTAAAACTTGTACTGCGGTTTGCTCGCCATTTTCTCACCTCCTAAACCGTCTCATCAACCAAAGTATCAATGTACAAAAATACCGTGATACCAAAATTAGCCTTGGCCACAGTGCTCTCCTTACCAGATTCATCCATCGGGATAAGGTCAACAGCTGGGACTCGCGGGTCAACCGATCGGCGCCAGACACGTTTGCCGTATACCAGTTTTTCGCCCATAATAATTGGCTGAAACTCTGCATCATACAGGTCAATCGTGTAAAAATCGCCGATCTCGTTGTAATTAATGCCGATATAAACGTCGTCATTGCCAAATGTGGTTTCAAACACAAACGGCGCGTCATAATCTAATTCAAATTTCGAGCGGATAGCCATTAAGCAACCCTCGCTTTCACACCAATCGGAATACGCCGGTCAGGCCATTTATTCCAATTTCGCAGTGTCTGGATAGGCGTGCCATACTTTTGCCACCAACCCCAGTAGGTGTTGCCGGCCACAACCGTGACGTACTTGCCAGGGCTTTTTGGCTTGGTTGGCGCCTTAGCACCAACATGTTTCGCTTTGACGAAACTGGTATTAGCAATCCGAATATTGGTCAATGAGATACTAAACTTAACAGCGTTTGAATAGCCGCCCTCATCATACGTTTTCTCAAGGTGAGAAATAATCAAGTTTGGGTGGTGAATCGCACCGTTGTAGCTTAAAATCACGCCTTGTTCCTGCCACGTTAATAGTTGTGTAAATTTGTTATCAACCAGATGCTGATTGCCAGCCATGATTTTGCCTTCAAAATCCCACGTTTTGCTCTCCCGCTGTGTGTGGTCAATCATGGGCTGACCACGTTGTACGGGGTGCTGAGCAATGATGTTGTCAATCATTTCATGCTCGGACTCGACAAACAGCTCTAACTTCGTTTTGCCGTCACTTAATACACCCATCTCTATGCCTCCAATGTTGGAAAAATTTGTTGCCATTTCTCACCGATAGCATTAGCAATCTTGTTCGCCAACTTAGTTGGGTCCCCGTTGCCTTCGCTACCACCAGAAATGTTGATTGTGATATTAAATACCGGCTTCATACTGCCACCGGATTTGTGCTGCTTCTTTGGCCGCTCGGTAGTTCCACTGCTTGCCATGTTGCTTTGGGCGGATGGTGTACCACGTTTAAGCCGCGGATACTTCTTTTTCGTGTCAGTGGCATTCAGTACTTGCGTACCTTCTGGCAGCGACACGTGAAGATTACGCTGTGCAGGGAAAACACCAACTAAACCGTTTGGCAATTTAAACGCTTCACGATAATTGGCACCCTGCTGATCGTTAACAACGTACATGCCGGCTTTGACCCCACCGTTATTGGCCCAAGTAGGTGTCCCGCCAGCCAAATGGTCAAATGCAGCAGGTGCGCCAGGTGATCCAGTTGCAATCTTGCCGGCGCCTTTACCCTTGACATTTACCGTTAAGGTGATTGTCTTGGATTTCAAGGCAGCGATAGCACTTTGTAATGCGTTGACCTTGCCGACTGCACTTGAGGCAGCGGCCCCAATCTTGCTCATTGACGCAGCAATCCGACTAACTGCTGCTTGTGCCGTGCTGGCCATTTTGTTAAATGCTGACTGCATTGTTGAGGTGGCCTTAGCCAACCCCGATTTAATCGCCGCAGACACTGCATTCATGCCGCTTGTAACGGCGGATTTTGTTTGATTCATGCCAGACTTAGCAGCACTAGACAACTTATCAAACTGCGACCGTGCACTGCTGGCTACGTTGCTTAATCCAGATTTGACCGCACTAGAAATAGCCCGTGCGCCAGATGAGGCGGCGGACTTTGCTTGGTTCATGCTCGATCGTACTGAGCTGGCTAGCTTGGACATAGCCGATTTAGCTGAGCTGCTGACCTTGGACAGGCCCGACTTGACTGCTGTTGCAATGCCACGCGCACCAGATGAGGCCGCACTTTTAGCTTTGCTCATGGCCGATTTAACGCTACTGGCTAGTTTGGACATACTAGATTTTGCAGATGTGCCGACATTTTTAAGACCGGATTTAACTGCCGTTGAGATGCCTTTGGCACCTGACTTAGCCGCTGATTTGGCTTTAGTCATCCCAGACTTAACGTCCTTCGATAACGATTTAAAAGCTGTCTTACCAGCCTTGCCAACATTCTTGAGACCCGATTTGACCGCCGTGGCAATTCCTTTTGATCCAGACTTAGCCGCTGATTTAGCCGACTTCATGCCGGATTTAACATCCTTGGTTAAGCTCTTAAAGGCCGTCTTACCGGTTTTGCCAACATTTTTGAGGCCAGATTTAACTGACTTCGCAATACCTTTAACACCGGATTTGGCAGCTTTTTGAGCTGTCTTCATGCCGGACTTAACTGATTTAGACAAAGCCTTAAAAGATGACTTGCCGGTTTTTCCGACATTCTTCAACCCTGACTTAAGCGATTTAGCTATGCTCTTAGTACCGGATTTAGCAGCCTTAGCGGCACTCTTCATCCCTGACTTAACGCCTTTACCAAACTTTTTAAAGGCTGACTGAGCAGACTTGTTCATGTTTTTAAATGCCGACTTCTGATCTTTAGCCATAGACTTAAGCGCTGACTTTTGTCCTTTGGTTTGAGACTTCAAAGCCTTCTTTAAATCGCTGCTCTGGTTCTTCATGGATTTGAGTGTTTCTTTAGCCGCATCTTTTTGAGCTTTAACTGAGTCTTTGGCAGCCTTTTTAGCGGCTTTGGAATGCCCTTTGTAAGCCTCTTTACCAGCCTTTTTAATCTTTTCAGACGCTTCTTTAGCAGACTTCGCCTCAGATTTATGCGCCTTGGATGATTCTTTGGCAGATTTTTTAGCTTTAGAAACGGACTTATTCCCTAATGAAACGCTGTCCTTATCCGCCTTATTAGCCTTTTTGCTTGCCGAGGTTGATTTTTTCTTATCAGCACTCAATTTACGTTGTGCCTTGGTCAACGCGTCATAATTGTTGGTTGCTTTTGCCAACTTTTTAGCATTACTTACTGCCTTTTGATCAGCAGTCACACGTTTCTGAGCACTAGCCGCAGACTTCGCATAATACTTAGCGGTATCTTTAGCGGCCTTAGCTGCATTCTTTTGATAGCTAGCATAGTTGCCGTTATTCAAATCTTGTTCGGCCTGGGCAGCGGAACGTTGAGCGCTCTTACTTTTGATTGAGCTAGCCTGACCTAATGCCCGGATTTGAGTATTAGCTTGAGCGGTATTCTTGGCGCCTTTATTTTGCACAATCTGTTTTGCCATGGCGGCTTGTTGTACGGTAGCTTGTGCTTCTTGCTGGTATGAACTAACTGATCGCGTCTTTTTTGGCTTACTGCCGCCAAATAGACCACCGATTTTGCTACCAAGCCAGTTGCCAGCTACACCACCGGCAACACTACCGCCGACTGTTCCTAGAGGCCCAAGCAATGAGCCAAGCATACCGCCGGCAATACCGCCAATCGTTGAGCCGGCTGCGCCGCCGACTTTTTGATGGCGTGCCAGTGAGCCTTTTTGAGTTGTCATAAAAGCACTGGCGACGTCTGCCGCACCCAAAACTGCTTGTAGTGGCCCACCTGTTTTACCAAATAATTTGCCGGCTTTACCAAAACTAGCGCCAATTTTTCCAATAAAAGAGCCACCAATTTTGGTGGCAATTCCTTGTAATCCTGAGGCGCCTTTCATAATTACATTTCCGACTTTGCCCATAAGGCCGGACTTTTCGGACATAATCGCGCCTTTGTCAAACATTTTCGTTAGCATACTGGCGTTTTTAAGCGCACCAGCCGCTGTAATTTCGAGGCCTGAGCCTAATACATTTTTATCCAGCATTGATGGCAACTGTGCACGAGTAAGTGCAGCTTCCTCAGCCGCTTTACTGCCAAATGCACTTGTTGGGTCTTTGCTAGCCCCCGCCATTTTGTTAGCAGCAGATTGCATAGTGTTGGCGGCGGACATCATCTTACTGCCGGCCGTATCTTGCTTAGGCTTAACGCCGGTAAGTTTGCTGATAACGTTACTTAAAAATCCGCCAACGACTGGCAATCTGCCGATTAATCGAGTGATTGGTGATACCAGTCCTTCTACAACTCGTCCCATTGCTGGGATTTTGGACAATCCCCGCAGTGCCAGACCAACAGCGGCAATCTTACCAACTACCTGCCCAATCCCATCAAGTGAGCCTTTCGGCATGATCGATGAGATTTTAGAGGCCACGCCTTTGATCATGCCGTACGCGGATTTAACACCACTAGCAATTCCTTTAACTTCGTGTACAAACCCTGTGGCAAAACCGCCACTAAAGGATTTAAGCGCGGGTGCAATAGATTTAGCCAAGCCTTCCAATCCCGGGCCGGCGCCATCTAGCAAGTCCTTAAATATTGGCGCAATACCTTTGCCAATTTTTTGAAATGCTGGGGCTACCGCGCTAACCAGAATTTTTCCGGCGTCTACACCTGACTTTCCAACTTTACCAATGCCAACAGCTAAATCGCTAAGACGATTAGCAGCCTTATCAGCTGCACCAAAAACCTTATCTTTGCTGGTGAAAAAGCTTGACATCTTGTCAAATAGTCCGCCTTTGCCACCAAATGACTTGCTCACATTTTCGGCAAACTTCTTTTCGAATTGACTCATTCCGAGGCTGAGGGCCGATTTACCAGCCCGAACCATACCGCCAAGGGTGCGGTTATAGCGTTCTGACGCTTTACCAATACCACCTGAATTGCCGTATTTGTCTAGTCCTGCATAAGCAGTTGCAGCATCAACTTTCGACCAGTCATAGCCACCCATTTTGTTCTTTTCGAGTTCATGACCAGTACGTTTTTTATACTCTTTACGAATGGCACGGGTCATCTTGCCATCAGCTAAATTAAGACTTTTGGCGATATTCCCGTTCATTTTGCCCATATCACCAATATTACCAACAGCTGTTCGCAGGTTTTGCATTTCGTGATTGGTGAGGGCGTTGGCGTCTTGGATATTAAACATCCCTTTGACCAACGAATTCGTTTTTTTGAGATTGCCTGAGTATGATCCGGCATCAGATGAGTACACCTGCTTTGCCATGGCATTGGCTTCACTAAAATCATTACCGGCTTTGAGTGCCGTACCAATGATCATATTGTTGGCTTTAGCGGATTGCCGTGTCAGTTTGCCACCTGTAACGTTTGGGTGAGCATCTTCGATAGACGTTGCCCACATGGCTTCGCCTTGTTGTCGCTCTTTGACGGTTTCATAGCCGCCTTTAAAAGCTGACTTTACAGCTTCTTGAGCCGACATAACGGCACTCATGCCGAGCTGTCCAACGGAAAACATGGCGAACGAGTCTTTTAGAGCTGACCCGATTTTGCTGGTATGTGTTGCTGTCTTAGCGGCGGCCGCTTCTTGCTTCGTCCAAGCTTCACCGGCACGAGTAGCCTGCGCTGCCTGTTCACGATAAGCGCTTGATCGGCGGCTTTGAGCAGAATTAGCCTTACTCTCAGCTTCTGACAGCTTTTGAGCGGCGGCGGCCGCCTTTTCTTCGCTACTTGCTACCTCTCTCGAGCTGTTAGACAGCCCTTCGGACGAGCTTTTAGCTGAGTTTAATTCGCTAGTCAATTTGTTGACGGCCGAAACAGCCTTATCCATGCTTTCGGCTAGTTTGTTGGCACCAGTCAACTCGCCCATGGCAGCCTTGATTTTTTCAGCATTACCGACTAACTTCTCGGCGGCAGAATTGGCCTTGTTTAGGCCTTCAACTAATGAGCTACCAATCTTAACGCCCTCAAATGCAGACTTGATTCGGTCAGCACTTTCAATCAGTTTATTGGCGCTTTCACTGGCCTTGGTCAGTTCTGACGCCATTTTGCCACCGAAGCTGGCCTTACCTAGGCCGCTGGCCGCTGATTTGAGCTTATCGAATGCCTCAGACGCTCGGACAAGATCGTCGACACCACTGACGTTAATCTTGGCTGAAATCGTGGTTTCGTTAGCCACTACCAATCACCTCCCGAGTTGTCATAACTTGGTTGCATTAGGTCAAACTTTCGCTTAGCAACTTCATTCAAGATGTCAATTTCTTCTTGATCAGCAACGTCCATTTCTGCCCGGGTGGCGATTCCCATCATGACTGGATTCCAGTACCACGCCATATCATCAACTTGCTTCTTGATAATTAGGTCTGGTTTAGATTCCCTGTGCTTTGACAAGAAACGTGTCAACTTTGTCCATAACCTGAGCCAGCCCAGGACGGTCGTTAAATGAGTCAATTGTTAACCCAGCAGGCGAAACAACAACGTATTTCAAGTAGGCATCATATAGTTTTGACGTGCTCCGACCAGCGTCATCAATCATGTCGTATAATTCACGCATCCCTGGAAATTGCACTTCATAAGGCCATTCGTAGCCGTTCTTGTCGGTGTACACGAAACTGTCGTGTTTTCTGAGTAATTCCAGCTTGACCGGGACAGGTGCAGGGTTCCCAGCTGGTGTTTCTGGTGTTGGCGTTTGAGTTGTTGCGACAGGTTCCAACGCTTGAGCTGATTGCAAAACTGGTGCGGCTTGTGGTTCTGGTGTAGCTGCTACTTGTGCTGCTTGAGTTTCTGGTGTATTTAATTCGGTCATGTTAGACCCTCCTATTTTTTGTAAGTGTAATTTTTGTCCATAAACAGAAAAAGAGGGAGCAAGGGATTTGAACCCTCACTCCCTCCGAAAATCCGTGCTATTTAACTTCTGTGATCATGCTTAACAGCTCAATTGTGTAAGCACGCTTAGGCGTATCTTTGCCAAATGCCACTGGCGCTGGCTTGCTGACAAACGCTTGAGCCGCAGTGATTTTTTCCAGGTCGGAATCACATACGAACGGCACACATTTGTGGCTGTTCGCCAGATCATTAAGAAAAGCAATATCTGATGAGTTACCAGACATGTTGATTGTCGCGTCTGCCAACTTATTGTTGTTGATTGCAACGCTAGCTTCGCCCTGTGCGTCAACTTCGGTTGTAATATTGGCTTCTTTTTGCTGGATTGAGATCATGTCACCGGTTTGGAATCGAGTTAGCACTCGCCCGTCGAGTGAGATGTGGACGCTTTTAGCGTCATATAATTTAAGATCATCTGTTGATGCCATCTATCGTTGGCCTCCTTTACATTGAAACCGTGCCGTGCACAGTAATTGAATGAATAGCGCCTGCTCGTGTATAAGCGAATGAGGCACCACCGTAATGACGAGTCGCAATATCATCAGCAGACACTTCTTCTCGCGACTGTGTGGTCACTGTGTAAGTGCCTTTGCCAGAGCCGTCATCTAAAATGATGCCATTGGTAGTTGCTTGCATTAAAACGTTGGTGATAGTCGCGTCGATTTGCGCAATACCGTTAACGTCGTAGCCTAATTTAGCCGTATTCGTTAATAGCTTTTGCAAATCAGTCTCAATGCTAGCCTTGACCCAATCATCCCCGTGCAAGGCGTCAATAAACTCACCTGAAACGGTAAAGCCTTCGGTCGTTTGATCAATGCCCGCCTTGGTCACGTAAGTGAAAATGTGATTCTTATGCAACGTGCCGACTTGTGCAACGCTCAAATCACATGGCTTTAAGCCAACTAACGTCTTAAATTTCCAAGTGACTGACCCAACAGTTTGGTTACCCAAGGCACCGATCAGAGACCCGATACCAGTGGCAGCTTCCTTATCGTCGGCACCATAAGCGAACAAGATAGTCCGATCGTTGCCGAAATAAGTTTGCGTCGTCGTTGCAGCAGCGTTGACTGTTTCAGCCGTTGCGGGTAAGCCAAAGATTGCAAAACGCTCTGATTTAGCCTCAATGTAGTTTGCTAAGGTCAATTGGTCATTTGAGTCTTCAACTGCGTCAACGACTGTTGCAAATTCCCACGCATCAGTGTAGTAAGCATCTAAGGCCTCTTGCATGTCAACGTAGTCAATGACTAGCAACTGCTTAGAGTGCCCCGTTTGTGCAAAATAGCCTGTCGCAATAGCCTGGATCTGTTCGCTATCTTCACCAGACTGAACATCTTCCAAGGCTGTATAGGACTTCTTAGACATTTCAGTGCCGTGCACAAAAATAGCCAGGACACCAAGATTAATCGGCACCGCTGGCTGTAATACGTTGAGCACAACATTAACGTCGCTCAAAACATCATCCATTTATCAATTCGCTCCTTTACTTATAAAATCAACTTTCGTGATCGTATCCATATCCTCATCAGCAAACGGACTGTGTAACCGTAGCATCACGTCAAAGCCCACCATAGCTGCCACAGACGCCGTTTCTTGAATGTAACGAATATTCGTAGCCATTCTTTCGACCACCACCACGTCGGCGGCTTGCAGGGCGATTAGCACGTGCTGAGTGTTCAGCATGTCACGCCACTTCTGGGCCAAATTCAAGGCCTCGACTTTCGATTTGGCATATACCGTAAACGACACTGCCGCTTCGAAAGCGTTAGACTCATCATTTTCATACTCGTTGATCGGGATATTTGGACTGATCACATCAAATGCAATATACGGCGCCGGTGGTGGGCTACCGTTGCTGTTTAGTTCAATCTGGGTCAGTCCCATGTACTGGGTCACCAGGTCACTAAACGTTTTGTAAAGCATGCTCCAGTCATAGCTCGCCATTCTGCTGATTCTCCTCTGCCTCGAGATAGTAGATAGACACGTTTGAGTAGTTTTTCAAGTCCTTGACGTACCGGACTAAGTACCGTTTACCACGGTGCTCAACTACTGTGTCAATCGGATAATCGCCTTTCGAGATCCAAACAAGTTCGTACCGGATTTCCACACCAGTCTCTCGAATCAACGCGTTAAGCGAGTACAAACCCACTCGCGAGTTAGGTACAACTGGCTCTTTCAGGTGTACAGGTTCAGCCTGCACCGGCTCTTGCCAAGCACCGTCCACCCATTTACCTGGTTCTTTTGGCTCTGGTGGGTAAACTGTCACATCAACGGCAAAAGTAGCGAGTAATGAGGTTAAATCAAGATAAAATGCCATGATTTACTCCTCCCTGAAAGAAACAGCACCGTACATACCGCCAGTATCAACCAACGGTTTAGAACTGCCTTTACGCTGAATCGTTGCTGGTGCCAATGGCGCGAATCCACCGCCATCAATCGTGGCATGAATATCATCAACCATTTTCTTGCCTAATTCAGGCATGAAATTAGCACCGCCACCCTCTAGTAGAGCAACAATTTTGGGCCCAACAAAAGCCGACCACGAAGCCGATTTTTGGTATAACGTATTGCGTAAAAAAGGACGTGACGGAATTCCTCGAGACGTCCCATACTCTTGCCACATGGCTTTCTTTTGCGCAAAGCCGCCGAACAATCCAGCGGTTACCTTTTTACCGTCAATCTCTTTCAGGCGGCTGATCATGCCGTCAAAGTCGATATTGCCCTCGATTGAGGTCTCAAAGCCAATTTCCACATGATCATCCCCTAATAAAATTTGATGGTAGTGGCGCCGTCACCCAAATCATCTTTGAGCCGTAAGTACTCGGCCAAGTAGTCATCTGAGCCGCCACGATCAAAGAAATCCTGCTCCAAAACGTCGGCTTTCTGTTTCGAGACGTTGTCATTTTTATTAAATGCCATTGCAGCGAAATGCGTAGCCAGCCATCCAGTAGCGATCGTTAAAACGCCATCCTTGAATCCGTCAGCGGTTGCCTGGATAAAGGCGTCTTCAGCGTAGGCCTTGACGTCATCATCTGGCACCTCGTCAGCAGTCAGTTGTGGCGCGTTCCGGCGGACACGGGCGACCATAGCCGCTAAAGCTGTATCGTCCATCAGAGCCACCCCCTAGGACACCTCAATGTCGAATGTGATTGTCCGACCTGGCTTGAGTGTAAAGCCAGAAATATTGTTGACGTAGCGTAACCAGCCAACGGACACACCGTGGGCAGTTGCCACCTTGGCAATATCGTCGCCAGGCTGAACAACGTACTTTTCAGGCTGTTGTGGTTCTGGCTCGTCAATTGTGACGTGAGCTGTCGCTGTGATATCGCCGTCTGTGGTCGTAAATTGCACGTCAAAGCCGCCAGTTGCGCCAATAGCTACGGTTACAGCACCGTCTTCAACAATTGCCAAGCTGGTATCTGATACTGACCAGGTACCGCTTGTATCCTTAGCATCAGCAGGTGTCACTGTTTGAGTAAATTTAATTGTCGAACCAGCAGTCGTGTGCACGTCTGTTTGGTCAAGCGTTACGCCAGTCACATGGACGACTGGGACTGTTAAGGCGAGTAAATCATCAACAGTCGTTGCACCTGCGTGATCAATCCCTTTTGCGTCCAGCCAGGAGGTAATTTGAGCGATAGAGTTGGATTTAGTTGGGGTTACCAGCTTATCCAATACCACTGCCGCGCTCCAGGCGGTACCTTTAACCGTGGTATCAGCATTGAGCGATTGAGCCTTGGCAATGTCATCAGCTCCTGTCCCAGTCTGACCATATGCCTGCACGTAGAAATAGAGGCCGTCGGCGTCTGTGTGCTTTGGCACGTCAGCAGCTGCTAACGTCCAAGCCGTTGTCTCGGTGTAGCCCATGTAAATGGCCTTTTTAGGGTCGCTAACATTGGCATCACCATAATGGACAACGTAAGCCTTAGCGTTGGTTGCTGCATCCCATGACAGTTTGACACCGCCATCTACGTTGATTACACCGACCACATTAGTCGGCACTGTTAAATCTGTTGCCATTTAGCTATCCCTCCTTAATCCGCTGGTACTAACGCTAACAAATCAGCCTTAACGGTCTTACCCGTATGGTCAATGCTATGAGCGTCCAGCCATGCAGTAATGTCAGCCACCGTGTTGGCATCAGTTGGCTTAACATCACCAGCTGGGTCAAACGTAGATGCCGCACCTTCTGCGCTAGTTGGGTCGTCGCCGCCAGCTTCATCACCGGTTTGTGCTGGTTCTTGACTAGACGCAGGCGCCGCAGAGCTTTCAGCTCCAGAATCAGCCGGTGCTCCTGAGTTAGAATCAGCAGCCGAGCTAGCCGCACCGGATTCTGGCACGGCCGAACTATTTGAGCCGCCACCGTTGTTAGGTGGCGTTACGCTTTTGGGTTGAAAGCGTCCAAGATGTATACAGAATCAATCTGTTCATAAGATACAGAATATTGTTGAGACACCTTGGTTTCCTTGGTAACTGGGTCGGAATGCGGTGTTGTGGTAATTGCCACACCTGTATCGGCGAACGATACGTCTGCAACCTTGCTCAAGGCTAAGTCTGTCTCTTCTGGTGTTGGTGAGAAGACAGTATTGCCTAACGCCACGCCAGGCATGAACACAACCTTGCCGTCTGGAATGAAGTAATTGAACTTGCCAGTTACATCAACATAGCCCTTTTCGTAAACAACAACTTCCAGACCAAATTGATCAGATAAGTAGCTCAATAGTGCAGATTTAGGCAGTGCCATAGCTTGCGTGTTGATGTTAGTGGTGAATAAGGTCGCCTTGATTTCTTCATCGCGTAATAGTGCGTTGAACGTCTTTTCATTGACCAGCATGCGAGTCAATGTGACACCCTGTTCTGTGCCAATTAAATCTTTTGCGGCCTTAATATCATCAGTAGGGCTTGAGCCAGTTTCGCCCCATTTACCAACAGCTTGAGCTAGGTGGCTAGCTTGCATATAGTAATCATCCGAGAATACTTGGCCATTGCCCTTAATCTCATACTTACCAGTGAGCAATACCTGCATACGCTGAATTTCACGACCTAATGCCGCACCACGCATCAGTTCGCCTGTGTCGTCAAAAATACGCCGGATAATAATATCGCGGCGTGTTTGATCGGCAGAACTAGCTAACCGACTTAATTCCCGGCGTAAGTTTTCGTCCAAATATTTACTTTCTTTGTAGAAATTAGTTTGAGTGGTGATTTTGTTAAAGCCTTGCCGATCACGAACAATCGCTTGAGCGTCCAAAGCTGATGGATTTAGCGCCTTAGGTGCACGAGTCAAACCACGATAGAAGGTAATGACATCACTGTCTTGCTTGACGTTTGGAAATAACGTTTCACCAAGATAAGGTGCTTCTTTCTGTTGTAATGTTGTCCAATAACTAGCGATATTAGCGCTGGTCAAGTCTGCAAACATACTAATTACTTCTGGATTCATATTTTGCTCTCACTCCTTTTCTCTAGGCGTTACGTTTGAAGAACACAACGCGGCCAGCTAATGCCGTCTTGGTTTCGTCAGTGATAGTGACGTTTTCAGGCAAGCGGTTTTCGTTGATGTAGCCGTTAATGATCAATGTGCCATTGCCTTGTCCGGCAGTCACATCAACTTCATGTTCGAGCACGCCTTGTGCCGTGCCGTCAGCTACGACCTTTAAAACGGCTTGTTCATCGGCCAGCGTGGATGCGTCTCCGCCAACTGGGGTACCAGCTGGAATCACTTTGCGACCAAGAGCGTCAGCATCAACGCCTTCGTCGCTTAAAACGACACCTAGAGCCACTTTGTTAGCGACAAACCCTAAGACTTGCTTGGTTGCGCCAAATGTTTCGATTTTTGCCATTCTTTAATTCCTCCTATTTCTTGAAATACGGATTAGGTCGCTTATCTTCCAACGTAGACTGCGCCAACCGAGCGCCAAATGAACCGCCACCGGCATCAACGCGATTGCCATCTTTATGGGGCGGATTGCCTTGAAGCAATTCGGCCTCAACACTTTTACGAACACGAGCTGCGAAATCAATCAACTTTGCAACGTTGACTTTGGTCGTCTCGGCATCAGAAGCTGTAATCAGTTCAATGTCTGCCGCGGTAGCTGCTACCTTGGCTTCTTCCAGCATTTGCCGAGCTGTGCCCTGCATCTGGAATTTAGCCAATTCGTTTTGAGCTGATTCGGCGGCCTGTTGGGCTTTTTCAAGCTCGTATTGACTCTTTTGGTCGTCATTCATTTTCCGCAGTTTCTCAGCTTCGGTTCGCTCGTGTTCAGCTTCTGCTTCCCACCGAGCACGTTTTTGATTGATGATTTTATCAACCTCGGCGTCTGTGTACTTTTTAGCTGGTTCAGGCGGGTCAGTTTTGTCATCATCTTTCGGCGGGTCTACCGGATCAGTGCCACCTTCTGGTGGATCAGTTGGTTCAGCAAAAAACTGGAGTCGCATAGGCAAAAACGGCTTCTTAAGTGGTGTCTGCGTTGCAAAATTAAGCTTGTTTTCCATGTGTCATACATCCTTTCCATAGCTTTTAAAGTGAGTCCATGCCTGCACGTCCGTAGCTTTTAACGACCTCCACGCCTGGTCAAATCTAAAAAAGTGCATAAAAAAATAGTGCCCACCAGGATTGGCAGACGCTATTAAATTTTTCCAAACAAAAAGCACTCAACTGTTAGCTAAGCGCCCTAATATTTATCCCAGTCAAACGAAACATTGAATCTTTTTTCTAATTCTTCTTTTTGATGATCAAAAATATCACGAATTTGTGGATCGTATTCATAATATCTAATTTGAAACTCGCTTAATTCATAATTAAAATGACTATTAAAATTATCAACAAACTTCTTAGCAATTGCAGATTCCATTCCATATTTCTCTTCGATTTCTCTATGAGCTTTTGAAAATAATATCTCACGATAATCATAATCTAATTCGCTGAACTTCATCTTGCAATCACCAACTTTCCTCTGTTAACAATAACAACCTTATTTCCCTTAGAATTATACCATCCGTCAACACCAGATCCAATAGCCACAGCATCAAACAATAATGTTCCGTTTGCAGGATTCATAAATAGTTCAGGATAAAAATCGTGCACTCTGTCCATTACAGCCTTTTGGAAATCAGTTTTATCGACTAGCACGGTATCAGAACGTAAAGCTGCATTCACCAGTCGATTATCACCATCCAAATATTTATTTTGAACGTCTGACAAACTATCCGAGAAATAAATTCCCCGCCCATTAAGGGAACTTCCTTGAATTGAATACTCTAATTCACCATTTATTAATTGCTCATCTCTATTGGTGCCACGATAAATTTTAGCTTCGTTTGGTATTCTATCAAACTCATCCCGTGTCATTTTGGCAGGTGACCTGTCATAGCCGTGCTTTTTGGCAAAATCAATCATATTTTGCCGATAATTATCATTAAATGGATATTTATTAGCCTCAGAGAGCGGCTTATTTAGCATTTCAATATATGAATCAATATCATGTTTAGTCAATCCTTTTACATTTTCAACAGGGCTATTGCTGACCAAATCTGAAACTTTCCCACTGTTAATATCAACAGATAGATAATCATTTATATCCATTGCCGGCACTTTGCCACAACGACAATTAGGATGCGTGTCGTCAGTAATCTTAGGCGCTTCATCAAGTAAATAAGGGCCACCGGCTGAAATCGACAAGCACTTCTTGCAAGCGTTAGGCTCACAGACAAAATTAACGTACTTAATACCATTTTTCTTGTAGTAATAATCGTTGGTTCTGTCTTTCATCCGAGCTGATTCTGATCGGATCAAGCGGTCAATAATGTAATTTTGCTGTCTGAGGCGGTCAGCCATGCTCTTGGACGGGTCAAATTGGTCTGGGTTGACGTGTTCACGTAGTGAGTCGCGTAAATCCTCTAGACTCATGTTGCCTTTCAGCATATCCAGCAGCATATTTTCGAGATCATTCATCATCTGGTCGCCGTCAATCCAAAGCCTGTTGCTGACAGTTGGTCGGTCTACCTCTTTTGGTTCCTCAGACGTCTTTTTAGCCGGTTTAGGCTTTTCCTCATCAGAATTGCCATCACCGGTTTGTTGTGGTTTATTCGACGAATTAGAGCTGTTTTTAGGCTGATTATCTGGTTCTTTGGCCTTTTCTTTGCTAGCAGCCTTGATAATTGCCTTATCAGCCTTTTTAGCATCAATGCCTTTGTTACCAATCAACTTGCCCATGCGGTCCATTTCGTCCTTGCGGTCAATAGTAGCTCGATCACTAATCAAATTAATACGCTTATTGACCATATTAATGACGGCCATCCCAACAATTGCGGTCATCATAGACTGGACGCTGATACCGGCGATAATGCCGATTGCCTTAGCCTTTTTCTTGGCCTCAGGCAGCCAATCATCCGTTTCCAGTTCATCAATGCAGACCTGCCACTGGGCTAAATCCCACTTTGAAACTCGTTGATTAACCTGTGTCAGTGTCAGATTGTTAGCAACAGCATAATGCGCAAAAAACTCAGTTAAGTGATTGCTGATATAAGCTAGCGCCTCGTCATAGTACTGATCACTTTGCTTGCTCGATTTGTCGTCCAACTTTATCAGTTGATTTATCCGCTTTTGCTCCTGTTCCACCGTTATCGTCGGCATTAGTCACACCTGCTTTCTGTTGGTCAGTCTGTGCGGCTAACGCCTGCTGGATAAGTCCGGCAGTAGCGTTTTGGTTTTCCTGCTGCTCTTTTTTAATCAGCTCTAATTCGGCGTCAGGATCATCAATAAACGGTAGTAGCTTGAAAAGCGTGTGATTTGAAATCTTGCCGTAAAGCTGATTGACGATCTGTGCGTCTTCGGTCAAGTTTTCCGGCACTGATTGAGTGAATTTGAACTGCAATTCTTGCCAAGCCGTGTCACTCACGCCGGTTGAAATGGCAAATACACACTCAAACACTTGACGTAGCGCTTTTTTGAACTTCAACGACTTGGACTGGGCCATGTTGGCCATTGCCTGGAATTTCAGTTTGAGCGAAACACCGCTAGGATTGCCGGCGAACTGGTCATCATTGAGGTTGGTCACACTGGCAATTTGGTAAATATAGTCAACCAGGCGGTCAACTAAGTGTTCTTGCGTCGCGTCAGCGTCAGGTTTAGCTAAGAAACCAATATCGACAGCACCAACACCCTCGCCAGTAGCATTAATCACACGGTCATCCCGCATAGTCTTGATGTCTTTTGGATTCATGTGCGCACCAATCAATTTGAGGTAGGCGTCAGCAAAGTAATCCACATCGTTAGCCTTCTCGCTCATGGCCTTGTCCAGGGCATCAATCAGGCTCATGATGTCCTCACACAAAGCCATGCGCTCCTCGTTTTCCGGTGCTTCGATAATCGGGACAATCGGGTAAGGATTTGCAATCACAGTTGACTGGTCCAGGTAGGCAGCAGTCGTTGCATCAATCAATGTCCGCTGGTACTTGTCGCTATACAGCGTGATTTCGAGCTTATGCTCATAGTTGTAGCGGTAAGTAACACCATATTTGACGTGTTCGCCTACTGTGTCGTCGTAGATTAGAAAGGTGTTGAGTGGGCTAAGTGGCGTCACGCACGGGTGCCCATCTTCATCCTGGTAAACAAAAAAATAAGAACGACCATACATGGACGCCTGCTTAGCAACTTCGGCACTGACGTCATCGAAGCTGTTGGCGTTACACCACGCCTCAATGACGTCATCTGTAGCCTTGTCCTTGTGGTCAATCTTGACCGGATTACCGATAAAAAATCCGTTAAACGTGGTAACTGCCTTTTTCGGGAAATTGACAATCAAACGGTTATCGGGCTTATAGCTCTCTTTTGCCGGTATCTTTTTCAGTTTCGTGTGATCGCCAGTAAAGTAGCGATAAGCCTTGCTGTACTCTTTCCTATAATGGTCACGGTGATAATCGACCAGATTTAGCAAATCGCCGGTTGAAATCTCCAGTTCAGCTGGGTAAAAAAACGTGCCATTGTTGGAAATTCGCGCGTATTCAATAAATCGGTCGTCTAGTAGTGGCGCATTAACCTCTAAAACCATGCTTGGCCTCCTCTCTATAATTTGAATGAACTGAATTCGACTGGTTTGTGCAATTGTGAGTAGATGGCATAGCGGACAGCGTCCACCACATCATCATTCTTCTTAACTGGTTCGCCAGACTTCTCATCCCAAACATATTCATAAATCTCATCTAAAAAGTGGCTATCTTTTTCTTCGGTCACATCTCCGACCACAAAAAAATGGCCTTGCTTCATCAGCTTAGCCACTTCTTCAATGCCGGATAATACGGCTTTATTTGCGTTTCGGCAGTCGAGACCCTCGTTTTGAAATCTTGCAACGTGTTCCGGCCGAGCGGAGTCAGCCCAATAGATCACATTGCCGTATTTTGCTCTAATCTTTTTGGCTACCTCGACCCAGTAGTCAATTTCTTTGTACTGGCTGGTGTGCTCCTCAACTAGATAAACATTGCCGAAGTCGTCCTGGCCAAAAACAACGATTGACCCCTTATGCTCATAGCCCCAATCGACGCCTACATAGTAGCTGGACAACGACGGCACTTTCGAGCGTGGAATCACCATTGTACGCTGGTCGAAATCGCGATAGACAGCACCCTCACCGCTGACCCACAATCCCAAGATTGAGCGATCGTAAAACATCCCGCTAGGCGTTCCGACCTTTTGAGCAGCCATATAATCGGGGTCTAAGAACGTATTATCGTTCAGCGTAAAGTGAAACGACAAAATCCGAGCATTAGGCTTTTTGTTGTCAATGTAATTCTTCTTTAGATAATGTTGTGGATTGTCAGGGTTAGTATCACATATAATCCGTGCACCTGTTGCAGAACAGCGGTCCTTAATTTCTTCAAAAACCTCTTCGTTAGCAAGGCTTGCCTCGTTGATATAAGCACCATAAGACGTCATACCACGGATAGCGCCTAAGCCAGCAATCGAGCCATGGAAAGTCTGTACAATCTTGACGCCAAACAGCATAAATGAGTTGTGCTTATCAAAACGAAAGTCAAAGGCATATTTGTTACTCAGCTCTTGTAGAATGTTATTTTGAATTGTTTTGCTGGAAACGCCGGCCAGAATATACATTGGCGTAACAGTTCCATCACGATCAGCCAACTTTCGAACTCGCATCAATTCGGCTAGAAAAATATCGTTATCAACGACAGTTTTTCCAGAACGCTTAGCACCATGATTGATCAAGAAACGCCAGTCTTGCGTCAGAGCCGCGTGCCATACCTGAATTTGTTTAGCTGTATATAAATCAGTTATCGCCATCTTTTTCCGGCTCCTTAATGACTTCTGTCTTAATCGTATTCATCAACAGGGCAAGCTTGTCCTCGGTAGTTTCGGTGTTATCCAGCATTTCAGCCTTAGCTTTGGCAATCTTGGCCTCATAACCAGCCTTTTCAGCATCTTTCTTCGCCTTCTCGGCTTGTGCCTTATTAAGCTCAGCAAATGACTGATCACGATACTTGAGCGACTGCCGATTACGCAACCAGAATTGCATTGCGCCAACATCAGGCGGCAGTTGTTTGTGGTATTCAGCGGTCTGAACCTTTTCCATTGCCGGTACTGCCTCAACGGCGGCGTCCTGGACCTCTTGCAATGAGGATTCAGGGTGATCCAGTTTATACGTATTCATAAACTTGCGGCGACGTAGCTCTAACGCGTCATCCGGCACGCTGACGAGTGTAAAAGTCTTCTCAACAATCGTCATGCCAGTGGCTCGCTTAAAAAGAGCATTTTCGACCTGATAGTCAGCAACCTCTTTTTCTTTTATAAGGGCGTCCGATATGTCCGGAAAGCGGCTTTTCCAGTCACTTAACGTTGAGCGGCTGATTCCCATGTTGTGAGCAATTTGGTCGTCTGTAAGACCATCTCTAGCCCATCCGCCAAGCTTAATCAGTCCTTCTTTGGTCAACCACTTGGCATATTTACCTTTACCCATCACATACTCACCACACCTCCGAAATTGATATAAAATAGTTTGACACGTGTTATTATACGTGTTATTATAATAGTGTACCAAGGAGGTACGTATATGGACTCACGTGAAGTCTTAAAGATATTGAAAAAGGACGGTTGGTACAAGGTCAGAGTTAAGGGCGACCATTATCACTTCAAAAACGATAATAAGCCCGGAATCGTCACCGTACCGCACCCCCGGAAAGACATTCCAGTCGGAACGTTGAACAATATCTGGAAGCAAGCAGGGCTCAAATAAGAGCCTTGTTTCTGTATGGAAAAGGAGGTTCCACATGAAATACTTATATTTTGCCGTCTTCACACGTAACAAAGATAATCAATATGAAGTCGTCTTTCCCGATCTAGCACCCAACGCCGCAACTTTTGGTGAGGACCTATCTGACGCTTTACACATGGCCCATGACGCACTAGAAGGCTACCTTTTAACTGCCGAAGACTTTAAAGAGACGCTCCCAGACCCTTCTAGCCAAAACGCCATCACCATCAAAAAAAGTGAGCTACTAGTACCAATCGAAGTCGATACAAAAATCGCTCGAGAACGTGAAGAAAATAAAAGTATCAAAAAGACGCTCACTATCCCTAAATACCTGAATGATATGGGCAATGAGAGCGGTATTAACTTCTCGGCAACTTTGACTGAGGCTTTAAAGCAAAAGCTGGGCGTTTAACGCTTGGCTTTTTTCGTTTTAGTCAAGCGTCAACGACACCCTTAAACAGTCACTCGCTGCTATTCTGGCCATTTCTTGATTGTCTGTTTGTGCCAAAACATAATTGTAAACACGTAGATAGATTTCTGCGTTGTACTCAATAATTTGCTTGTTCTCGTCATTAAGTACTAATCCCTTTAGATCCATCTCAGTTTTTTTGAGAATTTCTTTTTCGTCCATCTTTCCGCATCTCCCGTTCTTTCAATCGCTTCTTCTTGGCCTTTTCTTTTGTAAGCCACTTTTCGAGATGGCCTAATGCGTCGCTCTCAGTCCGGCTCACGTAGCCAAATTTGTTATGTATCATCTATATCACCATTTAATTGATTGCAATAAAAAAACGCCCATCACTGGACGCCAAAACACTATGGAGGTAATGTCTTCGTTGCATGGTTAGTCGCAACAACGCAGCCCCCGGGAACTCGACCCCAGGTGTCAGGTCTTTAACCTGTAAACTGCACCGAAAAGAGAAAGGAAACCTATGTCATTTAGCACGATACCAATATACAACGTTATCTGTCTAACAATAATCCAGAAACGTTATGATAACGCTCCAAATTCACTCTATTTTACGACACAACCAAGATAATAAGCGATTGCTACCAGCGCTTCGTCACGGATAACAAAATACTTGGCTGGAGAAATCGAATAATTCATTGGATTTAGACCGTTGAGACGTTCAATTGCGTCCATATCAGGGTGCCTTGAGTCGCTCCCGTCACAATAGCGTGCTTTTAAAATCCACTGGTGTTCTTGCAATGGCAATGCCTCAATGGCCTGATCAATATAATCGGTGTATTCTTGCCCAGATTCTTTGCGCTGGACCCGTTCTAAGGCGTAAGGGTCACGTTCAACCGTTGATGCCGTTTCCGTACTCCATGAGGACGTGACTCTTGGATTAATCGGCATGTGTGCGTAACCACGCTCAGTACGATATTTTGACAATATTTCTTGCGCCTTTGCCTTCGTTTCTGTTTCGTTGATTGGAAATAACTCGCCCAATGCCGCCAACTCCTTATGTTATAATTAGGTGTCAATTAATTATGGAGTGGCTCTTTGGGCCGCTAGGGCCGGCGCTTACGTGCTGGCTCTTTTTGTTGCCTAAAATACCCACTTAAACAGCGTGATTATGATTTTTAGCCCGACAGCAATGATTGCCATGTCCAAAACTACGGCCGTCACAGCCCCAGCCACTTTAGCCGAATTTATGATAACTTCTAACGGATCCATAGCTCACCTCACTATCTGCCAAAATTTGTTGTAGTAATACCCAACGCGTATTATTTGTGTAAAACGGATTGCCCAAAATATCCCGACACGGTGCAAACAGTCTCGATTTGCCGTTTGCTGTGCGATTGAGAATATAGTCAAACATCTCGTCTAAATTCGGCACTCGATCAACCATAATCACACCTTTTTGGCAGCTTCGTCCGCCTTGTCGCCCATAGACTTGATCTCTTCTTTGGCTTCAATTTGCTTGATTGCCCGGTCTAAGTACCAGCGAGCCTTTTTCAAATCTTGAATGAGCTTGCCTTTAAACGGCGCCCTGGCCACATACTTGACCACGTTACCCAGGTTAAAACCGATAAACGGGTCTTTGTAACCGACTACTGTGGATTCGATTATGTCGATTACCTCAATTTTGCCGTGGTTGTAACGGTCAGGGTGATTCACTTGTTCAAGACTGCCAAATTCCACTTTCCTAAGATCACGTAAGCCAATCCACCTAATATATCCACAATCATCAGCCTCGAAATAATATGCTTTTGCTGTTTCATCAAAATCTGTGATTTTCCCGCTATTCCATCTATCATCAATCCAGGCCTCAACCTTGTCGCCTATCTTAAATACGCTCATTTCACCGGCTCCAATCTTTGTTTATTTCTTGGCACATCGGGATATAGCCGATAAACATGCTCAATATTTTCCCCATAATCCTCGTCCGAATAATCAACCTCAACACCGTATTCCTTGTTAAATCCAATCACCCGGTATTCGTCTCTAATATAAGTTTTAATAACAACTTCGTCATAGTCGGGGCATTCGTGCTCAATCGCCGCATTCCAGGCATTACGGAAGCGTTTGGCAAAAATAAGCGCCTTATTATGCTGATTAGTTACAGCAATCACTTCCTCTTGCATTTGTACACCAACATTAGAGGTATGTACGACAACATAGATTTTCATCTTCCCACGCCCTTTTCTTGATTGATTGCGGCACAAACGCCGATTATCTCGCGGTAAACCTCATATGCGTGAGCCTCACCACGGATGCCATTAGGCCCGTAGCGTGCTTCACCTGCCGCACGTTCTAATTCTGATAACAGCTGGTTCTTACGTCGCATTTTGGCGTTGATTTTGTCCCAATTAGGCTTTGTCATCAAACCAACCTCGCATTCGCACAAATCGCTGGTGACTGTCCCGCATGGCTTGGCGATCGGCCGCCATATCTTTATCAACCTGCTTAGCAAAACGGTGATACTTGATAGCAGCTACCGCAAAGATAATGATCATTACTACTATGATGATGCCGACCGGCAAGATAATGTACCAGCCTGGCATGTTCCAGATAAACTCAATAGCTGATTTCATCTCGTACCCCCATCTACGATTCGAAGAATCTTTTTACCGTCTGAACTCAGATAAATACGCCGCGTTGGGTGCGTTGGTGGTGTATACGGAAACTCAACCTTCGGAAATTTATTAGTCCCACCTCGACGAAACCACGTCTTACCATCATCATCTGTCCACGCTAGCGAGTTAACATCAACTACCATTCCATCAGATTGCTTAAATAGGGCCGTATAGCGTTTATTTTGATTCTCGCTAACTTCCGTTCCCCATTCATCCGGTTCGCCCGTTAACGGCTTAATTGGTCTGAATTTAAGCAGTCTAGTTAAAATACTGATCGTGTATTCAGCGCTCATGCCGCTGTGCCCTTGTTTGGCAAAAACTTCTACGAGTTGCAAAATGTCCTCATTAACCTTCTTCTGCATCTCATCATCTTTACCACCAAGTAACAGCTCTAATTCTCGTTTGGCGTGATCAACTAGATTACTCATAATCAGTCCTCCTTGCTCTTAGTGACATACGGTAATCCAATGCTGTCCTGTACCGTTTTGGCGTATGTCTTATCAGTTTTTTTATCATGGACCAGCAACGTCCAAACAGTCTTTAACGCTCCGCCTTGAGCGTATTCTCTTAAATCGCCTTCGCTAATACGATCAGTGTCACTGCTACCATAACCGTTAATCACATAAAACGAGGTTTCGTTTTCATTGATGCCCTCAACTTGAAATGGAACCGAAAAATTGTTGCTATTATCAATGGCAACACCACCGTCTGGTAATTCACTGTATTTTAGATCAGCACTATCTTGCCGAACGCCGTTATATCTTGCGTATTTTGAAATCATGGTGACATCTGAATAAATTTCAGTCACATGAACGTCTAAATTTGCCGGTAAATCGCTAGTTTTGCTACCAATACTGACCGACGTTGGTTGGGTAAAATACCAATTATCAAGCCGTGATTGGGGAATCCCATAGGTAGCGTCTAAATTAAATGACACGCCATTGACCGTAACTTTATGCTGAGAGGTCAATTTCTTTAAGCTTGGTGCCTCAGTCATCACTTTTGAGCTATCATTACTGATTTTAGCGGTAGTTTCGTGGCTCATATCAGTACCAGATTTTTCTTCCGAGCAACTACTTAATCCAATAGCCATGAAAAGCAGGGCTACCCCTGCGATAAGCTTCTTTTTCATTCAATTAATCCTCCGTTTTCATGTAAATCAGCCAATGCGTCTTGTTACGTTTACTGCCAAACAACGGCTTAAATGTCGAATCCACCTTTGCCAGCGCATCTTTCAATTTGACCTGATCGTCAGACCATTTAAAAACAAGTGTCCCAAACGGTCGCAGCACCCGCATTGCCTCTTCGAATCCCTTTTTGATGTCAGCTTGATAGCTGTTTTTATCTAAGACACCATATTTTTACGCAGCCAACTATTTGGCCCAGCGTCAATCAAGTGAGGTGGATCAAAGATAACCAAGTAAAACGAGTTATCGTCAAACGGCAATCTTACAGTCCAGTCAGCAACAATATCTGGCTTAATGGACACTGTCCGTACCCCGCCAGAT
Source organism: Loigolactobacillus bifermentans DSM 20003 (assembly GCF_001434575.1). Taxonomy (GTDB): domain Bacteria; phylum Bacillota; class Bacilli; order Lactobacillales; family Lactobacillaceae; genus Loigolactobacillus; species Loigolactobacillus bifermentans. The sequence continues at coordinate 62,555 of NZ_AZDA01000003.1, forward strand.
GAGCTGGAGTCCTTCAATTCAAAAGTTTCTGACCGCTTGTCTACAAACGTTGCTAGCGGGTTGTCTTTATCCCACCACATCATTCGAGAGCCAGCTGTCATGTCTAGGATTGGCGTCATTTCTCCAGCTCCTCGGGCGCATATTCTTTTTGAAGTTGATGTAAAACCATTTCAACGCTGCCATGTTCAAGATGACCACGTGTTCGTGTAAACTTATCAAGCTGTGGCCCGTACCATGTATCTGCACCACGATCACTTTGCTCTTTTAAGAGCTTAAACACCTCTTCAAATTTCATTTTTATCCCCCTACACTTGTTGACCAGAACGCCTTGATCATTGCCAAAACAAAAATTATGGTCATTGCCAGTCTGATTTTTCCGACCATTTCCACGCCGTTTAGTGACACGTTACCAATCCACATGGCCCACGTTAGAATTGCAAAGAAACAAAACGCGGCGCCGTCGATAAAAACTAGCCATCTACTCATTCAACATGCACCTCATCTTCCAGTTCAATTAATTGCATGCCGTTCTTATGCGATCTTCTATGTGATGGCGTACCATACGATTGGAGACTGCTAATCTTGAGGCCCGTGTCCTTCGAAATCTGACGCAGTGTGCCAACACTTACGAAGGGTTCGCCCTTATACAGCGCGTATTCTTTAGGCTTAGTCAGCACGCGGTTTCACCTCAATTTTTTCGAAGCCTTCCAGACCATAGTCTTTGATTTGAGCATCAGTCCACTGCTGTCCTTTATCGGTATTGCCCATCTTTGACCATGTACCTAATTTACCGTGGTCAAGACGGAACCAAAATTGAGCTTCAACTCTTTCTGGAATTTCTTCGATAGCCACCACGTTGTACTTTTTTTCCGACTGATCCACCTCAAACCAATCCGTAGCTAGCATGTCAGACTGACTAGCCAACCAACCCGTTTGAATTTGATTTGCTGTGGTTTTGATGGCTAAAACGTCCGTAAACCGCGGTTCGCCTTCGTACTCACCGTAGCCGTATTTCAGCCCTTTTGATAGCTCCTTGCCTGTGATCATGTAGACGTACTGGTCTTTCCCGTTCCAGCCCATACGTGCTACTGGTTTTCCTGCTTTTAATTTTTCAATTGCTTGTCCAAAATTCATTAGTCTCACCTTTTCATATTTTGATGTGTCCATATTCACCAATTTCGCCGCCGTAAACGCCGTTCTAAGTCTCGTCACTGTACTCGACTAGACATTTGCCGTCGTCATAGAGGTAGACGTACTGTTTCAGCGTTGAGTGCCAGCGGCGTAGATACCACCTAGAGATAGACAATTTCATCTGCCGTGTAGTACCTCGTTTTCAAATCCGGCCCCGTCAGCGCGGTCAGGTGCCTTTCGCTGATGTAGTTAACCGCGAAATACCTTGGATCAGGCATTACAACGAGCCATGCCCAATTACTACTATCGTCATCACTCGATTCAACAATCTGTGGTTCTAACTCTGAGCCATGATCAAGTAGCCATTGCCTGTATTCTGGGTGCTCATCAAGGTATTTGACGACCAAGGCAATAGCGATTTTATTAAAATCTGCTTGGTTAATGTTACTCACCTTCCTTATAGCCATTTCGGTGACCATGAGCTAATACAATATTCCATAACATTTCAGACGCCGGCTTAGTCCGATTGCGAGTAGGGCCTGGGGTAAACTTTTGATATAACCTCGTCCAGTTTTTATCAGGGCACAATACCGCGTCGACATTTGGCAACATAATCTTTTGATGTAGTTCCCCAGCAAATTCTTGCGTCGTTACCAGATAGTTGCGATCACCATAAAAGCTCAACCCGTGGCCTGATTTAAAATCACCCATGCAAGATTTAACCTCATAGCAGCTAAACTCGCCTAACTCGACCGTGGCGGCCGTGGTATTTATGCTAGTTTGACCAGGTTTAAATCCCACAAAATCAATTCGCCGCTCGTCATCCGTCAGCTGGTCAAAAACTACTTCTCGGCTCCAGTATTCGCCTTGAGATACCAACCGCTTGACGACTAGGTCACTTAGTCGCTTAGTTATGTCTGGTCTATCACTCATTTGGCAGCCTCCTATAACCAAAAATGGCCTAACCACAGCGCCAGTAGCAATACCAGCGGTTTGCCGATCATATTGAAAAATCTAGTTGTCATGTCCGGCTCTTCCTCGTAGTAACCGTTAGGCAATAGCATTCTTAGTGTGATCGTTATCCCGAATGCCTGCGCCCAATTCATGCTAGGCGCTGCACTCCAAATTGTCGGTAAATAAGTGTTCCAGCCATATGCTAGCGTCAGGCTACTAATAACGACCATTACTGGCATCAGCAGGAACAATAGCGTTGTTTGCAAAACTGTATTTTTTTCTTCCGTTGTCATTTCGTTTCCTCCGTTCCTAATTTTCTGCCGCACATTGGGCAGAATTTAAATCGTGGGTACTCTGGATCAATATCAAATGTGCCATCATTTCCAAAGGCAATCATTCCCTTTACGTCAAAACCTAGAAAAGAAGTCCGATTTTGGACTATTGGCATAGCATTGCGGCCGCCATGACAATATGGACATTCCTTACCGTTTTTGTTTCCCTGTAAATAGCTCACCGACACTCCAAAAAAGTTGGCCAGTACTTTCCAATTTTCGATTTTTGGATTACGTATTTGGCGTTCATAGTGGCCCAGTGTGGATTGTGCTATACCCGTTCTTTCCGACAATTCAACTAGTGTTAGGCCTCTATTCACTCTCAGCTGTTGTAATCTCGTCATTCTTAACCCTCCCTACGCAAAACACTCGTCATCATTGTCAGCTACGCTGTACCCGATCAGCCAGGCAATCGCAAACTTATCTAGTCCTTGCTGATAAAACCATTTAAACGTTTGACGGTCCATATCTGGCATATTCATGTCCTCGGCGTCAGTTAATGCGTCTTCCAGTGTCCAGTTTTGAGCCTTATGGTCTCTGATATACCGATCAACACAACTTGGCACAACTGGCAACTCGTTATCACGCAATCTGAGCGGAATGGCGCTAACAGCTACGCTGTTTTTCTCAAGATAATCACCGATTGCTGGTTGCCAACCATCACACGCATAAACGATTCGGGTGTAATGGTTGCTGATTTTTGACTCTAATCGCATAATCCCGTACTTCTCACACATTTCTGGTGAGCCATCGAACATCTCGGCTTCTCGCGTGATAATGTCGTAGAATTTAGCCATTTAGCTCGTCCTCCTTGAATTTTTGCGTAAGTCTTGGCCTAAATACTCGGACAACTAAATCGTCTGAATCGCTGTATTTAATCACCTCATATTGCTGAGTACCAAGTGGGCCATGCGTCACAAGGGCATAGTTGCAGTCCGGAAACGTTAAGCACAAGACTACGCTTGACACTGCCTCGCCTCTAAACAAGCCTCTAAAACACTCGTCGCGTGGTCGGCTAGCACAGTACTTGTCAACGGCTTTTTGCGCTTTTTCAGCAAATTCAATCTTGCCTAGTGGCCTAGCCATTTAAATCACTGTCCTTTACGTATGTCCCGTCTACAATCTTGCCGTGGCGGTCTTTGATTTGATTCCAGGCCTCTTGTAAAACTTCCGCCAGCTCCAAATCTTCCTGCTGGCAAAAGATTGTGATGACCACCAGCAAATCGCCTAAACTGTCGATTACCTGAGCAGGTTTTTCTTTGAGATATCCTTGCGCTAACTCGCCTAGTTCCTCTTGCATTTTGATTAGTTGTTTCGTCGGATCTTGCTTATCCAGCCTTCTGGCTTCTGACCACATCTGGATATTTTCGGTTAAATTGTAAAGTTGCACCTGTGGCCCTAATCGACCACTTAATTTATCAAAAATTCGTCGCAAACTAACTGATCGGTCAACACTCCTACTTGCCACAAGCATAAGAATTTCGTCGATATCATCAACGAGACCAGTTGTCACATAAACATGTTTCGTGTTTTCAATCATTCCGTTACCCCCATGTAAAGCACATCTACTTTTTTGACCATTCGCTTGTCTAGCACGATTGCTTCGTACTCGTTTCGCCGTAAAAACAAGGCTGAAATATTAGGTTTTTTAGTTCTAAACACCGATATTTCGCTAATATTTTTCATAACCGCAAACCGTGCGGCAACTGCTGGATTCGTTGAGTACGCAATCCAGTCGGTCTCACCTGGCTGTTGTGCTCGAAATAGATTAATTTTGTTGGGTAACTTTTTGAGAGCTTTAAGCTCACTCGGTTTCATGAGACTGATGGCTCGATTTGGACGGTTACTGCTGAATAATCGCTTCCAGGTCTCTAAATCAGCACAATTAGCACTACCTACCCACAGCGTCGAAAGTCCAAACCAATAAGCACTGTCGGTCAATTCATGACTATGTTGATCAAAGTACTCAACCGATTTCGAATCACCATCTAGCTTTATCAATTCACTCATGATTTCCGAATCCTTGCGATTCGGCTTGAATGCTGTTGAAATATCTTTTTCACTATCAACCAGCAATTCTTCCTTGGCTAGTAATTCCCCAATCAGGGACACCCCCGGTAGTAAGATTCGATTGTCCATTTATCTACGCTTCCTTTTGATTTATTTTTGATTATTGATATAAACGTCGATATAACGGCATTTATGCTTTTGATTTATCTACGGATTGTGGCAAACGCTCTAAAAACAGATTGATAAAGTAACCCTGCCCTTTGCCAGTTACCTTTGGCGTCTTGTTGATCGTCACATGACCATCAGAATGAGTAATTGCCGTTTCCTTAATTTCGAACAGTCCCAAGTCCATAGCGCTCTGTGTTGGCATGTTGTAACTGACACCTTTTCGACTGATCAGGTAGTGTTTGTCACGTAACAATTGGAAAAGCCGATTTTGACCGATACTGACACCATTACCTCGCAAGATTTTAGCAAGGTCACCAATCAAGATGGTTGTCGAACTAGCTGCTACCGCATCAGCGAATAGCGCTTTTGGTTTCATCTTGCTATTTTCGATTTTTAGTTGAGCATTTTCGTCCTGCAAAATGGCATAACCGCGTTTAACGATTTCAGCTGGATCATTCCATTTCCGTTCCAACTCGATAAAATAGCGGCGATAAGTCTTACCTAACTCGGTGTGGCTCATGAGACACAATTCTTTTGCCATGCCGATTGTTAACGCATAATCTTGAATTGCCTTGGTACCACCGTGCTGGTTCTGCTGCGTAACCGCAGTTACAGGGCTAAAATCCTCATTTTGAACAAACTCATCAAAGTTTTGAGACACCCATTTGCTAAAACGAGTCGTCAGTTCTAAAGCTCTGTGCAATTCACGTGCTGATACTACTTGCTGATGATTTGAGTTTTCGGTTACTGTTAGTAATTCTTGCATGGCGCACCTCCTCGCCTAGGCAATAATACGGATATAACGGGTAGCGATTTCTTGGGTTAATTTGTCAGCCAAGTAGTCAGAAATGCGAGCAATTGCTTCATTGCGCCACATGCCTCCGTCGCTTTCAAACAATCCGGCCATACCGCCTTTTTGCATGCGAAAAATGAATTGGCTTTCCGGCTGCTCAATCTCAACAAACGTCCGATATGGTTCTAATGTGACTGGATTTGGAACGGCTGCATCAGCGGCACTTGCAATCCCAGATTTAACTTCAACTGCCTGGCTAACGCCGTCATCTGTATAATTGCGAACATCTTCATCTCTCAAATTACCGATTACTCGTAAAATCACCGAGCGGTCTTCACTGTCGATAAATCCGGCCTGTAATTTGATATTTAGTTCTTCCGAACCATAGAATTTCCCGTAAGTGAATGCAGGCAAAATTGGCTTGGCATCAACTAACACTTCACGTGTTCCGTAGTCGTCTAATGGGCTAAGTAACAACACTTGTGTTTCTGATTTGACGTGAATCGTTAACTTTTTATCTCGCCGATCAGCATTCGTTTTGATGTAATCAACCAGGCCAGTGAGCGTATGTACTGCCAACGCTTCTTCGGCTGGGCTAATTGCCCGAATACGTTTCCACTCACCGTAGTGATCACGACCAAATGTCATGCCATCAACAACTTGAATTGATTTGCCTGCCGCCTGTACCGCTGTTTCTTGTAATGTTTCTAAAGCTTCTTTTGTCATATCCATGATTAATTCCCCCTAATTTTGTTTTTGCTTCCGAAAATCAATGACGCCGCTATTTTTCTTGATTTCGCCATTCTCGTCGATCAGTTCGCCTTTATCGGTTCGCAGTTCGGCATTCTCGTCAATGTACGTCTGATTCTTGGCGCCCGATCGTAACTCGCTACCCTCGATTGAGCCTTTTTGATTGCGGCCCAACATCAGCGACGTAGTAACGCCCTTTTGTGGTGCCAACGTTGACTTAACTGCCACTTCGACCGATACGACCTCACGATTATCGGTTGGCGTGTATTTCAGCTCTAACTGCACCTTGCGGACCTTTTTAGCTTCGGTATTAGGATCTAAAATGTTATCTGCCAGCTTTTTCATTTCCTGGTCAAACTTTTCTTGTAACCCATCGTTAGCGATTTGAGTCAAATTAAATTCGATACCTTTTTGTTTTTTTGCCATGTTTGTTACCTCCCGTTTTCTTCTGCAATTTTCGCAGTGATCAAAAATATTACACATGCGATTAGCGATATAGCCGCACCGAAATGATTTGTCAGCACCATATTGCATAGTGCCAAGGCAAACGCAAAGCTAGCGCCGCCCATATACACGTAATGTGACATCATTTGTCACCTCTGATTCTGTCAGCCTCACGATTCGTGTGGATCACTGCTGCTAGTAACAAATTCACTTGCTGATCAGCTTTCCACTGCTCGGTATTGGCCTTTATCTGCTTATAACTCAACTTCTGTTGCACGTTTTTCATCGACTAGCTCGCATAAAATCAGCCCTACGCACCATTCTTGCGGCTTCTTGCTTTTGCCGGATTTCTTTGGTTTCATTTAGTATTTCTTGTAGGTCTGGGTGGGATTGGGCATATCCAGAAAGCGCGCTTGAGCTAAGGCCAATTGCTCGGCTAACTTGTCTAGCCGAATTGCCGTTTAGTAGCAACTGGCGAATTCTGTCCATGTTGGGCAAAATGTTGGTATCATAAGCCGAACTCGTTCGATTTACTTTGATTTTCTGTGTGTTGAGCACGTTATAGACATACCCAAGACGTTCACCAACGTCATAAGCAATCTGCCGAGGTGTTGCGTTTGGATTGTCGCGGCAGTAATTGACGATTTCCTTTTTCCGCGGTGATAGTTTGCCAAGTTTCTTTTTCCGAACCGTTCGTGGCTTTGGATCTGATTTGGTTGCCAATTTCATTTTTTTGAAGCTGACAATAATATTGCCGTTGCCGCCAAACAGCTGGAACTTGGTCAATTTTTCGACTAGTAAAATTCCAATTGGGTCAACCATGGCGCTATGGTCATACATCTTTTCAACGACGGCCTTAAAATTTTTAAAAGTGTCATCCCCAAAGCGGTATTCGCTGACAATTACTGTGTCGCCAGCGGCAAACTTTGGATGCTCTACGTATCTTGGATCACTCATTTATCTCACTCACTTCGATTTCGATTCGAGGCCTAGCCCCGTAGTATTTTTTAGCGTGTATTTCGCAAATTTGGTTGTCATCAACCCAGTAAACGCCGTGTAATGCGTCCAAAAACGATTTGATGTAATTGTCTAAGTCCGGTTTGACCGCTGGCAGTATCTGGCCTGCTTCACGTAGCCTTTTTTGCCTGTTTGAGAGGCTGTTTTGGATTGGTCGGTAAAATACCAGGTCAATCCGTAATGGCCCCTCTAGCGGCTTATCCCGGTATGTCAGCTTAGCCTCCATGGCAACCGCCTTTTTAAACTGGCTGACATTTTTAGGGTCATGCAAGCTGACACCAAGGCGAGTACGTGCCGCTCTCGGTCTGATTTGAGGTACAGGTGCCAGATTAAAAGTGTGACTAAACTCCATGTTCTTGCCTCAGCTTTCTCAGCCCCGCCAATGAGTCTTCTAATCCGCTGGCAGCTTCGTTTGTAGGCTCTTGCTCTGGTGTATAGCCAGGCTGTGCCCAATCTGGCAGCGTCTCTTTTTGAGCCGGTTGATCTTTAGTGTCAGGCCGTTTTTGCGGTGCTGCCAGATCGTATTCGTCCATCCAGCCATGGCCCTCAAACCAGCTTCTAGCACCTTTGACAAAGCCCGATTGGATTTGATTTAGCGCGATAAACTGCTTGTATTCGTCAATCTTGGCTAATACTTTTTCCGTAGTGGTCTCACCGGAGGTGACAGCCTCAACAAATGCGGTTTGCGCAAACTGGAAGCCGCCTTTTTTCGGATAAGCTGGCCAGACCTTGGTCACAAAATCACCAGTTGGGTCAGTCTTGGGCACACTCACGCTTTCAACGTTAGTGTTTAGAGTATTAGTCAAGTTAAGGTCACTAGTACTAGTAAGTACTTTGGAGCTACCAGTTGAGCTACGGGTTGGGTTACCAGTTGAGCTACTAGTTACCGTACTAGTTGAGCTACTTTTATCATCCCTAGTAGCCCAACTGGTATCCCAACTTTTGTTGTAAATTTGAATTATCTGATACCTTGGCTTCTGTTTGTTTCGTTTACCGGGAATGTATTTTATTAATTCAAGTTGGACTAATTCGTTTCTGGCCTTTTTCAAGCCAGCTTCTGATAATCCAGTCAGGTCGGCCAATGCAGAATTCTTTAAGGTAAATAGTTCGTCTAGCTTGCCTTCATCGTTCGCGTAGTCTAGTAACTCGCGATACAGATTGTTTTGGCCAGTTGAGACATCTATTTGATCCCGTTTCAGCTTTCTCCAAGCGCGACGCTGTTTGAAATAGTCCATGAATACACCTCCTTGTTGCTTAATGCCTCCCACCCGCCACAATCAGCGATCAGAAAGGTAAATCATTGTCGTTGATATCAATGTTCATGCCATCAGCTTGATATGGGTCTTTGTTTTGTGGGTTAGCTGGCGGCTTTTGCTTTGAGTAACCAGTAGCATTGCTATTTTGCTGTGTGGCATTACCATGGCCACCCTGATTATTGCTTTGGTCTTGATTACGTGATTCGAGTAATGAGAAGTTATCAACGACCACCTCGGTCACATAAACCCGTTGACCGTCCTTGTTGTCGTAGTTTCGTGTTTGAATCCGTCCATCAATGCCGATCAGCGAACCCTTATGTGTGAAATTAGCTAAGTTTTCAGCTGATTTACGCCAGATTACGCAATTGATAAAGTCCGCTTCTCGTTCGCCTTGCTTATTCGTAAATTGGCGATTAACGGCCAATATGAACTGTCCAACAGCTGTACCGTTACCTGTGTAGCGGATTTCAACATCTCTCGTTAACCGTCCGATCAGGACTGTTTTGTTGATCATCTATATTCCAGCTTTCTAGATGGAGTTTGACGCGCTCCTCTTTGTCTAATTTGATTGGTCGGATATGATACTTTCCTAAAAACGTATCAATCCCGATTCTGTGCTGTTCTTGATGATGTTCCCGGCACAAAGCCATGAGGTACATACCATCATGGCTAATCTTGCGTCTGTTGCGTCCCATACCGACCGTGTACTGATGCGCTATATCGGCGTGCTTGCCACAAATGGCACACTTGCGATACCGTAAGCACCACCAGTTTCGTGGGAAATCATCCGGTAATGAATCCCAAGTCTTAGTTCGAAATGGAACTTCGTACTTAAAACAAAATTCTAAAATCGTATAGATCATGTTATTAGCTTGCTCAACTGAACAATTGCTCAGTGAGTACGGCTCATAGCTGAATATCTCGCGTGTATAGCCCTTATAACGGTCTTCCCAGTATTCCTCGGTGTCTCCGGTGTACTCAGCTGTATCGCGAATTAAAGCCCAAATTTTGCCACGCTGTTCAGGCGATATTGTTCGACCATCTTCAACGTCCAATTGAACTGACAACTGCTTGCCGCTGACAAATTTCATAAGCTTGTAAAACAACGAAGCGTCGTCTAATTCAATTGTCACTTGATTGCCTGAAATCCTAATCAATTTGCCAATCAGTTTCATTATTTAGCCGCGGCTTTCTCAAGTTTTCGTTCTTTCTTTTTACTCTCAGCTTTAGCCTTTAACTCGCTAGCACATTTTAGAAGCGTTCCATACTCAGAACCGTAAAGGTCTTCAAGTGGTACTTCTTTAATACTGCTGTGTTCAAAAGACCAGGAAATCATTTCTTGCTTGGATTTCCCAGACAATTCAGCGATTACTTCGAAAACGCCATCCAGTACTTTTGCTTGTGTAGCACTTACTTTTTTAGGTGTTGGGTCTTCTGCTGGCGTTGGTACGTCCTCACCAGCGTAAATGTACAGGCCCAATCCTTGTAAAGCACAGGCCTTAACGAAGCACCGTTGCTTAGTAGTGTTGATTTGCCCCATATCAGGATTGCCAACTGATTTATTGCGGTGATCCATGACATACAGCGTGTCAGTTTCAGAATGGCCTTCAATCGTCACCGTGCACTCGATCATGCAACCGTTGCTAGGCGTTAGCAGGTATGGCACTTTACGACCAGTAGATTGACCATCTTGGCCGATTTCATCCCATTCACGAAATTCACGCTTGGCGTCGGGGTCAATTGATTTAATTGTTTGCCAAGCCCAAACCCACGACAGATATGATAATTTGAATCCTTTGTTGTCGATTGTGTCGATATGATTTGAGCAGTCAATGGAGCTCAATCGACGGAACAAGCTATCCTTTTTCTCACTCATCTTCGCTCACCTCATGTGCTCCAATCTCTTGGAGGAATTCAACAACTTCGTCGCTTTGAAATGCCAGGGAATCATGACGGTCTTGCTTGAGGACGTAAGTGTCATCATCAACGCTTAACTGGTCGCTTTTGTAATCAGTCACCCGCAACCCGTCTGCGATTTCCGGTAAGTGATCTGCACCAAGATGAATGACAAAGTCTAATGCGTCTTCAATGTCGAAATACTCAGTACCGAATTTCCAAATCTTGTTAAAACCAGGAACTAGCTCCTGGCCTTGAAAACTCTCAATGTACTGCTTATCAGCAAAAGTAGCGTCAGCTGCTAAATTTGCTTGCGTCACGTCAACGTTGGTAAAAATATTATTTTGTAGCATTTTCATTTACCTCCTCATAAGGTAGATTGGAAAGCCCATGTCGTTCTGCTTCTTCGGCAGTAAATTCAAGCCGATAACGTTTCATGGTGTTGGGACTTGCTTGAATACCAATCATGCAAAGTTCATCTTTTTTGGTTAATGCGTAATACATTTCCCCAAAACGTTCATCTTGTGCGAGATCACCAGGAACTGGAATTCTTCTACGCATGTTCATAACCTCCTTGATGTGGTAAAATCAGGATATAAGTTAATTTGAACTGTGTCTGAGCCTCTGGTGTTGCCGCACCGGTGGCTCTTTTTTTATGCCGCGTGATCACGACGTTCCAAACTTCGTGCAATTTCATCACCTCGTTTAAAGACTTCGTCGCGTTTGCGATAGTCAATTTCAGGCTGTTCAACGGCCCGTTTGGGTTCTTTCGGTTCGTCTTCGTCTAGCCAAAAATGATTCCAGCAGGCGAACATCAAAAGCACAAGTGAAATTTCTAGTAATGTCATACTAATTCCTCCTAAAAAAATCTAAACAACTAATCACCTAGCCCGGCTAATTTAATGTTGTTCTTGAATCCATTTTGTGACTGCTTTCAGCGAAAACATTGGATTTTTATATTTGCCAACTTGGCACTTTGGAAAACCCGGTGTTTTAACCATTCGCGCAATTTTTTCATGGCCTATGTGTAAGCCGCGCTTTTTCAATTCCTCTTCTAATCGAGTTCTGTTCATAATGTCGCCTTTCTCAGCTTCATCACTTTCAGAGGATGTTTTTAGTTTCTTATAAAGAGCTTCATTTTCTTCACGAACAACATTTCGCCATTCCGCCAAGAAGTTACGCTCATGTGTAGTTAATTCCATTTGGTTTTCAGACTCACGTTCTGAGCCACCGTTAAGCACTGTCAATCCCATATTTCTCACCTCCTAGCCGCCTAGAGCGTCGTTAAAAGCGTCAATCAACGGTTGCGGGTCGCGGCCTTCATATTTGGCCAGACGTATCAGCTTCGTGATTTCAGCCGCAACTTCCTCAATGGCGTTTTTCCAGTACGAATCCATAAACTCTTGATCAGCCCGTGTAATATACCCAGGCCTCTCAATGACCAGTTCCTGATAGTGTTGCTCTTGTTCCAAACGCTCACGTTCTTCTTTTTTGGCTGATACGATTGCCGCAAAAACGTCCGCTCTGAGCTTCGGGTCGTCCATGAAACTGATAATATGGAAATCCGCTCTACCCGATGACCAGCGAAGCGCCAAGCCCCCTAGCATACTTGCTAAGGCCTTTTTACTATCGTGGCTGACGGCATACTCACCGTTGATATAGTCGCTCATGGTTGATGCCGCTACGTGAATTTGCTGAGCAGCCTTGCTTTTGCGAATGTGCGTTTCTTCAAATCTCAATTGCAATTGTTTAGCAAACTTGTAATCTTTGCCCAAATCCTTCACCTCCCTTCAATGTTTCTTTTTTAAGGAAATATAGATATAATTAATCTGTTCAAAATTCCTTGCAAAGAGGAGTGGTTCTTTTGACACAGTTTTTGAACAACACTGTGTTCATGTAGCTATTGCTGATCATGTTTCACTTGGCATTCGACTGTTGATGCCCATAGTTGGCCGCAACGTTAAAAGGGGAAGGTTTCGCTTGCAATTTACTGGGTTTGCGCAAATCATCTTGTAAATTGCTTAAATACTTCGTGTATGCTGACCCAGACTGGCGATCAGAATAGCTCTTCCACATGCAGTGCTGGACGACGATACCAGCGATACTGTGGTAACAAGCCGGTAATTGTTTGAACTTTTAAAAATTTCGCAGCCTATTCCAATGCCGGTTGGAGTAGGCTTTTTTTGAAAAATCCGTTCATATCACAATTTGTTTCGTTATAAACCTTTAGCAAAAAATCATAGCTAGGTTTTACGAAACCACCTTCAACTTTGCTGTAATGCGATTTTGAATAGCCAAGTCGCTTTGCAAATTCCTTCTGTGTCAAGTTCAGATCGGTTCTAACTTTTTTCAAGTACATCTCGTATCCTCACTTTTTAATTCCGAAATAAGATACTAACTTTTCGGGTATCAAATTGATAATCTAGAGTTGTGCAATAAAAGCTTCTTCGGCGAGTTCTTCCTCGTCTCGGTGAGTTTCAACGATCAAGATGTTTTCTAACGCTTTAATCGAGAAATTCTTGATGTACTCAAGTGGCATGTCAGGGCGACGTTTCGCGACCGCTTTGATCAATTGCTCTTTAGTCATGCCATCACCTCCGCCCTTTGACAATTGAATAACTCGTCAGGTACGAACCTGACAGCGTCGCCAATGATTACTGGGTCAGTTGTTGGTGCCGCATGATACATATAGATGTAATTGCAAAGATTGGTTAAACTAGCCACGTCGATTGGCGCTAATGCGTCGCCAAACTGGTTTAGCGGCTGTCCAACGAGCGTTCTAGCATGCTGCAATGTCATTGTGATCATTCGATTACCTCCTAATGTTTTTTCACCTCTTAGATGCGATAATGATTCCGAGGAGGTGAATGAATTTGGACAATCAACCCGGAATCAAAGAAGTAAAGAAAGCTTTAAAGGATTGGCAACAAGACAAAGTTGATGCTGCAAGTGATGATTTAAAAGCGTTAACCGGTGCAGCAACTACCTTGGCCGCCGAAGCCGCTCTTACAGCTTTGGAAACTGCTTTTCCAGATTGTTTCCCAAAAGATTAAGCTGATTCTTAACTTCACGCTTAACCTCTCGGCTAATATCTTCACTTCGATTTCGCTCAAGACTACGTGCAATAGTTTTGAGCGATTCGTTTATCTCGGTGATTTGCTTCACCAAGTGAAGTTCATCTGTAATGCTCATTCGATTACCTCCTCAAACGGCAGCCCTTGAAGCCCATGCCGTTTAATTTCCGAGTTGGTCAATTCCAACCGGTATTGCTTCAAAATGCGATTAGTCACGTTGCTATTGACTACTGTCAACTTGCCGCGATTGTTAAACGCGTAGTACATTTGCCCTGTGTAGCCGTCTAGCTTGCCAGGGACTGGAATTCGCTTAGCCATTTAGCTCACCTCTTGTTTCGATTTTCGAAACGATTTGACAAAAATTTTTTCAAGATCTACCCCAAACAATTCAGCTAATACAGGCAATTCGGCAGGTTTAAAATTGGTATCCCCTGTTTCACGTTTAAAGTAGTCTGACTTGCTTTTAACACCTAATTTATCAGCCATCTGTTGTAAGGTTAATTCCCTTTTCAGCCGTTCTTCTTTGATAAATTTCAAGTTGACTTGGTATTGCATAAAATCACCTCGTTTCTATTATCGCAACTTTCATAATTCATTATACGTTGTGATTTTAGAAACGTCAATGCTTTTTGTTTCTTTTTTAACAACAAATAGTATCTTTTTTAGAAACCCTGCTACAATTAAGTTGTGAATAAAGCAACGAACGGAGGTTCGGTATGGCCGATAAAGAATTAGGCGCAAAAATTGTCGATTTACGGGAAAGCGTAGACATGTCACAGGTCGAATTAGGTCGGCGAATCGGCCTAGAGAAATCTGCCATGAGTAAAATCGAAAGTGGTAGCAGAAAGGTTTCTAGTGACGAATTAAAGAAGATAAGCGACGTTTTCGACGTTTCAACGGATTATCTTTTAGGAAAAAATCAAGCTCCTGCTTGGGCCACTAAGAAAGATATTATTGATTTGGAGCAAATGATTGAGGACAATGTCGGAATGGCTTATAAAGGCGAAGAATTGAGTGAAAAGGATAAACAACGCCTTGATGGTATTTTGACTAGCATCTATTGGGAAAAGCTACAAAACAAGAGGAAACGGGAACATCAGGAGTGATTTAGATGAATAGAGCTGTTGCAGAAAACTTAGCAAAGCTTAAACTCACCTATCGGACTTCTGACCCGTTTAGGTTGTGTGATTTTTTGAATGTTGATGTGCGCTGGGTTGATATGGAAAGACACCCACTTGGGAAAACGGCGTGGGTATTAGGCGAATCGCTTGTTCTATTGGATCAATCAATTCGTGATGATTCGCGGCGCTACTTTGTTTGCGCACACGAATTGGGACATTTGCTGTCAGATAAAGGTTTTGCTGGTTACTACATTGCTAATCAACGAGCGAAAAGTTCGTCAGAAAGAAATGCTGACGCATTTGCGGCCAGTCTCATCTACTCTCTTTATGTAGAAGAACACGACGGCGAGCAGCCGGATCTAATACAGGAATTGTCGGCAGATTACGGTTTACCCATTGAGGGACAGGATTATTTGCTTTCGTAAAACAAAAAAATCCACATACCATTGGAGTGATATGTGGACTAAATCCAATATGAAGCTATATTATACAAATATATTTTAACATCATTGGAGGAGTTTTTAAATGAGAAAAAAATTAGGTGTGGTAGGTCTTGTATTCGGTGGTTTCGTTATCGGGGGATTAGGAATCACCAGCGACGTTTCAGCAAAAATTAGCATTCCACAGAACAATTTAACAATCAACAGTGCAGATTCAACCAACAAAGTAACTTCTAAGCGTGACCGGTACAAAGGCGACGATTGGTACACTATCAAAGGAACCGCTAAAAAGAGTTCTAAAATTTATGTGCTAGCCGATCAGACTGGTAATGACCCAACTCATTACAGCAAGCTAGGCACAGTCAAGGTCAACAAAAAAGGTCATTGGAAAACCAGCGTACAGGCAGTTGATAAAGACAGTGCAGTTTACTACTTCACACCTGATAAGAGCGCAAATAAAAAATCAAGCAAGATTCAAAACGTGAACAACGTTAAAAACAAGCTAAAACTCGTTGTGCCAGCTAATAAAGGTACTGAGGTTAAGCCTTTTAACGCCGCTGATTATCAAAGCAACGTATCGTTTGACCAAATCGCGCGCAATCCTAATCAGTACAAAGGGCAAAAGCTTGCTTTAACTGGTCAAATCATGCAAGTTGATGAATCTTCTGATTTACTAATGGTTTATATCAACGGTGACAGCGACGACATTGCAATGGTTAAATATGATCCTTCAATTTTGAAAGGCAGCCGCGTTTTAGAAGACGATTTAATCACCTTCTACGCCAACTTTAAAGGCACAACAACATACGAAACCACAAACGGTGATTCTAACACCGTGCCTTCATTTAACAAAACTGCAAAAATCGAAGATAAGGGTACCGCACCAGATGATTACGGTTATTAATTCGAATAAAAGGGAGATTCATCATGGATAAAGAAACTAAATTTTGTACTAAATGTGGCGAAAAAATTAATATAGATGCTGAGTTTTGTCCAAAATGTGGAGCTAGTCAACTAAAAACTGACGCAAAGGCACACGGTGCATCTACATACGAAGAACCAGCAAATACTCAACCAGTTAGCGCGTCTTCAGCGCCTGCCAAACCACAAAAAACTGGAACATTTTTGCTGTGGGGCTGGATAACTGCTGTCATCTCACTATTTATTCCAATCCTTGCAATCATTTCAGTAGTATTAGGTGCTATGACTATCAAAAATAAGAAAATAGTTGCAGGTGTTGTCTTAATTGTATTCGCGGTTATTTTCTTCTATCTTGGTATGACCGGATTTTCAAAAGGATTTTTCAGTTCAATTTAGCACAATAATGGCCCCTAACCGGGCTATTATTTAACACACGAAAAGAACGTATATTCGTAAAATTAGAGTAGCAGACGAACTAAAGTTTTAAATATAGGAGTGATTTACATGGTAATTCTTGACATAACAGCTAGCTCACACTTCGGATTAATGAAATCCATGAATCCTAATCTCGTTAAAGAAAAAATATATCGCATTCCAGATTTAGCTGACATCATCCTGACAACCGAGCGATACAAGGGCAAGCTCTACTGGCACGCATCTCTAACTGATCATACCGGTGAAGGACCGGTACCGGAAAATTTCGGCATAAAGTTGATGGAAACGCGTATTTTCGAAGACTGGATGAAAGAAAATGTTTATACATCATGCTTCTGATGGTCGTTTACACCTATCGTCATATAAAATTCATTAGCTTGGAGGTAATATCATGCACTATCAAGAATTTGTAGATTACTTAGAGGACCATATCCATAATAAGGACGCCTTTTACGATCGCGCCCTCGACTATCAAAATGATAAAAACAAGGCTCGCCAGAAATCTAAACGCTGGGACCAGATAAAACTCGACCGCGAAGTTGATCGTATGTGGAAGGACGTCACACAGAACCTCTATAACACGCTGCAAGCCCAAGTACCTAAAAACAGAATGGACCCGCGGCAAGAGTGGCTCACCTTCTTTGATAAAAACGACTTATTTGAAAGCGTGGACGAATCGCTGATCAGCATCGAATTTGAATAGCCCCTATTACCTTGAAAGGAGGTGTTGCCCACTTTCTCCTAAAAAATCCTAGCCCGGTTAAAAGAGAAAGGATCATACCAAAAATGAAATACATCAACGATACAAAACTAAAGTCGGATTCTCGCATACATTCATACGAGACCGCAACTAAAAAGCGAGTTTACCGAGTGGCATTTAAACGCACTATTATGGGCGTGGTAAACCGTTTCGAACGACAAGGATTTGAGACCAAAGAAGATGCTGCCATCTGGGCAGATGAGGCTTTTCGCGAGGCTACACTATTGAACGGCAAAGCTAAGAATGTGACGGTACAAGAATACTACGAAGCGTGGTTCAACAAGCGTGTCAAAATCGGTCAGTGGGCAAAAGATTCAGAAGCTAGCTACAAAGCTATCTTTAATAACTATATTCTGCCGAGATATGCGAATGTTTTTTTGACAGACATCAATCATCAAGAGTTTCAGCAGTACCTAAACGAACTTGCCACAGTCGAACGTTCAAACGGCAAAATCGGGTATTCGACATCTACGCTACGCCTGGTTCACAATATGTTTTCGGCAATGATCAATGATGCAATTCAAAACGAAGTTGTGGTTGTAAACAAAATCAAACGCATGCAAATCCCGACAGGCCAACACATGCGCAACATTGCAATATCAAAGGACACTTATGATAGAGCAATCGAAATCGCCGAAATAATGCTTTCTCCGTTGGAATTGGGAGCTTTTTATTTGAGTCTGTACGGACTACGTCACGCCGAAATATTGGGAATGCAGTTTAAAAGCGTTTATCAAGATCACGTTTTTGTCAAAACCACGCGAACAAAAGAAGTCCCAAAGGGACAGGAAAAGACAAAAACTGATTTATCACGACGAACTGTCCCGATATCGCTCAAATGTGCGAACATATTGGCCGCCGCAATGCGGGAATCTAAAGAAATTCGCTATAAGAACCGCCATGAATGTGGCCCCGATAGTTTTATCGTCGTTAATCGTGACGGAGTCCCTGCTGATTACCATTGGATGAATCGGTGCTTCAAAAAAATATCAAAAAAATTGGGATTTTACATTTACCCGCATTTAATGCGACACGCTTTCGCTACCTTCGCCATACCAATGGCGGAAGACAGAAAAGACGTGGCGAACATTCTAGGCCATAAGAATCTAGAAATGACCATGGCGTACGACACCGGCACTGAAGAAGGACAGCGGAACGTGATCAAGTTCATGGACATTTGACGGAAGTCCGCCATTTGCTGCCCTAGAATCCGGCAAAATATGACAAAATCCGCCATTTTTCCGCCATTAATTAAGAAGTAACAAGAATTTCTAAGAAACAATTGCCAGCAAGACGTCGTTAATTAGTCGAATTAACGGCGTTTTTATTCTTGATATTTCTTGTATATTCTCCAAAAATATACAAGGGTTTTAAATTTACCTTAAAAATCATTATTATCGGCTTTATCCATTGTAAAATCAGCCAGCTTAAAGTCTGATTATTTCACAATATCAAAAAAATGGCGTTCGATCATGCGTTAATTTTGACGTGTTTTCTATTTCATTCGTATAATTAAGGTAAGCAAAGCAGGTACGCCAAAAAGGCGGCGCTACTAGTGTGTTGGGTTACGGCTACCAAAATTAACGTCCGCTCAAATGGACTTAATATTCAAAACTTTAAGAGGTGATGATGATGCTACACTGGATTATTTTAGGGATTATTATTTTTATCATTTGGGGTCTGGCCAGCTTGTTGTATCACTTGATCGATGCCAGCTGGGCAAAATATATTATTTGGCTCATTGCAATTGTCTTACCCTTTGTCCTGTACTTTAGCGGTTTTCACCATTAGTTGTACTTTTTATTAAAATCATGAATAATGAAGGTATCGTTTGCTTCAGTAATCGCAAACAAAACGAGACAATCAGCGAACACCACCGCTTTGTGTCACAAAACTGGTTGTCTTCTGAAAATAACCAGCACTGTGTTTAGAGGAAATAAGCTTTTTGCGAAGCAAAATAGACACTAGCGTATTTAGGAGGATATGTTTAAATGCACATTCAACAATTTGCACAAGTGACGACATCCTTTGCCGCACAACAACAGGAACTACAAGCATTGCATTTGATTCCCAGTCATTATCAGTCACTTTCCTTAGCTGAGCTAAGCCAAGCTGTTTTTGCAAAACTTTTCCCAGAAACCAGCAGCACCGTTACGATGCAAGCCGCATTAGGGCGCTACTTGGTCACAAACACGCAAAACTTAGCAGCTTTCTTACCAACAGCCAACTGGGACTTAGCGCGCTTTAATACCGTTGCCTTACAGTTATTACAATTTGAAGTGGGCACTGATTTTCAGCTCGATCAGTCAGCTCAATTCATCACCCAAGTGGGGCTCAACTTATTAATGACCCCTTTGAAAACACCCCAGGACTTTTTACAACATTTTTATACCTTATTAACGGTGCACACAAAATTTGGGATCACTTATTTAGATGACCTGACCAATCGCGGCTATTTTAAAGCGACGCAAAACTTTGCCCACCCGCTATTTTTCAACGGCAAAGCAGTGGCCGTTTTTGATCCTCACCAGGCCATTCATGAAGTCGTTTACGTGGAATCTGACCTGGATACCGATCACGATGGCAAACGTGATTTATTAGCCGCCACGATTATACGGCCGCGAGAAACAGCAAACGGCTTAACGTTACCGGTGCTGTATACAGCCAGTCCCTATTACCGCGGCACCAATGATGTGGACGCAGACCTGCACAATGTAAACCGTCCTTTTGCCACCACGGTCCCGGCCGCTATTCCCGCTGAACCACTTGCGCCAACACCTGCACCACGCGCGATTCACGGCACCAGCCAAAAAACAGAAGTATCCTGTGATGAACCTAATTTTTACAGTTTAAATGAGTACCTACTACCACGCGGCTTTATTAATGTCTTTGCAGGTGGCATCGGCACGCGCGATTCAGAAGGCGTGCGCACTTGTGGTTCCCCTGCTGAAACAGCTTCTACCACAGCCATTATCGAATGGTTACACGGTGACCGCGTGGCCTTTACCAACAAAACGGATGGCATTGCCATTAAGGCTTGGTGGTGCAACGGCAAGATTGGGATGACTGGTAAATCTTATTTAGGAACATTGGCCTTAGCCGCTGCGACCACAGGTGTGCCGGGGTTAAAAACAGTGGTGGCGGAAGCCGCGATCTCCAGTTGGTATGATTATTATCGGGACCAAGGTGCTGTGATTGCCCCCGTCGATTGTCAAGGTGAAGACGCTGATGTGTTGGCGAAGCTGTGCTTTACCCGCCAAAAAGATGCTGCCGATTATCAGCAAGTCAAACCCACCTTTGACCAAGTCTTGCAACACCTATCAGCAGGTCAAGATCGCAACACAGGTGACTATAATGCTTTTTGGGATGCACGTAACTATCGTAAGCACCTCGATCAGGTCAAGGCCTCTGTGATTTTGGTGCATGGTCTGAATGATTGGAATGTTAAGTTACGCAATCCCGCTACTTTCTGGCAGGGACTGCATCACACCCATGTGACGCATAAATTAATGTTGCATCAAGGCAAACATATTTATATGAATAACATGCCTTCAATTGATTTCACCGATATGATGAACTTATGGCTCACACAAGAATTATTCGGCGTTACCAATCAAGCGACGAACACCCTCCCGCAAGTGCTCATTCAAGATAACGTCCAGCCGGAAACTTGGTTGACGCCTACCGATTGGAATCATCTGGATAACCCGCAACAGCATTACGGGTTATCCGCACATCAATTGATCCACCCCACCCAACGACCGAATGAGATCGCACAATTTCAAGATGATGGCGGCCAGCATTTCCTAGAGACACAGCAAAATGTAACGGATTGGGAACAGCAATTATTTGCTCAAACCGGCATTGTGGCCCAGCAAAGCTTGGCCTTTAAAACACCACCTATTGCAAAAGAGCTGATCATTGATGGCGCTGCTCACCTTCAATTAAACGTTGCAGTCGATCAGCCCCACGCTTTATTAAGTGCCATGTTAGTGGATTATGGTGTTGCCCGTCGTTTAACACCTGACCCAACCGTTATCGAACGACAAGGCTATCAGTTAGGTTATCATTGGTTACGGACCGATTTGGTTGAATTCACGCAAGCGGCACCAACACCGTTTAAAATGATCACCAAAGGCCATTTAGATTTAGAAAACACCATTGACAGTGCCACCATCACCCCTATTGTGCCAAATCAGGACTTTACCGTTCATTTGGACTTACAACCCATGCGTTACAGATTACCTGCCGGCCATCAATTAGGTTTGATCATTTACGCAACCGACCCTGGCATGACCCTACGAACCTGCCAACAAACACAATACCAAATTAATTTAGCAGCTAGTCAATTAAATATTCCTTTCCAAAAATAGCAGCACCTAAAAAAGCGGCGCCTCTCACAGAATTTACTGTGTGTTAGGCACCGCTTTTCTATTTTTCTGGAACATGTTCTAAAATATCACCTGGTTGGCAATCGAGGGCCTGGCAAAGTGCATCCAATGTTGAAAACCGAACAGCACTGACCTTGCCGGTTTTCAATTTAGAGAGATTCACATTCGTGATCCCCACTTTTTT
Organism: Loigolactobacillus bifermentans DSM 20003; assembly: GCF_001434575.1. GTDB lineage: Bacteria > Bacillota > Bacilli > Lactobacillales > Lactobacillaceae > Loigolactobacillus > Loigolactobacillus bifermentans. Next base: position 84,632 of record NZ_AZDA01000003.1, read on the forward strand.
AGAAAGTGCCAGTAAGCTGATGTCACGATCAGCCATTATCTTTGCTAAATTAACTTTGATTGCCATTTTATTTTCCTTTCACGATCGACTAAACCGTTTCGTCATAACTTTTTTGTAGGTCAGCCCCATATTGAAAAACACCTACCATCACCGTTAAGATCAAACCGATGACAAATAAAAAGCCTAAATTATAATACACAAATAACTGACCTGATAAGCTTGATACTAAAATGGCGTAAAGCAGTGGTTTGATCAGTGCCCCTAACAAAACAACCCATGCGATTACCTTTAATTTTCTAATTTGAGCTGGATCAAATGGACTAACATCCCTTGAAATCTGATTGAAAAAAGAGGCAGCCATTAAAAGGACACCGACCAAACAAATCGCCATTAAAATCGTCATGATGAGATTGGTCAAATTAACGCTTGCACGCGGTAACTGATTGGGTTGTATCTTGCCCAAATCCAATCAGTGCAATGGCACTCCTTTGTGAATAGCCTGCATTCACAACACCTTTTTGCAGCAACCCTGTACCAATCATTTTCCCAGTTGCTAGAATCAGTCCCAATGACAACAGTTTCAGTAAAATGCTTAACCCCCAAGCGCGATCCTGATAATTTTTTGTATTCATGATGTCCACTCCTTTTAGTTTTATTGTACCACATATTATCGTAAAACGATAATTAATAATCGTTTTACGATAATAAAAAATGATCAACACAAAAAAACAAGGCCCTTCCTCAAGAAAGACCTTGTTTCATGTTTAATTAGTATTGTTCTAAATATTGATCACGTTCCCATTGTGATACAACCTGACGGTACGATGCCCATTCAAGCCGCTTGCTTTCCATGAAGCTTGGGTATAAATGATTCCCTAAGGAAGTGCGCAAAACTTCATCTGCTTCCAACGCCTTCAATGCATTGTGTAACGTTGATGGCAAGTCTGTGATTTGGTTTGCTTCACGTTCATCATCATCCATCCGGTAAATATTACGATCAACGGCTGGGGCTGGCGTCGCTTGGTTACGAATGCCATCCAAGCCAGCCTCTAACATTGCCGCAACAATTAAGTAAGGATTAGCTGTTGGGTCAACGCTCCGTAATTCCAAACGGGTGGACAAACCACGAGAAGCCGGAACCCGGACTAATGGTGACCGATTTTTACCTGACCAAGCCACATAAACTGGGGCTTCAAAACCAGGAACTAACCGTTTGAAAGAGTTAACGGTTGGGTTCGCAATTGCCGTTAAGCCGCGCGCATGGTTCAATAAACCTGCCATGAAATGATAAGCCGTATCTGATAATTGCATCTCACCATTTTCATCGTAGAAAGCATTGCCATCTTCATGGAACAAGGACATGTTCATGTGCATCCCTGAGCCATTAATGCCATCTAATGGTTTTGGCATAAAGGTAGCGTGCAACCCATGCTTACGGGCAACTGTTTTGACTACCAGTTTAAAGGTCTGAATATTATCAGCCGCTTCCAACGCATCCGCATACTTAAAGTCAATTTCATGCTGGCCAGGTGCAACTTCGTGGTGGCTGGCTTCAACTTCAAAGCCCATATTTTCCAATTCAAGCACAATATCGCGACGGCAGTTTTCACCTAAGTCCACTGGGGCAAAGTCGAAGTAACTCCCTTTATCGTTTAAGTGTAAAGTTGGTTGGCCTTTTTCATCTAATTTGAATAAGAAGAATTCTGGTTCAGGGCCGATGTTAAATTGTGTAAACCCAGCGGCCTTCATTTCATCCATCACCCGGATCAAGTTGTTCCGAGGATCACCCATGAATGGCGTGCCATCTGTGTTGTAGATCCGGCAAATCAAACGGGCAACCTTGCCATGTTCAGAGCCCCATGGGAAAATCATCCAAGTGTCTAATTCAGGCTGCAAGTACATGTCACTTTCTTCAATGCGTACAAAGCCCTCAATCGAAGAACCATCGAACATCATTTTATTGCTGAGTACCTTTTCAAGCTGATCGATCGGCACTTCAACATTTTTAATAATCCCACCAATATCTGTAAACATGAGCCGTAAAAATTTAACGTTCTCTTCTTTAACAATCTGGCGAATCTCATCTTTCGTGTAGTTCTTCATTGACATAAGCTAATCGCTCTCCCTTTGTGTTTAACAATAGACCAATCAAAATTGTGTAACCATCAACATCCTCATCGACGATCATTACAGTGGTTTGTGAGTATGAAAAAGTGGTGTCGGTCCAGATTCATCTCGTAAACCACCTGCTTGTAATAACTCATCATGAAAAATCCGCCGGACATCATCGTCCGTTACCGGTTTTTTCAATTCCGCTGCCTTCTTTTCCTTTTCTTCACGCTTCATATCATAGATATGCTTGATGCCTGCCATATTGATGCCTTCTGAAAGGTAATCTTTAATTTCCAGCAACACATCAATATCATTCAAGGAATACATCCGGCGATTACCGTCATTACGTTTTGGGTGAATCAAACTCTGCTCTTCATAATATCGGATCTGGCGTGCTGTTAAATCCGTTAACTTCATCACCGTACCGATGGGAAAAACAGACAATGAGCGTCGTAACTCTTTCTCTTTCATAGCACCGCTCCTTTGTATGACATGCTTAGCATAGCAATCACCTTTTTGTTTGTCAAGGGTCTATGTTAGTTTTTGTAACATCAACAAAAAGTTAGGGAAAAGCCTTAATTAAGCTGTTGTTAACGCCGCATTGGCAGCTAAGGTAACTGCTAATTTAACGTGTTCAAAGGTCAACCCACCTTGTAAATAAAGCGTATAGGGTGGGCGCATTGGCCCGTCAGCGGATAGTTCAATACTAGCGCCTTGCACGAACGTTCCAGCTGCCATGATCACGGGATCTTCGTATCCTGCCATTGGCTCTGCAATAGGCGTCACAAAAGAATCGATTGGTGAAAACTGTTGGATCGCACCTGCAAATTTTTCCATGGCTTTGGCATTGCCAAAATCAATGGTTTGGATCAAATCTGTTCGTGGTGCTTGCCATTTAGGTGACACCGTTAAACCTAATTCTTCTAATAAAGCCGCGGCATAAATCGCCCCTTTAATGGCCTCACCCACCACATGCGGTGCTAAAAAGAAGCCTTGGATCATGGCCCGCATATTTTGTTGGGTGGCCGCTTCTTCTTGCCCGATTCCCGGTACAGTCAGTGCGTAACCAACCCGTTCAACGAGGTCAGCGTCACCGGCCACATAGCCCCCTGTTTGAACCAGTCCAGCCCCAGGGTTCTTAATTAAGGAACCGGCCATTAAGTTCGCCCCAACCATTAATGGCTCTTGGGTTTCAGAAAATTCACCATAGCAATTATCGACAAAGATTTTAGTGTCTGGGGCATACTTCCGAATAAACTGAATCATTTCAGCCAGTTCTGCCACTGTAAAACTTTCCCGACTGGCATAGCCACGTGAACGTTGTAACGCTACAACATTAGGGTGTTGTTGTAAGGCGTTTTTGGCAGCCGCCCAATCGACTTTACCCGCAGTGGTTAAATCAACTTTTTCAAATTGAATGCCAAATTCCTTTAAGGAACCGACCCCATTGCCAGCAATGCCAATCACTTCTTGTAAGGTATCGTAAGGCATCCCGGTTAAGTAAAGCAAGGTGTCTCCCGGCCGTAATAAGCCGAAAAAGGCGGTTCCAATGGCGTGGGTGCCTGAAACAAACTGTGGCCGTACCATGGCTGCCTCACCACCAAAAACTTGTGCGTAGATCGCATCTAATTGGTCACGGCCTTCATCATTGTACCCGTAACCGGTGGTCCCGCTTAAACTACTTTCAGCCACTTGGTGCTCCCGAAAAGCTTGCAAAACACGCGCCTGGTTCGTTAACACTTGATCGCCAATCGCCTGAAGTTTGGGTTGAATTTTGGTTTCTGCGGCCGTCATTGCGGCTTTTACCGTTGGATCTAAATTAGTTTGCCAACTCATCATTGTCATCTTCCTTTAAAAAAGCTGTGATTGTTGTTTCAATTGCTGTTAATTGTTCTGGATGTTGCACCAGGTCAAACCAGTGGGTCTCAAACTGATTGCGGAAAAAGGTTAACTGGCGCTTGGCATAATGGCGCGAATTTTGCTTGATTTTTGCCACAGCTGTGGCCAGATCCTGTTCGCCAGCAAAATATGGAAATAATTCCTTATAGCCAATGCCCCGACTGGCTTGTGGTGCTTGTGCTTGGCGCTGATACAGCCATTTTGCTTCTGCTAGTAAGCCCTGGTCCAACATTGTATCAACACGTTGGTTAATCCGTTGATACAATAATTGGCGCTCTGTGGTCAAACCAATGATCAGCGGCCGTAATTGCTGGTTTGTCTGATCGGCTTGCTGGGAAAACAACTGCCCGGTGGTTTGTAGGACTTCCAGCGCTCGAATCACCCGCCGACTGTCACCCACTGGAATTTGCTGGGCGGCCTGCGGGTCCTGTTGGGCTAATTGCTGCCACAAGGCTTCAGGTCCGTGAACCGTTAAATAGGCCTGCCATTGCGCCCGCAATTTAAAATCACCAGCTGCTGCCTGCCCACCTAACTGATAATCCCTTAATAGCGCTTGTAAATAAAAACCAGTGCCGCCTACGATAAATGGCAAATGCCGGTGTTGGGCAATCGTCTCAATGGCTTGCTGGGCTTGCTGTTTAAAATCAGCAACGGTGAAACGTTGCGTTACATTTTGATGATCAACCAAATAATGTGGAGTGCCTTGCATTTCAGCGGGTTGTACCTTAGCTGTCCCAATATCCAAGTGTTGATAGATCTGCATGGAGTCCCCTGAAATAATTTCACCATTAAAACGTTGCGCCAGCTGAATGCTTAAACTGGTTTTTCCAACCGCTGTAGGCCCAACAATTAAAATAATCGGTTGCATGTTGTCACCTTCCTTGAATTTTTCGACGCCAGGTCAAAGCCAATTGCGGATCATCCGTAAAAAGGCCTGCCACATGATGCTGCAAACAGTAACGCAATTGTTTTTCATTAGCAACTGTCCAAGGACGTAAAATCACCTTTTTCGGTAGTAAAAATTGATACCAAGGTAACCAACGAATGTCTGGGTGCCACCCTGCTGCCCAATGATGACGTAATAACTGAATGGTCGTCCACCAAGGTACCTCGAATAAGCTTGCCAATTTTAATTGTGGTGCCAACGCATGTACCTTTTTCAACGTTGCTTGGTTAAAACTTGATAACACAATGGTGTAAGCCCGCGGTGTGGCTGTTAACAGGGCCACCACTTGCGCCTCGATGCCTGGATAGTCGACCTTGTCGGTTTTAAGCTCTAAATTAAACAAACCCGTAAACTGTAAGTCGTCCAATAATGTCAGCACTTCTTGCAAGGTGGGAATTTGTTGCCCCTTAAAAGTTGGCGCAAACCAGCTGCCAGCATCTAACGCCCGTAATTGGGCCAAGGTCTGCTGTCCGACCAAGCCTGAACCATTTGTGGTGCGCGCCACTGTTTCGTCATGAATGATCACCATGGCACCGTCTAAAGTTAAATGCACATCGGTTTCAAGCCCATCTGCACCTGCCAAAATGGCTTGTCGAAATGCCAATAACGTATTTTCAGGATAATGGGCCTTATCCCCACGATGCGCAATGATCTGCGTGACTGTTTCCAAAAAAATCGCCAAACTTTCGTTTAAATTTAATCAAGGCCAAAATAAAAAGTGGGACCTGAATGGCTGTCCCACTTTAAGTTAAGCATACTTTTTACGTTTCGTTTTACCATTCCAGTTCGCATATCCGCGTTTGAGCCAGAATAATTGTTGGTAACCTTTGCGTGAAAGTTTAATGGCAGCCCGTGTGCTTAATCCACGGCCTTGATCATAAAGATAAACCGGTAGATCCTCGCGAATTTCACCATAACGTTGTTTTAATTGTGAATATGGTAAATTGCGTGCCCCTAAAATATGGCCTGCCGCAAAATCTTTCGGTTCCCGTAAATCGATGACTTGTGCCTTACGCATACCAGCGTTAAAAGCTGCTTCATCTAATTCTTTCCCAACTCGTTTACGCTCGATTCGTAAATAAATTTGATAGCCAAACCAGCCTAACAAGAAGAGAATGATAATAATATTGATCAAACCAGTAACAGTAATTGCAAAAACCCCCTTCATTGATTACCCCACGGATAATCCTTCAAGTCTATTTTAGCGAACGACACAGCCTTTGCCTAGTCTATTCTGCAAATGTTTTCACAATTAAGCAAATTGCTTGGCTAGGGATGCGGCACCGATCACACCAGCATCATTCCCTAAAACAGCCAACCGTAATTTGGTTGAGTTGCGTACTTGTGGGAAAGTATATTCGTTAAAGTATTTTTGAACCCGCGTCAATAAGAAATCACCAGCTGCCGAAACACCGCCACCGATCACGATATAGGCTGGATTTAAGGTATTGCCTAAGTTACCCAGTGCTAACCCTAAGAAATAGCTGACCCGCTCAACCACATTTAAAGCCAACGGATCGTTGGCTTTAGCCAAATCAAATACAATCTTTGAACTGATTTCTTCACCGTCATCTAATTGCCGCTTCAAAGCAGAATCGCCAGCGTATTCTTCCGCCATATCCCGCGCAACCCGAACAACCCCTGTAGCAGAGGCAATGGTTTCCAAACAGCCTTTTTTACCACAAGTACATTGGTAACCGTTCGGGTCAACTGTGACGTGGCCGATTTCACCAGCAGCGCCAGCGAGACCATGCAACAGCTGACCGTTGGCAATAATGCCACCACCAATGCCAGTGCCAAGTGGGACTAAAATGACATCGTCATCATTTTCACCTGCGCCTTGCCAGCGTTCGCCTAAAGCAGCCACATTGGCATCATTGTCAATGGCAAATTGAATGCCAGTACCTGCTTCAATTTGTGCTTTAACCGGTTGTAAGGTTTTCCAGTTTAAATTATAAGCGCCGATCACAGTTCCTTTTTGGATATCCACAGTACCCGGTGTCCCCATGCCAATGCCGATAAATTGATCAGGTGTCATTTCAAACAAATCCAAATGATGGTTAATTGACGTAATAATGTCAGGGACAATGTGTGACCCTTCATCTAAAATATTGGTATCAACGCTCCAACGTTGTTGAATTTCACCTGCTGGTGTCAAAATTGCAAACTTAATTGTAGTACCGCCTAAATCGACACCGATTAACTTTTTGTCCATCTGTTATGAACCTCCATCATCAATTTTCTTTCTTCTGCTTTGCTGCCTTTTCAACCTCAAGTCGATGTTCATGTTCTAAAACCATTTTTGCTTTGATATAAAGTTTTTGTTCAATAACCTTGGCCGCATAGAGATGGTCTAACTCAATTGCCATGAGTTCAATATCCCAGATTCGTTTGCCAACGTAAACATAAACATTAAACTTCTTCAGTAATTGCTGTACATCATACAATGTTGTCACTTTGCTCACGACCTATCTCGGGTTCAAACCTAACCATAAAAAAGCACCTGCCGCAATCATAAAAATCAGCGCTGCTGCAATACGTTTGACCACGGATAACCGCATATTGGGAATGCCCACAACCGTTGCGCCTAAAAAACCACCTAGTAAGCCGCCAACATGCCCCGCTAGATCTACCCCTGGCATCATGACATCAAACACCAAGTTCAACAAAATAAATAGCCCAAACTGTTGCCCAACTGCTCGTAACGCCGTGTTCTCACGAAACTCTGTCACAAGCATGAAAAAGGCGCCAAACAGGCCAAAAATTGCCGTACTGGAACCGGCCGATAAATTGGTATTAAACACAAAACTTGCGAGATTACCTGAAAAGCCACTTAACAAGTATAGCAAAATAAAACGCCAGTGACCAAACAGCATTTCAATTTGATTGCCAATAAAATAAATCGTCACTGAATTAATGACCAAATGGGTCAAGCCAATATGTAAAAACATCGGGGTCAATAGCCGCCACCATTGTCCCGCTGCAATCAAATCATTGACCTTTGCGCCAAAATCAACCAATACAATGCTATTTTCGCTACCACCGGCTAAAGTCATTAACAGATAGACTAATCCTTGGATCAATAAAAACAAATAAGTCGCCCAAGGTTGTGCTTGAAATTGACGCCATGTTCGCTGCATCAAATCACTTCCCAATTGTTAAAAATATCTGTACCTTTTGATCAAAAGGCTCGACTGGCCACGTTACCGTTTCAAATTGTTGCACTGGCAGGACCAGACTTAACGTGCGTTGCGGATACTTGGCCAAAAAACGATCATAGTAGCCGCCACCAAAGCCTAAGCGCAGATGGTGACTGGGCACGAAAGCTAGTCCTGGCACTAACATGAGATCAAATTCAGTTGCGGCGGTTGCTTCATTAAAGGCTGGCTCTTGCAAACCAAATTTACTTTTAACCAACCTAGTAGTGGCTTCGTATGGCATAAATGCCATTTGCCGCTGCGGCATCACACGCGGTAAATAGACCTGTTTTCCAGCTGCTAATGCCTGCTGGATCACTGGCCGTGTGTCAAGCTCAATGCCTTGGCTATACGTTAACGCCACCCGTTGTGCCTGCTGCCACAAGGGACTTGCAACCAACTGCTGATAAAGCTGTTCTGACTGTGCTTGTTTAAGCACTGGTATTTGCGCCAATGCCGTTAACTGCTGAATTTGTTGTTGTCGAACTTGTTTTTTATCCATTTCATCAACGCCTTTCAAGATCTTGACGTATAAAAAAACAGCAGGTACAAACCCGCTGTTACTTAGTTTCGCGATGTAACGTAACTTTCTTTTCGTTTGGGCAATATTTGTTTAATTCCAAACGATCAGGATTGTTACGGCGATTTTTGTTGGTTAAGTAGTTGCGATGGTGGCACTCTGTGCATTCCATAGTAATGTTAACACGCATAGGATAAACCCTCCCTGATCTATATTTTTCTGAACCTCTCGTTTCAAACGAGTTCTATCTTATCATTTTTTAGCGGACTTGGCTAGTCCTTTTACCGAGATTGTTAAGCTTTTTTACTTTACACCCTAATGACGACTTTCGTCCCCTTGGGCACTTGGTCATAAAGCCATTTCGCATCTGCCACTGATAAACGAATACAGCCGTGCGACGCCGCTTTATGGCCTAACTGTTGTGCTTGCTGCACGACATACCGGCCATGTTGATCTGTCGGAACTGTATGAAATAAATAAACGCCATGGTCCTTCCACGAAATCCAATAACGCGCGCCTTCACCAGACTTTTTATTGTAAAAAAACGGTCCCCGTTCAGCCTGAATGTGATAAGTTCCTAAAGGTGTGCTGTTATCGCTGCCAGTTGAAGCGGCCATTGTGTATAACACTTGGTTCTTATTTTTAACATAGACCCGTTGTCGTCCAATTGAGACATCCAACCACACTTGATGGTACTGTTTAAGCACCGGATAAGGCTTTGGCTCAGATGGCTGTCGCCAATTAACCGTCGTTTGTGCGGCAGCAGGTAGCTGCAAGCTAGAAATCCCGACACCTGCCAAACTCCCCATCACCAATAGACCACACAACCATCGCCAAAATGGTTGCCCATTTAATCGCATACTGGCGTTTCCCCCTTTGATAAACGGTTGTTAACGGTGTTCCATTGTAACGAAAACATTTCAAAAACACAAGTTAGTCCGCCCCTAGTAACTGATACCGCACATGACTTTGCCCCCCACCATCCATAACAACCTGTAATTGATTGGGAATGCGATCACGTAATGCTGCCACATGACTAATGATGCCAATCATTTGGTGCGTGGCATGCAGTGATTCCAAGGCATTCAGGGCCACATCCAAGGATTCGGCATCTAAGGAACCAAAGCCTTCATCAATAAACAGTGTTTCGATCCGCGTTTGACCATTTTGAGCTTGAATGACTTCACCAAAGGCCAATGCTAAGGCCAGTGATGCAATAAAGCTTTCCCCACCTGACAAGGTTTGAACGCTACGGACGGCCCCAACACTGTCATCAAAAATATTCAGCTCTAAGCCTGTTTGATTGCGATAACTCCCCGTCGCATCATTTAATTGTAATTGATAACGGCCATTGGTAAGCGGCAGCAAACGTTGATTCGCCACTTGCAGCACTTGCAATAAATATTGTTGTAACACATAGCGCTCTAAGCTTAACTTTTTCGCATTATTACCTGTCACCACGTTAACCAGTCGTGCCTGTTCAGATAGTGTTTTCAACGTTGTGGCCTGTTCCTTAAGGCCAGTGGTCAATTGCTGCTGATACTGTTGATTGGCTGCTAAGGACTGCTGTTGTTGGTAATAATCCGCAGTAACCGTTTCTAAAGCCGCCTGGGCCGATGCCAATGCTGCTTTTAAATCGGCTAAAATCGGTGGCTGTTGCTGGCCTAATTCTTGTTGCAATTGCTGGATCTCAGTGGTTAACGTCAACTGTTGGGTTTGATACGCCGCTACCTGCTTTTCTAACGTCGGTAAGGCCGTCACTTCAGTTAATGCCGTCACATAGTCCGTAAATGGGGCCCGAATGTGAGGCCAAATCGTCTGTAAACCAGTCTGTAGCGCATCACCTTGTTGCTGCAACTGCGCTTGTTGTTGTTTGAGTTGTGCTTGCTGTGTCACTTGCTGAGCTTGTAAGCCCGCCAATTGCTGTTGGCCTTGTTGCTGGGCTTGTTGAACCTGCCGCTGTTGCTGATCAAAAGTCGCTAGATCAGCCGTTAATTGCGCTAAGGCTTGTTGAAAAGCGGTGGCACTTTGATATTGCGCTGGCAGTTGCTGTTGCAGATCTTGCCGTTGCGTCTGTAACCGCGTTAAAGCAAGCTGTTGCGCCTGGATGGTTTGTTGTAATTCAGTGACCTTTGCCGCCTGGGTTTGCTGCTGCTTTTGCAACATTACCACTTGTTGCTGGGCCTGTTGGCTCCGCTGATAAGCTTGTTGAACGTCAGCCAATTTTGCTTGTAAGACTTGTTGCTGCTGCGTTAACGTGGCCTGTACTGCCGCCAACGTCACCGTCACATCAGGTGTCAGTTGACCGGCCTGTTGTAACGCAGCGATTAACGCTTGTTGCGCCTGCACCTGATCGTGTTGCTGCTGCGTCAGTTGCTGCTGCTGATTTTCAAGTTGCGTCGTCCGCTGGGTGACCAGCTGCTGCGCCTGGGCCAGGTCGGCTTCACTGGCCGTCACTTGTGCTTCTGTAACAGTCGTTGCTTGCACGGTTTGTGGTTCGATCGTATGGGTCGTTGCACCACAAACTGGACATGGTTGGCCTGGTTGCAGCAGTTGTTGTAACCGACTAATTTGCTCAGCTGCCCACTGACTTTTCAAACGCTGAGTCTGCGTGAGTTGCTGCTGACAAGCCTGATGCGCGGCCTGTTGTTGCTGCGTCGCCGTTGCCACCGCCGTCACTTGTTCCGCGACTGCAACTGCCATCGCTTGTAACGCTGCGCCTTGCGCTTGCCAGGTCGTGAGTTGTTGCTGTTGTTGTTCAAGTGCCGTTCGCTGCTGAAGCTGATCTGACAACTGAGCGGCCTGCTGCTGGCACTGGGTTAATTTTTCCTGTAATTGTGTTGCTTGGCTTTGGGCTTGTTTAAACGCTGTTTGGTGTTGTTGCAATTCTTGTTGCGCTGCAGCCAAGTCTGCAGTGGTTTGTGCTAACTGTTCAACGGCCGGTTGTAACGCCTGCCAAACATGTAATTGTTGCCGTTGTTGCGCCATTGCAGGTTCTTGTTTTACGAGTGCTTGCGCTTGCTGTTGCAATTGTGTTAATTGTGCTTGTTGCTGTTGGATGGCCTGCTCTGTAGTGGCAATCACTTTTGTTTGTTGCGTCAGCTGCTGTTGCTGTTGCTGCCAATTTTCGAAAGTCGTCTGGTACTGCTGCAATTGCGTAAAGCGCTTGATCTGGGCTTTCCAAGTATCAACTTGTGCTTGCTGTGCGGCTAAAGTGGCGAGGGCTTGCTGTTTCTCAGTCAATGCGGTTTGCCACTTCACCAATTGTTCACCATGGTTTAAAGCGGTCTGGGCTTGTTGGACCACCGTTTGTTGCTGATCAACCGCTTGTTTCACTTGAACCAACGCCTGCCGTTGTGCTGTTAGCTCCTGTTTTAACAGTGGTGCCAAGCTCGTTGGATCTGTCACATCAGGTGTCCCGTTAGCCCAATGGATCTGTTGCACCAACTGGGTTAATTGGGCGAGCTTTGCTTTGGCCTGATTTTGGTGTTGATTGAAGACTTGCTGCATTTGTTGGGTCCATTTGGCATAACGTTCCGTTCCAAATAAACGGCGGAGCACTTGTTCCTTTTCGTCACTATTGGCAATTAAAAAACGCCGAAATTCGCCTTGTGGTAATAAAATGATCTGAGCAAACTGATCCGCATCTAACTGCAACACGGCTTCTAAGGCCGCTTTCACGGTACCGGCCTTGGTGTGTTCCGCAATTTGTGTTTGATCTTGATAAATTTTTAGTGTGACCTTGGCAGGCTGCTTACGAAAACCAGTCCCGCGCTTTTTAGCCACCAGCTGTTCGGGTAGGCGGTGGAGCTCGTATTGTTTAGCCCCCGCTTGGAACCAAAACGTCACTTGCGTTAGCGCAGTGGGTTCTGCAAACTTAGACCGCATTTGTTGACCTTGCCGCTCATTACCAGATGTTCGGTTAAACAGCGCAAAACACATGGCATCAAAAATCGTGGTTTTACCACTACCTGTTTTACCACTGATCAAAAACACCGTATCACTGGCTAATTTCTGAAAATCAATGTCCGTATGACGGTAAGGCCCAAAGTTTTCTAAACGTAACCGTAAAGGCCGCATTATTTTTCCCCCTTTTCAACCGTGCGCAACTGTTCTTGCGCCCATTTTTGTTGGGCCGCCGTTAAGGCCGTTCCATTCAATGCTTGATAATAGTCAGCCAACAAGTCCAGCGGGGCAAGTTGTGCGACAGCTTGCGTTGCCTGGGTTAACTGGACGGCACCGGTTGCCCGCCGCACCTGCAACAAATGCGGGTAAATAGTTTGGAGCCGACCACGTAAATTTGGAATAATATCGTCATCCGTCAACGTAATCGCTAAATAATCATCGGTCGCTTGTTGCTCATAAAAAGTCGGTGTTAGTAACGTTTCAAAACTCGCATTTAACTGACGCAAATCTCGCAGCGGGTGTAAGGGCACAAACTGAGCCTGAAATGGCGCCGTATCCACGATCCAAACCCCTTTCGTCTGACTCGCTTCACCAACCGCAAATTTCAAAGGGGCACCGCTATACCGAATCCGGTCCTGGTGCAGTGCATCTTTGGAATGCAAATGCCCTAAGGCCACGTAATCAAAATCGGCCAATAAGGCTAATGGTACAATATCTAAACCACCAATCGTCAAGCTCGTCTCAGAACTCCCAATATCCCCACCAGCTGCAAAAAAATGGGCCACTAAAACATGCTTTTTGTCCGGCAAAAATAACGTTTTTAATTTGGTGATCACAGCCTGCATAGCCTTGGCAATCGTGGTTAAGTCAGGATCATCAAAATATTGTCGGGCTGCAAAAGGTTCAAAATAAGGCAATAAGAAAAATTGCGTATCGCCTAGCACCACTGGTTCAAAGGCTTGCGCTAATTGCGTATGCAGGTAAAACGCCGTATTTTCAAACCAAGGGCTCCCAGTTGCTAACCGTGGTGCGCTATCATGATTCCCACTAATGGCCAATAACGGTAACTTTTGGTCTAAATTAATCGTTTGTAAGGTTTGATTGAGCAAATGCACGGTGGTTTCACTTGGCAAATGATGATCATACAAATCACCTGCAATGACCATGGCATCTACCTGTTCTCGTGCCGCAATCGTTTGAATTTGCGTTAAAATAGCTTGCTGATCGGCTAGCAAATCAAAGCCGTTTAATTTTTTGCCTAAATGCCAATCGGCTGTGTGTAAAAACCGCATATCAGCACCCCTTTCAATTTAAAATACGCTAAAAAACGGTTTTCCTGTTAGCATAACAGAAAAACCGTTTTAAAGTGGCTTTCAAAACTACAATTCAACCCAATGATTGATTGGACCGAACTTATGGCCCACTGCAATTTCATTGGCAATCGCACGATGTGTAAATTGCTTAGCTGTCCGAATTGCTTGTTCGACTGACTCGCCTTTTGCAATTTCAGCTGCAATACAAGCGGACAATGTATCACCAGTCCCGTTCACCCGGTCGGTTGGCACATAGTCTTCTTCTAGCCAGAAGTTTTTGCCATCTTCCAACAATACAAAATCACGTACAGTCGCTTGATCACCAGTATGCTTACCTTTGACGATCACATTCTTCGCGCCTAAAGCTTGTAACTTTGCAGCGGCTTCTTCAATATCGGCCTCTGTTGTTAAGGTTAAACCCGCTAGCTTTTGTGCTTCATAAAAGTTAGGCGTCAACACAGTTGCTAATGGAATCAACTGGTCACATAACGTTTGATAAGCACTTTCTTCCAATAACATCGCGCCATGTTTGGTAATGATCACCGGATCAACCACTAATGGTCCAAAATCATACTTTTGATAATTTTGAGCAACAGCCTCAATGGTCGGTGTATCAGCCATCATGCCTGTTTTGCTAGCACGAACTTGAAAGTCATCTGCAATTGCTGCAAATTGTTGGCCAATAAATGCTGGCGAAAATGATTCGCTAGCGTGGATGCCATAAGAATTTCCTGCTACAGCAGCAGTCATCACAGAGATGCCATATGCCTTACGCGCCAAAAAAGTATTCATATCTGCCTGCATGCCTGCGCTCCCGTCGCAGTCTGAGCCAGCAATTGTCATTACTTGTGGATATTCATTTGCCACACGATCACCCTTTTTCATCAGTAAATTAATTCCATTATAGGCTTAAACTGTTTAAATAACTAGCGCTTTTAAAATTTGTTTTCGATGGACTCAATTTGTTTAAGGACCACCGAAATCGTACCATCTGGCTGATTGATAAATTCAATTTGTTCTGGATCTTGGTAAACGGACTGTGGCACGATCAATTCGATGCCGTTATCTAATTTTAACCGTTGTTTGCTTAAATGACGTTTCACTTTCGGACTTGCTGCTAAAGGTTGTGGGGCAGTAACTTGTTCCGTTAAGCGTTCTGTTAAGGCCTCTTGTGCGGCCTCCGTTGGAAAAACAGCCTCAGCTAATGCTGAAAGATCGACGGTTTCATCCTGATCAAGCTGCTGATAAAGTGTGGTTTGGGCCTGTGACGTTGCGGTAAACGTATCTTGACTAAAATCCTCGGCCACTGCAGTCACCGCCGCCTTGACCTCTTTCATCTGTTCGGTAGCCGTTAACGGTGCTGGCAACTTTAAGAATCGTTCTGAAAAATAAGCGATTTTTTCGCCATCGACTGGAAAAACTTGATCTGCCAGCACATACTGTCCTGTGCTTAAGTTCAGACTAAACCCTTCACTGATCTTCCGTTGCGGTGCCGGTAAAACGGCCTGATTTAAAATAATCTCATTGGTGATGCCTTCCTCTGTATAATTGAGAAAATGGGTGTATTCTTGCCCCTGATTTAACTTCAATAAGGCAAAATAAGCCACATCCGCTTCGGTATACCGCACACATAATAAATCGCCTCTTGGAATTTCGGCTTGCGGTGCCGTCAACTGATATAATTGTTCTGACAGAGCTTGACTAGTCGCCATAAAATCATCAGCTGTAAATGAAACTGTCTTTAACCAGTGGTCCGTGGGTAGCGTATCTGACCGCAAATCTTGTTTTAAAAAATGTTGCAATAATTTTTCCAAATAACGGGCAACACCCGCTTCCTCTAAGTCAAGTGGTGCTGCCGCATAGAAGATATTGCCGCTAGCGCCGTCCACAATATGTAAAACAGCTTGTTCGATATAAATCATAAAGGCCTACTTTCCATAAAACAAGGCTGAAACATCACTGTTTCAGCCTTGTTTTATTGCGCTTAATTCGTCGTTGTCGTCGTACTGCTACTGCTGCTTGAAGTTGTCGACGAGCTTGAACTGGTACTGCTAGATGAGGTTTTCACACCGATTGTTTGGAAATACGCTTTGAAAATATTTTGTGCCACATTGGTATTGTAATGGGCTTCGTCCGCACTGGTTGAAATATTCGGGAAGACAACCACCACGGCCACTTTAGGATTGTTTGCTGGCGCATACCCAACAAAGCTCGATGTCAAGGTTTCTGGCGGATCCGTATCATTCGGATTATCCGGATCGTAGTAGAAGGTTTGGGCGGTTCCTGTTTTCCCGGCAATCGCTGGTGTGAAGCTCTTTAATTCATGAGCCGTCCCCCATGACATAGAACCATGGGTCACATTGTACATCCCTTGTTTCACCACGTTGATTTCAGATTGTGTGGCCCCGACCCGATTTAACACAGTGGGTTTGGTTTCAGAAACCACGGTTCCTAATGAACCGTCCGCATTTGTCTTACGAATCGACTGGACTAAGTACGGCTTCATCCGTAAGCCATTATTGGCAATGGTTGAGATATATTGGCCAAGTTGTAAGGTGGTATACGCGTCATAGTTTCCATAAGATAAATCTAACGCCTTTACCACATCACTGGTGGTCCCTTCATAACCGGCCGATTCACCTGGCAGATCAATCCCGGTTTTAATGCCTAAACCAAATTGATTGAAGTAACCCCGTTCCTTAGCAAAAATCGACTTCTTCATGTTAAAGTAAGAATTTGCCTGGTACTTGGCGTTACCTTCCTTCATCGCTAACCGCATCATATAAATGTTTGAAGAAACTTCAAGGGCCTGGGCTGCATCTAAAGAACTATAGGTTCCTGCAGAGTAAACGGCCTTTTTGACTAACCCACCTGAGAAGTAGATTGGGGTATCTGTAATGGTATTACTAGACGGAGTGATCACACCATCCATCATGCCACCAAGCACCGTTGCCCCTTTGACAACAGATCCCATGACGAAGTCACGGTTGATAATTCCTAACGCATCAGACGTAGTTTTCCCCGTCTTTGGGTTATACTTCAACCCAGACATCGCTAAAATTGCCCCCGTCTTCGGATTCAAGGCCATGGCATAGGCGCCACTTGAATACTGCGTGGCACCGGCACTTTTAGCAGAACTAAAACCACTTTGTAGCGCCGAATCGACCTTCTTTTGAAAGGCAGAATTAATGGTTAAAACTAAGTTATCCCCTTTTTGACCGGAATAAGTCTTCTTTGAACCAACAATCTTATTGTCTGCGTTTAAGGTTACTTGCGTTTGGGCTTTGGTCCCACGTAGCACGGATTCATATTGTTGCTCTAAGTAACTGGTTCCCACCCGATCATTCCGTGAATAACCTTGTGCCAAATATTCATTGATCTTATCACTGGGTAGTCCAGTCTTTTCACTGGAAACATCCCCAATAATACTGGCAACCGAAGAACCATTTGGATAAGACCGTGACCAATCATCCGTCACGTTGATACCTGGTAATTCTGTTAAATGCTCACTGACTTCTGCGACTTCTTTTTCAGACATGCCCGAATTTTTAACATAAACGGTCGACAACTGATACGCCCCACTCATGATTTTAAACATCGCTGCTGCTGATTTTTGCTGACTGGTTAAGTGCAACGCACTTGACTTCACAGCCGCTAACTCCAGTTTGTATAACGCGTCTGAATCGATCGCATCGCCATTGGCTTTATGCGTTTTGCTTTTGGGAAGGCTCGCTTCAACTTTTTTCAAGTTCTTTGCGTTGGCTAAATAATAATCAGCCTTATCCCGCCGGGTCAAACTACCAGTATCGACGCTGACCCACTGACTCAAACGATTGGCTGTTTTATAAATGTCGGATGACAGTGTATCAACACTTTTGGTATAACTAATGGCATTGTTCGCCTTATTACCAACCAATACCCGGCCTTTTTCATCATAAATCATCCCCCGGGGCACACTACTGGTGATGGTTGTTTTATCAGTTTTTTCGACTTCACCTTCAAACTTTGAGCCGTATAAGATCTGTAAATAACCAAGCTGTGCAATTAATGCCACAAACAAAATGAAAACAATGAATAATAAGAAATTTAGCCGAAACGGAATACGTGATTGCCGCTGGGCACGCTTCGTTCTACTTCGTAAAATTTTCAATTTGAACGTACTCCTTAAACATAATAGAAGTTAATGATATCGACTTGCGTCAACTGCCCTTAAAGCACTCACAACGCAGTATACTTCATGTTAGCATATCGATCTAGCATTGAAAAGGCGGCAAGGGTAAAGATTCGTTTAAGCCAACTGTCTGACATTAGCCTTTTTTTAAGTTTCTTAAAATGACTTGCGACCGATTTCGGTTTCCATTATGCTTTTTTTAAAGACATTTCCCGAGGTGACACTGTGAAACGAATCAAATTCAATCAAAATTGGCTGCCCCTAGCCTTAAGTTTTTTACTACCGTTAGTGCTAATGGGCGGCTACTTTGCCACGCGCCAAATGTTTCCGTTTGGCAAAAGTAGTATTTTAACCGTTGACCTCGGCCAACAATATATCGACTTTTTTGCTTATTTCCGCGATATCCTACTGCATCACCCTCAACAGTTCTTATACTCCTTTTCAAAAACCATTGGCGGCGATATGTTGAGCGTTTGGGCTTACTACTTAATGAGTCCCTTTAATTTATTGCTCCTGCTTACCCCTGGTAAGTGGCTAACAGCCGGTGTGTTAGGCATTACATTGCTTAAATATGCCTGCAGCGGTTTAAGCATGGGCTGGTTGCTTCATAAAACCAACGTGCAACAAGGCTTATGGATTCCGACTTTCGCGACGGCCTATGCCTTAATGGGGTGGATGATCGCCAATCAGCTCAATGTGATCTGGCTGGACGCACCCATTTTTCTACCGCTGATCTGTCTCGGGTTAGAAAAACTGTTTCAAGAAAAACGGCCACTGTATTACACATTAAGCCTCGGGAGCATGCTGATCATTAACTATTATATGGGTTACATGATCTGTTTGTTTTTGCTGTGTTACTTTATTTGGGCTAGTGTCCGCTATTGGTCCACTTTTAAAACTTGGTTACACCAATTAGGCTTATTCATCTGGGGCTCTTTAAGTGCCGGACTATTAGCGGCAGTGATTCTCTTACCCACCTTTTATGCCTTGACTCAAAGTAAGGCGACCTATACCGTCACTAAATTCAAATGGGATTGGGAATATTCCCCTTTGAAAATGCTCAGTAAATTTGTGGTCGGTGCCTTTAATTTTGATCAAATGCCCACTGGCTTTCCCAATTTATTCGTTGGCTCATTGGTTGGATTAGGGTTTATCCTCTACTTTTTACAGCGCCGGATTCATTGGCAAGTCCGCCTAACTGCCGGTGTGATCACCCTTTTTTTGCTAGCTTCCATGCTACTGCAACCATTAGACCTATTGTGGCACGCCGGGCAATTTCCCATTTGGTACCCTTACCGCTTTTCATTTGTGGTTTGTTTCTGGTTTGTTTGGCTTGCCGCGATTAGTTTCCAAAAAGGCTGGCAATTAAGGCCTTGGCAGATTTGCGTGTTAGCCGCTATTTTAATTGGCTTTATCGGCTATATTTATTTTCACCTTGCCAATTTCAACTTTTTAAAACCGAACCAGCTTATTTTAACCATTGTCTTCAGTTTCTTAACCTTGATTTTATTAATTCTTTGGCAAGCCCGTCCGCTGCGCTGGTTTGGGTTGATTTTCTTATTTTTAGTCTGCGTCGAAGCCAGTGCCAACGCCTATCTCAGCTTGAATCAAATCAGCTATGTGTCACAACATGATTATGCCGTTTACACGGCTAAGCTGAAACAAGCTGTGAACAGCATTAAACGCAATGAAACCAGCACTGATTTTTACCGGCTTGAAAAAACCTTCATGCGGACTAAAAACGACGCCATGGAAGCCAATTACAATAGCGCATCCCACTTTAGTTCGACGTTTGAAGCTGATTTACCGACCTTTATGGGTCACTTGGGTCAACCAGCTGGTGATGGCTTTGTCACGTATGCCAATGGGACCTTGCTATCAGATGCCTTTTTAAACATGAAGTATTATTTAGCCGCCAAAGACCAAGTCAAACATGGCCATCAAACAGCCGCCGCTGTTTTGCCTGCGTTAACGACTAAACCCGACCTCGCTTTCTACAGTGAGATCGGCACGACTAAAGTTGCAAAGATCTATCAAAATCCATTTGTACTGCCGTTAGGTTTTGCGGCCTCTCATGCAATTTTAAAACCAGATGAGGCCACCTACGGCCCACTGCAATATCAAAGTCAATTGTTTAATCAATTGTTAGGCAATCAACAAAAAATCGGTTATTTCCAGCCAATTTTATTCGACCGTGCCGTTTATCACAATTTAAAGCGTGAAAAATCACCGGCCAATGAAACGTATGTCAAAATCAACAAGAAAAAAGCAGCGACCTTGACCTACTACTTCACGCCGCAAACCAGTGATCCTTATTACTTAACCTTAGGCGCCAACTTAAACAGCAAGGCCATTTCACTGCAATTAAATGGTCACGCCATCACGCAGTATGATACTTTCCGCGATACCGTCGTGGTTGATTTAGCAGCCGCAGCTGAAAATCAGCCGTTAAAACTGACCATTACGTTTAAACAAAATAAGGTATGGCTACAAAATTTCCAACTTTATCACTTTAACCTAACTGCCTTTAATCAAGGGACCCAAACCTTACAAAATCAAGCCTGGCACGTAAAACAAACAGCGGCCAATCGCTTAACCGGCAAGGTGACGGTGAAAAAGCAACAAGTCTTAATGACCACGATTCCTTATGCCAAGGGCTGGCATGTGACGGTGGATGGTAAAGCCACTCGGCCAAAAAAGGTGCTGGATGCCCTAATGGCGATTCCACTAAAGGCCGGTACCCATCAAGTCACCTTGCACTACTGGCCACCATACTTGACTTTAGGCCTCTGGCTGAGCATCGGGAGCTTACTGACCACGATTGGTCTTGACTGGTTGTTTTTCCGCCGACACCGTTAAGCTACGAAAATAGCGCCAACACACTTCAACTGTGTGCTGACGCTATTTTTAGGCTCCGAATAGTTGCGCAGCCGTTAAAGCCCGAAAATCAGGTATCACTTGTGTCACGCCTGGTAAGGTTGCTAACTGTGCGCCATTTTGATTTGTTTCCAGTGCAATGATTTGGCCAACTTTGGCTCGATAGGCGGCTTCAATGCCAGATGCTGAGTCTTCAAACACCACACAATTCGCTGGTGCCTGTTGTAACTGCTTTGCCGCTTGTAAATAAGGGTCTGGGTGCGGCTTACTGCGAAATTGACCAGTGTCATAAACCACGTGTTGCCAATCAAACCAGCGGTCCAACTCAAATGTTGTCCGATAAAAGGCCAAGTTGGCCTGCGGCGCTGCTGTCGCAATGGTCCGCATCATGTGACGTTGTTTTAACGTCTCCAACAACGCCACAGCTCCTGGTGCTAAGGTTAAATGAGCTGGATCGGCCAAACACAGTGTTCGATAAATCGCCTCTTTACGGGCTGCCATTTTCACCACTGTGGCATCAGCCAGTGATTGCCCCGCAAAATAGGTCAAAATCTCACGATTATTCCGACCATGAACTTGAATTTGATATTCCTGAGGCGTCACAGTGCGGTGAAACTGTTCCTGTGCAAACTGTTGCCAAGCAGCTTCATGTTTGTCAGAATCCTTAAACAGCGTGCCATTAAAATCAAAAATAAAGGCGTGCATGATGATCCCCCTTTTGCTTTGATGTCAGTGTTTACCACAAGTTATGCTGTTAAATGATGCTTCAGCGCGTAGATTGCTGCTTGTGTACGGTCTTCTACTTGTAATTTCGATAAAATATTAGAGACATGTGTTTTAACTGTTTTCAAGGTGATAAATAGCTGATCGGCAATTTCTTGATTGCTTTTTCCTTCCGCAATCAAATGGAGCACTTCCAATTCGCGCTTGGTTAAATCTTCATATAGTTTTGGTTCTGGCTTTTGTGACAAGCGATGAAGCATTTTCGTTGTGACTTCTGGTTCAAGGACGGATTCACCTTGGCTGGTGGCACGAATCGCATCCGCAATTTCATTTGCCGTCGAGGTTTTCAACAGATAGCTCTTCGCCCCTGCTTCAATAGCTGGATAAACCTTTTCATCATCAATAAAACTGGTCACAATAATAATCTTAGCATCTGGCCAAGTTGTTAAAATTTCCTTAGTCGCCTCAATGCCGTCCATCACGTCCATCACAAGATCCATCATGATCACATCAGGTCGTAGATCCAAGGCCTTTTCCACACCAATCTTGCCATTTTCAGCTTCACCAACCACTTCAATATCGTCTTGAACGGATAAATAACTGGCCACACCGATGCGAACCATTTCATGATCGTCTACAATCAATACCTTGATCAACAGACTCCCCCCTTTAATTGCGTTTCAGTTTGCTTTGTTTCCGATTTAACCAAGGGCACCCGAATCTCAACACTGGTCCCTTGCTTGGGAAAACTAATGACCTTTGCATGCCCACCAATACCAGTTGCACGCTCTTGAATATTTTTCAGGCCATAGCTTCCCGCTTTGGAGGCCTGACGCATGTCAAAGCCCACCCCATCATCGACTACCTTTAAGATAACGGTTTGCTCCACTTGTTTCAAATAAACTTCTAGTGTTTTTGCTTTGGAATGACGCAACGTATTTGAGAGCAGCTCTTGGACGATTCGGAATAAATTGTCCTCGATACCGCTTTCCAACTGGACATCTGAAATTTGCCAGGTCATTTCCAAATGAATCTTGGTTTGGAGTTCCCGTAATAATTGAATAATACCATCTTTTAAAGAACGGCCCTCTAAACTGATTGGCCGCAAATGAAGCAATAAGGCGCGCATTTCAGATTGCGCTTCATTGATAATCTTTTCGACTAACTGAAGCTGCTTCACCATTTGCGGCGCTTTATCCGGTTTCGTGGCAATTTCATTTAACGCAGACAGCATCATCATCGCCGCAAAAAGCTGCTGGCTCACAGAGTCATGCAGCTCCCGGGCTAATCGGTGCCGTTCTTGGGTCAAAATCTCTTCCTTTGTCTCGCCGGCAACCGTTTGAGGATGATTACTATAAGCTTGTAACTCTTGCTGTAACTGAATCATACGTTGCCGCAACTGTTCAATCGTTTGCCCAAAATCCAATGAAAAGGTTTGATCAAATACGGTTGCCTGTTGTTTAAAACGATCTGCTTCATACTGCCCATTCGCCAGTAACGTTAATTTTTGCTCGGCCTGTCCCAGCTGTTGCCGAACCGTTAAATAGATCAATAATGTGACTAAAAAGCCGACCAATAGCGAACCAATCACCAAATAAATATAGATTGGGACGTACATGATCCGTACCATAAAGAGTTTAACCAGCCAATCTTGACGGTGACTGGCGTAAAAATACATAAAAAACAAGGCGTTAAGCAGTAAAAACGTGATCAAACTGACGCCTGCAAATAAAAAGCTGCGTGCTGATTTTGTCATACGAATAACACCTCGAGATCCCCTGCTAAAACGTTGGTAAGTACCTTGACCCGCCGTTCGTTATCATCATAATCATCGCTATACAACGTGAGTTCATCATTGCTAAGGTGAAACGTTTGGTTGTTAAAAGTCACGGCACCAATCAATGCCGTGTGCCGTAATTGGACTGCGGTTCCCACCGGTACCAAAATCCGCGTTCGACCAAACCCTTTGCGGATCATGATCACATTGTCGCGTTTCGGCAATAACGTATTGCCGAGATCAATAATCGTATCACCGGCTGCGATGGTCAGATCGACATCATCCCAAGCAAACACGTCCTGACCAATGGTTTGGTTGCCAAACCAAGGACGTTTGGTAATCTGCCCGTTTTTAGGGGTTGGATCGGTTACATGTAAACTAAAGAAATATTTGCGTGTCCATGGCAACCACTCCATTCCTAAAAACTCAGCCTTGTCATGACGGTGATTTGACAACATAAAGTAAAGAAAGGCACCGAACAACATGAGCCAAATAAAAGGACTGGTCAAGAAAATCGTCACTAATGCCAAAATACCAAATAACAAACAAAACGTTTTCGGTAAACGCCGCTTAGCCTTGGTATGTAAATACAGGCTAAATAGGCCTAATATTAAAAAAATCAAATATGGGGGATTTGAAAAGATCTGCCAACCGAGACAGAACAATAAGGACACTTCGACGATCAAGAATAAGCGCCAATGCCGCATGCTGGCCCCTCCTTTAATATTGAAAATAAGTTTTCTTTAGTATACCAAGCGTACGCACGCTTGGCGGCTTGCTTAAGTCGCAACTTTCATCGGTCTTAAGACTGATAACCACAAAAAAACGCCGCCCTTGCATCTGAAAACAGACTCAAAAGCAGCGTTCATTTGTTTTAGCCAGCCACCTTCGTGATGGTAACGTCCATGCTACCAGCAGGTGTTGCAATCGAAACTTTTTCACCAGTATGCTTGCCTAACAACGCTTTGGCAATGGGCGATTCATTTGAGATCTTACCAGACATTGGATCTGATTCAGCTGCACCAACAATCGTGTAGCTTTCTTCGTCTGTTTCACCATCTTCAACAAACGTGACCGTTTTACCAACTGATACTTCGTCGTTTGCAACCGCATTACTGTCAACGACTTTGGCATAATGTAACATGTTTTCAATCGTTGCGATTCGGCTTTCGACAAAGCTTTGTTCGTCTTTAGCTGATTCGTATTCTGAGTTTTCAGATAAATCACCAAAACTCCGCGCAATTTTAATGCGTTCAACGACTTCTTTACGGGTGACTGTTTTTAATTTTTCTAATTCTGCTTCAAGCTTTTGTTTACCTTCCGCAGTCATTGGGTATTCTTGTTCTGCCACTTTGTTCCACCTCAATTAAGCTTTTCTATAACGTTCACAAGCGTACCACGCGAACAGCAAGTTGTAAATTCTAAAAAAGCATTTTTTATAGTTGCCTTAGTTGACACTATTATTTTTCGTTTGAATACCAGTGTTTGTGCTGGTGTGTTCTTCAAAGTTTTGTGAGTAATAGACTTTCCCCGTTTTCAGATCGGCCACGAAATACAAGTAACCCATTGCGCGTGACTTCGGATTTAACACGGCATGAACGGAGGCAATACTAGGACTGTTAAATGGTCCTGGGCCATAACCTTTATTCTTGTACAAGTTATAAGGTGATTTCACAGCTGTATCTTTATTATACAAATGCGTTTTATGGGTATTTAAGGCATACATCACCGAAATATCAGACTGTAATGGCATCCCTGCCGCGATTCGGTTAAAGAAGACCCCAGCAATTTTGGCGCGATCACTGGCATTATTCCCTTCACGTTCACACAATGACGCTAAAGTCAGCACTTGTTGTACCGTTAACCCTTCAGATTTGATTTTCTTGTAATAAGACTTCATGTACGTATTTTCTTGTGCAACCATTTGCCGAACCAGACCCTTCAAACTGAGACCGTCATAATAGTTATAAGTTGCGGGATAAAGATAGCCTTCCAAATGATAACGAACATTTTTCTTAGCCATACTAGATGCTAATAAATCTGGATACTTTTTCGCCAATTGTTTGGCAAAAGTTTGATCCTTCATTAATTTCAAAAATGCTTTTTTACTGTATGGCGTCTTTTTGGCGATCTGATCACCAATTTGATCAATCGTGATACCTTCCTTAACCAACACCCGATGCTTGCTGATCTGACTGCCACCATTACTCAGTTGATTGGCCACTTCTTTAACGGACATCGATGGTTTTAGTTCATAAAATCCTGCCTGAAATGCTGAAAAATTGTGCGACTTCACATAATACGTAAAGATTTTAGCATTTTTAATGACCTTTTGCTTAACCAGCGTTTCACCAATTTGCTCATTAGATGCCCCTAATGGCACGCTAATATCAACCTTTTTAGTACTATGCCGATCGATAGGTTGCAAGGCAGTATGCACATAAAGTGCCCCAATTAAAACACCGCCTAAAATAAGGACCACTAAAATCCCAACGATCCAATAGACGATTTTATCCACAATTTTCTTTTCAGCCACCCGCTTATCCGCTAAATCGCGAGCATCTTGACGAACTTCAACGTGTTTCGCACGTCGCTTTGGTTGCTTATCTTGACTTGGCACTTGGAACCTCCTAAATGATCTAAGGTAGATTTTGTTACCACAAAATTTCATTTCGGAGGATCACCATTCCGTCGGGCGAACACCGCCACGTCGGAAACATGGGCCTCCTAAATGATCTAAGGTTAGATTTTGTTTAAACAAAATTGTATGTCACCGTTACTGCCATTCAGCTGGTGAACTGATCTTAACTTAGATTTTAATCGCCAAGACCCGTTTGTCTGCTGTTCACCACATGACAAACCGGCCTTGACAATATCAGTGGTAATTATACCAAAAATAACCTGCAATGCAGGTTATTTCCGTGTAATTAATAAAATTGTAAAACCTTATCCCAGTTTTTAACGGATTTCAGCATTAAATTCTGAAACAACCAATTTTTTGATTTTTTCAAAAGCTTGATTGACTTGGTCATCGGTTAAGGTATCATTGGCATTTTGATACGTTAAGGTGTAAGCCAGCGATTTTTTGCCAGGTGCAACGTGGTGCCCTTCATACAAATCAAATAAGGTAACATCTTGTAGGAATGCCCCACCTTTAGCATAAATCGCCGCCACGATTGCCTGATGTTGGACGTGACGATCGACCAATAACGCAATGTCGCGTGTGACAGCTGGGTATTTCGCAACTGGCTGATAAACCACCGGTGTTGCCGCTAACGCCTGTAACTGAGTCATATCTAACTCAAATACAAACGTCGCCGCTAAATGGTTTTGCTGCGCCACTTGTGGGTGGATCTGGCCCATAAAGCCGACTAAGGTCTCACCGACGTAAATATCAGCTGTTTGCCCAGGGTGCATGTTACGCCGTGTTTCCGTCGCCACATACTGAATCCCATCATTTAAATGTAAATTGTGCAACAATTGTTCGACAATGCCTTTTAAGCCATAGAAATCAACTGCTTGTTCTTTTTGTTGCCAAGAAGCTGCCTGCCAAATACCTGTCACAGCCCCTGCTAAATGCTCAACTTCTGCAGGTCGGGTCTGATCAGCATCATCTTTAACGAAAACACGACCTTGTTCATATAAGGCAACATTTGTTTGCTTCCGCGCCACATTATAGGCCAAATCATCCAACAAACCACTGATCAAACTCATCCGCAACGTTTGATGATCTTGTGTCATGGGCCAATCAACACTGGTTGGTTGCCAAGCAGCGTTTAAATTAAAGGCCTGGGCCTTCTCTGGTGTGGTTAAAGCATAGCTAATGGCTTGGCTTAAACCACTTCCTTCTAGTTGTTGATCAATCTGGCGCATTAACCGTTGGTTGGCCGTTAAAATACCAGGCGTTGACGCGCTAGCAGTTAACGTCGCTGGAATGCGATCATAGCCGTATAACCGCACCACTTCTTCAATTAAATCAGCGGCAATCGCAATATCCCAACGATGTGTTGGCACACTGACGTTAAACGTCCCCTGATCTTCCGTCACGTCAAAATGAAGTTGTTGGAAAATTTTAGTGATTTCAGGAATCGTAATCGTTGTGCCAAGTTTATGGTTGATCTGGGCCTGGGTCACCGTTACGTTAACGGGTGTTGCCGCTAAGTGTGTGGGTGATACCACACCGCTGACAACTTTCCCATCACCTAACTCAGCCATTAACGCGGCAGCTGCATCCAATACCTGCAACACAATGCCTTTGTTCGTCCCTTTTTCAAAACGAGAAGACGCTTCGCTACGTAAGTTGTAACGTTGCGCTGTTTTTCGAATCAACGTTGGGTTGAAAATAGCAGATTCTAAGACGACTGTTTTGGTTTTCGGTGTGATTTCACTGTCCAAACCACCCATGACACCGGCTAAACCAGTTGGCACATCGCCGTTGGTAATGACAATGTCATCTGGGGTTAAAGTCCGTTCTTCGCCATCTAATGTGGTGAAAGGTTCATTCGCCGTTGCCCGACGAACAGCAATTTGCTTGCTTGCCATTTGATCGTAATCAAACGCGTGCATCGGTTGCCCAAAAGTGAGCATCATGTAATTCGTCACATCGACAATGTTATCGATTGGGCGAATACCCGCATTCCACAGCCGCTTTTGGAGCCATAGTGGACTTGGTTGAATTTTAATGTCCTTGATCACCCGCAAATTATAGCTTGGAGCATCCGTTGCATTGACCACACTAGCCGTTAAATAATCAGCAATTTGACTATCAGGATCTTCTGTTAGCGTTGTTTCTGGAAAATGAACGTCTTTGCCATAAATCGCTGCCACTTCATAAGCCACACCGTGCATGCTCATAGCATCAGCGCGGTTTGGGGTGATTGCAAGATCCAATACCGCATCATCCATACCTAAGTATGGGAAAACGGGTTCGCCGACTTTAGCGTCCGCTGGCAACACATAGATTCCCGTGTCATAACTTTGTGGCGCGATATCATTACTAAAGCCAATTTCTTGTAACGCACAGATCATGCCGTTTGAAACTTCGCCACGTAATTTGCCTTTTTTGATTTTTTCATTGCCGGCAATTCGAGCCCCTGGCAAGGCTACGATCACTTTTTGACCAGCTGCCACGTTAGGTGCGCCACAAACGATTTGTGTTAAATCAGCCGCCCCAATATTAACCTGACAAATCGTCATATGATCAGAGTTAGGATGCGGTTTGGCCGTTTCAATATAGCCAACAACAAGTTTCTTCAACCCATCTGCAAGGCGACTGACACCTTCCACTTCGATACCTGTTAAGGTGATTTTATTTGCTAATTCGGTTGGTGTCGCCGTAATATCAACATATTCTTTTAACCAATTGTATGAAACTTTCATTGATGTCTTATCCTCTCTTTGTGAATTGATCTAAGAAGCGAACGTCGTTTAAGTAGAAATTCCGAATGTCGTCAATGCCATACTTCAGCATGGCGAACCGATCGATTCCTAAACCAAAGGCAAAGCCGCCATAAACCTCTGGGTCAACGCCAGCTGCTTTCAGCACATTCGGATGGGTCATCCCAGCGCCAAGCACTTCGATCCAACCAGTATGTTTACAAACGGCGCAGCCTTTGCCATTACACTTGAAACAGGAAATATCCACTTCGACAGAAGGCTCTGTAAATGGAAAATAACTTGGCCGGAAGCGAATCTGTCGATCTTCGCCGAAGATTTGGCGAATGGCAAATTCCAACGTGCCTTTTAAATCAGCCATCGTAACATGTTCCCCAATGTATTGTCCTTCCATTTGGAAGAATTGATGTGAATGGGTGGCATCATCCGTATCCCGACGATAAACGCGGCCAGGACTGACCATTTTTAAAGGCCCTTTGCTAAAATCGTGTTTTTCCAGTTCCCGCGCCTCATCTGGTGACATGTGGGTGCGCATTAAAATATCTTTGGTAATGTAGAAGGTGTCTTGCATATCCCGCGCTGGATGATCTTTTGGCATATTCAACATTTCGAAGTTGTATTTTTCCTCTTCCACTTCATAGCCATAAACCACTTTAAAGCCCATGCCTAAGAAAGTATCTTCCAACTGTTCGATGATCTGCATGATCACGTGATGAGTGCCTAATTTCGGTTGTTGTCCAGGTAACGTCACGTCGATTTTTTCATGCGCCAATTGTTGGGTTAATTTTTCCTGTTCTAAGGCTGCTTTTTGCCCCTCAATTGCCTCTGTTAAGGCATCACGCACTTTGTTGGCGAAACTCCCAACCACTGGTCGTTCTTCTTTAGCCAGGTCACGCATCCCGCGCAAGACCTCTGTGATCGGGCCTTTTTTACCGAGTAAATGCACCCGAATGTCATTTAATTGTTTTAAATCTCGGCTGGCTTGAATATCTTTCAAACCCTTTTTTTGTAAATCAGTTAGTTTATCTTGTAAACTCATAAGCGTACTCCTTTATTAAAATCTGCTTGAGGCCACAAAAAAAGCCCCATCCCTACAAAGGGACGAGGCATCGCGGTACCACCCTAATTTAGCACTTCAAAAAAGCGCTACAACTTCAACCTGATAACGGTAGATACCGGTACTTTTTTTGTGATCCGCCCAAAGCCAACTCCGGGAGTGAATTCAGATTGCATTTAACGAATGAACTTACAGCCACGGTCCATCTTTCTGAACAAAAATGCGTCTCCTACTATTTCCCATCAACGTCTTTTATCTGATATTATTCTAGCACAATTCGCTAGTGCGTCAACTCTTCCACGCAGGTCGAAACGTCTAACCATTGATCAGCCCATCCGTGTACAGCCGTCATCACTTGATCTAAATCTTGACCCTGTTGCGTCAAACCGTACTTGATCAATGAAGAATTTGGATACGTCTTACGTGTGACAATATTTTCTTGTTCCAATTCTTTTAAACGTTCAACTAAGACGCGATCGCTACACTTAGGAATCTTTTGTGCAAGATCCTTAAACCGTTGATCGCCATCCTCCAACAACACATCTACAATCAAGCCATTCCATTTTTTCCCTAAGATCATAAAAGTCTTTTGGAATTTTGGACATAGGCTAAATTGCCGTTGCTGACAATCACTTACTGTTTTCGTCGCCATTGCAATCACCTCCCAATTATATTAACATACTAAAAGTAAGTAAAACAAGTATTTTAATTCTGAGTATTTACGTACAAATCCCAATATTACAAGGTTTTCAAAAAATGTCAATCTTGAAAAAATGGACTAAAAAGGTATAAAAAGTAACCTTAGGTGTAAACGAGGTGTAAACTCTGCACCTCGATAAATTCAGGCGGGACGTGAGATTAATGAGCATTATAATAGTAGAAAGTGTAAACCCCACTGCATTAAGCGGCGGGGTTATTTGTTGCTCAAAATAAAAAAGACGCCTACCTCGCAATGAGATAGACGCCGTGGAAACTTGAACAAAGGGGATTTGTTCACTTCCTCAATTTTAATATTTGTGTTGAATGTTGAGCTAAGAGTTTTTAGTGTTGAGCTACTCAACACTTTCTTGCTAGATCATGAGCACCACCGCCTTTCCTGCGTCGATGAGCTATTTAAAAGTGCCCCAAACGTTGTTTGCACTGCCCGTAGGATGCACCGGCAAGTAAATGCTGTCGCCACTATATGACGTGTAGTGTACCCAGCAATAGCCATCTGCGTTGATGTACCCGTCATAATGCACAGTGCAATTAGCCGGTAACTGACCAGCTTTTTGACCAGACAGGCTAGGCGAATAGTGGGCCTGAATCTGTTGGTCGCCATTAGTAAACGACCCAGTTTCCGCCGTTAGTCCTGCACTAGTCGTTGGCTTTACAGCTGATGTAATCACGCCTTTAGGTGCTGTGGACGTTGTGCCACCAAGGCTAGATACACCAGTCACTACGTCGTGGCCAAGCATAGCGGTAGATACACCCCACTTAGCAAGATAGGCCGTTGGGTCTTGATGATCGCCCCAAATGTTGTCCGAGACAAATTGGTGCGTGATGATACCACCGTTGATGTCGTTAAACCGCAATGGCACACCAAATTTGACGGCCATGTCGTGGGCCAGTTTGACGTACGCTGCGTAGTCCTGCTTAAATTGCGCATACGTTTGTGCATGCCCTAACTCAATCTGTACTGGTGCGTTGGCGTTAGCGTATGCCCCAGCACCCCAAGCCTGGTAACCCGGTTCGCCGATTTGGTAGACCTTGCCGCCGTCACCAACGGTGAACTGCGTGTACGTTTGAGACACTGACCAGTTATTATCAAAGTAATTCGCGTTAGCAGCTGCCCCTGACTCAGTCCCAACATCATGCAAGATGATGTATAAATTGTTGGCCTTTAATGTGGACCCTTGGCCTGCGCCGAATGCGTAGGTGTAATCAATCGTGTAAGCATGCGCTGGCACTGATAGCACCACAGGCGCAGCCAAAAAGGCCGCTGCTAACGCAACCGCCCCTGTTTTAATGCTTTTTGTTTTTGTCATCGTTACTATAATCGCCTCCAAAATACTTGTGTGCTTTGGCTACCAGCTCATCATTTAGCCACCGTAATAATCCCACCGGAAAATACTTGTCCCAGCCTAGCAGTGCCAGGTTAGCCAACAGGCTGTATAAATTGTGATGGACAAAAGCCATCGTGATCACGAAAAATAAAAATGACCCTGTGTGCATGGCGTCATCCAGCAAGCTGGCAGCCACACACATACCGAGAATCATCACATCGCGAATTAGGCTGTCGTTCCAGTGCGTGCTTTGCTTGTGGCCAGCCTTATGAGCCAAACGTGACCCAGCTACCCAGTCCATCAAAATGATAAATGCCAGCACCAGAATCAGTTCATTGTGGTGAATCTCCCACTCTTCGTGTTGGACCCAACCTGGAATCATCATCGGAATGCTAGCTACTGTGCCCACAAGCCATGAGTGATCCACCTTCATTTTCGACAGCGTTCCAAATAAATCTGACAGCTCCACCCCAACCAATCCCTCCTTCCAATTGTTGTGGTAGGTGTGTAATTTAATCACCTCCTTTACGCCACAAAAATAGCACTCAGTTAAGCCTGGGTGCTTTCTGGTGTAACGCCGTTTGTCCCATCATCCGTTGGTTCGGTCGTATCAGTTGTTGACGCGGCGGCTTCACTATCCATTTGGTCTTGGAGATCATACATAACATTGTTGAAGTCGGCAATGTCCTGGCGTACCTGCTTTTTGTTTGCATCATAGGTTTCTTGGTCCATTGCTGACCAATTAAAATTGCTCTTGCGGCTTGTGCTGTCGATATTACCCGCCATACTAGCCGCGATTTTATTGCCGAATACTGACTGACCTGATACTGATACTGATTTGCTTGTTTTTAACATAATTATTTACCTTCCTTTTCTGTAAAGCCTGCGTCTTCGAAAACATCTAGCATGAGACCAAACAAAAAGCCATCTGATCCAGATAGCTGCTCATTGTACCCGCATAAATATTGGTAAAACTCGGTTAATACATCCATAAAATCATCTACTGTGATAACTGCATCGGATTCTTGACGTTCTTTTTCTTCATCCAAACACGTTTGCTTGTCTTCATCACTCTTAAAGATGACGTTATTTTTTTCATCGGCCTTCAGGTTACCACCGTCTAACTCGGCGTACTTTTTCATGAGGTCTAAGCGTTCATCTTCACATTCCTTATACTTTGCCGTTACTAATTTGGACAGCCGATAGCGCCCTCGATTTGGTTTTGGACCTGTGATTTTAAGATTGTCTACAAAATTGATAATGGATAATAAACGACCTGTTTTAAATTTTAATTGCATGCTTTTATCTCCTTTAGAATGTGAAGTCTGTGTAGTTTGAGACGGTGCCGTCGGATCTGATTGCTGTTGGTATTGCTAGGTGTCCAACTTTAGTCAGCGTGTTTACTGATTTAATGAAGTCAGTTAGGTTATATACAGTGGTGCCACTAATCACGTATATAGCTGACGTCCCATAAGCGATCCCCGCTGTACCTTTAACTGATCCTAAATACGGATAGTTTATATTGTTAAAATTTTGTGTTCCAAACTGCAATTGCTGATACGCGCTCGTGATACTGATACCCTTCTCAAAATTAACATCATTTGAAAAATGGAATCCTTGGGTGCCCCCGATTGCATTGGCGGCAGTTGTATCAAGCCAAGAAAATTTTTGAGTATATGTTCCATTTGGATCATCACGATAGGCCCAGCTCATGAAATGAGCATCATGAGATAAATCAAACGTCAGGCCAAATAAATTATCATGCCCAACAATCGTGTTGCTGTGGATCCAGCCTGTTTCTTTGTTGTTGGTTGGGTCCCAGACGTGGATACCAGTTTGATTAAGCTGAAATACATCGTGCGCACCGTTATTAATGGTTAGTGATGTGGGTGTGATTTTCATGGTTGAGCTAAAGTTTTGTAAACCTACTTGAATGGCATTAGCGGCTAGTTTATCGGCGGTGATGGACTGCGATACGATGCTGGCGCCGTTGATGTTAATCACGTTAATTGTGTTACCGTTAATGGTTTGACCCTTAAAAGTATCTACTGATAAATCTTTGATGACGGCCGTTGGAATAAAGGCTTTGCCAGAAAATACGACTGTTGAAGTGTCTAGGTAGAGTTTGTTCGACTGGATAAGTGCTTGTCCGGCATCGATGTTAAATTGTGATACCACATCACCCGTTTTAACGCGTAAGTTAATGTCGGATTGGAGCTGAGTAATTTGCGATGACACGTCCGCAACTGTCGCTTGATCTTCCGGTGCTGGTGACCAGTCAGTGGCTTTATTGCCCTGCTCAAGTTTATAATCTG
Organism: Loigolactobacillus bifermentans DSM 20003; assembly: GCF_001434575.1. Classification (GTDB taxonomy): domain Bacteria; phylum Bacillota; class Bacilli; order Lactobacillales; family Lactobacillaceae; genus Loigolactobacillus; species Loigolactobacillus bifermentans. Next base: position 118,884 of record NZ_AZDA01000003.1, read on the forward strand.
AGACGGTTGTAACAATCTTTAAATCAGATGGTGTGTAATCAACCCCCACTCCTCCAGAATAAATATAAACATCATAAGATATTTCGTCATCTGGCGTTATAAATGTCACGGACTGCCGTTTACCTGTATTTGCATCGAAGTTAGTTTTCATAGCTTCATGATTTCCATTTAACTGGAAAATTCGAATGCCCCATCGTTCTGCTGATTTATCAGCCGTCTCTGCTGTGACCAAAGCTGAGAAAGTATAGGTCTCATTGTTTTTTAAACCCCTATATACCACTGTATTAACCCAAGCTGGGTAGTCGGGACTTTGATCTGGACGTATAAGGACTTGAGGTGTAGAGCTGTTTGGTATTAGATTGGTGCCGCCGATCTGCATATTATTTAAGTCATTTTTAACTCCGGTAATTGTACTAGTAAACTGATCACTCAAAAGTGTTAGTTGTCCCTGAGTCACAGCGTTATTCGCCGTCGCTTGGACACCTGACAAGGTTTGTTGTAAGGTCGTAAATTTGGTTGTTAAGCCGTCTTTCACGTCACTAATTTGAGCGGTAATTTGGTTATCCTTAATATCAAGTTGTGCCTTTGTCCAATCAATGGTGGCTTGATCTTCCGGCGCGAGTGACCAGTCCGTAGCTTTGCTACCTTTTTCCACCTTGATTCCGGCAATCTGCATAGTATTGGTATTTCCATTAGTGCGTTCAAGTCGAGGGCGTAAATAACCGTCGCTAGTGGCAACTGTTGTCCCTGACACTCTCTGCCATGAATCTGTTAAAGCTACGTTGGTAACTCCTGAATCTACTTCAGCAGTGCTATAACTGCCTTCAGTTAGACCATTGAGCGTCCAGTAGATGCCACTTGTTCCAGTGCCACTTATATATTTTGCATATACACTATACGTTAAAATATCACCTTTTTTAACCTGGACATATTGGCTTAGCCCATCCCAATCGTAGGTTGTTTGTACCACATCTAATTTTTTATAGGTATTCGCAGTTTTTGTCCACGAACTGGATTTGCACCATGATGCTAGATTACCAAAACTCTTGGTATCCGTGTACAGATTAGTTCCTACAGCACTGTTATTAACTTGAGTTTGCACCGTCTCAACCGACGCGGAAATCTCATTTTTAGCAGCAGATATCTGCCCCTGCGACCAGGATTGAGTAGCGTAATTACCCAGCATTCCCGTCACATCACTAGCGGTAACCGTGGCGGCAATCTTATCCGCCTGGATGTCAAGTTGCCCGCTGAGCTTAGTTACACGACCGTCTAAGGACGATACTGTTGAGCTGTCGGCTTTAAGCTTAAGCCCATCTGAGGCAAATTGCGCCAAGTTTTGGACCGTCGTGACAGTACCAGCCAGCTTGTCGACTGACTGTGTCGTCGCCAGTGTCTGGATCGTACCGGTAATGTCATCAACTTTAGTGACCAAGCCTGTGACAGTGGTGTGGTTTTGCTCAGCCGCATCCATTGCCTTAGTCGCGTTTGAAATGGCGTTCTGAGCGTCATTAAATGACTTAGTCGCCTCAGCTAAAGCGCCGGCGGCATCGCTCTTTGCACTAGCCGCAGCTGACTTAGCCTGGTCCGCAGCATCATTGGCAAAGCCCGCGTTGGCTACGGCTAGGTTTGAGGCGGATAGTGATGCCTCGATGTCGGATTTTAGTTTTGGGAGGTCGGCGGTGGCGGCTTTGATTTGCTTACCAATTAGGCCAGCATCTTTGGTCGACGCTGTGCGCACCCAAGTGGTACCATCCCAGATGTACATGGTGATGTCATTGCCATCTTTTTGGTACCAGCGATCACCAATTTTATTAGCGACCGGTGGTTCCGTGGTGCCGTCGGTATAAAAGTTACCGTCAATACCATTGGCGCCTTGCAAAAAAGTCAGTGTTGTTTTTTGGGCAACGTTACTAGCGCTAGTTGTGGCGATCGTTTTAATCGAGTCACTTAATGTTGCTGGTAAATCACCTAGTTCAATTGAATCGTAGCTGTCATTTAGTACGTTCCAAATGACCCGGCTAACCTTAGCGGTAGTGTTGATATTTTGCTTTGAAAACCAGAATGGCACCTCGTCGCACAAATCGACCTGTTCCAGTGGTGCTACATCAGCATAATTAGCCGATTTTGATAGATCCACAAAACTAATTTTGGTGGTAACGGTCGGCACTCCAACATTGTTCGCTTTGATGTAATCCTGTGCTGCGGCGCGTAAGCCATCGACAGTCACAGGATTTTTTTCGTCAAACTTGCTGCTTAAATCAATGACTGCCACACGGCGTTGTGGGTACTTATCAACGTAAGCACCGTCAACAAAATATTCTGGCAGCGTGATAATCTTGGCCGCCGTGGAATCCGTACTGGATTGTGTTGCATACGGGTAAATGGATGTATAAGTGCTGTCAATTGCTGTTTCCTGATTAAAATCAGTGATATTACGCCCATAGGCCAGCAACGTATTGACGACACTACCACGGTGATTGAGCAACGACACGTGCTCGTTATCGAACCGATACTCACCGCCAAATACATCCAGCAACGATCCGTCAACGCCGCCTAGCGCTAATCTGGCACTGGTTACCTTATCAATCGTCCAATTAATACTATTTGTCGAACCGATGTCTGAATCAGCAGTGAAATTATTATCAACGACAATGGCATTACGCCACTGCTTGATCAGCTCGTTTGCATCCCCCGTACCAGAAACACTAGGTAGTAATGGATAGCGGCTTAACCGGTAGCTTACGTGCTCAGCGTGGACGGTAATCATGGTAAGGTTCGACTTCACATCTGTAATATCAAATTGCTGATGTGTCAGCTTGTGACCAGCATCCGCAACAATAATTCGCTTTTCCTTTAAAGCTGTTGCCCGCACACCGTCAATTGGGTACGTCATATCTAGCACAAACTCACCGTTACGTTCTTCCGTAACCGTTGTCGTGGTGGCATCTGATAATGGCCCTAAACCCATGTTCCAAAAATCAGTTGTACCTTCTTCATATAAAATTGGTGTACTCATAGTTTCACCGCAAATCTTGGGATAATTTTAGCGGTAAAACCGCTGTCCCATGTAATCGTATTGTTACCCTTTTTTAACTCCGGAAAGCTGCCAGCTTGAAACTTGCTAAACTCACTGGTGGTTTGATCCGCAGCAATAATTGACTGTGAATCCGAATCAATGATGATGCCTTGGTCCATGCCTTTAATGCCATACTTGGTACCGTTGACTACCAGTGTCATATCACCTGAACCAGTAATGGTAATACGTGGTTTAGCTACAACGCTGCCAGGGTTATTTAAAGCTGCTCCTGAAGTGATTTGTTGCTCAACTAGCGACTCTTTTAAATACCGCCGTGGCTCAAAATTAAACACAGCTGTCCCATAAACACCATCGCTTTTAACGGTAGCTGGAATAGCCGTTAAAATAGCCCCGTGCCGAACATAATCCGGCTCAGAGCTTAACGTAAAATCATGCACCTTAACATCCGTTCGCAACCACTCCATGACTTGACGCATCATTTCTGTACCTTTCGGGTGTGGCAACTTACAAAACAGATTAAAGGTTTGTGTCACGGCCTTGTCTCGCTTGTTATCCAGCACGACACTCCCTACTCGACCTGGCACATCTACTAAGGTGACATCGGGTTCGCTGGATGCCAACTCTAAATCTAACGCGATCAATGTCTGGAAATCATCCCATAAATTCTTGCCGTTAAATGTAAAACTCAGTGGTGTCAGCTCAATCTCCCCCTTTCGATTTGTCCGTTAACTGTATTGACTTGCTGCAACAACTGGCGCACAGCCTGGCCTGTGTTTGAATCAGTATTCTGTGCTGATAATAGTTCGACCATTTTGCCTAAAATGACGTTTTGTTGCTGGAAAATACTGATTTGTGCTTGCTGATTTGCAATAATGCCAGATGGGTCAAATGCCTGAGTAGTACTGTCATTACGGCTAATTGGACTTACTTGCACTGGCTGCGGCATCAAGTTGTTGATATGGTTGGCAGCGCCGGTAAAATCACCTGTACCAGAAGCGAAACGCGGAATGTTGTAATGGGCAGCTGTGGTCATGGCCGTTTGAATCTTTGTATGCTTCGGTAAGGCCATGGTAACGTTACGACCTGATGGGATAAATGTTTCACCTGTTGGCAACGTAATTGCTTCACGGTACATGCTACCTGGTGCATCGTTGACTGTTGCTAGGCCACCATCAAAATCGGGATCACCAGTGGCCTTCTTACCGTTGACAGTTTGATAAATAGTTTTAAAGATGTGCACAACCGGGTTATGTGAGTTCCATGACAGAATTGCACTTACCCCTGCAGCCGCTGCTGCAGCGGCCTGGTTAGAGGCCTTAAGGCTCTTACTGTGTGCTCCATAGCCGTTCCATCGTCCGATTGCACTAATCGAAGTACTACTGGCGCTTGTAACGCTACTCGAATTACCTCTAAGTTGCTTCGTATTGACAGTTTTGTTATTGTGCGCATTCTGTGCAGATAACGACTGGCTTGAAGCGTTTTTCATTCCTGAGGCATTACCATTTAAATTCTTGGTCTTGTCAGACTTATTATTGTGCGCATTTTGAGCAGCCACTGATTGGTTCGATGCATTTTTGATGTTGGACGCATTACCATTGAGGTTTTTTGTTTTGTCCTGCTTGTTGTTATGTGCGTTTTGGGCTGTAATGGATGCTTTAGAAGCATTCTGAATTCCAATTGGATTTCCATTCAAATTCTTGGTCAAAGGATGCTTGGCGTTATACGCGTCAATTGCTTGTTGCCCTTTTTGTGAATTGCCTGTGGCACTTGTTACATCGACTTTAAACACTTTAGTTGCAACGGGCTTTGCGTTATAAGTGTCAAGGACTACACCAGCCGATACTAATTTTGCACGTGCATCAGCATCATTGATCAATAAGTTCTTAGTCTTTTCTGGTAACTGTCCCCAAAGGCCATACTTCACAACTAAGTCAGCTAGGTCTGCTTTGCCTTTTGCATTAACGATTGCTGATTTGGCTTGCACGCTTAGGCCATTCCATTTACCCGTTTGAACTAAAGCATCCACGATTGGCGTAGTCGCTTTGTCGTGCACAACTGCTTGCTTTTCTTTTAGCGACATATTATTCCAGTCGCCAGACTTAACCAAAGCAGCCACCAGCGCCGTATAGTCCCCGTGAACGATGGCCTGTTGGTCTTTCAGGCTAAACGAGTCCCAAGTTGCAAATTTATCCATTACGTCTGCTAATTCAGTACGGCCTTGGGTGCGAATAATGGCATCTTTTTCGTAATACGGTAATGTATTCCACTTATCAGATGCTGCTAAAGCATCCACAATGGCCTGTTTGGCATTGGTGCTGATTTTGGCGTTCTTTAAGTCGAAGTTCAGTCGATTCCAGCCGTCCTTCGTGTTGGCTGTGTCTTTAAGTACTTGGTTTAAATTAGTAACAACTTTCCCAGTTTTAGGATCTAAAACTAAGCTATTCCAGTCGTTGCCGGCTTTTTTAACCGATGCTGACATGCCATCTGTGACGGATGCGGCAAACTGCTTGTTGGAATTAACGCCTTTACTCATGGCTTTTTCATAGCTGTTCATGGCCGAATTAGCTTCATCAGCAGTTAAATCAAAGGCACTTTCAAGGTTACTTAAGATTTCTTTGCGTGAATCGCCTTGGGCCTTCATGGCTTGAATGGCCCCAGTGTAAATGGTGTCTAGCTTGGCCTGGTGATCTTGCTCCAAACCTTCTAAGGCCGCATTTTTTTCAGCAGTGCTTAACTTGGCACTATTTTTAATCTTGTTCTGTGCTTCTGTATTGGCACGATATTCCTTTTGCAAGGCATATTGCATATCCTCATATTGCTTGTCAGCAGCGGCTTTTGACATGGTTGTCTTTTCGCCAAGAATAGCTTTCAATACGTTATTTTCTTGCTTACCTGACAGGTTCAATGTTTTAACTGCTTGCGCTGCACTACTTTGGCGCAAATTTTCCAGTACTTGGATTTGATCAGATGTCAGTTGTTGACCTGTTTTGTTTGAGTTACGAGTGATTTGTTCGGCTTGTTTGGCATTTTGTTCCATTTGGCTAATGCGTTTGTCATTGGCCGCTTTTTCTTTGGCTGCTGCTTGGGTTAACGCTTCGGCAGCATTACCACCTAAGGATTTCGCTAATCGTCTGGCCGCTGATTCTGATTCAGATGCGGCTTTTTTAGCGGCGGCGGTCATGCTGGCAAAACCATCATTGATAGCTTTTACGTTGGCCTTGGTTGATGAATTTGTGTTGTCCAATGCTCCCGAAATCTCGCCTGAAGCGGACTTCATAGCACCTGCTGACTTGGCAGCGGCGGCACCAATGTCAGAACCCCATTCTTGCGTGCGTTGCCCGGACTCATAGGCTTTTTTGCCCCATAACTCCCAAATGGCCACACCGGCACCAACTGCTACTGCTGTGGCAGCTAAACCGGCCCCTAATGGTGTTAGTGCGGTACCTAAGACACCGACTTCACCGGCACTGGTAGTTAAGGCTTTGCCAAATAAGGTAACGCCGCCTTGAGCGCCACGCCAGGCCGCTGTTGTTTCAGTAGCAGATGCACCACTTACTCTAATCGCTTTGCTTAACGACATGTGCCGCAATTCTGCTTTTGATAAGGCTACGTTAGTAGTATCAACTGCAGCAGAAAAAAGCTTGCTACCTGTTGCGGATTCGCCTAAAACAGTCCCCACGCCAGCAATATTCTTAGTCGTTCCAACTGCTTCAAAACCTGTTTTACTAAATGCAGCTTTAAGAACATCCATACCTGTAGCGCCTAGCTTAGCAGCGGTTGTAGCACGGCCCATACCGGCGGCAACCGTACTAAAAATACCGGCACCACCAGACATGATTTTGAAAGCACCACCCATTAACGTGCTGGCTGGTCCAATAGCAGCGGCTAATAAGCCCCATTTGACAATATTTCTTTGGGTACCGCTATCTAATTCGCCGAATTTTTGGGCTAACTGTGAAGCTTTGTTGATGATTGGGGTAATTGTTGGCAACAGATTTTGTGCCAGGCTCATCCCTAAGTTCTCAACAGATTCCTTGAAGATCTTCAACTGATTAGCGGCCGTCTTTAAGTTCTTTTCAGACAGCTTACCGACATAATCATTCTTAGATGACTTGGCAACTTCGGCATTTAATTTTTCTAGCTGCTTTGCATTGTCAGCTAAAATAAAGCCGGCTTGTTGTCCAGTGGTTCCGAATAAACTGTTAAATAAGGCAGCTTTTTCTGTACCGTTCATATCTTTGGTATGCTTGTTGATCACACCGAAAATATCGCTCATGCTACGCAAATTACCGTTGGCATCCACCATTTCATTTTTCTTGATGCCCAGCTTATCTAGCACATTATTACCGGACCCCATGCCTTTAACTGAGTTACTCAAAGACACAATTACTTTACGTAACCCAGTACCGGCCTTATCAGCTTCAAGACCATTGTTGGATAAAATCCCCATGGCACTGGCGGTTTCAGATAAACTAAAGCCAGCTTGGTGGGCTGATGATCCAACGTAACTCATGCCAACACCTAAATCGCTAAATTTCGTTGATGTTAAATCAGCTGCATAAGCTAAATCATTTACAACTTCTTTGGTGTTACGTGTCATACCGGCCGTTGTATCAGCTTTCATACCAAATGATTCAAGGGTTTGACTGGCTACATTGACTACGTCGTTAAAGTCATCACCAGAAGCCACAGACGCTTGTAATTCAGATTTCATGGCACCAATAGCCTGCTTGCCTGTATAGCCACGTTTGATTAAGTCCTGATAGCCATTAGCAATCTTTTGGACGCTAACACCGTAATGATTACTGTAATTAACAGCGTCTTTACTCATGGTGGCCACTTCGCCAGTCGCTGAAGCGTACTCTTTGGCATTTCTAGCACCTGTTTGCAACAAGTTTTTGTTTTCGGTCATGGTCGACTGAAATGCAATGGCCTTTTTAGTAGCTGCCGCAAACGCTGTTACCAATGGTACTGTAATACCCATATTGGCCTTGCTACCAAAGTTAGATAGCGTTGTGCCAACTTTACCAGTAACAGTTGAAAACTTAGCTGCACCGGCTGATGCTTTAGTCCAACCGGATTCTTGCAGCATAATTTCTTTGCGCAAGGCTGTCATACGAGTATTAACTGCTGACATTTGTGCAGCAGTCTTGTTGTAAGCCGCCGCGGCATTGGCTTGGCGTGCTGTTAGTTTTTCAGTGTCACCATCCGCCTTTGCCGCCGCATTAGCCAATTCCTTGTACTTAGCCGCTTGAGTTGCCAATTGTGCTTCATAATTCTTCGACTGTCTACTCAGTGTGCTATACGCATTTTTCATTCCGGAGATTGTCTGAGAAGACCCTTTGAAGGCAGCGTCTTGGGCCTTTAATTCGGCAGTTGTCGCCTTGATAGTTGATGATAAGGTTCGTGCCGATGCTTTAAACGGGTCAATATCAAGCGATACTGTTGCCGCTAAATGTCCTAAAGTTCCAACCATGTTGTGCCTCCTCTCCTAGAACAAGAATGGGAATGCCTCATCAATATAGGTTTCCTTTTCTTTTTCCGTATAAATTTCACTGAAACGATCTAAATCATGAATCGTCATTGCATCAACTTCCGCTAGTTTATAGCCCTCATCTAGTCTTGCTTTGTAGAATTCGTCGAGGTTGTCGAGGGCATCTCCAACGTCTGCGGCTGTGATTTTTTTGCAGTACTGTCCTCATCTACTGATTCGGTGGCTGCTTCCGCTGGGTCATCTTTTCCAATTTCTAGCGAATCTCCAATCGCATCATTAATGGCCAACATTGCCGCATGCGTTGCACCATCAATTACCTGAACCTTAGTAAAACCACCGCGCCAAAAATCAACTGCAAATTTAGCGAGATAGCCCTCATTCAAATCGAAATCTTGATCTGATGGGCCAGCTTCTTTTGTGTACATTCGCAGCTGCTGCTGTTGCACTTTCAAGGCATTGGTTAAATCTTTCAACGTCGGTTCGCCGTTACGAATGAATTCATTTTCCTTGTTATCAATCATTAAGGTAATTTTATAAGCCATGTTATTCTCCTTTATCTTGCCGCCCGGATTATCCGCATTGTTTATTTCAATGGCGACGTAATCACTACTTTAAACTTCTAATGTGGCTTCCCCGGCCTTAGCCGTCCCGACTTCCGGGGCTACGCTTTTGGGGTTTCTGTCGTACCAGAACCAGTTGTTGAACTGCTAGCTACTTCATCAGGAATTGCAGCATCTTCAGCAGACGTTGGGAATACCCATTTACGGAATTGTGCCAAGTTAAAGCCTTCATTATCTTCACGGCCAATCAGAACGACATTCCCTGTATCAGCGTCACCACGTGGAATAAATGAACCTTCAATTGAATCTGGGTTTGGATCTGGCGTGCCATCCACTGCCTTGGCATCAATACCAGGCAATGTGAACATCCCTTTCAGCATTGCTACCCAGACGTATTTACCATTGGATAACTTAGTACGGAATAACGTTGTGACGTAATTTGGTGTTAAATTCTTAGGATAAATTTCAGTACCGCCAACGACACGAATGTTGTAGAAGTCCTTTTTCATTTGACTATTTACGTCAAAGTTTTCAATTGTTTCCGTTGCTTCGGTAATACCAGCGGATAGAATCAAGTATGGACCATCATCGGCTGCCAGCGTTTTGGTTTCAGCCTTAATGTCCATTTTCACTGAGCTTAAGCCAGGCACTTTAGTCGATGTTGGGCAAAGTTCTTCGTCATTTACAACGCCATACTCAAAGGCTGACACCCCGAACTTAGCAATTTTCTTTTGTGTTGTTGGCGTGCTTGTTGGTGTTTCTCCTGCCATAATTATTTCCTCCTAAATTAAAAGGGCCGCCTATACTGGCAGTCCTTGTGATTGAAAATATGCAATTGTCATGCGTAACGCTGGCGTATCATGGTCAGCATATGAATTGTGATAAACCCGTTCCCAGCCTGCATCGTGCATTACTTTTTTAATGATTTCGTCAATGGCTGATGCATCTGGTAATAATTCTTTGCGGGTCCAAAAATCTACTTGAACCCGAGGGTATTCTAACAAACGATCATCGTCCGAATATTCGGCGGCGTCGCCGGGCAAATCGCTAATTCGAAGCCAAGGTGACAAATCAACGATCTGAATATCCGTCCAATTATCAAAATCAGGCGTACCGTTATAAATACCATCGTTTGGGTCCGTTTTGCCGCGCACTGCATCAAGCTTAGTACGCAGTTCCGTTGACGCCATTAAAATATCGTAAACCAACGCTGAAGCAATCAACTAACCACCTACTTTCAGATGGTTGATAAAGGCAGCTAAAATTGGTCCACGCGTATGTTCCTGTGTTTCCTCAACGAAATGCTGTGCGTCCTGCTTAGAGGTGCCGCTGTTAGGAAAATGAACCCGATAGCCAGTGGTAGTGCCATAACCAATATCAGACGTCAATGTGCCGCCAGCCGTTTTAACACCAGTAGCCTGAATATCATCTTTCATGTGTTCCGGTGCATCAGTTTCACCAGACCAAACCGGCGTATCAGCTTGTAAGGCGTCTTTAAAGATTTCAGCACCGTCCTTCACCGCAGCGCGTGCGTCTTTTTGAACACCCATTTCTAATGCATGGATTTTAGCTAGCATATCAGCCTCGCCTGTAACAGTCACGCGCTCACCTTCTTTGCTGTAATGGTGGTAATATCCCGCTTTTGGTAATCAGGATCTAATCCAGTAATTTGATACTCATTACCACGCCATTCAATGCGCCAAGTTGGTTCAATTTCCTGTTGCGTTAAAAACCGTACAACAAATGTTGGTGTGTCAGTACGAATACCAAGCCCGCTATTTACCTCACGAATAGGGATTTTAGGCACTTCTGCCCAAACTGACATTTGCTCAGTTTTTACATTATCAACGGGAACGCCGTTAATCTTGCTACCTGAGTAACTGACAAATGTAATTCGTTCGCGCATGTTATTGGTCCGCATCGGCTGCCACCTCGGTTCGTAATTGGTTGATGGTGTTTACCACTGGTTCCAGTAACGGATACCGCATGATTTCAGCGCCTTCACCGCGATAATCGTAATTTTCCTTCACTTGTTTCATGATTGCTGAAAAGTAACGATCACACAGTGTTGGTTGTGCAAGCAATACTGCTGGTTCCAGCCCAGTTTGAACGGCACTAGCAATTTCGGTGGCTGCATCATTGACTAAAACGTCTAGCATGCCGTCCTCAAAGTCCTGGTCAATTTTGCAATACATTTTAAGTACTGCAAACTGCGCATCAGTTAATGGCGCATGTTTTAGTTCGTCCGCCATTTAGCTCACCACCTTATGCTGTAGCAGTGCTGATTGTGATTGCAACTGTCGAACCGTCCGACATAGTGGCGGTGCCACCAGTCACTTTACCATCAGCATCAGTCGCTAAGGCTAATGCCGTGACAGATGTGCCTGTGGCACCAGTCGCGCCATCTTTGCCATCGGTACCAGGGTCGCCTTTAGCGCCGGTAGCACCATCCTTTGCTGCACTAACGCCTTGTTCTAAGGCATTTAATTTAGCGGCGGTGATTACATCGCCATCTTTCCATTCATTGGGTGTATATGCCATACTCAAACATCCTTTCTACGCTTACAAAGTTGCTGTGCCGACTTTAGCTGCCCCAATCGTTGGGGCTACTTTTTTGGGGCTTCTGTAGTCGTGGTGTCACCTAAAGTCAAGAAATAGCCGGCCTTTTCGTCTGCTTTTGATACACCGAAACGCATCCCTGCTTGCAAGTACTGACCATAAATCTGGTCATCTACCCACCGAATCATGAAATCAGCACGGTTGGCAAATAATACAGCCCGTTTTACATCGCCTAAAAAGGCATGTGCTTCACCATCGGCGCCAAATTGCGTGTCGTCAACAATTGAAACTGGCATACCGAACAGTGTTTTACCCGACGGTGACAAGATAGAATCTTGTAGTAAGTACCGCCCATTATCATCTTTCAGCGTATCTAACCATTGATAGAATGACGCGCTGGCAATTAATGTCCGTACATAGGCTTGATCTAACTTTTTGTTGTTGATCAATTTAACATCATCTAGTGTTGATACTTCCACAGCTGTAAATTGCTTCAAAATACCTGCAACACCATCGTTGGTTGTATTTACTTTGATTTGAGCGGCATTTTCTTGTACCAACCCAACTAAATCAGTTGCAGAATCATCAATTGATTCTTGAGAAAGTGGCAATGCTTGGCGATAAGTTTCAACTGCCCAATCGACACCTTTAAAGTCAGGCTTAGCCATTGCTGGATTCTTTTCCAGTTCAGCAACGCTGGCCATCTTAGTGGTTGCATTCGCAATCGTTGGATAGCTGCCTTTTTGCGTAGTAACTGGCACAATATTCGCAAATTGCTTTAAATCAACAACTGTTTGCAGCACCCGTTGTGGCACATAAGTCACTGCATCCGGAATGGTTGATTTAGCAATTGTAGATGTGACACCAGCGTTCACAGCATCACTTGCATCAACTGGTTCACCTTCACGCATCATGATAAAGGTCCCAACATCTGTTTTAACCCGTTTCAAGCCTTCAACATTAGCACCACGGGAATGGATATAGTTATTCAAAGCTTGGCGATAGTCAGTACCTGCTTGTGTGTTTGGTTTAGCTGGTACTTCAATACCCTTCAGTGCTTCAGCATACAAGTCACGCTTTTCCTCTAAATCCTTTAATTCTTTTTGAGCGGCTGTATATGCATCGCGTTTTTCCTTGGCTGCCTTAAAATCATCCTCTGATTCAGCTTTTTCAGCTAAAGTACGTACCTCTGTAGCTGTTGTTGCTAATAAAGCCCGTTTTTCTTTGATTTGTTTTTTAACCGCAGCTAATTTTTCATCTAAAGTCATAATTGACCTCCTAAAATTGTATTAAAAAAGGCCTCGTAAAAGGTCTTCTCGTTTAAGTTCATTCAACATTTTTTGCCGTTCTTGTTGCCATTTAGGCGGTTGTTCCAATGCTTTAAGTTGGTCCAGTGACCGTGTACCCAATTTAACTTCTGTATCAGGATAAGCGGGTGTTGTAACGGGTGACACATCGTAAATACGATCAATCATTCGAATCAAACGATTGTAAGGTGCTTCTGCGTCACCGTCACGGGTCCATTTTTCAGCATCTGAATCATCTGTAATAGAAAATGCAAAGCTAGACTGTGAGATGATACCAGCACGTACATTTTCAACTAAATCACGGCCAAGCTGGGTATCAGGCGGTGTTAAAACATATTTCAGTCCCGTATCATCAACTGACAGCTCTAAATTCACACCGTTTCGGCCTAAAATTTGATTTTGGTCATGGTTAAAAAGGGCAACAGCATTGGTCATGTCTGCATTGTCCAGCGCATGTGGATCAATCCTTTCGCGGAATCTAGTGAGCCACCCCATTGGTTCGGAATCACAGTTAAACTTCAACGCATAACCCTCAATCGTTGCTGGCTTGTCCGTTGTCGCTTCCCGCACTTCCATCGGTGTCGTCATCGTTCTGGTTTCCTTTGTTTTTACTGGCATTCGAATCACCTCCTTTCGTTGCTGAAATATAAGCATCCCGCTGGTCTAAGAAAATCGTGTTCAGGTTGGTTTCAAATTTCTGCATATCAGGGTCACCAGTGGCTTTCAAACCAATCTTAGCCCGGGCTTCATCCCCGACAATCACGCCATTGCTTTTAAGCTTTACCACATCATCGACCGACATACCGGCCACTTCTGAAGTATCAAACAGCACCGCATATTTATGCCGCTGGTCATCATCAAGTAGTTTCATTTCAAACTCCGTGGTAATTGGCCGGAAGTAAAACGGTAAATTGTTCTGCACATAATCATCTGACAACTGCTTCACTGATTGGTTGGGGCTGTTCTGAGCTAGTCGATAAGCTGGCACTCGTAAAGCTTTCGCAATCTGAGAAGTGGAATAGTTGTTGCTTGAAATCAAGTTCAGTACGTTTGTATCAACTTCTAACGGTTGGTATTCCATGGTTTCATCAACCACAATCGGGGCACCTGCTGTGGCACCTGTTTGAGCGTCCTCAAAATCTGTTCTGATTTTTCGGCGCGCTTTAGCAGATAACTTCCCTTTTGCCTTTAAAATCGACCCTTTAAAGCCATCATTAAAGAACTTTTGTAATGTGCTAATGCCCGATTCCTGCAAGTCCATTTCATTACCTAGGCTTAGCAGTGGCGAACGGCCCATGATAGTGTCATAGCTAAAAAATTTCCAGTGTACCACATCACTGGCCGTGCAAATCTTAGTTGTTCCTGAATTGTAAGGTGTAAACCGGTAAATGATTTTAGTAGGGTCGGTGTAATCAACCTGTGTTTGTGACGGTGCATAAAACTCAAACATAGCCGGTTCACTCGTTAATGGATCACGTACAATGCGACTGTATGAATTGCCCGACAAAATCGCATTAACCGCCATGGAGAACTTCCATTGATAGGCTGATAGTCGGTCATTCACCTTGGTGTTCATCAAGTACTCAACATTCTCTAAATTAATGACAGTACCAGTGATTCTGTCAGTTAAAATCACTGGAAAACGGGCAATATCCCCGGCAATAATGGATACAGCCGTTAGTACATCAGAATTACGTAATGCTCCAATACCAACATAGCCACCGCCAAATGACGGCAGAATACCCTCACTAATTAAATCACTGGCCCAATTTGGGCTTACATCAGTTGCTGTAGCCACACTTCTAAATAGTTTCATTTAGTCTCACCTCCCTCCTGGAATGGCAAGAATAATGGCTAATATCAGCAGGGCTGCACCAAGCACATATAAACCAATAATGTGCCCAATCAAAAAGCTAGCAATAACAATAATCGTCATCCCAGCCACTAAAAATAATCCAATCGCATTAAGGACTAGCCATTGGCCAATTCTTTTCAATTTATGCACTTCGCCACCTCCTAAAAGCCAAAATCATCGCTGAAAACTGATTCATCGTCTAAATAATTATCAATATCCTCGGTAAATGCCACTGCATAAGCATCTAACGCCGCATCGGCCATGTCGATTTTGTTACTATATTTGTTTTTGTTAATGCGAACACCATTGTTATCACTCATTAAAACGGCGTTCATCATGGCAGCCGTCATCAATTCGTTGTTGCTGTGCTTGACTTTCCCACAGATCACATCATCTTTGAACTGCTTTGTTGGCATCGACAGCGTCATAGTGCCTTGCCGTACACTGACCATATTCCACTCACTATGATTTTTCTCAATGGTTGTGAGCAACGGACCAAACTGGTACGGATCATAACAAATTGCTTGTACGTCGATGTCGTTACGTTCAATGAAGTCTTCAAGCCATTCATACACACGGTCGTTATCAATAATCCCTGATTCTAGCTGTGTAATCTCACCTTCGCCGCGCTTTTCGACCGCACGATAATCAATCCGATCCGTTTTGATTTTGGCATCAAGGCCATTTTTGCTAGCAATAAAGGCATATCCATCTAAATACCAATACCCTTCCTGTAAAACCAGCCAGGTAATGGCAAAAAGGTCACTCGTACGACCAACGTCAATCCCAAACCAAACGCGAGCACCGCGTAAATCTGGCTTTTCGACCAGCTCCGCTTGTTTCCAATCCTCAAAATTCATGTAAGAATCCTCGGTGGCTTGTCGCCAAACATTGAAATTTTTAACAAGTTTGCTATTTAGGGTGCCATCAGCACGAGATGAAGCCAGTTTATCGGCCAAATAATCATGAATTTGATTGTATAAAACATCTACATCCATTAGCGGGTTGGCTTCAATCCACTTTTCGGGATCATCAACAGCCTCAGCACTATCCATTTCAGCAATAAATGCGAAGTAACGTTCAGCATCAATTTCACCACGCAGCACTTTCTTAGCATACGGATAATTTTGCGTGAACATTGGTACGTTCATATCAAAGCCGGCTGTAGAAATAATAAAGGTCAAGTAACTTGGTAGTAGCAACTGTCCGGATGCTAGGGTTTCAATCATATCTGTGGTCTTAGCATTAGCGTATTCATCGACTACGGCCACATGGGGTTCATAGCCGTCGACAAGACCTGCATCCCGCGAGAACGCCCGAATTGTTGAACCGTCGTTAAGGTTTTCGATTTCATCCCGTGTAATACGGACCATTCGCTTGATTTCAGCGTCCTTCTTACATAATGCTCGTAATCTGTCCTTAACCATGCCGAACACGATACCGGCCTGTTTACGGTCGTTAGCGGCGGTATACAATTGGCGCTTATTGGCTGGATTCTTACCGAATAGGAACTCATATAAAATAACGCCTGAAATTAAAAGCGACTTACCATTTTTCCGTGCCATTGAAATGAACACGTCGGTAAATCGCCTAATTGTTGGGTCATCTTTGTCAACCCAGCCATAAATACAGCCAATTATAAACTTCTGAAACGGCGCTAGCGGCTGTGCCTTACCCGTTTTTGGTTCCGGCAGCATCTCCATGAACTTAACAGCCTTGCCCGCCAGCTCAGGGTTCCACGTCCAACGCCAATCAGTTCGTTTAAGGTCATTTTCCTGCCGTTTGACAGCCAGTAAAACAGCGTCACAAGTGATCAGACGGCCGTTTAATACACGCTTTATAAAGTTGGGTGTTGGATCCGTAAATTTCATCGGCCATACACCAGCTTATGCGTATTTAATAAATACTCACCAAGTGCTACGGCTCGTGCGCACATCACTTTTTCATATTTGCCTTTTGGCTTAGTCAAAGTGCCAGATAAGACAACTTGAGTAACATCCGTCAAAGCTTCAACCATTGTGCTATCAATCAAAGCATAATGCTGAATCGAATCATCAGGGTTTATTACCTCATGACCGCGACAAACAGCATCAGGATGGTCTCCAATATAAAGGCCAAGCTGCACTGCTAATTCATTTTTATTTAAACAAAAAACTAACGTTCGCATACGTGGTCTCCTATCCAAAGATGTCTGCTAATGATGACTTCTTTTCCTCGTTTTTCGGCATATTCATGCCCATGCGGCTGTTGACGTTAAGACCTAAGTCACTAGCCAACCCTTTAATCGCCGCTGTGGCCTTGTTTAGAATACCGATATAACTGTAATACTCATCTTCATCACCATTGGCTAATGCTTGCTTCATTTTGATCGAGGTATTCTTGTAAACCGAATACCAGGTACAATAATTTTCCAGTTCACTGCGGTCAAGATTGCGCATTGGTAAGTCACCAATACTGTTAATGATGCGTTTATATTCCTGACTGGCAATTGGATCTAGGTGCCGTGGAGGTGTTTTTTGCAAAGCAGGCAAACCATCAGATGATAAGATCTCTGCTTGCATATGTGCCTCCTGTTTGACCTTAGTCAAATTGGCTTTAGATAGGGCTAAAGGCTTATATTTTCTACCCACCCACTTCCACCTCCATATTGGTCTATTTTTGGGTCAAGGCCCCCTCTGAAACTTCAAAATTAATAGAATTTGGGGTGCAAAAAAGAGGACGTCCGTTCAACGTCCCCTGCAGATCTAAGCCCCGAAAATTTGGACGGGGGTACCCCTCACAAGATTTCCAGCGTTTCAAATTATTTTAAAATTTTCAAATTTTCCAATTGATTTTAATTCATCAATTTTATTAAAAACTTTTGTTAATTGTTGAATGTTTCTTTTATCATTTATCAATCGTTGAATGCAAACATCTTTACTTGTCGACAACATGTAATGATGCAAGTCACGACTGACCAACAGACTATCTAGTCTCTTGTCTGGATATGTCATGATGATCCAAACATTATCAAATGTTTGTTCTGCTTTCAGCTTTCGCATGATCAACTCATAGATGAGTGAGACATAGTCATGTGCATCGATATTGTGTACATGCAATGGCAGGCCAGTAAGTGCAGCCATCAATGCATCATAGTCGTAGACTAGATCATGCTGACCAACATGATCACGAACATAAGTTGACTTACCTGAACCAGGATAACCAGCAATAATATTGATCTGCATATAACGATGTTGTCCTTTCTTACGCTTGATTGTCTCACGCTTAGTCTTCCAGTAGTGACAGTCCTTGCACAGGGACTCTAGGTTATCTAGGTCCAGCCTACCATCCCATGCATCCTCGCTAGGTATTATGTGGTCAACCAGTGTTGCTTCTAGTCCACAACGTTGACAAATGTGATTGTCTCTTAACAATGCTTGTCGTCTGATGTGTTGCCATTGAGATGAGTGATAGAAGCTTAAGTAGTTCGACTTAGTCGACTGTCTGTGTTGGTTGTACTGTCTATCACTGTCCTGTCGGATACGTTGCTTGGCATCTACCAGGACACGTCGGCCATTCACAATGGTCAGCTTCTTGCTTGGCATGGGCTAACTTAATTCTAGTGAGACGATATCATTCAACATACGGCTGGGTTCAACGTACCACCCGGCCGCTTCGATATCTGGCATGGCTGCATTAATCACAGCCTGGTTAAAGTCATGGACATCTACCGTGATACTACCGCCTTTATTAATTCTATCCATAATCTTATCAGTGACACGGCTATACAATTGTTCACGTTGCTTAGCTGTTGCTTCATGACGTGATGGTACTAAACGTTCAACTTGAGGTGCTGCTGGTGGCGCAAGTGCATTTCCATGCTTATCTCGATTAGCTACTGAGTAACTCATATCTTCGTCTCCTTCATACTGTTTCCTCTTAAATTAATATTGTGGCCGTATCTTCCGATTGAAATCCCTATGCAATACACCAAACGCGCATTGACAATGATACGCATTAGATGTATTATAATAAGTGTAAAGGAGATGAGGTGATGGTTAAAAGGCGAGACTTACTTAAAGATTTGAAGAAACGAGGTGTCAACGTCAACGAACATGGTGGACGACACGCTAAGCTTCTCAACCCTAAGAACAATCTCACTGCTCCACTTCCTCAGCACACCGAAGTTGATGATTACACCGCCAAGGAAATCTACAAGCAATTAGGACTCAAATGAGTCCTTGTTGTTGTACACTCATCTCACTACTAAAATTGGAGGTTTTATTATGAGTGATAAACTAATTGCCTATCCGGCTATATTCCGTCCATTACACAATGAACATGATACCTATATTATTAAATTTCCTGATCTACCAAATACCTTTACAGAAGGTTACGGTCTTAATGACGCGTACGTCATGGCAAGCGATGTGCTTGCTGAAATGAACTATGACAATAAGGAGCTGCCAGAACCATCTACACCAAATACAATCGCATTAGACGATGATGAATTTATTGTTGTTATTACCGCTAACCTTTCTGCAAAGAAACGTGAACTACAAAAGTTCGTACGTAAGAACGTTACCGTTCCTGCGGACTTAGCGCAAAGAGCACAAGCGCAAGGTCTTAACTTTAGTCAAACTTTATCTGAAGCATTAGAAGAAAAGCTGGGCGTTTAGCGTCTGGCTTTTTTTGTATAAAAATAGGCAACCACATCAGTGATTAGCCTTTTTACGATATCTTTTCGATTTAATCCTAGGCTTGTGGCTTCCAGTTCATCTTTTGCTTCTTGAAAATCCACGGCAATTCCTCCACTTTCATTTTTTATATTAAAACGCAAAAAGAGGCACCCCGCTAAGGGTGCCCCAAGAGTGTAAGAAAAAGCAAATCATCTTTTATTAACCATTTTTGCTTTTAATTCTTTTAATTTGTGCTTGCTTTTCCTCAGAACTTTTTGTGTGATCTATTGGAAGATCAACTTCATGCGCAAAAAATATTTTTAGCAGCAAACTAATTGATCGATATGTTGTAGCAACAAAATATCCGATGAGAAAAATCCAAAAAATAAAAATATAATTAGCTATTTTGCCAGGATAGTGTTTGATTACTTGTAAAATAATCGAAACTATTAAGACTAAAAACGATGTAATTAAAGAATCGTACAACTGAAATTTAAATATTCTATCAATTCTACGTTTTCTAAATTCTATCATCAGCTGAGTTTTACTCAGTGTTAGCAAAATACCATACATAGCCGTATAGAACCCAATAACAATTGACGAAAAAGTTATTATTGATTCCAAAACGGCTGAAAGGCCACGAAGTCCAGTACTCACATGAAGCCTATTGCAAACATATGAAAAAGAAATTGCTACAACTAGCGGATAACTTATATTAATAATATTCCCTAAAACATGTGGTGAACTACTTTTTTTCATAAAATCACCTTGCGCTACAAATATTTACCTTACATTTTTGTCCACTTCATTTTTATAATTATCATAATTCGGCGAATACATCTCATACATGTCCTGCTGAACAGTTTCCTGATCTAAAAATTTCTTTATAGGCACCTCGAATATTCTACATACATGTAATCTGCTATTAATTAATTCAATCGGAACTGAAGACCCTGAATCTCCGGACGTTATAGTCGCCCTTTTAAAATCACCAATATGAGCCTCAATTTCTTTAACAGATTTTATTACTTCCGCCGTGTCTAAAACAGAATTTTTAGAACGAGTAGTAGAAATTTTAACTTCAATCGAAACCCCGCTGTACTTTGTCAACGAATTGATTGCATCATTAATGCCACTTTGAAAATAATTAGTTATACCACTTCCGGGAACAATATTTCCCGTCTTAAAAGAAAACTTATCCCGAATTATTCATACGAGGTTTAATATCGGCATACCGCACAATTTTGGACC
>NZ_AZDA01000046.1 GCF_001434575.1 Loigolactobacillus bifermentans DSM 20003
GTTAAATCAGCTTCATATTTTTGTGCTTGTGTTTTAATTGCTTCGTAATCCATTATTTTTCTTCTCCCCACAAAATGTTCTTGTAGCTATCAGGGTCTGTGTTACCTTCTGTTGAGAATAACAAGACTTTAGAGTTTTCATCTAATTGAATTTGATCTTTAAAGTCAGCATATTTAGGATCATGCATCAAAGTCGCAACTAAGCCCATGCCAACGGCGCCAGATTCACCAGAAGTAACTTGTGGATCGCCTTTAATAGGTGCACCTAACATACGCATGCCTTTTGAAGTTACCCAATCAGGACATGAAGCAAAGAATGAAGCATGGTTCCGTAAAATATCAAATGAAATGGTGTTTGGTTCGCCACAAGCCAAACCGGCCATGATAGTCTTCAAATCGCCAGTTGCAAAATGAATATTGCCATCATTTGCTTCTGCAGATTTGTACAAGCAATCAGCAGCTTGTGCTTCAACGACCGTCATAATTGGTGGGTTATCTTTGAACAAGTTAGCAAAGAAACCAATCACTGCACCTGCTAAACTCCCAACACCAGCTTGAATGAAGATATGTGTTGGACGATCAATATTTGCAGCTTTTAATTGAGCAGCAGCTTCTAAAGCCATCGTGCCATAACCTTGCATGATCCAAGTTGGTATTTCTTCGTAACCATCCCAAGCAGTATCTTGAACCATAACGCCATTTTCATTAGCTTCAGCCAAAGCGTTCGCTTTACGAACACATTCGTCATAGTTAACGTCTTCAATGGTAACGTCAGCGCCTTCTTTTTTAATGTTGTTAAAGCGTGCTTCTGTTGTCCCTTTAGGCATTAAAACAACTGCTTTTTGGCCTAATTTTTTGGCAGCCCAGGCAACACCACGACCATGGTTACCGTCAGTGGCTGTATAGAAAGTTGCTTGGCCTAAATCCTTTTTAAGTTCAGGTGAAACCATTACGTCGTAAGTGATTTCAGAAACATCGCGACCTAATTTTTGAGCAATGAAGTTAGCCATTGCAAAAGAACCACCTAATACTTTAAATGCGTTTAAACCAAAACGATATGATTCATCCTTAACGAATAAGTCATTAAGACCTAAGTAATCAGACATTTTTTCAAGATGTGCTAATGGTGTTTCACTATATTGTGGGAAACTTTCATGGAACTTCTTAGCGTTGCCAATTGCCTTTTCGTTCATTAGTGAAAGGTGTTGGTCATCAGTTTTTTCAAATGCATTCTTTTTTAATTTAATATCAGCCATTAAAAAATGCCTCCTTATTTATTAAAGGTATATTCTGAAGCTTGACGTGCTACAAATTTACCTTGCTTTTCTTTAATGATTTGGCCACTTGCGGCCACTTTAGTGCCACGCAAGTAAACTTCGCGTGGTCCGCCTTGCGTTTGAAAGCCTTCAAATGCGGAATAATCACAATTTTGTAGTTGTGTTTGACTTGAGATCACATTTTTTTCTGCTGGATCCCAAATTACAATATCAGCGTCACTGCCGGTTTGAACAATTCCCTTTTGAGGATACATGCCAAATTGATGCGCTGCATGTTCTGCCATTACACCTACGAATTGTTCAGGCGAGATTCGGCCGCTTGTAACACCAGCCGTATAAAGTAATTCTCCTCGCGTTTCAACACCAGGTAGACCACCAGGAATTTTAGTGAAATCATCTTTACCAAGTGGCTTTTGTGTTTCGTAGTTGAAATCACAATGATCTGTCCCCATCGTATCAATTTCACCGGCTTCTAAGCCTTCCCATAGGGCGGCTTCATCAGCAGGCTGACGCAATGGTGGTGAACAAACATACTTAGCACCTTCGAAACCAGGCAGTGCATATAATGAATCATCCAACAAGAAGTATTGTGGGCAAGACTCAACAAACACTTTTTGGCCACGTTGACGTGCAGCACGGACAACTTCCAAAGCCTCTTTCGTACTTAAATGTACAATGTTAACGGGTAGATCTGCTAAAGCAGCAATGGTTAAATAGCGCGATACCGCTTCAGCTTCTAAGATATTAGGACGTGTAATAGGATGATACTTGGGTGCATTTAAACCATTATCTAAATACTGTTTTTGTAATGCGTTAACCAAATCACCGTTTTCACAGTGAATACCTAACATCCCATGAACAGCCTTAATGGCCTTCATTGCTTCATAAATATCGGCATCGCTAGCGCGTAAATTATCATATGCCATGTACATCTTGAATGACGTAATTCCTTTTGCAGCCATTGCTTTAATTTCATCAACAAAACCCGGTTGCCATTCAATCAATGACATGTGATAACTGTAATCACATGAGCTTTTACCTTTGGCCATTGCATCCCATGCATCTAAACAGGATTGTAAGCTATGACCACGATCTGGTGTTGCCATATCTAAAACAGTTGTTGTTCCTTTCGCAACGGCAGCAATACTACCAGTTGTAAAATTATCGGCTGTATCTGTCATACCGTTGTTTAATTCCAAATGTGTATGTGTATCGATAAAACCAGGGAATAAATAGCATCCTTTTGCATCGACTACATTTGCACCGTCAACGGGTAAATTAACACCCATTGCTGAAATCTTCTCACCGTCAATCCGAACATCAAGTTGTCGCTGACCTTTTGTCGAAACAACTGTTCCACCTTGAATTAAAATGGACATGATTTATTCCTCCTACAACTTAGTCGGCTAAACAATAGCTGTAGTCTTCGATAACTGTTTCCATAAAGTCTAATAAACCATTTGGAATATCCATAACAGATTCAGTCAATCGAATCGTTTCAACTTTGTCACCTAACCGAACTAGGCATTCTTTTGTTGCAGCATCAGTGACATAGAAACCTTCATTGGTACTGTTGTTAAAGTCTTCTTTACTGTTAAATAATGTGAATTTATCTTTGTATGGTGCACTTGAGTATGGACAGAATGTTGCACAGTTCCCACATTCATTACACATCCGGTCGATATGCAAGATTTGTGGTTCACCATTAACATTGACCACAATGTTAGCCCGGTTAGGACAAACATCAACACAGGACTCACAAACAGTTGAACATTCAAGACAACGTGCTGATTGTGAAACGTTGCAATCCGGTGTGATCAAGTCACCACGCTTAGCACGTGGTACTGCTAAGTTAATGTTTTGGTTTGCACGTTCATAATTTAAGTTATGGACTTCGCAAATGTTATTGGCCGCTTTTGTTGCATCCGCAATGGCTTCAACAACCGTTGCAGGGCCTAAGTTCCCATCACCAATCACATAAACGTCTTTTAAGTTTGTTTCCAAAGTAACAGGATCAACATTAACGTGACCGCGATCATTAACCGTCATGCCAACTTCTTGATAGAAGGAAGTATCAACATCTTCACCTACGGCAGCAATTACCGTATCGGCTGGTACTTGACGATACTGACCAGTTGGCATTGGACGACGGCGACCAGAAGCGTCCCGTTCACCTAATTTCATAATTTCGCAAGTTAATTGCCCGTTTTCCAAAGTGACTGGCGATAATAATTCTAAGAATTCAACGCCATCTTCCATTGCGAATAACAATTCTTCTTCATCAGCTGGCATATTGCGTTTATTACGACGGTAAACAATTGAAGTTGATTTAACACCTGGTAAGCGAACTGCAACACGGGCACAATCCATAGCTGTATTCCCGCCACCAACAATGACTAAATGTTCACCGTAAGGATTTTCACTACCGTTTAATTGTTTACGATTTGCATGCAAGAATTCCAATGAATTAATTGCATGGCCTTGTTCTAACTTCAAATGACGATGTTTCCATGCGCCAATCGCATAAATGACATTGTCATAACCTTGGGCACGTAATTCAGCCAATGATGGTGCAGCTGCACCCGTCTTAAATTCAGCACCCATAAATTCAGCTAAGCGAACATCGTTTTTAACGCTTTGACTAGGTAATCTAAATTCAGGTACGATTTGTGATAAGACACCGCCAACTTCGTCTGCTTTTTCAAAGACGGTCACTGGCATGCCTTCACGGGCTAATAGGTAACCTGCTGAGATCCCAGCTGGTCCCCCACCAACAACGGCCGTCTTAGGTGCATTTTCTTTGCGTGTTGGTTTTTCTAAAGTTGCTAATAATTCATCGTAAGCATGTTCTGCTGCTTCCAGCTTCACACCGCGAATGTCAATTGCACCTTCATAAAATTGACGTGTACATTTCGTTTGACAAGGATGTGCACAGATCGTACCAGTTGCAAATGGCAATGGGTTTTTATCGACAATTACTTTTAAAGCATCTAAGTACTTGCCTTCAGCAACATAACGCAGATAAGCTGGCACATCTTGATTGATTGGGCAACCACCAGTACCACGGCAAGGTGCTGTATAACAATCTAATAATGGTAATTTTTCAGCAATCTTGGGACTTTCTGGTAATTTAAATGACTTCTGATAAAGTGCTTGTTTGTTGGCCTTTTCAACAAGTTCATCTAATTTTGGCAAGTCAATTTGTGGATGCGTTGGATAGGTCAAGCTTTCCAATACATTCGCAATTTGATGAATTCGCTGATAACTACCTGGCTTCAATAAGGTTGTTGCCACTGTAACTGGCCAAATACCTGCTTCAAAAATATCCTTGATGTTGAAAATATCAGCACCACCAGAATAAGAAATTTGTAATTTACCATGGAAAGCATCCGATAATTTCTTAGCAACTGCAATACTCAATGGGAATAATGAACGCCCTGACATATACATTTCATCGCCTGGTAATTCACCTTGTTTAATCTCAACTGGGAAGGTGTTGGTGATTTTAACACCAAATCGAAGTTGTGCTGCTTTCGCACGATCCAATAAGCGTTGAATCATCGGAACAGCATCCTCAAACTGTAAATCTTCCGTAAAATGATGGGCATCAAAGGCCATATAATCAAAGCCTAATTCGTCCATTGTTTGACGTGCATAATCGTAACCTAATAAAGTTGGATTACATTTAATGAATGTGTTCAAATGCTTTTCTTCGATTAAATAAGAAGCAATTTTTTCAATTTCATCAGCAGGGCAACCGTGCATTGTTGATAGCGTAATGGAATGAGAAACTTGTGGATCAATGGCATTTAAGTAGGCTTCGTCAATTCGTGTAAATTTCGGTAATAATTGACGTGCTGCTTTAAGACATTGGCCCCAAATTGGCGTCTGACTTGCATCTTGCATGCTATCAATATATTTTTGAACTTTTGGTGATTGAATCCCCTTTAAATCATAGCCAACGCTCATGTTGAAGATGAAACCATTTGGATCGCCTAAATCGAATTCACGGCTTAATAGTTTCAAAATGAACCAAGCCTTAACGTATTCTTCATAAGCATCTGGCACACGTAATTCAGTTGACCATTCAACGTTGTACCCTTCATCCCGTGCACTGATACATGGTTTTGATACTGGCAAATCTTCGCCATCAATGATTTGAACTGTCTTAAGTTCAAAGAAACGAGAACCTGCCAAGTATGATGCCACAATGTTTTGTGCTAACTGTGTATGCGGACCAGCAGCTGGACCAACAGGTGTCTCCATTTGTTCACCAAATAATGAAATTGTTTTATTTGGATCAGCCTTAAAAAATTTGCGAATACCGAAAATCGTGGCATTCCGTTTATATTCTTCTAGAATCCAATCTAATAATGATTCGATTGAAATCGGACGCATAATATCACTCATGTTGATTTCCTCCTAACCGTTGATTCGATGCCACAATTTTTGGGCTTCAACCTGTGCATCTGCCCAAATCTTGGCTTCATCAATGCCTTGAACTTCAAAGTTCTTCATTCGGATTTCGCCATTAATAATTGTGTCTCGAACGTTCCGACCATTAACGCCGAATAAAATGTGGCTATTGTAATTTGAATCAGTAATTGGTGTTGGTGCTTGGTAATCAACCACAATCACATCTGCAGCAGCATTTGGTTCAAGTACACCAAGCTTTGTGTTGAAATAGCGGTTTGCCATCTTTGGATTATTGCCAAAAATCATTTCAGGAATTTCAGTCCACCCTGCATTTGGATCAGCCAAATGATGCTTATGGATCAAGTTGGCAAATTTATAGGATTCTGTTAAATCATTGGTATAACCATCTGTGCCAATACCAATCAACAAGTTGTAATCGTTAAACATTCTTAAAGCAGCTGGTGTGCCAACCGCATTCCCCATATTTGATTCTGGATTGGTGACAACCATTGTATCAGTGTCCCGTAACAATTCCATTTCATGTGGGCCAATATGGATACAATGACCGGCCAAAGTCTTTTTACCTAAAATATTATGTTGATATAACCGGTTCACAATTGGTTGTTGATATTTAGCTAAAGAATCAGCAACATCAGAAATACCTTCAGCAATATGAATATGGAAGCCTGTTGTATCTGGTGTCATTTCACGGCAGTAGTCTAGCGTATCATCTGATAATGTAAATGCCGCATGTAAGCCCATCATGGCGTGTTGCATATCATCATCACGGCCTGCAGCTGCTTTAATGAAACGAACATTTTCAGCAACGGCTGCTTTCATTTGATCAGCACCGTTACGGTCTGAAACTTCATAACAAAGCGTTGTCCGAACGCCTAATTCATCAGCCGCTTGGCTTAATGCGCTTAAACTATTGGTGATCTCACCATAACTTGCATGATGATCAAACATGGTTGTCACACCATTTTTAATACTATCTAAGTAAGCAACGCGTGCACTGGCATAGGTCATATCGTTTGTCAGTTCGCGATCCAATCTGAACCATTGACCTTCCAAAATATCTAAAAAGTTTTGAGGATGATAGCCATTAATCGATAACCCACGTGCAAATGTGCTGTAAATGTGATTATGCATGTTCACAAGTCCAGGCATGATCAAGCCTTGCTTTGCATCGATAAATTCAGCCTCTGGATACTTTTGACGTAGTGTCGAAGTAGTCCCAACTTCTTTGATTGTTTTCCCTTCAATCGCTACACAACCATCCTTGATCAAACCTTGCTGTGTACGTGTAATGAGATATCCATTTCCAATTAATAACATAATATCCTCCTTGCTCCGCAAGCGATTACAATAAAGTCAATAACAAACATTTTTTCATTGATCACTGATTCACTTACCTCACCTAAGAGTATATCACCATTCCTTAAAAAAAAGAAGTATGCCTAAAAAATATTTTATATATTTTTCTAGGCACACTTTTAAAGATGCTGTTTTCTAGTCGTTTTCATAAAAAAAAACGACCTTAATTGGCCGTTTAAAAACTCATTTATTTTTAACATCAATATAACTATACAAGGTATATTTTGAAATATTGAAATAATTTGACACTTTATCACCAGATTTTGTAATCAAAAAGGCGCCCTTGCTATTCAAAAATTGAATGCTTTTGACTTTATCCTCTTTGGTCATCAGTGCAACTGGTTTTCCAACTAATTTAACCGACTCTTGAATCAAATCATCCAGCAGCTCATTAACATCCTTTGGAATAACTTCTGGATCTGGCACTTCAGTTGTCGGTGTTTGTGTTAATGACTTCAAAACATTCTCAGCAACGATCAAGTTTGAGACATCAAAGTTAATGGCAAAGATAGCTTCCAATTGACCTTGATCGTCTTTTAAGTAAAGTGTACTTGATTTCAATACACGGCCGTCATGCGTGCGGGTTAAATAATTAATGTGATCCTTTAATTCAGCGGGTTTCTTCTTTAAACTTTCAAGCACAACCTGTGAAGGACCATCATCTAACTGTCGAGAGGAAACTTGGCCATTTTCAATCATGACAATGGAATGATTGATGTCGTCTCGATTAATTTTGTGAATCACAACTTCACAATTATTTCCGAATTGGCCAGCAAGTGCTTTCCCGACTCGACTGAGAAATTCTAAATTTTCATCTGTTAGCATGTGGCGAACCTTCTTTTTTTTTTTGGATTTAAAAAAATATTTAAACATTTCGTTCAATATTATACCAGTCTTTTTAAGATTCGCCAATTCCTATCAGGATTTACTTTGTGCCCGCTTTCAGGTCAGCTGCTAATTGGACCAAGTTCGTTAAGTGTGACACCTTGAAATCAGCCTGGCTTTGATCAATGACAAAATCATCTGTTAGCGGCTTTAAAGCTGCAACTTTAATTTTAGCAGCACGTGCCGCTGCGATACCTACTTTCGAATCTTCAACTGCTAATACGTCACTGGCTGGCAACTGTAATTGGGATAACGTCGCCAAATAAATTGCAGGATCGGGTTTGCTTCTTGGAAATTGCTGGCCAGAAGTAACCTTATCAAAAAACTGACCAATACCAGTATGTTGAAAAACATTTTCAATCGCTGCCATATCACTGGCGGATGCCAATGCCAGTTGCAATCCTAATTGTTTCAGTTTCGCTAGCGTTGGCACCGCATCTGGATTTAGTCTTGCACGATAATCCATTGGGTGCTGCTTTTTATACGTGACATATCCCGCTTGCCATTGCGTGTACTGCTCAGGTGTTGCCTCTGGGAACAATGTTTGCCAAACTTGACGCAGATTTTGACCGTATAATGCTTTTACCTGCTCTGCGGTGACCTTTAACCCAATTTCATGAAAATAGTTTAGTTTTTGCTCAAAATAATAAGGTTCACTATTGATCAAGACACCGTCTAAATCAAAAACAACTGCTTTTAACATGCCAGTTTCCCCCTTTTGATCACAGATCTAGCATTTGTTGTAAATAGTCTTTTAACGCTGCTGGCGTATCTGGTCGTAAATAAAGCGCCTGTAACAACCGACTGCGATTGTACCAACGCACCCAAAAATCATAGTGTTTTTTAGGTCGTAACATGGCCAGGTCATGTTGCCAGTTTTTTAACATCAACAATAA
Source organism: Loigolactobacillus bifermentans DSM 20003 (assembly GCF_001434575.1). Classification (GTDB taxonomy): domain Bacteria; phylum Bacillota; class Bacilli; order Lactobacillales; family Lactobacillaceae; genus Loigolactobacillus; species Loigolactobacillus bifermentans. The sequence continues at coordinate 8,851 of NZ_AZDA01000046.1, forward strand.
GTAATCTCGATATAACGGGTCTTGGTTCACTAAATTGATCATGGCCCAAGCCAGTCGTTCTGGCTCTCCAAAAATCAAAGATGTATTTAAGCGTTTGTAACGCTCAAGCAATACCACCAACAAAAAGATTTTATCGCCTCGTACTAAAACCTTGCTTTGGGCCAGCTCTGAAAATGCATTCCCAATATGTGTGAAAGCGTGTGCCCAACCATATTGATCCACATACCCCCGTCCATCTGATTCCAAAGCCGTATAAGTCGCTAATGTAATATTGATCTCTTTTAACTCAGATTTTGTCAAGAAATGATCACGCATCCGATCTGTATATAAAATAACAGATAACAATAAAACTGAGAAGGAACGCTGAAAAACGACATTGTTTTGTGGCTCTAAAATATGGTCAAATAATGTTTCAGGCGTTATTAGACGATCTTTGATCTGACGCAATTGGGCGGTTGTGAAAGCCTGTGTCTGAATTAAATCATTAAATAAGAAATAAACACCTTTATCGCGTACCAGTGGATTTAATGACTTTAAATGGGTTAACAAAAAATCAATCTGAGTTACCTCAATTGGTTCATGTCCCACAATCACTTGTTCATGTAACTGTTTAATGGCTTCTAGGGATGCCTGATTATCACTTAACGGCTGCCATTCGGTTTCAGGCAAGGTCGGCAATTTTTCGATGAGTTGTCCGACTTGTTGTGGCAAGCCTTGATATAAATTGCCTGATAACACTTGTTCTCGTAATTGGACTAGCTTTTGTTGTGTTGTAATAACAACTGGACTCATTATAATGTCACCCCTTCTACTTAATAATAGCATAGGCTAAACACGCGATGATTTCAAAAAAAAGTGATCCATGCTAATATTAAATGATATAGACAGAGGCGATGAAAATGAGTAAAAAGAAAAAAATCACAAAAACATTAGTCGAAAAGATTCTTGATCAGGCTAAGATAGCTTATGAAAGCTTTGAATTTCCAACCGAACAAGAAGGCGACGTCCGCCAAATCAAGCTAGACGAAGCTCACATTAACGATCATTTAATTTATAAAACGCTGGCTTTAACTGGCCAAAAAACAGGTCCAGTTATTGGTGTTGTCCCACTTGATGAGCGAATTAACTATAAAAAGCTTGCCAAAGTCAGTGGTAACCGTAAAGTTGGCATGGTGCCTTTAAAGGAATTGATTGCCACAACGGGTTATGAACATGGTGCTAATAGTCCCGTTGCGATTCACCAAACACATGGTTATCCGATTTACTTTGCAACAGAAGCACAAAACGAACCGACTATTTTAGTTTCAGCTGGCAAGCTAGGTCGTTCTGTTAAAGTTGATCCTCGCGAATTAGTCCAATTCTTAGGCGCAACATTTGCAGACATTGCTGAGCCTGATACCGACTAACAAAAAAGTTGACCCCCCTGTCACAATTTGCAGGGGGGTCAACTTTTTTAGCAACATTATTTATTTTTCGATAGTAAATGGAATCGCCGCTCGTGCATGTGGCTCAACATCAAGGCGTTTAGCAGCCAGTTGCACCGCATCAACAATTTTTTGATAGCCCGTACAACGACACATGTTACCTGACAATTCTCGACGAATCTCACCACGTGTTGGAGACGGATTGTGCGCCAGCAATTGCTTACTGGACAAGATCATGCCTGGAATACAGAAGCCACATTGTACCGCACCGGCATCAATAAATGATGCCTGAATTGGATCAAGGGTCCCATCCTCATGGGTGACGCCTTCAATTGTCGTTGCTTGTTTACCGTCGATCCAAACAGCAAGGTAAATGCATGAATCCACTGTTTGCCCATCAATGATAACGGAACAGGCACCACATTCACCGACACCACAGCCTTCCTTAACACCTGTCATGCCAAAATCTTCTCGCAACATTTCTAAGAGGCTTTTGCGGACATCAACCTCACAAGAAACAGTTTCACCATTCAATGTAAAATTAACCAATTGCTTCATCTTCATCACCTCTTAATGCCATTGAAATGTCACGGCCTGGTAAAATCGTTACTAAGTGATCTCGGAAGACCTTCGAATTACGCCAATCTGAAATGGTTTGTGTATCTTTCAAGCAATACTCACCAATGGTGTTCAATACTGCTCGATTAAGCGGTTGATGTCGTGCATAAGCCTCTGCTTGTGGCATTCTTAACGGTACTGGTCCAGCAGCACCAAAACAAATGCGTAGGGCTTCAATACGTTGTTCAGCGCTAACCTTTATCAAGGCCGCGCAACTTAAATTAGCAATGTCCAAAGCTTTACGGCGTGCAAACTTAGTATAGTGTCCAACAAAACCACGATAATCCTCAGGTGCAATTTTAATTTTCGTTACAATTTCTCCTGGTTTCAAGATTGTTCGTCCTGGGCCAACATAAAATTGAGCAATTGGCACTTGCCGCACATTTGATTCAGATTGAATCTCAATTTGAGCGTTATACGTGAATAAGGATGGTGCGCTATCAGCAGCTGGGCCGGCATTACAGATGTTTCCCCCAACGGTTCCCATCCGTCGTGTTTGCGGACCACCGACTAGCGAAACCGCCTGGCTTAACAAGCCTAAATGCGTTTGAATTAACGAATCGTGTTCGATTTGATCAAACGTCATTAACGCCCCGATATTAAACGTACCATCAGCTTCAAGCGTACATCCCTTTAAGGCAGTAATTCTAGAAATACCGATCAGCGTCGTATCAGCATAATGAGGTGCCGCTGCCCGTATTTTGACTAAAACATCTGTCCCGCCTGCAACTAGCCGTGCTGTTGGATCAGCCTGCATTAATTTAAAAACATCGGTCAGACTGTGTGCCTCATGATAACCTGTCATATCATACATCAGCGATTCCTCCTTCAACAGTTGCTTGTGCCTGATGATAGGCCTGATAAACGACTTCAGGGGTTAATGGAATTTTGCCAATTTCAACACCGATGGCATTTTTAACGGCGTTGCGAATAGCAGGTGCTGGCGAACAAGTTGGTGTTTCGCCCAACGCCTTATTCCCATAAGGGCCTAGTGGATCCACTGTTTCAACAAATACCTTATCTAAATCAGGTAGGTCCATCATCGTTGGTAGTTTATAGTCCAGCATATTATTATTCAACGGTCGCCCTTCAGCACTGTAAACAAGGCCTTCATTTAAGCCATAGGCTGCGCTCATTGCCATTGCACCTTCAACTTGACCACTTGCCAGCAATGGGTTGATTATTTTTCCAGAATCATGAACATTCATGAGACTTAATAGGGTCACCTGACCAGTTGCTACATCAACTTCAACTTCGGCTAAACTACAACCTGAAGCGTAGGAATTATTATGAATATTAACCGAAGCGTGGGTTTCAAGTGCCTTGGCCGTTGCCAAATCATAATAAGACGCCATCACCAAGTCTTTCACCGTGACCACTAAGTCACCATCCGTAGCATAAACAACTTGATTGGCGACAATATCTAAAAATTCCGGCCGAATATCATAAGTGGTTGCCGCACGTTCAATCAACTTTTGCTTCATTTTTTCGGCCGCTGCTTTAACAGCATAGCCCCCAACATAAGACTGACGGGATGCGTAAGCACCTGTATCAAATGGATCCGTATCCGTGTCTGTCATTGAATCACGAATAATTGCCTCAAAAGAAACGCCTAACGTATCAGCCGCCATTTGTGACAGTGCCGTATCGGCACCTTGTCCAATTTCAGTCGCACCAATGTGTAATTTGAAAGTACCATCTGGCAATGCGATTAAATGTGCGCCTGCAACCTCTAATCCAAAGGGCCAAACAGCTGTCCCAAAAGCAAACGCAGCCATTCCAACACCATACTTTTTCGTTGAAGTTGTCTTTTGTTGTGCTTGGGCTAATTTTTGGTCCCAATTAAAAGCTTCACGCCCTTTAACCAAGCAATCTTCAATTCGAAAATCGCGTTGTTTGGTTTTCCCAAATTGATTGTAATAACCATCTGGTTGATGATTTAATTGACGAAATTGAATCGGATCCATTCCAATTTGCGTTGCCACGTCATCAATGGCACATTCTAGTGCATAAACAAGTTGCGGCATCCCATAGCCACGCATTGCACCAGCTGTTCCGATGTTGGTATAAACTGTTTTAGCCGTAAAGCGTAAATTGTCTGCCCGGTACAAGGCATTGATAAACGTCCCACCTTTACCACCTACCGCGTGACCGTGTGAGGCATAGCCACCTTGGTTTGATACCACATCACAATCAATTGCTGTCATTCGCCCATCTTTCATCACACCAATTTTAAAATCAAAATCAATGGCATGGCGTGTACGCGTATAGGCAATTGACTCTTCACGCGTCAGCGCCAGTTGAACTGGCTTACCGCCCATCAACCGACTTAATGCAACAGTTAGCGGTTCAATAATGACATCCTGCTTGTTCCCAAAACCACCACCAATAAATGGCTTTTTAACACGCACTTGTGACCATGGCAACCCATTGGCCTGTGCAATAATTCGCCGGCAAATATGTGGTATTTGAGTTGAGCTTAAACAGAACCAGCGTTGATCATCGCTTTGATAAGCCACTGCAATTTGATTTTCAAGATGTAAATGTTGCTGAACTGGCGTGCTCAAGTGCCGTTTCACAATAAAGTCTGCCTCATTAAAGCCTTGTTCAACGTCCCCATAACCGACCTTTGAACGCCCTAAAACATTATCATGTCCTTCATGAATTTGCTTTGCATCAGGCGCCATTGCAGCCTCTGGTGTCAAATAAACAGGATAAACGTCATAGTCCACTTTGATTTTCGCAAGGGCTTTTTGAGCTTGAAATTCAGTTTTAGCGATAATGGCTGCAATATCGTCACCATAGACACGTACATGACGTGTTAACATGTTTCGGTCTTCAATATCGCGCTTTTCCGGAGTTAAGTTCCATGGATGACCTGCAGTTGCATACGGAGTTGCTGGAATATCCTCAGGTAAAACGACTTTAACCACACCGGGCATCTTTTCCGCTTCAGTTATGTCATAGTGCTTGACATAACCATGAGCAATCGTTGCACGCAAAATTTTTGCGTGTAACAAATTTCTAATCGGAAAGTCTCCAGTGTAACTCGCCTGGCCTTTTACCTTTGCGATTGCATCCCACCGCTGCTCTGCTTGGCCAATAATTTTCTTTTTGTCCATCTCTCCATTCCTCCTTAAGAGAATTTTTCAAACAAAAATTTTATTAATGGTTTTGCAATAACGGGATAACGGATCATACTTTTATATCGCGAAAATGAACGATCGCCGCCTTTCGTATTGATTTCGTATTCTAGCACGCTTATCTTCGTAGTCAAAATAACGGCTATTACAGTGCACTGATATTCTTAAAAAGCAGCCTAAAAAATGAACTTGTCTCAGCCAATTTCACTAAAAAACGCTCATATTAACTATTTAAGTTTCTATTTTTAGTTTTCCAACCAAACATTATCAAAGTTTTTATCAGCACGTTTAAAATAAAACCATATAAAAAACCCCTTGCTTCAAATGGACGAGTGTAATTTTTCTCTTGTCCACCCAAGAAGGAGTTTCCTATTTAAAATAATTTAATTGATGTTATACCTAATTCCCTTGTGCAACATTTGGTGCTTTTGCAGTTTCCGGTACTTCTGTTTTTTCAACAATCTTCTCTTTAGCTTCTGGGAAAATCAAGTTCGCAAGAATTCCAATTACAGTTGTTGCTGCAATACTATCATTAAAGATAAATTGCAACCAGCTTGGCAACCCGGCAGTTGCTTGTGCATTACCAGCTAAGCCAATTCCTAATGCAAATGTAATCCCCATTACTAAGATATTGCGTTCATTAAAACCAGATTGCGCTAACATTTTAACACCATTAATCGTAATCTGAGCAAATACGGAAATTAATGCGCCACCTAATACAGCACTCGGAATTGAAGAAAATACAGCGCCTAATTTAGGTAAGAAACCACAAATCACTAAAACAGCGGCACCCAGTGTAATACACCAGCGGTTAACAACCTTAGTCATTGACACGATCCCAGCGTTTTGGCCGAAAGCGGTTTGTGGCATTGAGCCAAAAATTGCAGCAACAAAACAACCGATGGCGTCTGCAAGCACAGAACCTGATGTTTCTTGTTCCGTCGCTGGCCGATCAAATGCAGCAATTGTAATCCCAGAAGTATTCCCAATGGTTTCCATCGCAACAGTGATATAAATTGCAACAAAACTGAAGATGATTTTCGGATCAAACGTCGGTGTAAAATGCATTGGAAGTGGCACAGTAGCCCATGCAGCGCCGCCAACTGAACTCAAATCTACTTTTCCCAAGACTAAGGCAATAATATAGCCAAAAATAAGGCCAATCAATAAAGCTGCTGTTTTAAAAGCACCTTTCCCAAAACGCTGGAGTGCAATCACAAATAAGAAAGTTGCAAATGCAATTGTCAAATTTTGCCAAGAACCATAGTCTTTAGCACCTGCACCACCAGCAAAGTAATCACGACCAACCCCTAACAAATTAATCCCGATTGCAATTAATGTGCATCCAATCACAAGCGGTGTAAATAAGCGCTGTAACCTGCTGTAAAAAATACCAATCAGGCCTTCAACAAAACTCCCGACTAAAGCACCACCTAGTACAGCCGGTATACCACCCGCTGCAGCGGCAATCGATGCTGTGGGGACAAAGGCAAATGCTGTCCCCATAACAATCGGAAGCCGTGAGCCAAATTGTAATTTACCAATTTTAATCGGATATAATTGAAGAAAAGTGGCTAGCCCAGAAACCAACATCCCTGCTTGAATCATCACAACTTTATCAGCTTCACTCGCTTTTGCAATCGTTGCAATGATGAGCATTGGTGCTAAGTTTCCTGCAAACATGGCCAAAACGTGCTGCATTCCAAGTGGAAATGCAATGGAAAATTTAGGACGACCATCTAGTTGGTAAACCATTTCTCTATCTGACAAGCTACCTTTATCGTTAGGTTCAATTTTATTCATGAGAAAACCTCCATTTCAAAATAATGATCGGCAGGTTGTTTTGTTTTGGGCTTCCAGAGGCACAAAACTTGTTTCTATTGAATAAATTGGTACAAACGTCATTCTAAGATGAAACCCCTACAGTTGTCAGATAAAGCATGGTTCAATTCCAAAGTCAAATCAGTTAATTTGACTAAGACGGTGCATGTATAACCTCCCTTTCTTTGCAATCAATCAACTTTTAGGCATGGTATTGATCAATCGCATCAAGACGTCATCATTGTAACCGTTTTCCAAAAACTCGAAAAAATAATAGCTTGTCACCTAATTGATAGACGCCCTTCACACAGTAATGAAGTAAGATTAAGTTTATCAGCATTGGCCTTGTTTACCAAACAATAAGCTGATTGTTTGATTAGTCGTCGACAACTTTCACAAATATACTGATGACTTAATGTCCACTTTTTGGCTTAATATTTCATTCACAATCAAACCATAAGTTGCTTCGTTCACTGTTGCAAATCCAATTCTAAACGCGCTTTCAGTAAATGTCAAACCCGTTTACAACACTTTTCATGAAAAAAGTTAGCGTTTACAAATTGTATTCATTAATAAAATGAATTTTTGATCAAAAATATTATTTTTAAATCGTCATCATATCAAGCTTTTAGAACCAAAATCAGCTTGTTTTTAAATACACATAAGCTCAAAAAAACACGGCTCGTTGAAAACGAACCGCGTTAAAAATTATTTTATGATGGTCGTACTTGCCCATTTCCTTGCACAACATACTTGGTTGTCGTCAATTCATTTAACCCCATTGGCCCACGAGCATGTAATTTTTGGGTACTGATTCCAATCTCCGCACCAAAACCGAATTCAAAACCATCCGTAAAACGCGTCGATGCATTGACATACACCACTGCTGCATTGATCTGATTGGTAAAAGTTTGGGCATGCTGATAATTATTGGTGATGATGGCTTCAGAATGTTGAGTATTGTAACGATTGATATGCTGAATTGCGGCCGACAAAGATGGCACGACCTTAATCGCAAGAATCGCGTCATTATATTCTGTTGACCAATCCTCCTCAGAAGCAGATTCAATATCTGGTAAAATATTTTGTGCTTCTAAATCGCCGCGTAGTTCAACTTGTTTTTCTTTCAAGGCCTGTGCAATCTTTGGCAAATAAGCTGGTGCAACCGCCTGATGGATCACAAGTTTTTCCATTGCATTACAAACAGCAGGCCGCTGGGTTTTCGCATTAACGATCACTTGAATGGCCATTTCTAAATCACTGTCAGCATCAACATAAACATGACAGTTACCTGCTCCTGTTTCAATGACAGGCACCGTTGCAGTTGCCACAACTGTTTTGATAAAGGCCCCACTGCCACGTGGAATCAGGACATCGACGTAATCTGTTAACTGCATCAAAGCATGCGCCGTTTCATGACTGGTATCTGTGATCAGCTGAATCGCATCAGGTGTTATCCCAACTTCGGTGAGCACCTGCCGCAATAGTGCTGCCAAAACACGGTTCGTTTGCAGCGCTTCTTTCCCGCCACGTAAAATAACCGCATTTCCAGATTTGAAACACAATGCAGCTGCATCCACGGTTACATTCGGCCGTGCTTCATAAATCATGGCAATCACACCTAAAGGAACACGTCTTTGAACAATTTGTAATCCCAATTCAGTTTGCCAACCACGGACAACATCCCCAACTGGGTCTTTTAAACCAGCGACTTGAAACAGCCCTTGCGCCATCGCATCAATCCGGTTAGGTGTTAGTTTAAGACGATCTAACATCACTTGCCGGACACCGTTAGTCGTTGCTTGTGCCAAGTCAAGTTGATTTGCGGCAATAATATCAGCCTGTGCCGCTTGCAATTTCACGCCCATTTGATGTAACACTTGATTCTTGGTCTTCGTTGGTAATTGACTGAGCGCTGCAGATGCTTGCTGAGCCGCTGCACCAATCTCATTAAGTGTCGTCATTTGTAATTCCCCCTTAACCCACGCGGTGAGCCAACTGGCGTCCGGTAAACAATGTCCCAATGGTTTCTCCTGCTAAAATACGATAGATAATCTGCGGGTCTTTGCCGTTGGCCAATACCATTTGTTGTTGCTGTGCCAAAACACGTTTCGCGGCCTTTAATTTGGTCACCATCCCACCGGTGCCGTATTGGCTCCCATGACCACCGGCCGCTTTGATCAGGGTTTGGTCGATTTGATGGATCTCAGATAATAATTGTGCATTCGCAACATCATGCGGATTAGCACTGTAGAAACCGTCAATGTCCGATAAAACAATCAACAGATCCGCGTCCAATAAATTGGTAACTGTCGCTGCCAACTGGTCATTTTCACCAAACGTGGTTTGATGGCCAAACTCGGCAACCGAGATTGCATCGTTTTCATTGACGATTGGGACGATTCCTAACTGAAAAAGTCGATCAAATGTATTCAGTACATTACGATGACTTTGTGGATAATGTAGCACATCTTGCGTTAATAGCACCTGGGCCACTGTTTGATTATAGGTCCCAAACGCACGCGAATAGATGCCCATCAATTCACTTTGTCCAATTGCTGAAAGTGCTTGTAATTCCGGCGTCACCGTGGGTCGTTTCGTCAGCCTTAATTTGTTCATCCCAACCCCAACTGCACCAGAAGAAACCAGCACAACCTCTTTACCTTGGTTGCGCAGATCACTTAAAACAAGTGCTAAACGGGTAATAGCATGCAAATTCAATTGATTGTTGGCATAGATCAAACTACTCGTACCAACTTTGACGACAATCCGCTGTAATGGTAATAAATTTCGCGTTTTTCCCATTGCTTATACGCCTACTTTCAAAGTGGATGGTTCTTATTCTAACATAGATTCCGACTAATTATGAAAATTTCGTTAGAATTTAGCGGCGAATAGGCCTAAATCTAAAACCTGATAGTTATTTTTACGCAAGGTATCTAAGGTTTTTTGTAATTCGGGAATGTGCTGGCCAAGGCCCCCAACTTCAATGTAGAACGAATAGGTGCCCATTTTGCGCTTGGTTGGCCCTGACATTAATGCAATCAAATTCAAATTAGCCCGTGCAAAGTAACCTAAAATATCATACAGCAACCCTGACCGATCTGTGTTCGGGGTAATATAACATAAAAAACGGAAGGTTTCAGTGGCATCAAACTTCACAATTGGGACGCGTGCTGCCACCGCTTGTACCACGATAAACCGGGTTTCATTTTCCAAACTATCCGCTACTTGTTCTCGAATCAAAAAATCAGCCGTCTGCGGTAAATCCGATAAGTGAAACTGTGGAATAATCGCAGCATCCCCAAATTCAGCCGTTTTAAGCTTATTAAATGACAGCATATTGCTTTCCGTGATCGATAGTTCGGCCTGCGGCATTTGATGCAAAATATTTAAGCACTGGCCCTTGGTTTTAAACTGGACGTAGACCCGCTTCACCTGATCCAAGCGTTGACAGTTGGCTACTAATGCAAAATGGACTGGTACCGTTGCTGTGCCAACCACATGAAGTTGGCCTGCTTTTAAAAGCGTTAACGTGCGCTCAACATAGCCATCCAACGTATTTTCCAGCGGTAGAATCGCCAACTGCCCCTTACAATCAACTGATTGACCTACTTTACCAATATTATCGTAATATACCAACTGGTCAATTTCTGAATGCGTTTGTTGATACTGCTGTGCAGCAACATCACTAAAGGTCCCCGCTGGTCCTAAAACTGCTAAACGTGTCATTTAAAAAGCCTCCCTTAATTACTCATTTATTTAGTATAGCTTAAAAATCACCTTTTGATGCAAAAAGTGGGATAATCAGCCGATTATCCCACTTTTTTTATTTTGTAATGATAGCTTGACCACTAAAGAAAGTCTCCAATTCGTTTAGCTGAACCGGATAAATCACCGGTTCCCCGATGGCCTTTAAATAGACTAAATTTAGCTTGCCATGACGGTTTTTCTTATCATGCCGCATATTTTCATAAAATGCCTGACTGCCAATCAAATCACTCTCAGTTGGCAAACCAACTTTTTGCAAAGCAGTGGTCAATTGTTGGGTCAAACCAACTGGTGATAACTGGTATGCTTCAAATAACTTGGTTAATTGCACCATGCCAATACTGATTGCTTCACCATGGGCCAACGCACCTGCCGCCAACAATTCAATGGCATGCCCCATTGTATGACCAAAGTTTAAAATCTGGCGCAAACCGCCTTCTTGCTCATCCGCAATGACAACCTTTGCTTTAAAAGTGACACTGGCTTTGATCAACTCTGACGCATACGTCATAATCGCTGCTGGCTGATCAATTTTTTCAATAATTTGCCAAAATTCAGGTTTATCGATGGCTGCCATTTTTAAAATTTCGGCATAACCTTCAACAAGATAACGCTGTGACAAGGTTTTTAATGTTGTCGGATCAACGGCCACTAGATCTGGTTGGTAGAAAGTACCAACCAAATTCTTGCCACTTGGCAAGTCAACCGCCGTTTTACCCCCAACACTGCTATCCACTTGTGCCAGCAATGAGGTTGGTATTTGAATAAACGCCAGTCCACGCATATAAGTCGATGCCACAAAGCCTGCTAGATCACCAACAACGCCGCCACCAAGTGCAATCACACCATCTGTTCGGGTAAAGCCATCGCCAACCAGCTCATCATAAAGTGAACTCGCCACACCTAAGCTTTTTGACGCTTCACCGGCTTCAACCAAGTAAAGATGAGGTTCAAAACCGGCTGCCTTTAACGAGGTCAACACTTGATCCGCACATAAAGGGGCTACCTGACGATCGGAAATAACTGCAATTTTACGTGGTTGCCATAACGCTGCAACCTCTGTACCAATCGTATTTAATAAACCATTTGCAATTTTGATCTGATATGTTTTTGTAGGTAAAGTAACTGTTACCTCTTCCAAAATTAAGCCTCCCAAGAATCCATTAGACGACGCATTTCAAATACTTCTTTGGTCATCTTTTTGTAAGTATCTGGTTTCAATGCTTGTGGGCCATCAGAAAAAGCATGTTCTGGATCATCATGGATTTCAACGATCATGCCGGAAGCCCCTGAGGCAACACCAGCATGCGCCATTGGTGTGACTAAATCCCAAACACCAACAGCATGGCTTGGATCCACGATAACTGGGTAATGCGTCAGCTTTTGTAAAACAGGGACTGCCGCTAAATCAAACGTATTACGCGTGTACTTATTATCAAATGTCCGTACCCCACGTTCCAATAACATGATCTGATGGTTACCACCAGCAGCAATGTATTCAGAAGCATTTAATAAGTCATCAATTGAACCTGCCATGCCCCGCTTCAAAGCAACGGGTACCCGTGTTTTCCCAACAGCTTTTAACAATGAAAAGTTTTGCATATTACGTGCACCAATTTGGAAAACATCTGTGTATTTGGCAATCAAATCAACATGGTCTTCATCCATGACTTCCGTGATCACATCCATACCATTTTCATCAGCCGCTTCACGCAAGTATTTAAGCCCTGCTTCACCTAACCCTTGGAAAGAGTATGGTGAGGTCCGTGGCTTGTAAGCTCCGCCACGTAAAATGGTTGCACCACCTTCACGGGCAACTTTTGCCATCTTGCGTAAATGTGCTTCTGATTCAACTGAACATGGACCTGCCATCATGGTAAAATGCCCCTTACCGCCAATTATACTATGCGGAAGCTCAATAATGGTATCTTCTGGTTGGAATAATCGACTTCCTAAAACAGCAGCTGGTGTTTTTTCGATCACTTCGGTAACATTTGCGGCTTCTGCCGGTGTTAAATCAACATGACTTAATTCTGGAATCGCCATATGATTTTTAATGCGGATCACGGTTGCTGGTGTTGCTTCTAATCGTTTGGTTAAGGCTGTCACAATTGCTTCATCTGGATTTGCTTTTAATTGAATAATCATCTTTATCAATCTCCCTTAAATTTTAACTGTAGCGTAAAGTTTTTCATACAATGCTTTGGTAACTTGTGGCACTGGCATTTCTTCACCAGTCCACTCCTCAAATGCCAAAGCACCTTGATAAATCAACATATCTAGACCGTTATAACAAGTATGGCCCAATGCTGTTGCTTGCTGCAAAAGACGTGTCGCTTTTGGAACATAGATCAAATCACAAACAATGGCAGCTGGTGCTAACGCTTCTAGCGTTGTCAATGGTAATGGCAACTGATCTTGTGCTTGCCCCATGCCGATATTTGTCGTGTTGATCAAGTAATCACTTTGCGCCAAAATGCGTGTCATTTCAGCCTGATCGGCGTAAGGATGCACTTGAATCTCAACCTGCGTAGCATCCCCAATCTCATGACAACGCTGTACGATTTTATCAAATGTTGCATTTTGACGTTTAAATACATGGATCACTTTGGCCTGGTTTTGAGCAACCGCAGCAATCACGGCTAAACCAGCACCACCTGCCCCTAAAACGGAAACGGTTTTTGCTGTCACACTTTGTTGATGCTGGGCTAAACCCGCAATAAAGCCTGCACCATCGGTACTATCACCAATCAAGTAACCATTTCGATTGGTAACTGTGTTAACAGCGCCTAGCAATTGCGCCGTCGGTGTTAATTCGTCTAGGTAATCTATAATAGCCGTTTTAAACGGATGTGACAAATTGATACCGCCAAGATCTAATGCACGAATTGCAGCGGCGGCTTGTTCAAAATGTTCTGGGATCTCAAATGCCAAGTAAGTCGCATTGATGCCCAATGTTTTAAAGCTTAAATTATGCATCAGCGGCGACAAGCTATGCTTGGCCGGATTTGCATAAAATCCATAAAGTTGTGTGTGACCATCAATCATTTAAATTGCCTCCTGATTCAGTTGCTGCTGCGCAACGTACATTTCTAAGTATTGATCCACAATATGTTCACTGGTAAACCCATAATCGCTTAACAACTGGTCCGCTGCACCACTGGCGCCAAATTGGTTGATGCCAACACTGATGCCATCTAACCCAACATATTTGCCCCAGCCTAAAGTGCTCCCCATTTCAACAGATAAGCGTAACCGCACATTCGTTGGTAAAATTTGTTCGCGGTAAGCACGCGGTTGCCGATCAAATAAATCAAAGCTCGGTAAGGAGACCACTGATACATCATGTTGCTGTTGTGCCAGCTGACGTTGTGCTGCTAACGCCAAGGCAACTTCAGAACCCGTTGCCATTAAAATACCTTCAGGTTGATGCCCCTTTTGTGGTGATAAAACATAACCACCACGACTTAGATCCCCCTGTGCTGTGCCAGCTAAAACAGTCAGGTTTTGACGCGTTAAAACCAATACAGTTGGCCGATTGCGAATCGTCATCGCCAACTTCCAAGCCGCCACTGTTTCATTTGCATCCGCTGGTCGTAAAACCGTGATTCCTGGCATTGCGCGTAAGCTCATGAGTTGTTCAACTGGTTCATGCGTTGGCCCATCTTCACCAACTGCAATTGAATCGTGTGTGAAAACGTAAGTCACAGGTAATTTCTGAAGGGCCGCCAAACGTAATGCACCGCGCATGTAATCTGAGAAAACAAAGAATGTCCCGCCGAAAACGTGTGTTCCACCATGCAGTGCAATCCCGTTCATGGCTGCACCTTCCGCAAATTCACGTACTCCGAAACAAATGTTACGTTGATCTAAAGCATCTGCTTCAAAACTACCGGTTGTCGCAATATCTGTTTTGTTAGAAGATGCCAGATCTGCTGAGCCGCCCCATAGACTTGGATTTTGTGCTGCCAACCCCTGAATCACTTTATGACTGGTAGCCCGGCTAGCTTCTAAGTCGCCCACTTGATAAGTCGGTAACTTCAACGCCCAGTTGGCTGGTAATTGCTGATTGATCGCACTTAGCAGTTGTTCATGTAAAGCTGGCGCAACTTGTGCCAGCTTTTCACATTGCTGTTGCCAAGCTTGTTGCGCTTGTTGACCGCGTTTAGCAACAACCTGTTGAAAGCGTTGGTAAACAGCAGCTGGTACTGTAAAAGCAGGCGTCGTCCAATGCAGTGCTTTTTTAGTTGCTGCAACGCCTTCAATACCTAATGGTGCCCCATGCACTTTATTGGTGCCTTGTTGTGGTGCGCCATAACCGATCACTGTTTTTACTTCAATCAATGTTGGCGCATCCGTTTGCGCTTTGGCTTGCGTTAAAGCGGCATCAATAGCGTTGAGATCATTACCATCAGTCACTTTCAAGTAATGCCAACCATAGCTTTCAAAACGTTGTTCAGCGGAATCCGTTAACGCACGATCAGCGGCGCCATCTAACGAAACGTCGTTAGAATCGTATAGGACAATGAGTTTGCCTAATTTTAAGTGGCCAGCCAGACTAGCTGCTTCATGTGAGATGCCTTCCATCAAATCGCCATCCCCACATAAAGCATAGGTGTAATGGTCAACGACTTGCGTACGTTGGTTATAAGTTGCCCCTAAATGCGCTTCGGCCATTGCCATCCCCACCGCCATACCTAGGCCTTGGCCTAATGGACCAGTTGTTGCATCGACCCCTGGTACTTGACCATACTCTGGGTGCCCTGGTGTCCGGCTCCCTTTTTGACGAAATTGTTTTAAATCGTCCATGGCCAAGCCAAAACCGCTAAGGTGTAATAAGCTGTATAACATTGCCGAACCATGTCCCGCAGATAACACGAAACGATCACGATTGAACCAAGTTGGCTCTGCTGGGTTAATACGCAAATGCCGTGTAAACAATGTATAGGCCATTGGTGCTGCCCCTAACGGTAAACCAGGGTGCCCAGAATTTGCTTTTTGAATCATATCAATACTTAATGCCCGTACTGCATTCACACCTAATTGATCAATCTCATCCATCATCGTAATCCCTCCAGTTAATTGTGAGGTCAAAATAAAAGGGACCCCACATATCTGCTGTGGGGCCCCAAAAATAGATGTTCAGAATTGGGAAGACAAATAGTCTACTATTGGCCACACAGCTGATATTTTTATCATCTATGTGGCTAGTTTTTAATCCATGATTAAGAACTTTTGGCTCGCATAGATGCAAACGTCGTGTTTGCATCTATACTGCTGATGCAAACACTAGCTAAAGAACCAAAAGTAATAATACGCGCTATTCAATTGTAGCGTTAAATGCCGTTTCTTAATCATTATTAAAAACTCCTTAGAATTGAATGACATTAGTATAACAACCCCATTAGTAACTGTCAACGGTTTTCATAGAAAAATTTGTTTTTTCAATAAAAAACTTCAATCAATATTGAGCAACTTAAAATTTCAGTTAACAAATATCAGGACTGGGCGTATAATGGGTAATTGGAGTAATGTACATTAAGCTTTTAGCTATTGCTTAAGATAGCAACCATTTTTGAGGGGGTAAGCTTACGCTAAACTTTATTGAAGCCGCAATCATCACTTGTGGATTGTTGCTAATGTTGTTCCGTGATGACCATCATCTTAACGATGAAGCTTAATTCTGAAATTTGACGAGAACTGCCAGCTGGCAGTTCTTTTTTTATACAAAAAAATTCGTTGAACAAAATTGCTCAACGAACTTTTTAAACGTTATCAACTGATCACTACCCAACAGTACCTTCCATTTCGTAACTGATCAGTCGATTTAACTCAACAGCGTACTCCATTGGTAACTCTTTGGTAAATGGTTCAACGAAGCCCATGATGATCATTTCAGTGGCTTTTGCCTCTGAAATCCCGCGGCTCATCAAATAATACAATTGTTCTTCTGAGATCTTCGATACTTTGGCTTCATGTTCCATTGAAACATTGCCGTTTAAAATCTCATTATACGGAATTGTATCTGAACTAGATTGTTCGTCCATAATGATCGTATCACATTCAACGTGGGCCTTTGACCCGTCAGAATGGCGGCCAAAACGAACTGTCCCACGGTAGTCAACGGCCCCACCATCTTTAGAGATGGATTTTGAAACAATCGAAGAAGATGTATTTTTAGCATTATGAATCATCCGAGCACCAGCATCTTGATCAATGTTCTTACCGGCAACGGCAATTGATAACATCGTCCCAGTTGCACCTTCACCATCCAAATAAACACTTGGATACTTCATCGTGACTTTAGACCCTAAGTTACCATCGACCCATTCCATCGTAGCATTTTCCATGGCGCGCGCCCGTTTGGTTTCCAAACTATAAACGTTATTGGACCAGTTTTGAATGGTTGTATAACGCATATAAGCATCCTTTTCGGCAAATACTTCTACAACGGCAGCATGTAAACTGTCAGAAGAATAGTTTGGTGCGGTACAGCCTTCAACATATTGAACACTAGCGCCTTCATCGACAATAATCAAGGTCCGTTCAAACTGACCTGAGTTTTCTGAATTCAAACGGAAGTAAGATTGGATTGGAACATCCAGCTTAACCCCTTTTGGAATGTAGATAAATGAGCCACCAGACCAAACAGCCCCATTTAAGGCCGAGAACTTGTTGTCCGCTGGTTTAACTAATTTGCCAAACCACTTTTTAAACAGTTCTGGGTATTCGCGTAAGGCAGAATCAGTATCTGTAAAGATGATCCCCAACTTTTGGAAATCATCCTTCATGTTATGATAAACCACTTCTGATTCGTACTGTGCAGAAGAACCCGCCAAATACTTCCGTTCAGCTTCAGGAACCCCTAAACGGTCAAAGGTTGTTTTGATTTCTTCTGGTACATCTTCCCAGTCACGGTACTTTTCATCCGTTGCTTTTTGATAATAGCGCATATTCTTTAAATCTAAATCTGATAAATCTGGGCCATAAGGTGGCATTGGCATTTTTTTGTAGATTTCGTAACTTTTAAGCCGATAATCTAACATCCATTGTGGTTCACCTTTAGCGGCAGAAATCTCGCGTACAATCTCTTCAGTTAAGCCACGGCCAGTTGAGAAAACGGGTTTGACATCATCATGGAAGCCAAAATCGTAATCATCACTGAGGCCAAGGTCCTTAACGGAGGTTGCGGCTGCTTCGTTATTTTTGGTGTTTTCTGTTTCAGGCATGGCAATTCCCCCTTTTATTTGTCGTCCGTTGCTTGATGGTTTGTAATTTGACCAGCAACGCCGGTGCCGTCCGCACTGGTCAACGCTTTATTCAACGCTTTCCAGGCTAAAGTTGAGCACTTGATCCGTGCTGGAAACTTTGCAACACCTGCTAAAATTGCTGCATCTTCTAAGCTAGATGTATCGAGGTCAGGATCATCACCGATTACCATTTTTGAAAAGACTTGCACCATATCTTCCGCCTGTTCAGGGGTTTTCCCCATCACTGCGTCTGTCATCATGCTAGCAGACGCTTGACTAATGGTACAGCCGTCACCAGAAAATGCAATATCAGCAATCTTGCCATCCTTCACTTCGATTTCCAATTGAAGTACATCGCCACAAGTTGGGTTCCGTAATTCAATTTCATTCGTTGCACCCGTTAAATGACCATGATGATGCGGCGTTGCAGAATGATCCAAGATTACTTGACGGTATAAATTATCTAATTTAGATAGTGCCATCTTTAAAGAACTCCTTCGTTGCTAAAACTGCATTCACTAAACGATCAGCATCAGCCTTCGTATTGTAGAAATAGAAGCTAGCCCGTGCTGCCGCTGGAATACCCAAATACTTCATCAATGGTTGGGCACAATGGTGACCTGCACGCACGGCAACCCCTTCCATGTCCAAACCAGTTGCAAGATCATGTGGGTGTAAACCATCTAAGTTAAACGCAATCACCCCTGTATGTTCAGCAGGATCCTGTGGTCCATAAATAGTCAATCCATCAATCGCCTGTAATTTAGGTAAGACATAGGACACAATTTCATGAGAGTGTGCTTGAATTTGATCCATGCCGATCTCATTTAAATAATCCACAGCAGCACCTAAAGCAATGGCACCCGAAATATCAGGTGTACCTGCTTCGAACTTCCATGGCAGGTCCGTCCATGAACTATCAAATAAATTGACAAAATCGATCATTTCACCGCCAAATTCGATTGGTGGCATTTCAAGTAATAAGGCTTCCTTGGCATATAAAACACCGATCCCAGTCGGACCTAACATTTTATGACCAGAGAAAGCTAAGAAATCACAATCAAGGTCTTGCACGTCAACCTTAATGTTTGGCACAGATTGTGCCCCATCAACGACCATGATTGCGCCTTGTGCATGCGCCAATTTGGCTAATTCTTTCACAGGGTTGATCACACCCATCACGTTAGCCGCTTGGGCAATCGCAACAATCTTGGTTTTAGACGTAATTTGTTGCTTCGCATCAGCCATATCAAGCGTGCCTTGATCAGTCAGCTTAATATATTTTAACGTTGCACCCTTACGCAAGGCTAACTGTTGCCAAGGCACGAGATTACTGTGATGTTCCATATAAGAAATCACAATCTCATCGCCGGCCTGAATAACCTTTTCACCATAACTTGCGGCGATCCAATTAAGGCCAGTTGTTGCCCCACGCGTAAACAAGACTTCTTTTGTAGAAGCAGCATTGATGAAAGCGCGTACCTTTTCACGTGCAGCTTCAAAATGCTCAGTTGCACGCTCTGCCAAGGTGTGTACACCACGATGAACGTTGGCATTATCATGGTAGTAATAATTTTCTAAAGCTTGAACCACTTGCCGAGGCTTTTGTGTCGTAGCAGCATTGTCTAAATAAACCAAAGGTTCATCGTTTACAATTTCGTTTAAAATGGGAAAGTCTTCCCGAATGTTATTCAGATCTTTGACCATTTTCAAGCTTCCTTTCGATTGTCGCTGTCAATTGGTCGCGAATTGCTTTAGCAGGAATTTCTGTAATAACACTGCCAAGGAACCCACGAATAACCAAGCGTTCAGCAACCTTCTTTGAAATCCCACGGCTCATCAAATAGTACATCTGCTCTTCATCCACACGACCAACACTGGCAGCGTGTCCCGCAGTAACATCATTTTCATCGATCAACAAAATCGGATCTGCATTTCCACGCGCATGCGTTGATAACATCAAGACACGGTTTTCTTGTTGCGAATCTGAGCCACGGGCGCCTTTGACAATATGACCGATCCCATTAAAGGTTAAGGCTGACGTCTCTAAGATAACACCATGCTGTAAAATATGGCCAATCGTATGTTCACCATAGTTCGTGACACGCGTGTTAACGCCTTGTTGTTGATCCTCCGTGCTAACTGCAACGACTTTCACTTCGGAATGACTGCCTTTACCACGCAGATCTGTATTAAAATCACCGACAACATCGCCATCATTCATGAATCCAATCGCCCAGTCAACGCGTGCATCTTGGCCCAAAGTCGCTTGACGGCTAAAGTAAGCCTTGGTTTGGCCAGCTAATGCATCA
This sequence comes from Loigolactobacillus bifermentans DSM 20003, assembly GCF_001434575.1. Classification (GTDB taxonomy): domain Bacteria; phylum Bacillota; class Bacilli; order Lactobacillales; family Lactobacillaceae; genus Loigolactobacillus; species Loigolactobacillus bifermentans. The sequence continues at coordinate 29,190 of NZ_AZDA01000046.1, forward strand.
ACAGCCGAGAAACGAACCCGTGCATTATCACCAGCAACAACTTCTACCACAACATTGGCCACGTTGGTTTCAGTACCAACTGTATGCCAGTTTTCAAGGTAAGCCACCTCACTGTTGGCTTCCGCAACGATCAAAACATGATGAACCATAGTTTGTACTTGCGTACTATCTTGTAAGTAATGCGCCGTTAAAGCTTCCTTAACCTGAACATTAGCAGGTACATAAAGGAAGGCACCACCATTTAAAAAGGCTGTATGTAAAGCAGTTAAGCGATTTGCATCTGGTTTAACAGCTTGTTGCATAAAGTACTTTTGAACTAAGTCAGGATGCTCTTTTAATGCCGTCCACAAATCTGTGAAAATCACACCTTGTGCGGCTAATTCTGGGCTTAAACTTGCCTTAAATGTAGTCGCACCGGCCTGAATCAACGTATTATCTGCTTGTTGATCAATTCCTGCTTGTGCGGCTAAATCCGGTGTAGCAGGTGTGGTACTAGGTGCAACTAAGTTTTCTAAACCCCAACGACGATAATCAATTTTTTCATAACGTGGTAAGGGCAAAGTTGCACTTTTTTGCAACATATTTTGACGCAGCTCTTGGAACCACTTTGGTTCTTCATGAGCGGCAGAGAAGGCTTCAATAGCCGGCCACTGCTTTGTTTCGACTTCTGTTGCCATGCTGTTGCCCCCTTCCTAAAGTTCGTCCGTTAATTTAACATCAATACCAAGGTCATCACGAACACCAGCATAACCTTCAGCTTCAAGCTTTTCAGCTAATTCTGGGCCGCCTGTTTCAACGATCTTACCACCCATCATGACATGAACCGTATCAGGTACAATATAGTTTAACAAACGTTGATAATGGGTAATGATCAAGGAACCAAAGTCAGCACCACGCATTGAGTTAACCCCACGTGAAACGACCTTCAAAGCATCAATATCCAAGCCAGAATCAATTTCATCTAAAATGGCAAATTTAGGCTTGATCATTAATAATTGTAAAATTTCGTTCCGTTTCTTTTCACCACCGGAAAAGCCTTCGTTTAAGTAACGTTCAGACATTTCATCAGTCATGTCTAAGATCTTTTGTTTTTCATCTAATAATTTCATAAATTCCATAACCGGAATCTGATCGTCTGGATCGCGACGCGCATTAATGGCAGCACGCAAAAACTCGATATTGGTCACACCTGCAATTTCAGCTGGGTATTGCATTGCTAAAAATAGACCGGCACGTGCGCGTTCATCAACAGGCTTTTCAACAATACTCTCACCGTCTAATAAAATATCACCAGAGGTGACTTTGTATGCGCTGTTACCCATGATTGCTTGAGATAAGGTTGACTTACCAGTACCATTTGGGCCCATGATGGCATGAATTTCGCCAGTTTTCATGGTTAAGTTGACCCCTTTAAGAATTTCTTTGGCTGTTCCTTTATCTTCGTCGACAACAGAAACGTGTAAGTCTTTGACTTCTAACTTTGCCATTGTATAATCTCCTCCAATCCGATCAGCATTTTGATATGCTCCGGAATTTTCTTCACAACGTCATTTTAGACTAATTGAGAATGTTTTTCAACAGCTTAGAATACTCTCATAAAACTCGTTTTAGAAAAGATTCATGGTAATGGCTAAACCGCTTACTACACGATAGCAAAAAGCACGCTCAATAAAATTAAAATGAGACAAATTTAATTTTACACCAAAAAACTGCTAACGTCGATTGCGACGCTAGCAGTTTTTACAAATTATTTCACTGGTAATTTTTAATATTTTAACGCGGGCGTTTATAGCAACATTTCCGCCCTTTTTCCGCCCCAATTTACAACTGTCAAAATGACCGGGCTAGGATCTATAATTGAATACTTTTAATTGCTTAGCCTGGCCGATGCCAGGCTTTATTTATTGCCAGGATTCAATCACGATTGAATCATTATGCTTATGATGTAAATCATCCGTATAGGCATCCTGGTAGAACCTCAATTTAAATGCCAAATTTTCGACTGGATTGTAGATTTCTTCATATTTAGGGTGATTAGGATTTGAGATCATAATCGTAACCCCTTTGCCCTTTATTTTGGCATTTTTAATAAAATCTAGCAACTGTGCTTTACGTGTTTCTTCCATTAAAATTCACCCCATAAATCATTTGCACTGCCAGTTGGATGAACAGGCAAGTAAATGTCATCGTTACTATATGATTTGTAATGCACCCAGCAGTAGCCATCCCGATTGATATAACCATCATAATAAACCGTGCAATTTGGTGGTAAGTTACCTGCCTTTTCGCCGCTTAATGATGGCGAATAACGGGCTTGAATTTCCTTATTGCCATTTGTAAAATGCCAATTTTCTGCCGTCAAACCCGTACTTGGTCCTGGGTTTGGTGCAGTCGTGATTACGCCGTGCTGCGGTTTAGCTGGATTGCTGACCACATTGCTATTGCTATCTAAGCTAGAAGTCCCCGTCACTACATCGTGCGCAAAGACTGCTTGTGACACGCCTTGGCTATTTAAATAATCAACCGGGTCCTGGTGATTGCCCCAAAAATTATCCGAAATAAACTTGTGGGTTACAATACCACCTTCAACCTGGTTGAATTGCAGTGGAATACCAAACTTAACCGCCATATCATGTGCTAGTTTCACATAAGCCGCATAGTCAGCTTTGAACTGCTCATAGGTGCTGGCATAACCTAATTCAATTTGAACCGGACTGTTATTATTAGCGTACTCACCAGCACCCCAGGCAACGTAGCCTGGTTCGCCACCTTGATAGACCTTACCCCAATCACCAACTACGTATTGCGTATAGGTTTGTGAGGTTGACCAATTATTCTTGAAAAAACTAGCATTATCCGCTGCACCCGATGGCACGCCCACATAGTGCATTATAATAAATCGGTTAATTGCCTTAACACTAGAACCTTCACCGGCACCCAATGCATAGGTTTTGTCAATCGTATAGGCCTTAGCTGGTGACGCCGTAAGGTCAGCAAGACGTTTAACAGTCGCCGATGTCGCTTGTTGCACCGTCGGCATTGACTGCGTACTCAAAACAGTTGGCCCAATTAAAAAGGCGGCCGCTAATGCGACTGCCCCATTCTTTGCTTTACTCATTTTTTGCCTCCGTTTCTGTTGGCGTAACGCCTGTTGTACCAATTGTGCTAACTGCTGTGGCTGATACTGATAGTAACTTAGCTTGCAGCGACTCAATCTGTTCTTGCGCATCACTCACGGCTTTAAGTGCCGATTCGGTTTGCGAAGCTTTTGCCTTGAGATCCTTATTCGTTGCTAGCTTTTCAGCCACAATTGTTTTTAATCCCTTAATGCCATCAAAGGCACCACAGCTAGCGCCACCGCTAAAAGCCCCTACCACCGCACAGGCTACGTAATTGCTATCATCCGTTAGTGCTGTTGCAATGAGGCCACCAACAGCACCTAAAATCACTGCCAAAAACGGGATTGCTGCCGATGGAATCGGTGTGGCCTTTTTAAGCAATTGTGAAATCACACTTACAGCAACTGCAATAATGAACAGTTCCGCCTCACTGGCTAGACTATTAATTTCCATTTAATCATCTCCATTCCTAATAGGTAACGCACAGACCATGGCATAAAGCCGTTCGCCTGTGCCATTGCCGCCTAAATCGCGATAACTGCGAAACAAATAGCCAAGGTCATCTAAATCAGCTGTGCTGATATAGCCCTTGGCTAAATGCATGTTGCAAATTGTATATAGCTCATGGTGCAGCATCGCCACAATTCCAGCCTGTTGCAGTTCCAATTGTCTGTTGTGGACAATGTCGTTGTCTTCGAGGTGATCAAGCCGTTTGTTGCGTGCTGCTTGATCACGGGCAATACGTTTTGTGAGTGATGACCATACTTTTAAGATTCCGGCGACAATGCCGCCGCCCGTTAAGGCTGTGATAACGCTATTGAGTTCTAAAAATCCGTGCACGTCATCGCCTTCCTATTCCGTTTTTTCGGCTTCTGGGGTTACACCATTGGTCCCATCACCTGGTTCTGCTGCCGGTTCCGTTGATTCTGTAGTCTCATTTGACGCATCTTTATCATCTGACACTGCCATTTTGTCTTGCACATCGTAAACCGCATCGTTAAATGCAGCTAAATCCTGACGTACTTCCTTTTTATTAGTATCATACAATTCTTGATTGATTGTTGATGCTGTAATTGTGCTGTGACCATTATCATTCCCGATTTTGGCAGTGAAACTCATCGCCAAAGCATCTCCAACATAAGACTGACCTGATAAGCTAATTGATTTAGTTGTTTTTAACATTTTTATCATCCTTTCCTGCTTGTAATTCTTTGATTTTATTTTGCAAGGCTTCATTGGTTACCTGTAAATTGGCAATCAATTGGTCCTTACGTGCCATTTCAACCGCATGATTACTTGCCATTTTGTTAATTAAAGTCTGCGCATTAATTTGTACTTGTTCCATTGATTATTGCCTCCAATTTTTTGAGTCGTTCTTCATGGTCATTCAAAATTACATTGTGGTACATGGAAATGCGATCGTATGCCAGGTTGTCGACTTCGCCATCGCGATAAGTCACAACCTCATTCAGACCTGCAGCGTCAAAATCATCGGCAATGAAGCCATAGTGCTTTTCAATTCTCACATCCGCTGCTGGTGTGGTGCCATTCGTCAATGATTTGGCTAGACTTTCCATTTCTGTTTTGTCGTACCACTCCGCTGGTTTAATCTTTAAAATACGTTTTGCCTTGTTGATCACGCCTGTTGCGGCCGTGTCGGCTACTTTATACTTACGAGCGGACGTTAAACGCCCCAAAGTGCCGTAACTAGTCACAACAACATGGTCCCCACTTGAATACGTCCGGAAATAAATGTCACGAGATCCAACTCGCTTGCCGGTATCATCCGTGGTAATGAAGAACGTACTAGGACCGCCGCCAGCGAACGATGTTAGGGCAATTGTGTCGCCCATTAAAGCTGCATCAGTGCCACCATTTGCAATTGCATTTAGTTCACTGCCAGTGACGTTAGCACCAATCAACAGCTGCGGAAAGACTGGCAAACCATAATCCTGTTTCGTACTAGTACCAGCTTGTAAACTAATCGCTTTTGGGTTTTCAATTTCCGTTAAATCATTACGGATCGTCATCCCTGCGCCCGCAATAGCATTACCTGGCACCGTAACACCTTTATACTTGCTGGTACCTAACACCAAATCATCCTTGGCAATAACAAACATGCCGGTTTCTTTGATGTAATTACTGTTAAAACTGATTGACCCATAAGTCGGGTCCTGACCGTTCATCCAAGCATTATCAACCAGGTATAAGGCACCATTTGCAAAATGAATACCGTTATTGCCTGTGTCTCGTACGTCCATTGTGCCATTATCAACACTAATGTTGAGCAATCCATTGATCGATTTGATTGCACCTTTTGTAAATAGGATCTCACCACTGTTTAAATCAATCATCAGATTAGCACCATTGATCGTACCAGTTGTAATGTTACTGGCATTAAGGTTAATCACATCAATCACATTGGCATCAATCGAACCAGCTGTTAATTTGCTGGCGGATAAATTTGCAATGGCTGAATCCTGAATAGCTGCATATTCGATGTAGGTGTCACCCGTAATCCAGATTTGTTGTCCTGATAATACTAGGCCGGCTAGGCTAACATCTATCATGCTTTTAACATCGTCAGATTGAACTGACAGACTCAACTCATTTTGAAGTTGTAAAAACTGAGATTGTGTTGCCTGCTCCGATGGATTTGGCGCCCAAAAACGTGGTCCACTAGTGCCGAGGGTTACCGAAGCTGTCGAAACGGTGAACGTGGCGCCAACTGGGAAATTATCCAATCGCCACTGCATTGTTAATGATTTCGTCTTGTCAGTCTCGGACCCCAAGACAAATGTGTACGTGTACCAATTCCAACCTTTTTTAATTGGCACTGAAGTTACCCCTGATAGCTGCCACGTTTGATAACCATCACCAGTTTGTGGTATAAACGTGCCCCCATCAGAACTTGCAGTTATTGCAAAACCGAGTGTCACCTGTTGTCCAAGTGCATCGCGCTGTAATGTATATTTGCCACACCCCTGGTTTGCATTACCAGTCCCAGTGACCGTTAGCGAATTAGCTGTACCCAGTAGTAAATTACCTCTAACGACATTATTAACCGAAGTTATTGTTGATGTCAGTTGATTATTTAACAACGTTAATTGTTCCTGTGTAACACCGTCACTTACTGTCGCCTGTATCCCAGCTATATCTAGTTGTAATCTAGAAATCTCATCCTCACTATTGATTGCAATAGCTTCAATATTATCTGCTTTCTGCGATAATGCGGTAAGAGCAGCATTATTGTTATAGCGTCCTGGCACATATACACCTACATCTTGATCAATAACTATCATTGGTCGAGATATGTTTAAATCGGAGTGGACGCCTTTTACCCACCCGTATAGGCGTACGTATAGCATGCCATCTGGCACAGTTGTTGATACCTTGTACGTTTGCCATTGATTGTTCGTACTACCACTATAAAAATTTAAAATTCCGTCACCATATTTACTGATGTCAGCGGACAAATCAAAGTTTTGAGTATTTGATGTGTTTGCATATTGAAACTGAACTCTTGCACTATTATCAGTGCCATCTGTTGGTACCCAGTATCTAATAGCATCGATTGACACAGATACTTTCCGCCCTGGGGTAACAGGAATCCAGCCACTAATAAACTCAACAGTCGGTTTATCTTTAATATTAGTATCGGACGTGGCCGGACTTCCCATATTTAAAATTCTGCTACCGTCGTGAGAGCCATCTTGTCTGACCATTCTGATTCCACCATTAAATAGCCAAAATTTCCAACCACTAAAGTCCGGGTCCCATTCACTATTGTTTAACTGATTGACCTGTCCCATTGCATTAACTTGAGCATTCAGTTTGCTAACTGTATTTGTTATAGAATCAGCTAAAATATCCGTTTGTGCTTGTACATACTCTTCTGTAACAAAACCACTTGTAGCAGCCGTTAACTCCGACTTAGTCACCATTGTTTGAACTTTGTCCGCCTGAATCTTCATCTGACCTGACAGTGAATCAACGCTTTTGTTGAGCTTATCCGTTATGGTGCTGTCGGCCTTCAGCGCCAATTGATCATTAGCCAAGTCTAACCCAGCGGCTGTTTGAGTGACCGTGTTTTTCAAATCATCCACGATCTGTTGGCTGGCCAGGGTTGACATGGTGCCTTTAACGTCATCTATATCCGTTTTGATTTGGGTATAGTTTTCGGTTAGATCCTCAGCCTGATTCAAGGCGGTCAAGGCATTTGCGGCGGCTTCAGTCATACCCTCTTTAACGTTGTCCATGGCATCACTAACACTGGCCAACGTTGCTGTCATATCGCCAAAGTTGGCTGCATTGGCTTCTGCTTGGGCCATAGCAGCTTCAATTTGGGCTTTTAAATCTGGTATTTGGGCAGCCTTTTCATCGACTTCTTTGCGGATTTCTTCGCCGGTTAAATCATCAACCGCCTTTGTCCACTTGCCACCTTCATACTTGTACATGGTGATTTTGCTGCCTTCTTGGTCATACCAGACATCGCCTTCAGTTCCAGTATCAGCATCGGTAGGCGCCTTATCACTCCAGGTATTGGCATTTTTACCGTTCGCCGCCACGGCTTTCACGTTACGATCAATACTGGTTACCTGGCTTTGTAGCCTGGTAATGGTGTGGTTCACATCTGGGCTGGGCTTGGTGGTGGAGTCAAAGGTCACCGTTAAGTATTCCTGCTGCACAGGTGACCAGGTAAATGCTGTTAATTCAGCTTTGACTTCTTCCCGGTCCTTGCTATGGATAAACGTCGCTGTATCACCAGGATAAACCCGGTTAAACTGACCTTTATCGCGATATTCTTCAGTGTTTTCCAGCAAAATCACATTTAATTTGTAAGTGGTAGCCGGTTTATCCAGGTTGTTCGTTTCAAAATCAGCTTTGGCGGCTTTGCGTAGCAAGTCATATGCTTCTTCTAATGGCACTGCATTCTCATCATCTGAAGCCGTATTTTCATCAATGGCCTTCACATCCGAATACTGAACAACCGCAATTCGTGGCTTGCGATAATTACCGATCAGCGGACTATCCACGTACTTTTCAGGTAGCAGCAGGCCATTATACCCTTCTGGCATAATGCGCGTGACCACGTTGGCCGTGGCAGTTTGGGCCGAATACCCGGTTAAATTTTTACCATCTCGGAAAATAACACCACGATCACTGCCAATTTTATCGGCAACATTAAACTCAAAATTATCCCATTCAAATTCGCCGCCCCAACGGCTAACGAACGTATTGTCATCAGTGCCAATTAAGGCGGCCAGCGCTGACATACGCACCATTCTAGCCGTGGCTACGTTAGCCAGGTTTGAGGCTACTTTAAATCCTGATTCATATTGTGTTCGCTCCAAAATCTGTTTCAGCGCATCGCTACCGGTCTTGTCCACCACATTGGTATCTTCTACAAAATTCTGCATCAGGTCCCAGAATACGTGATAGGCATGCACTGTGAGCATTCCCATTGACTTCGTCACGGTATCAATCCGAAAAGCCTGGTCGTGATTATGAATGCTAGGTGTTGGCACGGTTATAAGCCGTTCTTCTGTTAATTCAAACCCATAAGGGCTAAATAACGGATAATCAAATTGCAATTCAAACTTTGCGTTTAATTGCCAAGTCACTGTATCATTTGAAACATCCTGCAGCACGTGACCGTTGTGCGTAAAATCCGTTACATCACTGTTGTAAAGTTGAATCAAAGCGTCCAACACCACCTTTCGTCAATCTCGATTTTGGTTGTTCCTGCTGCAAATTGAATCGTGTTTTTACCAGGTACCAACGTGGGGAAAGCACCTGTCATTTTATTATCCAAATTGGTTGCGCCTTTGTAACAAGTCTGTAGTCGACTATCGATCGTGACACTGCCATCTACGGCATCAACGCCTACAACATCCCCATTTATGACTAGCTCACAATGATCACTGCCATACAGTGTGATCAACGGTTCAGCGGTTTGCCCACCAGGGTTAACCAAAGTGGTTGCTGCTGAAATGGTTACGACTGGCGTATTTTGATACTGAAATGGGTCAACAACTGCTGTAATGTTAAATGTTGCCACGGCTTCAGTGCTGTCCGGGGTGACATCGGACACATCAGCATTTTTAACCAATAAATAAAAATCTGGATCATTAGAAAAAGCGATTCGTTGGGCCGCCTGAATCAAGGCCCCAACTTGTCGCTTTTTGACTTGCAAATTGTTCAAATCATAATAGGTCATCGGTATGGTGATCGTGACATCCTTCCAGCCCAACTTACGGCTAAGCGATCCGTGCACGCGACCTGGTACCGCTGTATAACTGACATCCCGCTGGGCGCTTGGTAAATTAGGCATCTTGACGGTGTAAACTTCCAACGCCGTTAAGGATTGTCCATCGATTAACGTATCAATCATTACCAAGGCCTCTTTCCATAACTAAAGTTTGATGATGCATCGCTTTGCTGTAGATAATCCGACATGTAAGGCCCAGCAATCTGGGCAAACGTGCGGCCATCAATTTGCAGTGTGATCGGTTGTCCGCCGTTCATTGATGCTGCAATTCCTTGGCCAATTGCGCCTAAGGTTTCAGCGTTTAACGGTAAGGCTGCTTCTGGTCCGGCTTCACCGGCACCTTTCAAGCCACCACCATCGGCCCCAAAAATTGTGGGTTGGGTGAAAATCCCACCTTTGGCATACCAACTAACACTTAAGTGCGGTACGCGCGGTGGTTTTAAGCTAAAGGATCCAGACAAATTAAAATGCGGTAATGGTGGCATGCTAATGCGTGGCAATGCCAAATGCATGCCGCTAAAGAATCCTTTAATGGCACTGACAATGCCAGAAATCGTGCTTTTTGCGGCCTGAACTGGGTTAATCATCGCTGATTTAATGCCGTTCCAAACCGATGAGGTGACAGACTTCACAGCATTCCAGGCACTTGATACCACTGATTTAATCCCGTTAACAACACTTGAAATGGTCGATTTAATGCTATTCCAAACGGAACTGGCTGTCCCTTTTACACCATTAAAAACAGAACTGGTGACAGACTTAACGCCGTTCCAGGCACTTGATACCACCGATTTAACGGCATTAACCACTGAACTAATCGTGGATTTGATGCCGTTCCAAACGGAACTGGCCACCGACTTCACGCCGTTAAAAACGGATGAAGTGGTTGATTTCACCTTGTTCCAGGCTGATGTAACGGCCGACTTAATCCCATTAACCACATTGCTGATTACCGTTTTAATGCCATTCCAGACGGAACTGGCTGTGGATTTAATGCCATTCCAAACTGATGTTACAACTGACTTAATCCCATTCCAAATTTGGGTAAAGAATTGGCCTAACGGGGTAAAAATCGTTTTGGCCAACGTAATAACTGAAGTCCAGGCATTCTGCAGCCAGGTTTTAATGCCGGTCCAAACATTGGTGATCGTGTCTTTAATGGCATTGAAAGCATTGCTGAACGTTTGTTTGACAGTTTCCCAGAATGGGCCTAACCATTCTTTAAACGAATTCCAAAGATTTTTAAACCAATCTACAATCTCGCCCCAGTGCTTAATCACTTCAACAATCGCAACGATGGCCGCTATAACTGCTGCGATTGCAATTGCAATTGGACCTAATGCAATGCTCAAACCACCTGCGGCCGCACCAGCTTCACCGGCACCAGCACCAAACAATCCTATCACACCAACGACTGCTGTTATAACCGGTGCGAGAGCACCAATTACAGCAACAACAGCGCCAAAAGCAGCTACCACTGCTTTAACCGGCCCTGGCATATTTGCAAAAGCCTTAACCACATTGGTAACCGTCTCAATCACTGGCGTCATGCTTCCTAATAGATCCACAAAAGAAGACTTCAGTTCATTGAGCGCACCTTTCAGCTTTTCAGATGGATTGTGCTTGCTCATATTGTCCAGGCCGCCGGTAACCTTATCGGTCGACCCTGCTGCTTCCAGTAATGAAGTAGATGCTTTGTTCCCTAAATCTTCAAACTGTGTGCCCAACGCTGACAACGCGGACTTTTGTTCAGCCGGCGTCATATTTTTAAGGTCCTTTGCAATGGCCTTGGTGACATCCCCTGATGTGGCTTTGCCTTTACGCAAGTCCTTCACCATTTGTTGCGTGTGTTTACTGAATTGGCCGAAATAAGTTTTGACTGGTGTTGAACCATCGGTCATTTTCAGGCCTAATTCCTTGACGGCATCGGCAGCTTTATCGGTGTTAAAGGCCCCATCTTTTGCGCCTGCTGTGATAATACGCATCATTTGTTGCGCACTAAAGCCGGCATCTTTAAATTGCGGTGAATATTCGTGTACGGTGTCCAAAAAGTCATCACTGGCATTGGCACCATTCTGAAAACCGGTGGCGATCATATCCATGGCCTTTTCACCGCTAATCCCAAAGGCCTTGTTCATTTGCGCTGCAGCTTGAATGTTTTCGTTATAATCCGTACCTGTCCGCTGGGATAATGTGGTGATTTTGTCCGTTAAACTGGCTAAATCCGTGTTATTAAGGTCACCAAAAGCTGTCCGAACGTTGGAAACTGCATCAACAGCTTCATCAACTGACTCAACTACCCCTTGATTCATGACCTGCTTGACAACGCCCATCATTTCCTGGGCTTCCTGGGCAGTCCCACCCATAGACGCCTGCATTTTGGTCTGGCCATTGGCGTAATCCATGGCTGCGGAAACAACCGAACTGCCCATTTCCTTGGCCTTATCGCCAACACCTGACAATGCATCCCCGGCCTGCATTAAATTACCAGCATCCAGCTTCTGACCTAGCTGTTCCATGTCGGTACCGGCATTTTTGCTTTCGTTCCCTAACGACGACAACTTATTTTCAAGATCAGTAACGGCTGTTTTGGCATTATTCAGCTTGGTAGCCATCTGCATAGCTTCGCTTGAATTTTGGCCATAGGCCGCTTTGGTCTGCTGCAGTTGGCGTTCCAAGTTAGCGACCACTTGCTTAGCCAAGTTAAGCTGTGACGATAATTGCTTCTGGCTGGCCTCAGTACGCTGTGCTTCGGTGGCGTTGGCAGCTAGCTGCGTGTTTTCCAGCTTGATTGCTGACGCCAGTTCCTTTTGCTGGGCCTGTAGACGACTACCTTCTGTCTGTAAATTACTTAAGTCACTTTTGGCCGAATCGCTTTCGTTACCTAATGCTGCTAAGCCTGATTCCAAGTTGGCTACTGCTGATTTGGCATTGTTAAGCTTGGTGGCCATTTGCGTGGCTTCATTTGAGTTTTCACCATAAGCCGCCTTGGTCTGTTGCAACTGTTGTTCCAGGTTGGCTACTACTTGCTTAGCCAGCTTAAGTTGCTCAGCCAATTGCTTCTGACTGGTTTCTGTTTTTTGTGCTGCCGTTGCATTGGCACCTAACTGCGTGTTTTCCAGCTTGATTGCCGACGCCAATTCTTTCTGCTTGGCTTGCAATTGGTCGCCTTCATTTTCAAGCCCTGCCAGTTTTTCTTTGGCCGCAGTAGCCGATTTACCGCTATCACTTAATTGATCGTTCACTTTTTCCAGCTGACTGCCTAAACTAGCTTCGGCCCGCTGCGCATCGGCCACTCGACCTTGCATTTTGGTTAATTCAGCCGTTGACGCATTGCCAGAATTTTGCATGTCCTTAAATTCACTGACCAATAACTGGGTCCGCTTTTGGGCCGCTGCAAATTGTGTTTCCAGTTTCTTCTGGGCTGCCACCAACTTATCAGTGGCACTGGCATCATCACCCATGGCCGCAATTTGGGCCCGATATTCCTTAGACGCCGTGTTCATAATGCTGTTCAGTTCTTTAACCGTTTTGGCCATTTCAACGGCGCCGTCCGACTTAAAGCGCAGTACAACGTCGGCTTCTTTTTCACTTGCCATCTGTCATCCCCCTTTCTCAGTTAATTCCAGAACGGTACTTCATCCATGAAGACTTCTTGACGTTCTTCAATGGCATCCGGATTGTTCTGGCGTAACCACATCACGTAGTTTTTCATGAATAAATTCGGTGTCGCGTCCATTAAAAATTCAAACGTCCAATGAAACAACGTTGTGGCAACATACAAATAAAACTCCCAGGGATCTTCATCCATCTGGGAGTTTGCATGTCGCGACTTTATTTTTTTGTGGAATCGTCCGCCTTGATTTTATCCGCATCTTCTTGCTGAAAATACGCACTACCAAACAGCTCATTGATTTTAGGGGCAATGTTGGCTAATTCGGTGATTGGAATTAGCTCTTTCACCTCATCTGGTGTGGTGGCCGTACCGCCAGTGCGAATCATGGCATAAAGCAACGTGTAAATACCATCAATCATCTTTGGATCTAAGTTATCAGACGTTTTTTGGTTTTCAAACAGGTTTAACAACCGCTGAAACGACCCTTTGCCCGTGTCTTCAACGTAACTAAGCGTTTTGAAGGTAAAGGCTACCGGGATTTCAGCGCCCATGATCTGTAAGGTGTCAGCCTGCTTTGCTTTAGGAATTAAATCAGATAGCTTTGCCATTATTCAGTGCCTCCTGTGACTGTGATTTCTGCGGTGCCGGTTACGCCACCAACGGTTGCTGTAATGATGGCTGTGCCGGCTTTAACCCCTGTAACAGTCCCATCAGCACTAACCTTTGCAACACCTTCATCGCTTGAGGTGTAAGCTACGGTTTTATTGGTCGCATTGGTCGGCGTAAGCGTTGCTGCTAATTTAGTCGTTTTACCAACTTCAACATTTGCTGTGGTTGGCGCAAGCGCCACACCAGTCACAGCTACTGGTGCAGCATCACTTTTTAAACTGGCAATTTGGGAAACGTCGTAAACCACTTGGCTCATGAAATCATCAACCAATAACGTTGTGTCTCGTTGATTTGAATATTTGAAGTACAACGCATGGTGCCCATCCGGCATTGCATAACGTAGTGGCCCCGCAATAATCGACATTGACACATCTTGTTCTTTAAATTCATCTTCAGATGTTTCATAACTCAATTCGGTGGCTGGGCTTAAAGTACAACTTGGGAACCACATCGCATCCATCACGCCATCGGAACGTTCAGCCACAAACCCCCAGGCAAACTCCGGCAGCTCAGTTGCATCCCCAATACCGACTGAAATACCATTTTCGGCCGCTACTTGGCTAATTGCGTCCAACACTTTGGTTGCAATCCCGATATGATCCATCGAAATTTCTTCCTGGTTTTCCATGGCCACAGTCCCAATCAAAACCCCTGAAGCATAAATCGAGACGGTTTTCCCATTCCCTTTAACTTCAATTTTCTTTGCGATGGTTTTCCGATAAACATCTTCCGAATATTCAGGCAATGTAGATGTGGTTTCTTTCAGAATTTTCGGACAGAAAAACACATCACGTACCGTTAATAGATAGGCGTCTTTATCCGCCTTGGTGTTTGTTGTTGGTGTATCTGGCATTTATAACAACCTCATTTCTTGCATCATTTTTGTAATCATCAATTTACTAATCTCTGCACTGCTTGCATTCCAAGTGTTACGCACAAAATTTTGGGCACGCATTTTAACGGTGCCATGCTCCACAAAACGCCACCAAAACGATGCGCCAAAAGTTGTAATCACATCTTGGCCGTCTGGCTTATTGGTTAAATTACTGATCATGGAACCGTAACGTTTGGCGAAGTGTGCGTTAGGGTCTTTCGGCACATTCGGCTTTAATTTTGTGGTGTAGGCATCTGCTCCAGCCTTTAAAACCTTTTGAACCTGCGACTCTGACACATTAATTTGTTTTAAAATTTTCTGGAAGTCCTCAAACCCGTTTTCACTCATCTGCTAGCACCCGCAAATAGGTGTAAAAATTTGTAATCGTACTGTCGTTTTCGTCCCCCTGTTGCCCAACGAAATCAATGTAAGGCACATCGACAAATGCTTCTCTAAAGCCCTTTAAATCGGCCTCTGTGCCACTGGTAAACAGGGAAACTTGATATTCTGATAAATAGGCCAAGTGCTGACCACCCGCCGTTATTTTGCGCTGATTGGTAAAGGTATAAACGAAATACGGATAGGCCGTACCAGTTGGTGGGCCATTTTGAAATACTGGGTAACCAATAGCCTTCAACCGTTGGCGAAATTCAGTTAAATCAATCAACATAATTCAAACTCAACTCCATCATTTTCTTTTCTTCGTCTAAGTAAATTCGCGTGATCAAAAAAATATCGTCTCCAATTTGGACACGATTATTCTTACGTGATATTGATTTGTCTAAACGACAGCGGATTTTTCGGACTACATCTGTTTTGGCCTGCTTCGCAAGGTAAACATCTTGGGCAGTGGTGCCAATGTCTTCATAATTCAAGGTTCGCACTGGTTGCCATGATTTATCCTGACGATCATCAGCCCCAGTTGTTTCAATCAGCTTCAGCAGTGTTGCTCGCCACTTCAGATGGTTCGGCAGTCTCGTCATGGTCAGCCAGTCCTTCCGCTAATAGAATCGGCGTCATGGCATCTAACGCCTTTTGCATGTCACTATCTGGCACCCGCCAATCATTCAGCATGGCGGCAATCATCAGCACCGATTGTTCTGGTTCCCAACCCGTGGCAACTTTTACCAGGCTGCGGGCGGATTTCAGATAAGTATCGAACATGCTATCATCCATACCTTCTTCATATTCGATGTGCTGCTTAAATTTACTTAACAAAGGGTCTTCGGTATCGGCCATTAGGATTGACCTCCATCGGCTTCAGTCGGTTCACCACTAGCTGCTGGTTCAGCTGATTCAGTTGTGCCGGAACTAGCAGGTGCTGCCGATTGACCCGCATCGCTATCTGATGCACCTGAACCAGGGTCAGCAGCACTTTCAGCGCCTGACTCAGGTGCACCCGATTCGTTATCCCCACCATTTTCAGGCGGGGTTACGCTTTTTTTGCTTCACCATCTGCGATCCACTTGTAAACGGTTGGTTCTAGCGGGCTGTAAATCAACTGTGCATCTAAAATGTTGTAGATCTTATAACCCATTTTGTTGGTCAATGCGAACAGCTGGTCCAGTTTTTGCACTTCTAATGAACCATTGACATCCTGAATGTGGAATGAACGCATATCGCCATAGTAGAAAACAGGCATTTCAGGATTATCCGGTACGTTAGCGCCTTCCGTTACTACCGTATTGGCACCGACCAAACGCCCGTTAATCCCTTCAGCGACTTGAATGTCATCGCGATAAAGCGGCCGACCATTGTCATCTAACATGGATTCAACCAGTGCTTCAGCAGCATCATTCATGATGAAAATAGAGTTCTTACGAACTGACGCCTTAACGGCATGCTTGAACGCCACTAAGCCCTTGTAAACTTCTGGGCCTTTAGTCATGTCGATTGCGGCCGCTGGCTTAAATTCAACTGCCTTTTTGGACAATGACCCTGGGTTTTCGTTGCCGGTCTCAGTCCCATTGAACATGTAATCAATTTCCTTGGCCGTATAGGACTTCGTTAATTCATCAAGAATGATTTTTTCCAACGGTACATCTGTCCGCTTCAATAATTTCTTGGTGACAGTTGCCAGTGCATCGAATTCAGCTGGATCCATGACGATTTCATCGAATTCAACATCACTGTCTGGAATTGAGTCAGCGTCACGTTCTTTCTTGTGACCGTTAGCAGTTGGCGCTTTGACTAATACGGGGTAGCCTTCTGTCGACGTAGTCTTGTGAATCGTCCCAAAGCGGCGTAAGACGTTTTCTTCTTGCGCATAGCTGATAACATCGCTGGCAATGGTTTTAGGAACCGTTACACCGCCATTCCCACTGATAATCCCTAATGAACGCGCTTCTTCACTTGAAGTCTTACCGGCGACATAGCCAAAGAAGGCCTCACGTTGGCGTTCCTCTAACTTTTTAGCGCTATTGCCTGTGAGATTTTGGCCCCGATTGATGGATTTTAAAATATTGGTTGCAATCGGCCCTAGCGCACCTTTATTCATTTCTGCCGAACGCTTACCAGTATCTTTCTTGTCGCCATCGTCGTCAGACCCACCATCATCTGAGCTGCTCGAATCATCAGAACCGCTATCGTCTGAACTACCAGAATTATCATCCTTGTTATCATCTTCGGTATTATCGCCCTCTTTGTTACCATCATCAGTAGCAGCTGCTAATTGGTCTGCAATATCTTGAAGATCCTTATTGATGGCATCAACTTCATCTTTGATTTTTTTAGCATCATCGGCGCTTAGTCCTTCAGCCCGAACTTCCGTTTCTAACGCTTCAAGGCGTGAGCGTTTCGCCCGTTGTAATTCAAGTAAGAATTTTTTGTTCATAGTGTTAACCCTCTTTCGATTTCTTTCATAATTTCTTTTCTAAGTTGAATGTTTTTCACCATATCTTCCGAAATAACGCCGCTACGCACCAAATTGGCTTCAGTATCACCGTATGCAGGTAGTGGTACAATGCTGATTTCATATAGTTTCACCTCTTTGATTGTACGAACAGGCATATCAGGATCGCTATAATCCCATTCGTCGATAGTCGGGCAAAAACCAAATGAACATTGATTAATGTCACCGCGATTCATTGAGACTGCTAAGTCTTGGGCCGTGGTGGTTTCAGGTAAAGCAACTTCAAATGCTAGTCCATGTTCGTCTTCCTGCAGCGTTAAGGTGCCAGATTGCGAACGACCTAACACGTGGTCCCAATTGTGATTAAACAAACAGCGAATATCGTCACTACCCAGGCTTTTGCTAAAGGCCCCTGGTTCAATTTGTTCTTGCCAACAGTCGGCAATGATCGTGGGTGAATTAAAAACAGACGCATAACCCTTGATTGTAGCGGGGTTCGCGTCTGTTGCATCACGCTTATTGAAGTGGCTGATTTGATAAGTTCTGACTTCCCTGGCTTTGATTGTCATCTTTATCACCTCCCTTCGCTTGTGCCGCGGCGACATCGCCGATTTGGTCAAGTGGTACCAGGTCTTTACTGATATACAATTGCTGTGATTCTTTGGTGCCAGCCGGTTTGTGCCCCAGCATTACCCGGGCATCATCTGGCATTAACATGGCCGTGCGCACTTGGTTATAAGCAATTGTCGTCTTCACCGAATACGGCACGAAGTCCAAAATATTAATGCGCCATTCTAATCGCAACCCGGACGCGTCATCAAAAAACAACCTGGTATAATGTTCCGCCAAATTTTTGAGGTATGGCCGTACCACCTTGTTGTGCAGGTACATCATGGCTTTTTCAACGTCGGTTTCCATCAGTTTTTGATATGTTCCAACGTTAATGCCCAGGTATTTGCCTAAATCCGGCTTATAAACGTTGAGATAAGACAAAATCTTATCATCTTCCACTGGTGATTCTAGGGTTTCGATTGAGTACCCTTTACCTAACGGCACGATTTTGGTTTCGCCAGACGTGCTAACGCCATCTAATTGCTTTTTGATTGCATCAATCAACGTTTTTTGATTTTTGTTGCTTGGGGTTATCACACTGTCTAACCGTAGTAAAAACGCTAGCAAGCCACCCTTTTTATACTTCTCATTCAAGGCTTGTTCCGCGTTCATCACCCCATCTAAGGTGTTTCGGCCTAATTCCAATAGGCCAACGCCTTCATCGTAACCAGTGCCAACATTTTTAATGTGGCGAATGGCTGCACCGGGAATTTCAGTTGCACCAACCCGATAATGCTCTGTTAAACGATCATCCAGCTCAGTATAAACGTCGCCTAAAAGATGTAATTGGCCATTAACATAAATTGGATAGGCATCCCCTTGTAACAGCAACAAGTTACACTGTAGCCTGGCGAACTCACTCCCTGTTAAATAGCCGTTTGGATTGCGCAGCACTTTCAACGCGGCATGATTTTTTACTTCGTTATCATTGGCATCCAGTACTACCGGTTCTGCTAGCACTACTTGATTCGCAATATCCGATAACAATTCATAAACGTCTGATGATTCCAAAATATTGGCATCATTCACCAAATGTGATTGCCAGCGAATCGTACTGGTTGCTACATCATCTAACCAACCCCGTCGTTCCAACAAATGTCGAATCTGACGCGAAAAGAAACTTCTAACTCCCAAATTATCACCACCTATTTGTATAAATCGTTGACATAATCGTTCATTTCATCTGCTGTCACATCACTCATTTGGTCAACCGTTGATTTGTGAGCATCGAAAAAGGCGGCAGCCCCGTCAATTTTATGAGTGGACTGTCGCTTTGAAGGCGCAATCATACCGTTAATATTTTCAATTGCAACGACGTTTAACAAGCAATAAACCAGCAGCGGATTATCCGTAATCAATCGTTTTTCATACATTAATCGTTCAGTATCACGCACAACGTCATTCAAAACGGTTGGGTACTGGCGAACTTCAACGCATTCTAAGCCAAGATTCTCAAACATTTCTACCAAGTGCTGGGCCATGGCGGGATCATAATTGATACCCTGAATTTCATATTCTTCCATCAGGCCCCGCACATATTCCAGCACCTGGTCTTGGTCAATCATCCGACCTTCACAAAATTCAACAAACCCTTGTTCTGCCAGTTGACGATAGGGCACGTTATCTTCTTGCTCCCGAAAATCAACGTTTTCAAACGGCAAGAAATAACGTTGTTTTACCTTCAACATGGCGCGACCATCTTCCATTTGTGTTGGGAAATTCAATGAAATGCAGGTTAAATCGGTTGTTTTGGACAAATCGACACCTAGCCAACATGGCATGTGGCTAAGGTCGCCCATTTTACCTGGTTGCAAAATTGGTTCCACTTGATCGCGGGTGAAATAATTGTCCGCACCGTTTACAAACACGTCTAAATGCTTTGATAAGAATTCACCTTTACCGTGTTCAGAACGCTCAGCCGATTTAAATTCCTTCTCTAAAAATTCCATAGTGACTGAGATACCAATGTTCGGATTGACCATTTTCCAAACTTTACGATCAGCATAATCATAGCCGCGGTTGGGTTCATAGATCAGCACCAGCCGTGAATCATCATTGTCTTGCTCCAGAATCGCTTTTGATTCCTTGTACACGCGCATCCCGACTGAAGACGACCCTTTGCCGGCAGTTGAAATGTTAAACATGATTGGCTGCAACCGATCGGCCATGGCTGACTTGAAGTTATCGTATTGTTCCATGTTCTTCTGAGTATGTAATTCATCATTCAAAACAAATGAGGGGTTAGACCCTTCAATTTTGCCAGTATTCTTGGTCATTACCTTGAATTCATTGATGTAATTAATGCCCTCAAGATCATAACGATAAGCCGCACCAGTAACCGAACCACCTTTGCCTTTAAAAATCTGGGTATTGGCATAAAGTTCTTCACTGTTCTGAATCGTTAATGCAAATGGGCCAGCAGCATACTGTGCCTGGTCAAAATCTGACGCACAGCAATACACGTTGGCCCCTAATTCGTCATCCCCATACATGGCGTAAGCCAAAGCTCCAGTACCAATCAGTGTTTTCCCATTCTTTTTCGGCACTTGCCAGTAAACTTCACTGATAACGCGGCATGTTTCGCCTTTGTCGTTATGATGCTGCCACCCATAGAGCTGCGCAAAGCCAAACATTTCCCATGGTTCTAGTTCCAGTAGCTTCCCGGCCAAAGTGCCTTTAACATGCCGTACAAACGTCTGCATAAAGTCCAGCGCTTCATTGGCTTTGTAATTATCCCACCAAATATCCTTACGTTTTTTCCACTTGAAATAGCGTTTGACGGCCTTTCGAATGGTCATTGGGTATCTTTTAGGGTAGCGGCGCACCAATTTTGCATAGATTTCAGCGTAATTTGTTTCGGCGTCAATTTCCATTAGCCACTACCGCGCTTTCGGTTCCATTTATCTTTAAAATTAAGTACCGCATTAGGCCGATTACCGTTTTCAATTTCAGCTTGGCCGGTTGTTGTATCAACGGTTGTGCCGCCTGTAATCACACGTCTTGCTAAGCTCTTATTCGTCATTCCTAGCCGTTCTAAAGCCCGTAATTTCTTCTCTGACCAAATATCCACTTGCACACTTAAAGGGTGCTTAACGGCGTTTTTTGCACCGTTTTTATTCGTAAAGGATTGTGTCTCAGGAAAACCCGCGTCGCTCCAACGTTTATACATGACTTTGTACACTCGAAAAGCATCTAAATAGCTCTCAATCAATGGATCTAAAAGTATCGAATAAACGTCCGTTTTTTGCATGATTTCAAGTACTCGATTCCGCTCAGCATCAACGGTTGCGGCCATTTCTTCAACTTCTTTTTGCTTTTTCGTTTTGCGGCCCATCGACGTTCACCCCCCTTTGAAAATTTTTTTGGTCAGAACTGCGCGCGCGTCTCCACCCTGCCCTATCCCTCCGGCGGCCTAAAATTTTGATTTGGGGTAGGGGGGCTAAAGTAAGATGGGAAGACTTTCGGCGGCTTGGCTTCCTGTTCGTGTTCTACAATTGGATGACATAAATTGCAAAGTAGCATAATATTGTTTGGATCATAAGCTAGACTTGCATCAACCTTAATTGGTTTAATGTGATGATGATGCTTGTGTCTGCCATAGACATAGCGACCACATCGTTGGCAGCAATTGTGTTCCCGAATATCAACCTCCATACACACAGTCTGCCAACGTTCGGTGCGATAGTACGGCTTGTTGTCATGGTGATAGACATCACGTTTCTTCCGCTTGGCCTGTCGGTACTTACGACTATAGGCATGCTCCTGGCAGTACTTGCCATGGTCTACCAGGTTGTTGCAGCCTTCATACTGACACATTTGTTTAGACATGATCGTTAATCAACGCAATCAAGTCAGCCTTCTTGATTTTAGTTGGTACCTCAATGTTCATTGATTCGGCAATTGCTCTGAGTCCACCAACCGTTTCATACTCCAGGTCTCTTCGTGGTAGTTCCGGTTCGACCATGGTGCTATCAAATGGCAGCAGGACTGTCCGCTTATTGTCAGTGTCCCAGCACTCCATACCTGCGCAGGTGCTGCGAATCTCCATTAACATATCGCTCACCTCATCCCATAAAAATACCCAACCAGCTGCAGCAGCCGATTGGGTTGATTTGAATTATTTGATGTTATTAAGATACCACGTTAATTGCAATAGTAACATTCGATTTATTAGTGTTCATAAATCGAACGTTATTCTGTAATAATCAATTATTCTTGCTTTTATTATTACTTGCTTTCTCTAACTTTTTTAATTCAATAGCCTCAGTTATCGTATTTAAATTCAAATTATCTTCTCTGTAATCAAACATCGTTGCTATCAACATTGCTATACATAATGTTAGCCCGCTTAAAAACCAATAAGTATTTATTTTTTCTGAATAAACAAATTTATATAATTTTTGAAATAGCCAACCCATCTTATTAACTTGATCTGAACTCAAGTTACCAGATAACTCCAACAAAGTCTTAAGTACAATTACAATTACCGTTGCCGATACGATATTCGCTAAAATATACTTATATTTTACTGAAGCATTTATTTTTGTTTGCAATATTACTTTTTCTACATATAAGTCTTCAATTTCCTCTTTTGTCTTTTCTCCAATTCGGTCCTTAACTGATTTCTTTGTCTTCCTCATCGCCTCACTTTCCCATCCATCAGAATAATACTGTAACTTCATTAATCTCCACTGAACATTTTTGTCTTCCAAAGAATAGACCAATTTATTCACTACAACAAACAGCAGATAAACGGGACCAAATAATAAAAGTGTTAACACAATAAAATTAACCATCATCACAATAAACTGTTTCCAATCAAAATAAGGCTTTAAACTTGCCTCAGAAAATGATAATACTAGCATAAATAAAAAGTAATATCTAAAGCGTTTCAATCTCTTAATTAATTCTCTTGCAAGTGCGCAAATATTTTTTAGCAAACCTTCCATTTTCCCTTCACTCTTCATACATTGTCCCCCAAACTAAAAATAGACGTACCAACCGATACGTCTACTCTGCGCCTGCCCCTATATAGTTGTCAATAAAATCCAGCCTACGGTGTAACTCGGCGTGCTTCTGTCGGATATAGCTTACCGAGTAATTGAGATCCGTTGCAATATCTTCTAGCGTTTCGCCTTCAACATACTTCTTCCGCAAAATCTGTGCTTCAGTGCCTTTAAACTTTTGAATCAATTCTTTCAAATCTGTCACTGCCCGTTTGCGCCATTGTAGTTCGGCAGTCAATTTATCCAGCTCTTTGTTCAATTGCGCCGGTCGTGAGTGATCACCACCCACGTGCATTTGGCCTAAGTCGCCGGATAACCAACGGTCAGATTCAGCTGTCGTTTTTTGAATTTCCCACTCAAGATAACTAATGTCATTTTCAAGCTGCATGTACTCATTCAACCATTTATAGCTTGACCCCTTCACCACTTAGCGCCACCACTTTCTAATTATGTCTATGCTATAATTTTAAGTGGTCCTTGAAGAAAGAGTCCTTCAGTTAAGTCACCGTGTCTTGAGCCGCACGATGGCTTTTTTTACGGCCTAAAATGGATAACTGTCAGTCTTAGCATTCAGTTGCCATTGATCGAGTTTCACCTTTGCTTCTGCTAACAAACCATGTAATGCTGGTTCATCAATCGGAAATACAACTTCTGACAACTCGTAAAACGGCAACTCAAATGCTGCCATGATGGTCTTTTCTGCTTTGCGTTTGGTAATCTTCATCCCTTAACCCCACTTCAATCGGTGTATAGTCTGGTTGCATTTGGCAAAACTCACGGTTAAACGCTGTTTTGAGCCTGGCCACGTCACTGTATTCAACTAGCAATCCATTGTCATTATACAGGTAAACCCAGCAATTTAAACCTTCATGCCACCGCCGTAAATAACACTTATCCATTTCGGTGGCCGTGAACTAATACAATATTCCATAACATCTCAGACGCTGGTCTTGCACGATTGCGATTCGGACCAAAATCAAATTTACGATATAACCGAGTCCAGTTTTTATCAGGACAAAGCACAGCATCAATATTATTAGGTAGCATAATTTTTTGATATAACTCCTCAGCAAATTCTTGCGTAGTCACCAGGTAATTATGATCACCGTAAAAGCTCAACCCATGGCCACTTTTAAAATCACCCATACAAGATTTCACTTCGTAACAACTAAACTCACCTAATTCAATGGTGGCAGCCGTGACGGCCATACCACTTCGGCCTGGCTTAAATCCTACGAAGTCAATACGACGTTCACTGTCCCGCCACTGGTCAAATGTCACTTCGGAACTCCAATATTCATCTTGGGAAACAAGTCGTTTGGCCACTAGGTCACTTAACCGTTTTGTAATCTCTGATCGTTCAGCCATGTTGTCACCTCTTAACCTATTTCTTTGTTGTTATAAACGTCATCCCAATATTGTCGTATCTCTTCATACCAGGCTTCACTACGGAACGTGTTGAATGGTCGCTTACGTCTATCCCAATACCTTGGATAACCACCTTCCGGCCTCGCTTCACGCATTTTGAGACGCATCACTAACCGTCCTCTACTTTTGGGCTTATCCTTATAATCTGAATCACCGAATACAACATGTAAAAGTGCTGAAATCTTTGTTGGTCCCCATACAGTTCGTTTCATTTTGTAGTCTCCCCATCTGTCGTATTAAAGCACTGTTTCAGTACATCCTTTGGAATAACAATTAGATCACCATTCGGTTTGCTTGCAATATAGTCACCAACTTCAATTTCGACATCCCCACTACTCGTTGGTAAAAAGTATCTACCCCTGGGTACTAATTCATCCATGGTTTGCATGTCACACAAGTCTGCAGCTGGTTCAATTCGAATGTGGTATTTAAGAAACATGGTCAGCCAACCCGTTAATTGTTCGGCTTCAATGTAATACTTTTTCATACTTACACGCCCTCACTTTCAAAACCGCTTATATTTCTCAATCATTACTTCCATGTTCCTTCTGGCAAATAAAGTGTCATCAACATCAGCTAGCGGCTTAGATACTTCAACACCCAGCAAATGGACCTGGGTTAATCTCACGGACAATAATTCACCGTTCACCGCAACAACTGCCACCGGATTTGAAATCACACCACTTACATCTTCAATTCTCAATGCAATATGTCGATGTGCTTCTTGATAAACACCGTATAAATCGCCTTTAAAAACGTCATTCCCCAGTTTCACTAAACAAAGTTGTGTCACACATTCGATTTCAAAACTTGCCATTATTCATCATCCTCTCGCCAATCGTCTACTAAATCCCCTGGTGCCACTTCAAGTGCTTCAGCAATTTTGCTTAGATTCACCACCGATACCCCATAAGGCTGATTAGCCTGAATAGTATGGGCCAACACACTGTAATTAATGCCTGATAGCGTTGACAATTGGCGCAAGTTCAAATGCTGCAGCTTGGCAAAATATAAAATGTTACCTGATACCACTTCTTTAATGTCTTTTGCCATTAGCCTCACCCGTTGAATCATCCACATCAAAGTAAGCCATTACCGGATGGACTTCGCCTTTAATGATTTCATCCACTTTGAAATACTCAAGGTTACAAACGTTGATAGAAATCCCTTGGCCCACGTGCAGCCAATTGTTGTCCACATAAGGTTCATCCCCTGGCCACAACTTCTTACGATTGACATACTCTGGCCGATTCATTCCCTTGAATTTATACTTCACATCAAAGAAACGTGGCTTCGGATGTTCTTCAGTGACTGTCACTTGCTGTTTTTTCATAATCTCACCCCTAATGTTTTGTAAATCCTGACCGAAACATTTCCACTTGTCGGTACTCTAAACTTAAAGACACCAGATAGATTGTTTGTCTACCATACTCATTGGATCTAAAGACCTTTTCAACGAAACCTTGTTGCTCTTTTATTAAAGTTTGGCCTAAGCAAACCACTGGCTTAACATAAACCAAATCATTCACTCGAATCTCTGCTGCACTCATGATTTCACCTTCTGTTTTTCACATATTCTGGCTTAAGCCACATCTTCAAATAGACATGCCAGCCGGTTAATTCATTGTGCTGAAACTTAACTTCTGCAATCTGATAACGTGGATAGATTTTCTCTAACTGCAACCAGGCATCCCTGCGGTTGGCTGCCATCTGCTTTACTTTGTGTTGTGTCCACAAGCTGTCATTATTCCGGCTCACTGGTCGTTTGAGGTTACGACTGGATGACCAGCGCTTTTTGCCTTTGGGGTCTTTACTGATATAACGCATTAAGGCCTCAACGCCATTTTTGTTAGGTTGAATGCGATCCGCATTAATCCAGCCAATGGATTGCTTGCCTTGGCCTTTGACCCGTTTGGACCAAATAGACTCAACTTCATCACGATCCAGGCCGCCGTTCATCACAATATGATGATGGACCCGTTTAATGTACTTGCCCTCATCATCCTGCTGACACTCGGTTACTAAGATGTACTTCAAATCTGGCAGTCCTTGCTTTTGCCGCCGATACTCTAACCGCCGTAGGAAGTTGCGCGCTTCCTTTTCAGCCTGGGCGACCGTCCGGGGTAAGAACTCATCCCGATAGGTGCACGATACATGCAAATCACCAGCACCAAAATTGCCATTGCCTAACTGCAGCAAGTAGCGCTTGGCATTTTTATCATTGAGATTCTTTTGCTTGGGTTCAGATACTCGCCGCTTCTTTGAGCGCTGTCCCTTTTTAGCATTCAGTTCTGCTGCTAGTGAGCGTGGGATAATATCCACCTCTGAATATTGGTCGCCACAATCAATCTTCTTCTGCCGATAGAACATGTCGTGCACCTGAGCCTTTCGCTGGAATCTTAATACCAAATACAAGCTCGGCAAATGCCTGCTACCACGTGATAAAATCAGCATGATAACAGGCATTATTAGACAAGTGAGGCACTCAGGTGTATATTAAAAATTGTTATGTGAGTACCTAGCATTTGCTAGAGCTTGAACCAACACTGCCGCAAACAGTTGTTGGTTTATTTTTTTGCACTTTTTATCATCTCGTAGCCAATGAAAATCATATTGATCACTACCGCACTGATGATGATTTATCCTTTTGGCCTAAGTTCTGGGCGTATAAGTTGGCTTTGAAAAATACGAAATCTCGTTTAGCCAACTTCTGCTTGGCCTGTTCACGGCGCCGTTCCAATCGGTACCAAATCACACACGAGATGATAATGCCAATAACCATGAGTGCAATAAATCCTAGTGGCAAGTACGTTTGCACACTGTTGCTTCCGTTTGATAAATACATAATTATTTCCTCCTATAATTGACCAACATCCGTTAAAGAACCTAGCCCGGTTTCGTTTGAATTAGATGTACTTCTTCGTCTGCTTTTGCTCCTGCGTCCACTGCTTAACGGCCTCTAATGAATAACGTGCATTGGCCTTGTTTGGTGCATAAAACTTGGGAAAGCCTGGTACGTTGCACAAGTCGCACATTGCTTCAGCGCTGATATGGAAATACCGTGCATTAAGTTGCGCTTGAGTGACAGTATCGTCTTCAGTATCCTTAAACATTTTTTTGAGTTCAGGCACCACTTTGGCAACCACAGCATCTGCCACAGCATTAATCAGCTTCTGATACCCGTCACCATTGAATGGTTCAGAATCTGGTACCATATCTTTTGCCTTAGGCACATAATCTTCAACTAACTCTAATGACATTCCGTTCACTTCCTTTCAGAATTAAATTTCCGAACCATAATCATTCGCCGCATCAATTACCTCTTGTAGTTCAAAATCTGGTTGCCAGTGTTGATAGAACTGAGCAGCCTTATCGAATTGGTTCAGCTTAGTCTCTTGGTAGCTGGCTACACCGAACTTGCGCCGGTACTCTTTCATAATGGCTTTGAAAACTTGCGTTGCGATTGCTCGATTTTGATAAGCGGCGGCGTTATACCCACCGCAAATCGCCACTACTCGGCGCCGTCGTTCTTTTTCCAATAAGCTATTTTGGTAAGGTTTCAACTGCTGGTTGTGTTCCAGCTCATTGAAACGCCGGTCTAACTGATCGTACTTTTCTTCTAGTTCTTCCAACGCTTTCAATGTGTGCTTGGCAATGGCCGTGGGCGTTGCATAATCAGCGTCTGTTTTAGCCAGCTCATGGCCGTCAACTGACATGATCATTTCGTTATTATCCGCCATCAATAACTTCCCCCTCGATGTAATCGGCAGGTAAATTGTGGTGCATATCGTCACACCACTTTTCAACCCGACTGACCACTTGATTTAATGTTTTAATCGCTGGATCACTTGGCTTAAATTCTTGGAAATCCATGCTATACATGGCTGGCGAAATCAAATCAAGCAACTCATCAGCCTTATTTTTCAGCTTCAGCACATCGGTAGCAGCTAGCAAATGCCGTTCAACGCCGCTAGATTTAGCCGACATTTTTTGAATTTTCTCTTGTAGTTGTCGATATTCATCAGATTCAACTGAATACTGGTCGCGCTGTTGAATGAGATCTTCTTGCTCGGATTCCAGGTATTCGTTGCGTTTGCGCAGGCTCTCAACCTGTCTCTGAAGTGTTTTGTAATCTGGCGGTGCCACGGTTTCAACCTTTGGCGGTTGCTGTTGTAGTCGCTTGATTTCATCATCCTTGGCCTTCAATTGCTGTTTAACCTCGCGCAACTCGCGCACTGTCATTTCAGCTGGTGTTTTGACATCCCCAGATGCTAACTGCTGCGGTTGTTGCCGCTCGTCTTCAGGTAACTGGGCCATTAGATACATGACCTCGGTACTTAAATTCGGCGACGTCGCCGACTCATCTAACCGTTCTGCAATGGTCATAAAGCGGCGGGCGGTACGATCATCAAAGCGAATCCCGGCTAACCACTTGCCAAAGTCACCATGGGCCAGGTCGTTTTCTTTGACCCACTTCAAACGCTTGCCAATCTCAAAAATGGCATGACCACCAATTGACTGATAAGACCGGATTTCCGTGGTGATCGTGGTTAGGTTCATGCTTAAGGCTAGTTCGTTAGTCATCACTGCCTCCATTAAACACTAGGTCTGACCAGTCAAACACCAGCTTGTCGCCTAACTGTTCAAAACTAAATCCTTGCGCTTTTAATTCATTTAAAAATTCGGCCCGCGGGAAGCGAGCGCTAATGCTCAAGTTTGTCTTACCCTGGGTAGCAGCAATCAGAATCATATTTTTCAAATCAATTTCTTGACCCACTGCATAATTTTCAATCACTTTTGAAGCAAAACCTTCTAAGTTGTTATCCATATCAGTCATCCCTTTCTTGGCGGCTCCTATACGTTTTGACAAAACGTGATAATACGTTAATCGTCGTTTGTATGCCTGAGTAAGTCGGCACCTTGCACCCTGGCATATTTCGTTTGATATAGTGACGCATGATCTTGTAACTGGTAAGTCGGGCGGCGGTTTCTTTTTCAAGCGCCTGTTTAAAGCTCCCAGAATTCAACCAAGCCCACGCTCGAAACTTTTCATAATCCTCAACAGCATCATCGATTGTCGACTGACTATCGACAAATGTAGCGACAAGCTTATTCACCTGAGCGTTTAATTCTTCAATGGTCAAAATACCCACCCCTTTCTGGCTTATCTAATCACACAACCGCCAATCATCGGCCAGCAGGTCTTCCGCTTCTGGTTCCCAACGTGGTGCTAATTCATCTTCAGTGCCAGGAACTTGGACGATGCAGCAGCCTGTTGTATTAGTCGGAATAATGATGATCGGCACTCCTACATCCCACGATTCCCGTGTGATGCCTTTTTGCGTGGTTAAAGCCTTGCGTGTGGCTTGTTGAATATTCATTTTTTTCATCTCCTCACGTGTACAACCAAAAATACTTTCACAGTCTTCTTATAAAGCTTGCTATACTTGAGCTATTCCAATAAATCGAGGTGAACTATTATGGGACTGAGTCCAAGACCGACTGATGAGGGTTCCCTATACGGCTGGGATAATCTTGATTATTCTTTGCAGCACAATATGAAGAAGACCGTCAAAGAACCTAATCCATCATTAACTATTGATCCAAAACAATTTTCTATGAGCACTAGTGAGATTGTTGAGGCCGGTAAGCAAGCTGGTTACAACGTTGCAATCGTGCAAGGAATATCTGGTGAATTAATCAGATTCACTTAGTTTCTCCAATCAATGCTTCTACGAATGACTTACTTGCCTTAGTAGATAGCTCATCTTTAATTTTTTTGTACTCCTCGCTACCACCAATAGCAGGGAGTACTTTTTTTAATTCCTCTGGTTCACATTCAATTGTGATCTTCACTTTGCTCACCTCCTTCCGCTTCATCCCCATTGCATGCTATGATTTGACCAACTCAACCAAAAAGGAGGTGAAAAATATGAATGTTCAACAAACTCGATTATTTCTGTATTCGTTAAAATTCGTTCGCCACTATTTAAAACAAGACTTCCTTGAACAGAATCTTGTTTTTAGAGCTAATAAAAAGCTATTCACTGCTGATTTTTCAATGGAATACTCCAATCAATTGGACATCAATTTAAAAATACTCAACTATTTAGAAATTGATTCTGATTCATCAGGTACTTTCATAAAATACCGGCTTGCCGAATGTGTACAGGAACTTCCTGAACAGTTTAAAAAGTTACAGGCATTTGCAGTGCAAAGTGATTTAAACCCATTTGACAAATCACCACTAGTCAAAAATGTTAGATTCTTTGATTACCCTGATAGTATCTTCGAATCCTATATTTTTGATGATCAAGAAGACATTACAGTTACTGGCGTTCTGTCATCCGCAAAGACGGTTGATAGTTCCGAATAATTTCCAGCTCTTTTTCAAGCTCAACAGATAATTGTTGGGCTTTTTTGATGTGCTGCACTAAAAAGTCGTAGTTAACCACCATGAACGACACTGGGAACTTGTAACCAATCCCATTTATAAGTTCAAACGTTGGTTGTTCTTTCATCCTTCTCACCTCCTTCCAAGGCACATCCCCTTTACGCGTGTTGTACACGGATTCATCTCGTTTTAAGAACTGCGCACTATATTCGGTTCGGTTTTCCGTACAATTGGCTTAAAAAAAATATCGCCAACTTCATCATCCGAAATTCCAAGAAGTCGAACGATTTTAGAAATCTCACTTTGAGTAAAATCTGCTTTATTGTTCAGCTTCAGATTCATTGAAGTTCGGCCAATATTAATTGCATTAGCCAATGATTTTTGAGAATAACGATTTTCGTGCATGGCATCATACAACTTTGAGTAGTCATACACCGTTTTTGGAATTCTCATGAAATCAGCCTCCTCTCTGTTCGGATTTCTGTACAGTTTCTATATTAAAGGCGTTGTTTATTTATGTCAACATATTTTGTACATTTTTCTGAACTTTTTATTGAACACCCAACACCTATCATTTATAATGATTTTAAAGGTGGTGTTCAAAAAAATGAACAGCTTTAAAGATCGGCTGAATCAGGCAATCAATAAGTCTGGTATGTCTAAGGCCGAATTAGCCCGTAGAAGCGGTATTGGACGAAACTCAATAACAGACTACGTCAAAGGTAAATATGAGGCTAAGCAAGATAAAGCCTATCAACTTGCTAAAGCACTTAATGTTGATCCAGCGTGGTTGTTAGGTTACAACGTTCCATCAAACAAAAACGAAAAGCTAATTGATTTATACAACAAATTAACTAAAGAACGACAGGACCGCGTTATCAACTACGCCACCGATCAATTAAATCAACAAGAAAATAATGTGGTCAGCTTACCTGATAGCCAGTTACGTGAAAATGATGCGCCTACCACTGAAATTGAACTGTTTGGTTATGTGTCGGCTGGTACCGGCGAATGGCTGGATGAAGGCGCAAAAAAAGAGCGCATCATGTATTATGGCCACGCGCCAGAATATGATTACGCTCTTAAAGTAAATGGTGATTCGATGCAGCCGTTATTTGAAAATGGCCAAATTATTTTTGTTCGCAATGCCAGCGAGTGCATGCATAACGGTCAGATTATTATTGCAACGCTTAATGGCAGTGCTTTTGTTAAAAAAATCGACATTAGCGAAGACGGCGTGCATTTGGTTTCTCTGAATCCAAAGTACGAACCCATTGCAGTCCATGATTATGATGACTTTGCCGTTCGCGGCATTGTTGTTTTGTAGAAAGGAAGCGCCCATTATGGCTGATAAAAACATTCATACACCTGAAGACTATCGCGAAAAACCTGAACAACGATCATTTAAAATCCCTAAAACCGGTGGCACTCATAAAGCTCCCCGGCCTACTGAAAATAACGGCACTACTAAGCGGTAACAATCAAAAAGAGTTTAACCTGCTTATCATAGTCGATTAGTTGTTCATTACGTTTATCTTGAGCGTACATGTTCCTAGCTTCATAAATTGAATATTCTCCGCTCTCACCATAAAAGTTAAGTGAATACTCATTACGTGGATTGGAAAAGCTTCCAACAAAGCCTGAAGCAATCATCTTATTATCAAAATCAAATAAAATTGCATAAAGTGCTTCATCCTTTTTGGGCCGTCTACTAAGGGCGGCTGTCCACGTACTACGGTTATCTTGAGTTATAATATTTAATTTATTGGCTACTAGTGTTAGCAACCAAGTTCCAAATTTCATTAGTAGCATGACCAAAACAATTAATATGATAGTTGATATAATCGAAATTCCAAACAACACTGACACGTTGATTAATGTATTCAGCTCCTGGATAGGACCAACATACAGCTGATAGATCCACAATGACATAACAACGTTCACAACAGAAAGAAATACCAGCGACACTTGTTTATCTAGTTGCGCTGAATTGATTTCAAAACTCAATACATTTAATCTATTAAGAACCACGTACATTAAGAATCCAGGAATGCCAGCTGTCACAATTGCTGTTAATAAATTCAATTCGTTCACCCAATTTCGTTTTTCCTTTATTATAACAATTCATTGAAAACCATAATTTAATCAATAAAATAGCCCTGACCCGCCGGTAACGAGTCAAGGCTTCACTGATATGCACTAGCACATCCCTACACCTATCTTACCATGCAGGAGGAAGTATCAGTGAAAAAATTTATTTTAATTTGTGCAACAGGGTTATTGGGAATTGGGTTAGCTGGTTGCAGTAATAGCTCTAATCAGTCATCCGATAGTAGTGCAAAAACTGAAAGTGTCGCTTCTAAAAATAACGTGAAGTTAGCCAAGGACTTAGAGAAACAATTCAACAAAGATGGCAAAGTTGCAACAACCAAGGTTGAGCCTGAAGTGGTTGATGATCAATCGAAGGACAACAAACCACATGAAGAAATTAAAGTAATTATTACCGATAAAGCACTAATCAAGACTATCACCGCTGATGAAGATGCAATCAGAAATGATACAGCTACTGATGATCAAAAAATGTATATCGCAACACTTCAAGAAATGATTTCAAAAGAAGCAAAGAAATTAGATAATACGAAAGACACCATTAGTCTTATCTATAAGATGGACGATCAAAACAACTACCAAATTGCTGGCAGTTCAAAAACACATGATTTTGTAAAACTTGTAGAAGTTGGCGTTTAACTTTAAAAATGATTGATACGTTTAGAGGATACGACACTATTTGACTTTAATTTCTCAAAAGCACGCCTGTTTTCAGACATATGCGTTGTTACTTTTCGATTAAATTCTTTGTGTTCGTGAGAAGCTTTCTTAAATTGTTTAATAGAGCTCATATAGTCGTCCTCCCTTCTATGCGGATTATAGCATTAATATCACAAAAAAATACACCCTCATCCCCGACCAAAGTTTTGAGAGTGTATCTATCACAAAAACTGCCACTGAGGTGGCTTCTTTTTCGTATTCTATTATACGCCTGAAAGGTGGTGTTGCCTACTTTCTTTTCATAAATCCTAGCCCGGTTTCGTAAAAGAAAGGAACTTTGAAAATGAAATTTAGTAATGACAAAAAGATTGCATCAGATCCACGGATTCACTCGTACACCACGCAACAGAAAAAGCGCTGCTATCGCGTTAGCTTCAAACGAACGATTAAAGGCCATAAGAAACGTTTTGAACGTGCCGGGTTTAGTAGTAAGCAAGCGGCCACTGAATGGGCTGACAACGCCTTGCGGGACGCTTTACTCACCAACGGTAAGGCCCGCAAGGTTACGGTCAAGGAATACTATAAAAAATGGTCAGAACGCAATGTCGCTGACGGTACCTGGTCCCGTGATTCACTTTGGAATTACAACACAATGTACAACAGCCACATCATCCCGCACTACGGCGACACGCCTTTGGATGAGATCACCCGTGATTCTTTCCAAGACTGGATAGACGAGTTGATTCACTACCCACGGGCCGATGGTAAAATTGGCTATTCGTCAAACACCTTGTACATGATTCGCCGCATGCTATCAGCCATGCTGAATGATGCAATTTTAAGCGAGGTCATCACAGTTAACCGAATCAAGCGGATTCGCATCCCTGACGGTGTCAACAAGAACAACGTGGATATTCCACGCGACAAATACAATGCAGCAATTCAAGCAGCTGAACGCTTGCTGTCCGACGACCAACTAGGCGCCTTTTACCTGACACTATATGGCTTGCGGCATTCGGAAGTCTTAGGCTTAAAGTACAAGCATGTGCACCAAAATTATGTCCACGTTTGCTGGACCCGTACCCGTGCTTGTCCCGAAGGCCAAAAGAAAACCAAGAACAGCACCTCAACCCGTGACGTGCCAATCTCTTTAAAGTGCAGCAACATTTTAAAGCGGGCCATGCTAGCCACCAAACAGATTAAGCTTGAGAATGAATTACAGGTCGCTGAAGACGATTTTATTTTCGTCAATGCACAAGGTTGCCCGTTAGGCATTTCGTCGCTTAATATGCTGTTTAAGCCGATTTCAAAGGCCATTGGTTTCCACGTTTACCCGCACCTCATGCGCCATGCGTTTGCCACCTTTGCGATTCCATTATCCGAAGACCGCAAAGACGTTTCTAACATGTTGGGTCACAAAAATCTTAGTATGACTGATTACTACGATAATGGCACCGAAGCAGGCCAACGCAAAATCGTTGGTTTGATGGACATTTAAACACAAAAAAAGGCTGTATCCCGCGTCACACACGAGATACAGCCATTAAGGGCGGAAATACGGATTGATTTGGACGTTTCCGCCCTTTTTCCGCCCTTCATCGGAAAATTGTAGAAATGGTTAGAAGCATAATTCTGGTAAAACGCTGATACACCAACGTTTTACTTTCTGTCAGCTTCTGCCTTTTTCTGTAACATCTATTTCACTGGTAATACGGCACCTTTAAAGTGCTTACCGATCCATGCTTGAGTTGATTTAGATTGTAAAGCTTTCATCAACTTCTTAACAGCAGGTTTATTTTGATCACCTTTCTTAACTTCAACAACGTTTGCATAAGGTGATGATTTCTTTTCTAATGCAATGGCATCTTTATTCGGATTAATGCCAGCCTGAACGGCAAAATTGGCATTAATGAAGACCACGTCCCCTTCATTGTTTTTATACAAAGAAGGCATTAATTTTGGATCATAAGAATACTTGAATTTTAAGTTCTTAGGATTTTTGGCAATATCTGAGAAGTCAGCATCGGTTAACTTCGTGCCTTTTTTAATCGTGATCAAGCCAGCATCCTTCAGCATCGTCAAAACACGACCATAATCAGGCCAATTGTTGGATACTAAAATCGTTGCGCCTTTCTTCACTTGTGACAATTTCTTCACTTTCTTAGAATACGCCCCAATTGGCTCTAAGTGCACTGAGCCCACGATCTTGATCTTATAATGTTGTTTGGCAATTTCTTGCTGAACATATGGAGTGTGTGCAAAATAAGTGGCATCCAAGTCGCCGGCCATCATGGCCTTATCGATCAAAGAATAGTCTTGGAAGACTGTCACTTTTAAGTTGACGCCTTCTTTTTTCAATTGTGGCTTAACATGCTTCAAAATAATTGAATGTGGTGTTTTAGTCGCCCCAACCTTCAATGTTGTCGCCGCTGAAACTGGTGCAGCAGCTGCACTAGCACCCAATAATAAAACAGCAGCTGCAGTGAATAAACGAACAATACCATGCTTTTTCATATCAAAACTCCTCCCGTCGTAACCACGACTGATTAATTTGTAATCCGTTTGTCTAAATGACGCACGGTCCAATCCCCAATGATTTGGAAAACAAAAACAACTAATAAAATAATAACAGTTGCAACCAAGGTAACCGTATTATTGCTGGCTTGGAAACCATCTAAATAGGCCAGATTTCCTAAACCGCCTGCACCAATGACCCCCGCCATCGCAGTATACCCAATGAGCGAGATCCCCGTTACTGTAATCCCAGATACCAAAGCTGGACTACTTTCTGGTAACAACACTTTAAAGATAATTTGCGCTTTAGTCGCACCCATCGCTTCTGCCGCTTCAATGACCCCATGATCAATTTCATGAAAGGCTAATTCGACCATTCGTGCATAAAATGGTGCCGCAGAAATGATCAAGGATGGCAAGGCCGCTTTCGGCCCAATAATGGTGCCGACCAAGCCTTTGGTGATCGGCAATAGGAGCACAATCAAAATAATAAATGGAATCGAACGAAAAACGTTGACGAATAATGACGTTAACCCATTGATAAAGCGCGCCCCTAAATTCGTTTGGCCAGTTGTTTCAAACAGTAACAGGCCTAATAGAATTCCGATAATTGCCACTAAAATCAGTGAAAAAACCGTCATCCAGATTGTTTCTAATGTTGCAGACCACATATTTGACCAATCAACTTGCGACAAATGAAAGTAGGAACTAAAACCAGTTGTATCACTCACCACGAATCACCTCCGTTCCAACACGCATTTTGTGTAAATACTCTTCTGCGCCATTAATTTCAGCCTCATCGCCTAACAGCTGGAGGTAAAGCGTCCCAATTGAGCCTTCCTGCGTTTGGTGGATCGACCCATCGACAATATTCAGATCAACCTCTGGAAATTGCCGCAGCATTTCCGAAATAATCGGCAACTTTGCTTGGTCGCCATGGAACGTTAATTTGACGATTTTGCCAGTTGGCACTTGCGCTAATAATTCATTGATCACCACGGTGGTATCGTCTAATTGTGGTGTCTCTTCTTCAGAAACAAAGCGCTTGGTGATTTCTTCTTGTGGGTGTCTGAAAATCTCGAAAACAGAGCCTTCTTCAACCACTTTACCGTCATCCATAACGGCCATTCGATCACAGATTTTACGAATGACATGCATTTCATGGGTGATCACCACAATGGTAATGTTTAATTCTTTATTGATCTTCAATAATAAGTCAAGCACTTCATCTGTGGTTTTCGGATCTAAACCACTGGTTGCTTCATCTGAGAGCAAGATTTTGGGATCATTGGCCAATGCTCGGGCAATGGCCACACGCTGTTGTTGACCACCAGATAATTCACTTGGATAAGCATTTTCACGGCCTTCTAGCCCAACCGTTTTAATGAGGGCCTCAGCCTTTGCCAGCCGCTCTGCTTTTGGCACTTTGGTTAATTCTAACGGAAACGCAATATTTTCAATCACGGTACGCGACCAAAGTAGATTGAAATATTGAAAAATCATCCCCATTTTTTGCCGCTCATCACGTAACGCTTTACCACTTAATTCACTCATAACAGTCCCATTAATTGTAACTGTACCAGTGGACGGTGTTTCCAGGCCATTAAACATCCGGACTAACGTACTTTTACCAGCACCTGAATAACCAACAATGCCGTAAATTTCACCATCATTGATTTTAAGATTAACGTCTTGCACCGCGTTAATGGTCTTTTTACGAACATTAAACGTTTTGCTAATATCAGTTAATTCAATCACCGTTTGTCACCTACTTTCTCAAAATATACAATGTCTGCGTCAAAGCAATGCTTCCTCAAAGTTGACGCCAACAAAAAAACTTCTCGTCACCAAACCGTTTGTTTGAGGACGAGAAGTTGATTACTTACCGTGGTACCACCTGTATTTCACTATTTACTCACATAAATAGCCTTTATCAGTCATAAAGACTGCCATCAAGATAACGCGTGATCAACGTGCTAGGCTTGCTAACTCACCTAACAAACACTCCTGAGCCATCTTCAACTTGGTTTCTGCCTGTTCTTCCACTGTCAACAGGTCGCTGTTTTGCCCCACAAGCTTACTCACTCATTCATTGTGTGTTTATTGAATTGTGTTTTATTATAGGCAGTCCTACTGACAAAGTCAAGTCAGTTTAGGTCATTAATGAAAAGACTCACTGTCGGCACTAAACATGTAGCTCTTATAATGGAAGCGCATGGACATGATCAAGCCAACCCCTATCAGGTTCCCAATCAGTGAGGACCCCCCTTGGGAAATAAATGGCAATGGAATCCCGGTCAATGGTAACAACCCGATGTTCATCCCAATATTTTCAAAAACATGAAATAACACCATCATGATAACCCCAGTTGAAATATAAGCATAAAATTCATTTTTAGTATCAAATGTGACACGGATCATTTGGTAGATCAACAGGAAGTACAACAAAATCAAAATGGTGGCGCCAATAAACCCGAAGTTTTCGCCAATTACGGAGAAGATCATATCAGATTCTCGGACTGGGACATAGACTTGAGAAACATTAAACCCTTTCCCAAAAACCTGTCCTGAGCCAATGGCCTTCATACTCTGCCATAATTGATAACCATTATTTGACGTGTCATTGGCCGGATGTAACCAAGTATCGATACGCGCAAATTGATACGCGTGAAACCCAATTTTTTCCAACAAACTCCGACCACCATCTGTGGCAACCAATACAATTGCAGAAGTCCCTATCACAGCCGCACCTGTAAAGACTGGGACTAAAATTTTCCAAGTAATACCGGAAACTAAGATGATACCCGCCAGAATTGCAAGGAAGACCAATGTTGTCCCTAAGTCATTTTGAAAGTGTAACGAAATAATAATTGGTAACGTCCATAAAACCAACTTACCAATTAAAATAAAATCATTTTTAACATCATGAACATGGTGATGGGTATTGTGCGTCATCACCACTCGTGCGGCCATTAAAATGAAGGCCGGTTTCATGACTTCAGACGGCTGAAAGGTAAATGGCCCAATTGCAAACCAGCTTTTTGCCCCGGTTTGCACGTAATACGCACGACTATACAGGAACAGGATCACAAACATCAAGAATATCCCCAAGCCATAAGCATAGGGTGCAATTTTCCAAAGTTGTTCCGTATCAAATTGCATGACGATCAAAATAATCCCAATTCCGACCACATACCACAGTAACTGAACGGCCACCATTTTAGTAACATTAACGGATGATTTATCATGAACGGCCGCAACGTAAATCGATGCTAAACCAATCAATGCCAACATCATCACTGAAAAGATAATCCCGTAATCAATGCGCGGGTTTTCAATTTCTGTACGTGCTTGTTCTCGCATCTTAGAACTCCTTGCTTTTCATTTTTAACTTGCGTATCATCAGCCGCTTCCGCAGAAGTAAAGTGAAGCCTAGACGTTACAAAAGCTTAAAATTACTTGTGCAGATGATAGGCCATGATCAACTCATTGAGCCCATCGTTAAAACTACGCGCGATAAACGTGTCACCGCTTGGTCGTAACACTTGAAAATGACGGGCGTCGACCTCTTCAATCGTCCCGATCTGCTTTTTACCATCAAAAACAGCTTGCACTGTTTTGCCGGCTAATTGTTCGTCTTGTAGTTTTAATTCAATTTTAGTTGGTTGTTT
Source organism: Loigolactobacillus bifermentans DSM 20003 (assembly GCF_001434575.1). Classification (GTDB taxonomy): domain Bacteria; phylum Bacillota; class Bacilli; order Lactobacillales; family Lactobacillaceae; genus Loigolactobacillus; species Loigolactobacillus bifermentans. The sequence goes on from NZ_AZDA01000046.1 coordinate 68,984, forward strand.
CGCCATAATACTTTCCTTTCGCAATTTCAATTTGTTGCGGATCACCATTTCGTTTTAATTGGAACCGTGATGGGACTGGATCGAAACCACCGCGGCTAAACGGTTGACAGCGTAAAATCCGCGAAAGGCCCATTAAACTCCCCTTAACCCAACCAAAACGTTGAATCGCCTCGTCTGTATAGTGAGAACAGGTTGGATAATAGCGGCAGCTTTTCGGTAACCATGGTGAAATACCGTGTTGATACAACCGAATCAGACCTAACAATAATGTTTGCATGCCGACACCTCTTTTCCAACCCGAAAAAAGAAGCTGTGAGCGCACACGAGCTTCTTTCCGCCAATCACTGTACAAACTCTAACATATGTCCCCAAGTGCTTGGTAAAAAGACACGTAACGGATTCCCGCCGCCAATGGCAAAACCAACCATGCTTCCGACTAGTAAGGCCAAGACCATTAAAATAGCAACAAATAAAATTTTCGTTAAAACCGGACGGACAAAAATATCAAATCGATTTGTATTGCGCATCTTTTCACCTCATTCTAGCGTTCTTTGTCTTTATCTTTGCTTTTGTTCATGTTGCCTAATAAAACTCCGGTCCCTAGTGCCACGGCGTCTAATGGCTTTTCAGCAACGATTACTGGCACTTTTAAGTTATCAGCAAATAACTGATCGATGCCGTGTAATAAAGCACCACCACCGGTTAGAATCACACCACGATCAATAATATCAGCTGATAATTCAGGTGGTGTTTGATTTAAGACATCTTTAGCGGCCTGCACAATTTGGGCCATTGTTGACCGTAGGGCCTGTTCAACTTCTTTGGAGGTAATCGTCACGGTGCGTGGCAAACCGGTTACCATATCGCGACCACGAACCTCTAGAGACTTGCCTTCATCTTTACCGTAAACTTCACCAATCTCGATTTTAATCTTTTCAGCAGTGTGTTCACCAACTAATAAGTTATGCTCGTTTTTAACAAAAGTCGCGATTTCGGCATCCATTCGATCGCCTGCTAAGCGCAAGGACCGACTGGTGACGATCTCACCCATGGAAAGCACTGCAATATCGCTGGTCCCACCACCAATATCAATGACCATATTGCCTTGTGGCTGAAAAATATCCATCCCAGCACCAACAGCAGCTACTTTAGGTTCTTCTTCAAGGTAAACGTGCCCACCACCGGATTTTTCAGCGGCTTCAATGATTGCTTTTTGTTCAATGGATGTAATGTTCGTTGGACAGCAAATCAAAATATTGGGTTTAGATAAAATACCCTTTACATCTAGTTTATTAATAAAATAAGATAACATTGCCTCTGTAATATCAAAATCGGCAATCACACCGTCTTTCATCGGTCGAATGGCGCGGATATTTCCTGGTGTCCGACCAACCATTCGGTATGCATCGGAACCAACAGCCAAGACTTTACCACTTTTTGTATCAATTGCGACAACGGAAGGCTCGTTTAAAACGATCCCCTTTCCTTGAACGTGAATCAATACGTTGGCTGTGCCCAGATCAATGCCAATATCTTTCGCCATACTTTATTTGCTCCTCTCACTAATTAAACTCAATCAATTATGAATTATAGCATAACCTCGCACAACAGAAAACGCAGGTTCTTATGAAAACGGGTTATTTAAAGAAGACTTTAGCATTTTCTTAACTTCAGCAAACAAAAAAAGGCTCACTGCCTTTTTTATTTGCAATTATCGTGTTTGCCCTGCTAAAACTGTTTCAAATGCTGGCAACGTTTTGATTTGCGCAGCGTCTGTTTCATCAATGCGAATCACTTCACCACCCAGTTTGCATAACTTCTTATGAAACTCGTAATAACCGCGATCTAAATACTTTAAGTTCGTCACACTGGTGAATCCTGTTGCAACCAGCCCGGCGATCACCAACGCTGCCGCTGCACGTAGATCTGAGGCGGCGACTTCTGCGCCACTAAACTGAGTTGGCCCGTACAAAATTACTGACTGGCCTTCAATTTTAAATTCGGCGTTCATTCGGCGCAATTCTTCTAAATGCATAAAGCGGTTTTCAAAAACAGTTTCTGTCATGATACTGGTGCCTTGCGCCGCAAGCTGTAACACGGTCATTTGTGCTTGCATATCAGTTGGAAAACCGGGATGTGGCAAAGTTTTAACACTGCAAGGCTTTAACTGTTTAGGGCCAATCACCCGTACCCCAGCAGCCTCTTCAACCACTTTCACATTCATTTCACGTAATTTAGAGATCAACGGTTTATTATGTTCAATAATCGCGTCTTTTACCAAAACGTTACCGCCTGTAATGGCGCCTGCCACCATAAAAGTCCCTGCTTCAATACGATCTTGGATAATGCTATGGTGGCAGCCGTGCATTTCTTTAACCCCGATGATCCGTAATGTATCCGTACCAGCCCCAATCACTTGGGCCCCCATCTTGTTTAAGACATTCGCCAAGTCAACGATTTCTGGTTCGCGGGCAACATTTTCAATAATCGTCGTGCCTTCAGCTAACGTCGCAGCCATCATAATATTTTGCGTCGCACCAACACTTGGAAAATCCAAATAGATGTGAGCGCCACGCAAAACAGGTGCAACGGCATCAATATAGCCATCATGCTGCGTTATTTTCGCACCTAACGCTTCAAAGCCTTTTAAATGTAAGTCGATTGGTCGTGTTCCAATGGCACAACCACCTGGCATCGCCACTTGTGCCCGACCTAAACGCGCCAAAAGTGGGCCTAATACCACGATTGATGCCCGCATTTTAGACACCAATTCAAAATGTGCTTCACTGGCCAAATCACCAGAAGCGTCTAAATCAATGTGTTTTTTAGCTTGATCAAACTGCAAGTTAATGTGTAGACAGTTTAAAACTTTGTTCATTGTGAAAACATCGGCTAAAATCGGCACATTGTCTAATTGGGTAGTGCCTGTTGAACCTAAAATCGTTGCAGCCAGAATTGGCAACACTGCATTTTTCGCACCCTCAATTTCAACTGTTCCAGCAAGACGGTTACCGCCATGTACCATAATTTTGTCTGTCATGATTTTCCTCCGTTAGCGTATTAAGAAGATTAAATTTCGTGCTTGGTCAATAAAGCTTAAAAAGAAGCTGCTGGTTAAATAGCCAATGGCAACGGCAAGCAACCCGATCAGCATCTGTGCTTGGGGAACGTGGTCACGCCTAATGAAACGATCAAAGCGCAACGCTTGTAGCGCCCAAAAGGCCACACCAGTAAAAATAAAATAGCAGGCAAGTGTAATAATCGCCTGGATCCCAATATTTTGCAAAGGATACCCCCCATTCATTCGCTCACTATTTTAGCATAGCGCGCTTGAAAAAGCAGTGAATATCCCTAAAGCTTAAGAAAATATCTTTAAGAACCCGCTTTCATTTTGAGATTTAAAAAAAAGAGTCGAGATTCTCATCTCGACTCTTCATATGCGATAACTAGTGTTCAGCGACATGAATTCGATTCATGGCACGACGCAATTTAATTTGCGCCCGCTTTAATTCATCTGCATCATGCTTCGCTTCAGCTGCTTTAATGAGTTCTTGTGCCCGATGTTCTGCTAAATGAGCCCGCTCAACATCAATATCACGTTCCCGTTCAGCCGAATCGGCTACAATAGAGGCTACATTATCGGCAACTTCCATAAAACCACCATTAACGGCAATTGAATCTTCTTGATCCGGCTTGTCAGCCCGCTTCACCCGAACTTCGTCGATTTGAAGTGGTGCCACAATCGGTTCATGGTTAGGCATAATACCGAGTTGGCCATCCAATGCTTTCACAATAACCATCTGTGCATCGTGATTATAAATGATCCCATCTGGCGTGACAATATTTACTGTCAGGACTGATTGATCAGCCATGATGACCACCTCCTAGTTTGCAGCTGCCTTTGTATCGGCTGCCGCATCAGTTGCGCCATAGCCCATCTTCTTAGCCTTTGCAACGGCTTCGTCAATGCCACCAACACCACGGAAAGCATCTTCAGGCAGATCATCGTATTTACCGGCTAAAATTTCTTTAAAGCCACGAACAGTTTCTTTAACAGGTACATATGAACCTGGTTGACCAGTGAAATGTTCTGCGACAGAGAAATTTTGTGATAAGAAGAATTGAATCCGACGTGCACGTGCAACGGTAATCTTTTCGTCATCAGATAATTCATCCATCCCTAAGATCGAGATAATATCTTGTAATTCACGATAACGTTGTAAGACCTGTTGGACTTGCATGGCAACTTGATAGTGTTCTTCACCAACAATAGCTGGGTCTAAAGCACTTGAAGAAGAAGCCAATGGATCAACGGCTGGGTAGATCCCTTGTTCAGTCAAGGAACGCACCAAGTTGGTTGTGGCATCCAAATGGGCGAATTCAGTTGCTGGGGCTGGATCGGTATAATCATCGGCAGGGACATATACGGCCTGAATTGAGGTAATTGACCCCTTCTTCGTAGACGTGATCCGTTCCTGCAACTGACCCATTTCAGTTGCTAAGGTTGGCTGATACCCAACGGCAGAAGGTAAACGACCTAATAAGGCCGACACTTCTGAACCGGCTTGGGTAAATCGGAAGATGTTATCAATGAACAATAGAACATCTTGGCCGGCAACATCACGGAAGTATTCCGCCAATGTAACACCTGTCATCGCAACCCGCATCCGGGCACCAGGCGGCTCGTTCATCTGACCAAACACCATGGCCGTATTACTTAATACGCCTGATTCCTTCATTTCATAATACAAGTCATTACCTTCACGTGTCCGTTCACCAACACCGGTGAAGACAGAAATACCACCATGCTCTTCGGCGATATTATGAATTAATTCCTGGATCAATACGGTTTTACCAACACCGGCACCACCGAATAACCCAATTTTCCCACCACGCAGGTAAGGCTCTAATAAGTCAATGACTTTGATCCCAGTTTCAAGGATCTCAGAAGTTGTACTTAAATCATCAAAAGCAGGGGCATCTTTATGGATGCTACTGCGTTCATGATCAGCTGGGAATTGGTCCCCAAAATCGATTGTTTCACCTAAGACATTAAAAACACGACCTAATGTGTCTGGACCAACAGGGACTGCAATTGGACCTGCAGTATCTTTGACAGTCATCCCACGTTGGAGACCATCCGTTGATTCCATCGCAATTGTACGCATGACGCCGTCCCCTAATTCAAGGGCAACTTCAAGTGTGATTTGATCATTCTCACCTTTTTCAACGATCAGCGCATTATTAATTTGTGGTAGTGCTTCATCTAAGGGAAACGCCACATCGACGACTGGGCCCATTACCTGGACAATTTTACCAGCACTCATCTTGTTTAGTTCCTCCTTCAATCTCAACAGTTGGGTATTACTCTAAGGCACTTGCACCAGCTGTGATTTCAGTAATTTCTTGGGTAATTGCCCCTTGGCGTGCCCGGTTATAGGTCAACGTTAAATGATCGATCAGATCATTGGCATTGTCCGTAGCACTCCGCATGGCATTCATCCCGGCCGAATGCTCGGCCGCTTTTGCATCCATTAACGCACCGAAAATAAGGCTTGCTGCGTATTGCGGCAAAATCGCATCTAAGACTTCTTCTTGTGAAGGGTCTGTAATATACGAAATATGCTTGTCGGCAACTTCAGACACATCTAAGTCTGAAATAGGCAACATTTTTTCAGCCCGAAATTCTGAACGTAAGGTGTTCACGTGATGGTTATAGCAAACGTATAACTCATCAAAAACGCCTGAATCGTACATGGATACAGCCGTATTGACGATTTCCCGAACCTCATTATAAGTGGGAACATCGCTGACACCACGGTATTCATAAGCAATATTCATGCCACGATTCTTGAAAAAGTCCGCGCCTGTGCCACCAACTGCCATAAAGACATACTCATCATTTGACTGATGATCTTTTGTGATCATATCCGTCACGGCTTTGATCACGCTACTGTTGTAGCTTCCCACTAAGCCACGGTCCGACGTAATGACCAAGTACCCCGTCTTCTTAACAGGACGTTGTTGCAACATGCTGCTGATCTGAAGGGCTTCTTTTTTGTCTTTACTTGAACCGCTACCCGCAGCATTTAGCGCCAATAATTGGGCCGCTGCCATATGAGTTACGATCTCCCGTACTTTTGATGAATAGATTTGGTACGCAGTCGATTTCTTTTCAATCTGGTTCAGTTTTGCTGCTGAAACCATTTGCATCGCTTGCGTGATTTTTTCGGTACTTTTAGTGGAGTCAATGCGCCGTTTGATCTCGGTTAGAGATTCAGCCATATGCTCATCGCCTCCTATTTATTAGCAGTTGCTGTTGCACTGGTCTTAAAGACTTTCGCAAATTCTTTCAATGCATTATCAAATTTGTCACCATCTGGTAATTGACCTGTTGTGGCAATTTGCTTTAATAAATCACTATATTTAGCATCGAAGTAGTCCGCAACTTCACTTTCATAGCGCAAAATATCACTAACCGGGACACTGTCTAAGAAACCTTGACGCAATGCATACAAGATCAAGACTTGTTTTTCAACAGGCAATGGCTTGTGTACAGGTTGCTTCAAAACTTCAACAGTGCGCCGACCACGATTTAATTTTGCTTGTGTGGCAGCATCCAAATCAGAACCAAATTGTGAGAAACTTTCCAGTTCACGGTAAGACGCTAAGTCCACACGTAATGTACCGGCAACTTTCTTCATAGCTTTGATCTGGGCATCCCCACCAACACGGGAAACAGAAGCCCCGGCATCAATTGCTGGTCGCGTCCCTGAATAGAACAAATCACTATCCAAGAAAATCTGGCCGTCGGTAATTGAGATAACGTTGGTTGGAATATAAGCTGAAATATCACCGGCTTGGGTTTCAATAACAGGTAAAGCTGTCATTGAGCCGCCGCCTAATTTATCACTTAACTTCGCAGCACGTTCCAACAGACGTGAATGGGTATAGAAAATATCCCCTGGGTAGGCTTCACGACCTGGTGGGCGCCGTAACAGCAATGAAATTTCACGATAAGCGGCCGCTTGCTTGGTTAAATCATCATAAATGATCAACACGTGCTTGCCGTTATACATGAAATATTCACCCATTGCTGCGCCTGCATAAGGTGCTAAGTAAAGCATTGGTGCTGGTTCAGAAGGACCGGCAGTCACGACGATGGTATAATCCATTGCGCCGTACTTCTTCAATGCTTCGACTTGACTCCGAACAGTTGAATCCTTTTGCCCAATGGCAACATAGATACAAATCATGTCTTGGTCTTTTTGATTAATAATGGTATCGATGGCAACAGACGTTTTCCCTGTTTTACGATCGCCGATAATTAATTCACGCTGACCACGGCCAATTGGTACTAAAGAATCAATTGCCTTTAGTCCTGTTTGAAGTGGTTCACTGACTGATTGACGTTGCATAACACCAGGGGCCTTAAATTCAATTGGCCGTGTGGTGTCCGTCTTCATTTCGCCTAGACCATCAATGGCTTGGCCTAATGGGTTTACGACCCGGCCAATCATTGCGTCGCCGACTGGTACTTCCATAATGCGGCCAGTCCGCTTAACGGTGTCGCCTTCGCGAATATCGTCAAATGAACCCATAATGATAATCCCAACATCATTGGCTTCTAAGTTTTGGGCCATCCCGTAAGAACCATTTTCAAATTCTAACAATTCGTTGGCCATTGCGTTATCCAAGCCATGCGCTCTTGCAATACCATCACCAACATAGGTAACAGTACCAACTTCTTCGACAGCTAGATCATTTGAATAGTCATCCAGTTGTTGCTTAATCAAAGAGCTGATTTCCTCAGCTTTGATGCTCATAGGGTTCACCTCTTTTAAAATTATTTTTTAAGTAATAGTTGCTTAACTGCTGCTAAGCCTCTGCGTACACTACCATCAACAATCAGATCATCGGCTTGCATAATCACCCCACCAATAATGGCCGGGTCTACTTGTTCAGCCAAAGTCAATTGTTGCGCGCCAATGCGTGCTGCAAATTGATCGGCTAATTTTTGCTTTTGATCAGCTGCTAATGGCACTGCTGTCGTGACAGTTGCATGTGCAATGCCTTTCGAGTGGTCATACAACTTAACAAAATCAGTTAGAATTAACGGTAATTCAGTTGTGCGCCCGTAATCAAACACCATTTGAATGAGGTTTTGAATCAGCGGAACTGCCTGTTGCTTCAAGGTGGTTAACAAACCCGCCTTTTGCGCTTGTGCCAGCGTAGGATCGGCTAACACTTGCATCAAAGTCGGTGTTGCAGTTAAAACCTGTTGCAACGCAACGACATCTGCATAAACCGTTTCTAATTGTTGTTGTTCTTGTGCTAATTGAAATAGCGCTGTTGCATAGCGTGTACCAATTGTTGCTTTATCTAGCGCCATTTTGCTTCCCCAACCCTTCGATATAAGAATCAACGAGTGCCTTGTGGTCGTCCGCCTTTAATTCTTTTTGAATGATTTTAGAAGCAATTTCAATAGACAGCGCTGCAACGTCATCTTGCGCACCCTTTAAAGCGTCTTTGCGTTCTTGTTCAATATCTTTAGCCGCATTTGCTTTAAGTGTTTTTGCGGAATCTTCCGCATTTGCAACAATCGTCTGACGTTGCTTTTCACCATTTTCCCGAGCGTCGCTGACAATGCCAGCTGCTTCAGTTTGTGAAGCATCTAACGCTTGCTGACGTTGGGCTTGTAACTTACTAGCTTCATCACGTGACTTTTCAGCATAGTCTAAATCATTTGAGATCTTGTCTGCACGGCTATCCATCATTTTCGTGATCGGACCCCATGCAAAATGCTTAACGAGCAACATGAGCAAGATAAATGAAATCAGATAAAACAATAAGTCACCTAAATATAGGCCAGTTGCTGCGCCAATGACGAAATGTGAGAGCATCTATTGACACCTCCCTTTTCATATGAATTCAAAAAAGGCAGTTAGAATCTGCCCAGATCATGCTTATTTAGACATCAAAATAAATGAAACAACGATTGCGATGATTGGAACGGCTTCGATCAAACCAACACCAATAAACATTGTCCCACGTAATTGACCAGATAATTCTGGCTGACGTGCCATACCTTCGATTGTTTTTGAGATAACTTGACCATTACCGATACCTGCGGCAATAGCTGCGCCTGCTGCTGCAATAGCTGCTGCAATAAAAGCCATAATAAAATTTCCTCCTTCAAGTGGTTAGGTTTACTCTTTTTCGATTTTTTGTGAAAGGTAAACCATGGATAGGGTAACAAACACGTAGGCTTGAATACTCCCGATAAATACTGAGAACCCTTGCCAAATCATTTCAAGTGGTAACATGACCACCGATGTCACGAGCCCGTGAGACTTTGCGATACTTCCGATAAACAGCAAGAGCACTTCACCTGCAAAGATGTTCCCATACAGACGGAATGATAGCGTCAAGAAGTTCGTAAATTCTTCCAATATTTCAACTGGAAGCAAGAAACTTACAGGCCGTAAATAGGAATTAACAAGGTAACCTTTAGCACCGAATCTTTTAACCCCAAAGAAATGGGTCAGTAACAAGACCATCAACGCTAATGACATGGTTACCATTGGGTCAGACGTGGGACTTTTAACGTAAGTCACACCACCAACAATTACTTCCACGATCAAGCCGATTTGGTTTGAAACAAAGATAAACAGAAATAACACGAATGCAAACAGGTTAAATTTTTTACCCTGTTCACCTGGAATATTACTGGAAACAATGCCGTTTGTAAAATCAATCAGCCACTCCAAGACATTCTGCTTACCGGTCGGTCTTAATTTGGGATTACGTGATAAGGCATAAACCAAGCAAAAAACGATTGCAAAGGCCACTAATCCCGAGATAACGTTTGTAAGATTAAATGGTATTCCCAGAAATTTTACAACGTAAGTCTCTTCATTCACAGAATCTCACCTCTTTTCTAAAACAGGATTTTGACAGTGCTGCATCACTTAAATGAGACTAAGTGAGGGTGTAGCGACACCGACAGAAAAGACTTTAAACGTTCGCAAGTGCGTCTGTTCAAAATACAATCGTTATGATACCACCATTAGCCCTAAAATACAAAGTACTTTTTGTATCCCTAAAGGGTCTGAGTACCGCTATGACTGCATTTGCGCGCGCAAAGATATTTTCAGAAAAATAAAAAAAGTGTCGCTAAAATCGACACTTTTTTAACTATTTTGTTCCAAATAATCGATCGCCAGCATCGCCTAAACCAGGTACGATGTAACCATCTTCATTTAAGTGGTCGTCTAACCCTGCCACATAGATCTCAACATCTGGATGTGCTTCTTGTAATGCTTTGACGCCTTCTGGTGCTGCCACCAAACCCACAAATTTAATTTGCTTGGCGCCACGCTTCTTCAACGCGTCAATGGCCATAATTGCTGAACCACCGGTGGCAAGCATTGGGTCAACCACAAATAATTCGCGTTGATCAATGTCAGTTGGCATTTTAACAAAATATTCAACTGGCTTTAAGGTTTCATGATCGCGGTACATCCCGATATGACCAACTTTAGCAGCTGGAATCAATTCCAAGAAACCATCAACCATCCCTAAACCTGCCCGTAAAATTGGGACAATGGCGACTTTCTTACCCGCTAAAGATTTTTGTGTTGTCTTCGCAATTGGGGTTTCAACTTCAACTTCTTCAGTTGCCATATTACGGGTAACTTCATAGGCCATTAAGGTTGCAATTTCATTAACGACTTGCCGGAATTGTTGGGTCCCAACTTCTTTATTCCGAATAATCGTCAACTTGTGTTGGACTAAGGGATGATCAATAACGTGTAGTTCTGCCATTTATAAACTCCTCTTTCGCGTTTTCATTTACGACTTGGCACACAAACGATCGACAGCGCAAACTGTCGATCGCTCATCAAATCAATTATCTATATTCTAACGAACCTCACGCTTAAAAACTAGTCAAAATCGAAACTTTTTGCACTAATTGGAAAACGTTCTGTTAAGGCATAGACTTTTTGCCGAACTTCATCTAATTTTGTTTGATCATCACGATTGGTAATCGCATCAATGATCAAATGAGCAACCGCTGCGGCTTCTTCCTCTTTAAAGCCACGCGTGGTAATCGCAGGCGTCCCTAAACGCAGGCCACTGGTCCGGAATGAACCATTTTTTTCACCTGGAATGGTATTTTTGTTGGCCGTAATGTGCACGGTGTCTAATAATTCTTGTACGTCACGACCTGTCACCCCAAATGGCGTGACATCCAACAATAATAAATGATTATCGGTGCCGCCTGAAACGACCTTCAAACGACCATCTTCATTAAAGACTTTCGCCATAGCTTGGGCATTGTCCAAGATTTGTTGCGCATAAACTTTAAATTCAGGTTGTAAGGCTTCGTTTAACGCCACTGCCTTTGCAGCAATCACGTGTTCCAAAGGACCGCCTTGAATCCCAGGGAAAATTGCAGAATTAATGGCCTTGCCGTATGCTGCTTTAGCCAAGATCAAACCACCACGTGGGCCGCGTAAGGTTTTATGCGTCGTTGTCGTCACAATGTCAGCATAAGGCACTGGGCTCGGGTGCAAACCAGCGGCAACTAAACCAGCGATGTGGGCAATATCTACCATTAAGTAAGCGCCTACTTCGTCAGCAATTTCGCGGAACTTCTTAAAGTCAATGATCCGGCTATAAGCAGAGGCCCCTGCCACAATCAATTTTGGTTGAAAGTCATGGGCCAATTGTTGTAACGCATCATAGTCAATGCGTCCAGTTGCTTCATCAATGCCATAACTCTTAAAATCATAAGTTTGACCACTAAAACTAACGGCAGCACCATGGGTTAAATGACCACCCTCATTTAAGTTCATCCCCAGCACACGGTCACCAGGTTTGATCAAGGCCCGATAAGCAGCCATATTGGCACTTGAACCAGAATGTGGTTGGACATTTGCATATTCAGCACCAAATAATTGCTTGGCACGATCAATGGCTAATTGTTCAACTTCATCAATATATTCGCACCCACCATAAAAGCGATGGCCCGGATAACCTTCGGCATATTTGTTCGTCAACACACTTCCTTGTGCCGCACGTACTGCATCCGAAACAATATTTTCAGATGCAATCAGCTCAATATTGTGTTCTTGCCGTTGTTCTTCGTTGTGAATTGCTTGCCAAAGTGCGTCGTCTTTTACATGAAAGTTCATTTTATCCCTCCACTAGCTTGTTTAAAATATTATGTAACCAAATTACCAAGTATAGTTTGAGTATAGCATAAGCCATTCGTCCTTAGAAAAATATTTTTGACCTGCAGATTTTTCGAGCCGATTCATGTAGGCCACACCTAAGCCTGTTTTCGGGAAACCTTCCGCCAAAATCAACTTAATTTCCGGTTTCAAATCAAAATAACGTAATCCGGCAAATAACGCCCGACTGGCTGTTTCAACGGTATCACCTAATGAAAACTGGTTGGCTGCACTAACTTGCGTTGCTTGTGCCAATTGTTGATCGGTAGCTAAAACACCAAATGGTTGGTGTTGCGCAGTTGCCCAATCTAATGCCGCCTGAAATTCAGCTGGGGTTGGGACAATAACAACCTGCGCATTCGGCGCATAATGTTTATACTTCATACCTGGTGCCTTAGGGATTTCATCGGCCGCAACATGGTGCTGGTTGTTTTCAATGGAACCAATCACAGCTTCAATATCCGCTTTCGTCACCGCGCCAGGTCGCAAAATCACCGGTGTCTCGGTGGAAAGGTCCAAAACGGTAGACTCCAAGCCTACACCAGTTGGGCCATCATCTAAGATGCCTGCAATTTTGCCTTTCAAATCATGGTAAACGTGCTTGGCCAAAGTTGGACTGGGCTTGCCAGATGTATTTGCAGATGGACCAACAATCGGTCGACCTAATGCTTTGATCAACGCTAAAGTCGCAGCGTTATTAGGATTGCGAAACGCGGCAGTGCTTAAGCCACCGGTTACAGTTTTTGAAAAAGTATTGGGTTTTAATGTCATGATCAACGTTAAAGAGCCTGGCCAAAAAGCTTTGATCAGCTGACGTGCTTTGTCAGGAAAATCAGCCACTGCAGCTTCGACTGCCGCCACATCGGCTACGTGCAAAATTAACGGGTTATCACTGGGGCGACCTTTGGCCTGATAAACTTTTTTAACGGCCGCTTCATTGGTGGCATCAGCGCCTAGGCCATAAACGGTTTCAGTTGGAAAGGCCACTAATTCGCCAGCCGCTAAAGCAGCTGCCGCCTCAGGAATTTGCGTACGCGTGTAAATCTTTGTTTCCATTTTTAAGAATCTTCTTTCTGTTCAAAATGCTGTAAATGCAACATTCGCGGTTGCTGGTTAATATCTTGTCGAAAAGTTGCTTGCAAATTCGGTAACAACTGGGCACACAATTGCGTTAACGCTGGCTGTTGCCGATAGCCAAATTCGCCAAAAAATTGACCACCAGCGGTTAAATATTGTGGCAACTGCTGTAACAAACGGCGGTATAATGCTAAACCATCCGTCCCCGAAAATAAAGCGGTTGCTGGTTCATGTTCTAAAACTGAGCGGTCCATCACCGCTTTTTCTGTTGGTGCAATGTAAGGGGGGTTACTCACAATTAAATCAAATTGTTGCCCCTGTACCGGCGTGAATAAGTCACCTTGTACCAAATTCACTGTTAATTGTTGCTGGGTTGCGTTTTTTTGTGCAACAGCCAGTGCTTCCGGCGAAATATCGCTTAAAGTGACTTGCCACTGCGGTCGCAATCGTTTCAGGGTCAACCCAATGGCGCCAGTACCTGTGCCTAAATCTAACACCGTTAATGGCGTTACGGGCAGTTTATGCAGGACCCATTCCACTAATTCTTCCGTTTCTGGACGTGGAATCAGTGTCGCTGGCGTCACTTGAAATGATTCACCATAAAACGGTGCCTCACCTAAAATGTATTGCGCCGGTTGACCGGTTGCAAAGGTCTGAATATCAGTCTGAAATTGTGTCCAAGCAGTAGCTGGCATTGCTTGACGATAATGCGTCAACAATTGTGTTTGTGTCCAATGCGCGCGCCCCATTAACAAGTATGCCCCAACGTCTTCAACGTGCTGTTGGGACAAAAAAGAAGAGGCCCACTTTAAGGCCTCAAAATAAGTGGGATTAGCCATTTTCAAGCTGCTCCAATTTCTGGGTTTGATCATGTAAAATCAACGCGTCGATGATTTCTTCTAAGTCACCATTCATGATCTTATCCAATTTATTCAAGGTTAAGCCGATTCGATGGTCGGTCACCCGGTTTTGCGGATAATTGTAAGTTCGGATCCGTTCTGAACGATCCCCAGTCCCAACGGCACTTTTACGGTTTTCATCGTACGCACTTTGGTTTTGACTTTCATAATAATCATAAACCCGCGCCCGTAAGATCTTCATCGCTTTTTCACGGTTCTGTTGTTGTGACCGTTCATCCTGCATCGCAACCACGATTCCCGTTGGCAAATGGGTCATGCGAACAGCAGAAGATGTTTTGTTAATATGCTGACCACCGGCACCAGAAGAACGATAAACATCCGTCCGAATATCTTTTGGATCAATATCAATATCCACAGCATCGTATTCTGGCATCACCGCAACCGTTGACGTTGACGTATGCACCCGGCCTTGTGATTCAGTTTGTGGGACACGTTGCACACGGTGAGCACCATTTTCAAATTTTAATTTTGAATAAACACTGTCGCCTGAGATCATGACAACCACTTCTTTAAACCCACCAACTTCTGTTGGCGTTTGGTCCACGATTTCAGTTTGCCAGCCTTGCTTTTCAGCATAGCGCATATACATGTCTAACAAATCGCCGGCAAATAAACTGGCTTCATCCCCACCAGCAGCCCCACGAATTTCCATGATAATGTTTTTGTCGTCGTTGGGATCTTTCGGCAACATTAACAAGGTCATTTCTTCTTCAAGCTGGTCTTTTTCAGCATTTAGATCGGCTAGATCTTGCTTGACCATTGCTTCCATATCTGCGTCTAACTTTTCACGCAACAGATCGTCGTTTTCCTTGATCTGTTGCATCACATCTTTATAATGATTGTACTTAACTGTGGTTTCACGGATCTCGCCTTCTTCTTTAGAAAGCTTCATAAACCGTTGTGTATCACTAATCACTTCAGGGTCAGACAGTAAACCTTCTAACTCTTCATAGCGATCGGCCACTGTTTGTAGCTGGTCGAACATTTCATTCATCTTTTTTCCCTCGCTTTTAAAGATTTGTCGTTGCAGCTTGCATCATGGCCCGGTCTGGGTGGAAATAATGCTTGCGGCAAACGGGATAATAAGTTTCATTGCCACCAATTTCGATTTGTGCACCTTCATAAAGTGGTTGGCCGTTATGGACGCGCAAGTTCATTAAAGCCTTCTTTTTACAAAACCAGCAAATCGTTTTGATCTCGACAATTTTATCGGCATAAAGTAGTAAATATTGTGAGCCTTCAAATAGTTCATTGCGGAAGTCATTTTTCAGCCCGTAAGTCATGACTGGAATTCCCATTTCATCCACAATATGTGCCAATTCAAGCACGTGGTGTTTCTTTAAAAATTGCGCTTCATCCACTAAGATACAGGCAGCATGCGGATTCTCACGTGTCACCACATCGCGAATATTTGTTTCCGCAAAAATGGGAATTGCCTCACGTCGTAAACCGATGCGACTGGAAACAACTCCCACTTGCTCGCGATCATCAATTCCAGACGTCATCACGATCACTGACTTATGCTGCTCCTCGTAATTATGCGCCACTTTCAGAATATCCACTGTTTTACCACTGTTCATTGCGCCATAGTGAAAGAACAATTGGGCCATTACTTTTCAAACCCCTTTTCATAAACATTCTTATTAAGTATAATCGATTTGATTGAAAAATTCATCCGTTAATTAAACCAACCTGAAGATTAGCACTTATTCAGTGCTTTAACCGTCACCTATGGTATGCTAAACATAATTTATTTTTAGAGGAGCATTTTCATGTCAATAAAAAGTAGTCTTGCAATTGCAACTGGCCGTTCTGCCTATTGGTTCTTGCACACCTTTATGAAAGGCGGCAGTTCACTGCCTGGCAAACTAACCAATCGCATTGATCCTGATATTTTAACCACCTTAGGCCGCAATTACGATGTGATCGTGATTACCGGTACCAACGGCAAAACACTTACCACTGCCTTAACCGTTAAGGTTTTGGAAGAAAAATTTGATGATATTTTGACCAACCCCACCGGATCGAATATGAAACAAGGTATTATTACCGCTTTTCTGGCGCACAAACGCAGTCGCTCTGGTAAAAAACTGGCCATTCTTGAAGTGGATGAAGCAAATGTCGTGTTGATCACCAAATACTTGACGCCAATTGCCTTTGTCCTAACCAATTTATTCCGTGATCAAATGGACCGTTACGGCGAAATCTATTCGACCTATCAGAAAATTTTAGACGGCATCGCAAATGCTCCTCAGGCGACGATTATTGCCAATGGTGATGCCCCCATTTTTCATTCACGAAAATTACCGAACCCAATTTTATATTATGGTTTCGAGCATCAACCCGATGGCGAATTAAAGGCACCTTACAATACAGATGGCGTGTTATGTCCGCAGTGCCATCATATTTTACATTACAAGTACCTGACCTATAGTAACCTTGGGAACTACTATTGTCCAAAATGCGGCTTCAAGCGGCCTGAACTGACTTATCGGCTCACTGCGTTGGAAGACCAGACACCTACCAGTTCGACATTTACCATTGAAGGCCAGCAATTCCGTTTGCCAATTGGTGGCCTGTACAACATCTATAACGCCTTAGCGGCCTATGCTGTTGGTCGCTTTTTAAAGGTTGCCCCAACTGAAATTGCTGACGCCATTAATGGTGACCAAAAAGTCTTTGGCCGACAGGAAGTCATTCAGGTCAATGATAAAAAAGTCACGTTGATTTTGGTTAAGAACCCAGTTGGTCTGAACCAAGTATTGGACTTGATCAAACTTGAAAAGCAGCCCTTTTCACTGATCACCTTGCTGAATGCCAACTATGCAGATGGCATTGACACCAGTTGGATCTGGGATGGCAATTTTGAAGATCTGCCAGCATTAGCGATTCCAGCTTATATCGCTGGTGGTGAGCGGGAAAAAGACATTGCCTTTCGCCTGAAAGTTGCCGGCGTGCCTGATTCAAAACTGCAAGAAATTCCTGAATTAGATCAAGTTATCAAAGCAATTCCAAAATTACCAACCCAACAAGTTTATGTGTTAGCAACTTACACTGCTGTGTTACAGTTGCGCAAAAAGTTATCTGACGCTGGTTTTGAAACAGCCCCGATGTAAAAAGGATGTGGCAAAGTTGCCACATCCTTTTTATTCGGCGTTTTCGGTTAAATAAGTGGCCACTAATTGATCACGTAGCGGAATAAAGGCTTCATTAGGCGCTGTTGGGTGAATCCGATTGGATAAGAAAATAAAACCAGTATGTTGCTGTAAGTCAAACAGCAGCACGTGGCCCACATAGCCAGTATGGTATAACAGCCAATGCTGGTCGGCCGTGTGTGACGCTAACAAATCCCAACCAATTCCCCGTTCTCCCTGACAGTGTGTGGCATCTTGCGGCAACCGTTCGATCGTGAGGCGCTGCAAAATCGGCTGTGACACTTTTAAATCACCTAACATAAAGTGACCAAATTGAATCAGATCACTTAATGGTGCAAACAAGCCAGCAGATCCACAGTGTGCTTTCAAAATAAAGGCCTTGGGATCATGCACCACACCTTGGAGCAACCCGCGACCTTGCGGCTCGTAGGCCGTTGGCACGCACAAGGCCGGGTCCGGCTGAAATGTGCTTTGGGCCATGCCTAAAGGCTGCAACACCTGATGTTGGATCACCGTTTGAATGGGTTGGTGATAAAATGTCTCAATGATCCACCCACAATAGATCAGACCAATATCACTATATTTCACCACTTGTCCCACTTGATCACCAAAGGTTAGTCCTAATAAGGCCGTTTTAAGCTGGTCAGCTGGCAATTTATTACGATGGGGAATATAACCGGTAAAGTTGGCCGTATGCGTCAGCAAATGCCAAATCTGAATGCGTTGGTCTTTGACGGCTGGCAAATAACGTTGCACTGGATCGGTTAATTGCAGCCGACCTTGTTCAACTAATTGTAAAATCAAAGTGGTGGTGCCAATCACTTTGGTCAAGGACGCCAAATCGTACAACTGATTCGGATACAATGGCTGACGCTGCGGGTAAGTTTGTGCGGCACCCCAGCAATACGTTGTCACATGATCAGCTTGCATAAATGCCACCTGTGCACCAGGAATCACCTGCTTTTGAATGAGGGTTTGAATTGCTGCTTTGGTTTTTGAATACATGTTCAGCCTTCTTCCTGATTACTAGGCTACAATGAAAAATGGTTCATGACAAGTTGTCATGAACCATTTTTGACAGATCTTAAACCGCCACGTTACCGGAAAATTGGCTGTTATAAAGATTTGCATAAAAACCTTTTTTCGCCATTAATGCATCATGGGTCCCAGTTTCAACCACATCCCCGTGATCCATGACAATAATATTGTCAGCATCACGAATCGTGGATAACCGATGGGCCACAACAAAACTGGTCCGGTTGGTCAGCAACCGTGCCATGGCGTGTTGAATATGCACTTCCGTCCGAGTATCGACGGAACTCGTGGCTTCATCTAAAATCAAAATTTCAGGGTTGGCCACAAAAGCCCGGGCAATGGTCAACAACTGCCGTTGCCCTTGTGAAATATTGGAAGCCTCTTCGTTTAACACTGTATCGTAACCTTGTGGCAACTTCCGGACAAAGCTATCCACGTGAGCGGCCTCTGCAGCCGCCATAATCTCATCATGCGTCGCTGATTCACGGCCATACTTCAAATTATCATAGATCGTCCCTGTAAATAGCCACGTGTCCTGAAGCACCATTGCAAAGTGCGACCGCAAGTCTTCCCGCGCTAATTGTTGGGTATCTTGGCCTTGTAACTGGATATGACCGCCTTGAACGTCGTAAAACCGTTCTAATAAATTAATAATCGTGGTTTTACCGGCCCCCGTTGGACCAACAATAGCCACCGTTTGACCTTTTTTGACTTGTAAATTAAAGTCTGTCATTAACGGTTCTTCTGGTGTGTACCCAAATTGAACGTGCTTTAATGAGATAAAATCAGCCTTTAGATCCGGTTGCGTGGTAACAGGCTGCGTTGGTGTCATTTCAGGCTCATCTAACACGTCAAAGATCCGCTCCGCTGACGCAATTGTTGACTGAATGGTGTTCATCAAGTTCGCCAATTGTGAAATTGGTTGTGAAAATTGATTCGTGTATTGCATAAAGGCCTGTACATTCCCTAACGTAATGTTCCCGTGGGCCACTTGAATGCCCCCAAAAACCCCAACAAACACGTAACCAATATTATTAAAGAAGATCATCAATGGCATAATGATGCCAGAAATAAACTGCGCCTTCCAGGCTGCCTGGTAATACGTGTGGTTATTCTCTTCAAACGCTTCAATGGCGTCACTTTCTTTGTTAAAGCTTTTCAATACCAAGTGACCGGCAAAATTTTCTTCCACCTGACCATTTAATAAGCCTAAACTCTTTTGCTGCGTCGAAAAATACCGTTGTGATTTAGGTGCCACGATCCCCACGACAATCAAGCTCAACGGCACCGTGATCACTGCAATCAAGGTTAATTTCCAGCTAATCGTCAGCATCATCCACAGCGTACCAATAAAAGTTACTGTACTGGTCACTGCTTGCGTCAGACTTTGCTGTAACGTGCTGGCAATATTGTCCATATCGTTTACCGCACGACTCATAATATCCCCGTTACTGTTGGTATCATAGTACCGAATGGGCACCCGTTCCATTTTCGCCTTAAATTCTTTCCGTAATTTATAAACCGTTTGTTGTGAAACACGGGTCATAATAAATTGTTGGAAGAAACTGAAAACAGCTGAGGCTAAATACATTAATACCACAATGGCAATAATATGCTCAATTTTAGTAAAACTAATGGGTAAATGCGTAACCGAATAGCCCGCCTTTTGCCGGGCAATGCCCTTCATGACCCCGTTAAAAATTTCAGTCGTCGCTTCCCCTAAAATTTTAGGCGTGCGAATCTGAAAAATCACAGAGGCAATCGCTAAAATCAAAACAACGATCACTGCAACGAGACGATCTGACATATAACGTAATAATCGCAGCGTTGTTTTCCAAAAATGATGCGGCTTTTCGACCACGCCGCCTGGACCATGTCCACGACCATGATTATGCATTTTGACCGTCCCCCTCTCTTAATTGAGATGACATAATTTCTTGGTAAACAGCATTATCAGCCTTTAAGGCCGCATGCGTTCCTTGACCAACCAATTCACCGTTATCCAAGACTAAGATCAGATCTGCGTCGGCAACGGTTGAGATGCGTTGCGCCACGATCACCACGATCCGCTGTTGGATCCGCGGATCTTCCCGTAAGGCTTGCCGTAATTTGGCATCCGTCTCAAAGTCCAAAGCTGAAAATGAATCATCAAAGACATAAATCGACGCATCTTTGACCAATGCTCGGGCAATCGCTAATCGTTGCCGCTGACCACCTGAGAAGTTGCTCCCACCTTGTTCAACATGCGCATCTAGTTGCCCTGGCATGGCGGCAATAAAATCTTGCGATTGCGCAATGGCTAACGCATGCCAGATTTCGTCATCAGTGGCATTGGGATTGCCATAACGCATATTATCACGAACGGTGCCACTAAAGAGCAATGCCTTTTGCGGAACAAAGGCAATTTCTTGATGTAAGTCGTGTTGACTGGTTTGGCGCACATCAACGCCATTCACGGCAACAGCGCCTTGCTCCACGTCATAAAAGCGTGGGATCAGATTGATCAATGTTGATTTACCGGAACCAGTACCCCCAATAATCGCCAACGTTTGACCACTTTTAATCTGAAAATCAATATTTTTCAAGGCTAATCGTTCAGCATGCCGATAACGATAATCCACTTGGTGAAAGGTTAATTCGTTATCACCTGCTGGTTTGGCCACTGGTGTCGGTTGGTCAGGATCCTGAATCGTATTTTTCAACGCCAGAACTTCTCGGATCCGAACCGCTGATGCTTGTGCCCGCGGGATAAAGACAAACACCATAGAAAGCATCATAAAACTCATTAAGATCTGCATGGCATAAGTCATAAAGGCGACTAAATTCCCCACCGGCATACTTTGACTGGCAATTAACTTGCCGCCAAACCAAGTGATCCCAATATTAGTTGCACTCATCATTAACGTCATGATTGGGAACATCGCCGCCATAATGCTATAAACTTTCACGGCATTTTTCGTATAATCGACGTTGGCTGCCTCAAAACGTTGCTGCTCGAAGTGATCCTGTCGAAAAGCGCGAATCACCCGCACACCGGTTAAGCCTTCACGAAAGATCAAATTAATGCGATCTGTTTTGGTTTGCATGGCGCGAAATAACGGCACCGCAAAATACATGACGATCCCAATAAAAATCGCTAAAATCGGCAATACAACGACAAAAATCAGCGTTAATTCATGATTTTTCGTATACGCTAAGAAACTAGCACCGATCAACATAATCGGTGCCATGATCATCATGCGTAAGGCCATCATGGCCACGTTTTGGATCTGAACCACGTCATTGGTGGTCCGTGTGATCAAAGATGATGTTTCAATTTGATCAAATTCGTCATTGGAAAAATGAATCACCTGCTTATAAATATCGCTTCGCAACCGCTGCCCAAGGGCCGGTGACGTACGCGATGCCAGAAAAACATTCCCAATCGCTGCCAAAATACTTAACAGTGCAAAGCCAATCATTTCGAAACCGATTTTCCAAATGTAATCAATATCCCCCTTGGCCACACCGTTGTTAATAATATTGGACGTTAAACTGGGTAAGTTTAAATTACTGACAACCTGAACGATCATAAATAAGAAAGCCCCGATCACTGCCCAAATCGACATGCGTCCACGCGCAATTTTTAGCAAGTCTGCCACCTCTTTCAAAAATCAACTGCGCCTTAATTAATTTAGGCGCCTAACGTTTATTAAGAATAGCGACTTCAGGTTTGTTTGTCAACTAGGTTGACAATATGATCATTAACCAAAAAGCATAAAAAAAGCTATAAACGTGATTTTATCAACGTTTATAGCTTATCAGTCGCTTAAGATAGCCCGTACGGGAATCGAACCCGCAATTCCGCCTTGAGAGGGCGACGTCTTAACCGTTTGACCAACGGGCAATATTGTCAAACAACGGTTATAATCTTACCGAATATTCCGCATTTCGTCAAGCGCTATCTGAGCTTTATTAAATTCCAAGCACTAGTGGCAAGGCATTATTCAAAATATGTAACCAAATCGTTGTCTTTAACCGCTTGGTCCGCCAATAAACGGTTGCTAAAATGCCACCTAATAAAATTTTAGAGAGCCAATAGACTAAATCCAACTGGCCACCGAATAAATTCACATGCATTGTGCCAAACACAATGGCACTCACCCCAATCGCCACTGCCGGACGGGTTGAAAAAAACCAATTCATTAATAAACCACGAAAAATAATTTCTTCAAGGATCGGCCCTAAAATGGCTAAGTAAATCAACGTAAAGACGCCAAATAGCGTCATCAGCGTGCTGATATTGTCAACGTTGGTGTTGCCACTTTGTTGCATAAACGGCAACGTACTGGCATTCACGATTACCATGGCCACAAACCCTAGGCCAAACCAACCATAATCTTTTTTCTGCAAACGTCGGCGTGTTGTTTGATAAGCCGGTGCCAACGTATGCCGATAAAGTTGCCAATATAAGACGGTGATCAACAGCATAATCAGTAAAAACAAACTGCCAACTAGCCACCAAAAACCCGTTCCAAATTGCTGAGTTTGGCCTGCAAGCTGTAACCCAGCCGATGGCAGTTGCTCACCAATAAAAAGTAATATTAAAAGGATCGTGCGTTCTATCTGACGTATCACAAAATCATCTCATTTATTTGTTTACCCTTCATTATACTTAAATCAGCCATTTTTTGCGAAAAAAAAAACAGGCACCACCGATTGGTGATCCCTGTCTAAAAGAAGTTTAATTAAGCTTCTTTGTTAACGTTAGCAGCTTGTGGGCCGCGGTCGCTTTCTTCAACATCAAAAGTTACGCTTTGGCCTTCGTCTAATGTCTTGTAGCCGTCGCCTTGGATAGCTGAGAAATGAACGAATACGTCGCTACCATTGTCGCGAGTGATGAAGCCATAACCTTTGTCTGCGTTAAACCATTTTACTGTGCCGTGTTCCATGTGTAAAAATCCTCCTATTAAAAAAACAAATTATTTGGTAAATCTTGAAAGGCGTACGTTGGAAGAAGTTTACAAATGAAACTTGTCACCAAAATATTCCGAACAAAGAAGTACTTGCATATAATATACCACGAACTATTATGAATAGCAACGATAAGTCATGATTACGCTTCAGTTAATTTTGTTTGGCGCACGCGTGCTAGTTCTGAATCGATCATCGCTAGGACAGTTGTCACATGTTCAGGCTGACTTAAATCATATTTTTGTAAGTCTACTTTCATTTTAGGGCTTTCGTCATAGTCTTCATACCATTGTTGGTAAGCTGACCAGATTTTGTAGTAGTAATCGTACAAATTATGATCATTTTCGATTTGTTCATAGTCACGGCCGCGCTTTTTGATCCGGTATAAAATCGTTTCAAAATCAGCATCGGCATAAACTAATAAATCTGGCGCTTTCTTAGGAATATCCTTCAATTCACCCATCATGTTGTTTAACAAGGTCAAATAAATCGCAAATTCTTGATCTGTAATATTGCCTTCTTTATTATTCTCTCGTGTGAACAACGCATCTTCATAAATGGAGCGATCTAACACGTTGTTGTCATCCGTTAACGCCTGTTTGATCATTGCAAATCGTTTATTTAAAAAGAAAATCTGAAGTAAAAAACCATACTTTTTAGGATCAGAGTAATAAAGTGGTAAGACTGGGTTATCCCCTACTGGTTCAAAAAAAGCTTCAGTTCCTAAATGTTCTGAAATAAGTCCCGTTAATGTTGTTTTGCCAACACCAATCATCCCTGCTGTTACGATCACCATAATGGACCTCCCTGTAATCTGAGCACAATACCTAGCTGTTGTTATGTATCACAAAACAGCATACCTTATATTGTAGGTCATCTCAATTTAAAGCACAATCCTTTTTCTGAAAAGGCCTTATAAATTTATCAATGCCATTAAAAAAACGACCCATTACTGGATCGCCTGTAAGTCTCTGATTGGGTAACTAGGGATCGAACCTAGAAATTACGGATTCAGAGTCCGTTGCGTTACCATTTCGCTATTACCCAATGATTGAAGTCATTCATATCAACGAGTAATATATTACCGGTTTTTAAAATAATTGTCAAATGCTTTTTCAAAGTTATCCAATCGCACCATTAAAGTCGCTGCTCGCCCGATAGCGCCTGAATGGGTGTAATGTCTTGCGTGACTTCTAAACAGCCTAAGTAAGTCCCCGCAGCATCACGCATGGCAAAATAACGAATATAAACCATTGCTTGGTCATGTAAGTTGATCCAAAAATCAGCATGATCCAACTGACCATTGCGAAAGTCATCCAAAATTCGCTGCACTTTTGGCATACTCTTGGGCGGATGACAATTTACCACAGCGCGCCCGATCACAGCACGTGTGCGGGGAAACACCCGCGCGCCGTTGTCCGAGAACCATTGTACAATATCATGCCGATCCACAAAAGTAATATCAACTGGCAACATGCGTAACAAGCCTTCTAATTGATCTAAGCGCAGTTCCCCGGTTGGCAGGCACACACGGGCTTCTTTGTCCACAGTGAGCTCTAAATGAGGTGCTAAAGCGGCTTTTGCAGTATGTTGTGATCGTTTTACGGTCTGTTGAACAGGTTGCGGCGTAGCCGATATTGACGCCGGCTCGTCTTCAACTGAAATCCGCACATGTGGCCCTGGCGTTTTCACTTCAGGGACATCATTGATTTCTTGAACCATCGATTGATGAGACGCTTTAGTCGCCGCTTGGACGTCCTGTTGCGTCGGCTGCCAAGCTACTGGTTGCGGGATAAACGTAAAAGCCAATCTCAGCACTGCCTTGCGCAACCATCAACCAATCAGCCGTGGTGACCTGCGGCCGGATCATCATCAACATGATCTCTTCTTCTTTAAACACCATTTCATCAATTTCGCCACTGACACGCTGAAGCTGCGTCCCCAACACATGTTCCTCAGGCTGCGCTGCTGCAGCGGAGCGGATGGCCTTTTTCAGCCATTCCCGAATGGTATCGTCTACCTCCCACATGACTTCTGGTGGAGTCCGTGTCCCGTACTTGTCCATTTGATAGTGATAACCGGCTGGCATTTTATCATGACGCGGTGGCGTGGTGATGCTGTATTGATACATAAGTGGGAAAATAAAATTCTCTTTACGCGCATAATGATGGTCCACTTGTCGTAACTGCTGCAAGGTCCACTGAACCTGTTTGAAATCAGCTTGTTGATGTTGCGTGGTCCAACGCTGCCATGCTGGCAGTAACACATCGACTGCTAATAACCGCAGCCATTGATTTTCCAATTTCAAGATTGCCACGGGATGGCCTGGTGCAGCTTCGCCAGTGCCTGGCGTTGGTAAGTCAAGTTGTAGCTGTTGGGCTTGCGTCGGGAGCAAACTATTTTGAATCACTGCTAACGCCAGCGCATCAAACGGTTGCACTGCCGTTAGCTGAGCCAAGCCGTGTTGCGCTGGTCCGACCTGTTGGCTGGCTTGAAAAACAGTTAAAATTTGGCTGAGCTTGACTAATCGTTGGGCCTGCTGAAATTTATCCATCATAACGTCACCTGATTAATTTGAATTCAATGTTAAAAGATAACATTCGCTTACTATTATACCATCAAAAAAGAGACCGCCAAGGCGATCTCTCATTAAACGTGACTTTAATTTAGATTTCTTCAGGAACCATCTTAACTGGGCGAGTACCCATCCAGCCACAGATTTCTTTGAATGTATCTGTAATAGCTTGTGTACCAGGTGCTAATAACTTACGAGGGTCATAGCCTTTACCTTCTTGATCCTTGCCAGCTTCGATATATTCACGAGTTGCTTTTGCAAATGCTAATTGGCATTCAGTGTTGATGTTCAACTTAGAAATACCCATTGAGATTGCTTTTTCAACTTGTTCTTGAGGAATACCAGAACCGCCGTGCAATACAAGTGGTAAGTCGATTGCGTCAGCTAATTCTTGTAAACGATCAAAGTGTAAGCCAGTCCAGTTTGCTGGGTATTTACCATGGATGTTACCAATACCAGCAGCTAAGAAATCAATCCCAGTAGCAGCTAACTTTTTAGCTTCTTCAACGTCAGCTAATTCGCCTTCGCCGATGACACCGTCTTCTTCACCGCCAATTGAACCAACTTCTGCTTCAACAGAAATACCTTTGGCATGTGCTAATTTAACGATTTCTTGTGTCTTTTCCAAGTTTTCTTCAAATGGTAAGTCATGGCCATCAAACATAACAGAGTTGTAGCCAGCTGCAATAGCAGCTTTAGCAGCTTCGTAGTTCCCATGATCCAAATGCATTACAACTGGAACTGTGATATTCATGCTCTTCATAGTAGCTTGAACAAGTTGTTGGCAAAGTTCATAGCCGCCCATGTACTTTGCAGCGCCCATAGAAGTTTGGATCAAAACTGGAACGTTTAATTCTTGTGCACCTTTTAAAATGGCACGTGTCCATTCCAAGTTGTTGGTGTTAAATGCACCAATACAATAATGACCCTTACGAGCTGCTTCAAAAAGTTCAGTACCGTGTACTAATGGCATACTAAAAGCCCTCCTAGAAAATAAAAAGTTTAATTTCTCTTACAGCCACTATTCTAGCATACTTCGTTTCGCTTAGACCAGATTTATCGCCAAAAATTGAAAATTTTCTAATGAAAAGGCTACCATAGCAGCGTTGTTTAAAATGATTCAATCATCCACTTTAGAAATCGGTTTCAATTTTTGCTACAAAAAAACCACAAACTACCAAATGAGTTTGTGGTTTTACCAGGCAACGAATTACAAACGTTCGTTTAATTCTTTGCCAAGGGCTTCAAAGCCAGGCTTGCCTAACAAGGCAAACATGTTCTTCTTATAAGCTTCAACACCTGGTTGGTTGAATGGGTTGATCCCATTTAAATAACCAGATACGGCAACTGCACGTTCGAAGAAGTAAATCATATAGCCTAATGTGTAAGCTGTTTGATCAGGAATGTGTAAGCTCATGACAGGTACACCGCCATCAACGTGGGCTAAAACAACCCCTTGATAAGCTTTGGTGTTGACGAAGTCAATGGACTTGCCTTGTAAGTATTCTAAACCGTCTAAGTTGCCTTCTTCTTCAGGCACTTTTAAATCATGGGTTGGGTTGTCAACTTTGACAACTGTTTCCATCAAATTACGACGGCCTTCTTGAATGTATTGCCCTAATGAGTGCAAATCAGTTGAGAAGTTGGCAGATGATGGGTAGATTCCCTTCTGATCTTTACCTTCTGATTCACCCATTAATTGCTTCCACCATTCTGAGAAGTATTGCAAGGTTGGTTCGTAGTTTTCCAATAATTCGGTTGTATAACCTTTACGGTACAAAATGTTGCGTAATGCAGCATACTTGTAAGCATCGTTTTTGGTAACATCGGCATCAGAATAAGCATCTTCAGCGTCTGCGGCACCTTTCATCATTTGATCGATGTCGCCACCTGCAACGGCGATTGGCAATAAACCAACTGCTGTTAAAACAGTGTAACGGCCGCCAGTACCGTCAGGAATCACGAAGCTTTCGTAACCTTCAGCGTCAGCTTCACTCTTCAAAGCGCCTTTTGCTTTATCAGTTGTCGCATAGATCCGTTCTTTGGCACCTGCTTCACCATATTTAGCAATTAACTTTTCTTTGAAGACCCGGAAAGCAATTGATGGTTCAGTGGTTGTCCCAGACTTAGAGATCACGTTGATCGAGAAGTCCCGGTCGCCGATCAATTCAACCAAGTCATGTAAGTATGATGAGCTGATTGAGTTTCCTGCAAAGAATACTTGTGGAACTTTACGATCGGGTGCCATATTGTAGAAAGTGCTGCTTAAGAAATCGATGGCAGCGCGTGCGCCTAAGTATGAACCACCGATACCGATTGCAACAAAGACTTCAGAATCATTTTGGATCTTTTTAGCAGCCGCTTTGATCCGAGCAAATTCTTCCTTGTCATAGTCATGTGGTAAATGAAGCCAGTCGCGCATTTGTGATTCAACGCCTGTTCCGTTTACAAGTTCTTCGTGAGCTGCGGTGATCATTGGTTGGATCTGACCGAGTTCGTTGTCATGGACAAACGTTTTTAATGCTGAGTCATCAAACGAAATATGTGCCATAAAAATATAGCCTCCTTAAAATAGTAAACTACCGATTATTACTTTAGCCGCTTTAATCCTAAAAAGCAAGATAGGCTACTTATATGGAAGCGTTTTAAATGTAAAGAAATTAAAAAAGTTATCGCCGCAACGATAACTTTCTCAAAATTAGGACTTCATGTAGCCTAATAAAACCCCACCAGCAATGACGAAAATACAGCCTAAAGTGACGTAAACCAACTCGCGTTTGGTTTTCTTTTCGCCTAACAAGAAAATACTGCCCAAGGTAGAAATAATGATCCCACATTGTGACAAGGAATAGGCAACGGCTAAGCCAACTTTTGGAATGGACAAGAACATGAAGACATTCCCAGCCCCCCACATTAACCCAGTCAAAATATTTTTAACAGTCGCTTTATCACGTACATCGTGGTTCCAAGACATGATAATGCCACCGAGTAACATCCCGATTGCTTGTGGTAAGATCACCGCAATCGCATTCACATTGCCCCAATCAACTACAATGGTATAGCCTAAGTACCCCACTGTAGAAAACAGTAAGATTCGGAAACCACGACCAAGTTCAACGTTTTCAGTTGAAAGCGCCTTGCTGGCCGGATCGTTTTTAGAGGTTAACGTTGCCCCTAAAACTAAGATGACTAAGGCAACTAAACCAAAGGCTACATCGTGTCCAGATTGCCATTCATGGAATAACAAGGCCCCCGCTAACGTGTTGGCTACTAACTGCATCCCAGTCGACATTGGCACAGTCCGAGAAACTCCCATGACTTGCATGGATTGGAATTGTTGACCTTGCCCCACACTCCACAGTAAACCAGAAGCCAAGCCAACCGCAAAAACTTTCACATCCAAAACAGGTCGATAAACAATGAAGGCGCCTAATGAAAAAATCAATGCACCAATCGTCATGCCTAATGTTTGTTGGTAAGCGTTACCGCCTAGCTTACCACTGACTAAACCAATACTTCCCCAAGCAATTGCGGGAATCAATGCAATTAATATACTCACAATCGTTCCTCTTTCTCTCTTAGATTTTCTCTGATATACGAAAAGCTATTTTACCGGTTGCCTGCTACGGTTGCAACTGAATTTTAAAGACGTGCCAAAAAACAATTTAAAGGTCTAGTGCTAAAATTTACTAAAATAGTGAAAAGTGTCGAGCTTAAATGCCGTTTAATACGTTTTCATTGAAAAGATTACAATAATGTTACAGTTTCTATTTTTTTGGTCTATTTTTCTGATTTTCAGAAAGCGCCATGAAACGGAATCGTTTTCAATCAACTGCTTTAAGACAACCAAAGTTGCTAAGAAACCGTTAAACTTCGCGTTGATTCAAGGCCAATCTGCCGCGATATGTTGACTTTTGCGTTCCCCAATAGGTAGAATAACGACATTAAGACCAATTCGTTTAAGGGGCGTACAAGCTTGAAAGTAGATCAAAAATATAGATTCTGGAATCGACGCGGCGGCTTTTTTGCATTAGTCGTCGGTCTTTTTTGGCTTAAAACCATGCTGGCCTATTATGGTGACTTTTCCCTAGGGCTTAACGATCCACTGCAACACTTTATTCTCTGGGTCAACCCGCTGGGAACCACGTTGCTCCTTTTTGGGATCGCACTCTATGTGCGCAAGGCCTGGATCAGTTACTTCTTATTATTGGTGATCGACGGTGCCAATTCACTTTTGCTGTACCTAAACGTCATTTATTACCGTCAGTTTACGGACTTTATGACGGTCAATACCATGCTCGGTTATTCGAAGGTTTCAGAAGGCTTAAGTGGCAGTTCCCTCGCTTTAGCAAGCCCTCATGACGTGCTTTACTGGTTGGATATTATTATTTTACTGATTTTACTGCTTGCACGGGTGATCAAGCCTGATCAGCGGCCATTACCTAAAAAGCTGCCTTTATTGATCACTTCATTGTCCGTTTTAATTTTTTCGGCTGATCTAACATTAAGTGAAGCCAATCGGCCCCAACTCCTCACTCGGACCTTTGATCGAACTTACATTGTTAAATATTTAGGAATCGATGCGTTTACAGTTTACGATACCATTAAAACGGCTCAGAATAATCAAGTGCGCGCATCGGCTGATAGTTCCGACCTGGACAGCGTGTTAGATTTTATTAACCAACACTATGCCAAACCGAATCCGAAATACTACGGCATTGCCAAAGGAAAAAACGTCATTGTCATCCATTTGGAAAGTTTCCAGCAGTTTTTAATTGATGACAAAGTTAATGGTAAAACCGTCACACCATTTTTAAACAGTCTCTATCACGATGATCAAACCTACGCCTTTAGTAACTTCTTTAACCAAGTGGGACAAGGGAAAACCTCTGATGCTGAAAATATGTTGGAAACTGGGGTTTACGGCTTACCACAAGGCTCCGTCTTCACAACCTTAGGTTCAGACAATACGTTCCAAGCAGCACCGGCCATTCTCAGCCAACAAGCTGGTTATAGCTCAGCTGTTTTCCACGGTAATGTTGGTAGCTTCTGGAATCGGGATAATGTTTATAAGAACTTTGGGTATCAAAATTTCTTTGATGCCTCCTACTTTGACACCACCGGTGATCGTTCAGAACAATACGGGCTAAAGGATAAGCTCTTATTTGCAAATTCAGTAAAATACCTGGAACGCCTGCAACAACCATTTTATGCGAAGTTTATTACGGTCACCAATCACTTCCCATTCCCATTGGATCAAGAAGACGGCGATTTTCCAATTCCAAATACAGCTGACAAAGCCGTTAATAATTACTTTGCCACTGCGCATTACTTGGATCAGTCTGTCCATGAGTTTTTCAATTATTTAAAGCGTTCCGGCTTATACAAAAACTCCGTGATCGTCATCTATGGTGATCATTATGGCTTATCAAACACTGATAATTTAAGTTTAGCGCCTTTATTAGGCAAAACCGCTGACACTTGGAACGATTATGACAATGCCCAACTCCAGCGGGTACCGTTTATGATCCATATCCCGGGACAGCATAATGGCGGGATCCAAACCCAATACGGTGGTGAAATTGATGTCTTGCCAACTTTGGAACATTTATTAGGCATTAGCAATAAAAATTACGTTCAGTTTGGGACTGACCTCTTCTCGAAACAGCATGACCAAGTGGTGGCGTTTCGGAATAACAATTTTGTCACCCCAACGCATACCGTGATTGATGGCACGATTTACAATAATGCCGATGGCGCAATTATCACCCACCCAGACGCAACGTTGAAAGCCACCATTAAAAAAGAACAGGCAAAAGTTGAAACCGAACTGCAAACGTCGGATACCGTCAACAATAAAAACCTGTTGCGCTTCTATACGCCAACGGGCTTTACACCTGTTAATCCTGAAAAGTACAACTACCACAACGATTTCGGTAAGATCAAAGAAATCGAAAAACAACTCGGCAACCAATCGACTAGCCTATTTTCACAAAATGGTAATAAGAGTACAGTCAGTGATTATCATACAGACGCCCCTGAACTCAAACACCATAATCAGAAAGCAACTAATGATGACAGCAGTAGCAGTAGTGACAGCAGTAGTAGCCTCACTGAAAGCAGTTCGAATTTCTTTAGTGGTCAATAATCAAAAGGTTCTGGCAAGCCAGTTTCAAGCTTGCCGGAACCTTTTTGCATTATTCTTCGCAATTAAATCAGTTTATTGCGAAGATATTCATACTTTTTTCAAATTATTTCTCTATAATCATTTTCATGATGAGGTGAGACAATGAGGATTATTCAGCGTATATTTGCTAGTTTGCGCTACCATCGCGTTGCAGCAATCATTTTAGGTGTGATGATGACCCTATTTTTGCTGTTTAGTTTGAGTACCCTAATTATTCGCGATTTTCAGCAAGTAGCGCTGAATCTGTTTGAATCCCGGCTCAACCTCATTGACCTGCCTCGAAAAACCCTTAAGCAACTGCCGGCCCTACAACAGTTGAGCCAGATTCGTTCCGGGTTAGTCAAAACTACAGGGCAAATTTTTGTTCACAGTTTACTGGTGTTTGGGATCGTCGTATTTATCATTAACACCGTTAGTTTATTGAAACGTCGTTCTGAACTGATTGCGTACAAGATTGCTGGTAAAGGGTCTGCATTAGTCAGCTGGCAAATTGCTTTAGAAAATGTTTTTTTATATTTACTTTTTTATTTAGGCGTTGTGCTTGTTTTGATTTGTTTCCAAGGGACTTATTTAAAAGTGTTGGAGAAAATCAACCAAACGGTGTTTCAACAGCAATTACCCGCAACGCTTAAAACGTTACAACAACATATTACGAACCAACAGCTTGACCAGATTTTCAAAAATCAAATCACTGCCTTTAATGGGCATAACTTGCTGTTTGGGGATACCATTGCCAGTCAGCGCACCTTAGCCGATTATGATCGTTATTTGCTTGCCTTATTATGGCGTGGCTGCTTGATTGTTTTCTCGGCAAGTTACTTGCCGGCACTGTGCTACAACTGGTATTTAAATCGTAAAGTCTTTCGTTAGAAATGAGGTGTTTCAGTTTGTTTTCTTTTCACCCTAAACAGCACCAACAAAACTTCATGCACGAATGGCAAAAAGTCTTCCCACCTGAGCGCCTTTTCTTTTTAGGGGTCACCTCAGCCAAACAGGCCCAAACAATTTGTCATGGTTACTGGCAACTTTTTAATCACTACCACGCCAGCAAACATTTAGGCATCATTGATCAACATCACAATAGTGTCCTGCCCTACCTGACCGTTAAGGAAAATATTCTGATGAGCCAAGAAAATACCATGACTTGGCGCAACGAGCAGCCACAATGGGGGCAACATGCAATTGAACGTGATTTCTTAGAAAAATCCGGAAAAGATCTGGCACCACTGGATCACTTTTACATCCAGTTTTATCGCCAGATCGTAGGTCGTAAAAGTGTGATTCTGGTCAACATGATCCTCGACCACCTGCAGCCAGAAGTCGTGCGCGAGATCATCACACGCCTAACCGCTACTTTAAGGGATACCAAGGCAACGATTATTGTTTTAACTGCTAATCAAGACCTTTTATCGGCCAATCCACAAGACCGTTTAGATGAAATTCCCAGTTTTAAAATTAAAACCAAAAAATAATAAGCATTGGGCCGCCGTAAGGCAGCGCCAATGCTTATTTTGTTGGTGTCGTTTCAGTAGCTGGTGCATCATCCGGGAAAACCAATTTGAAAGTGGTGCCTTTATTTTCTTGGCTTTGAACCTCGATTTGACCATGATGTAACTGAATCAACTGATGAACGATTGCCAAGCCAAGGCCAGATTCACCATACTTGGTATTTTTACGAGATGGATCTGCTTTGTAATAGCGTTCCCAAATATTCTTCACTT
Organism: Loigolactobacillus bifermentans DSM 20003; assembly: GCF_001434575.1. Lineage (GTDB taxonomy): Bacteria > Bacillota > Bacilli > Lactobacillales > Lactobacillaceae > Loigolactobacillus > Loigolactobacillus bifermentans. The sequence goes on from NZ_AZDA01000046.1 coordinate 102,846, forward strand.
GGGCCTCAGACATCCCAATCCCAGTATCTTGAACCGTTAAAATCGTCTCATGGAAACCCGTTTTCGCGGTGACTGTAATGGTGCCCTTTTGGGTAAACTGAATTGAATTTTGCATAATGTTAAACATGATCTGGACAAACCGATCGTAATCAGCGTAAACCATCACATCTGGCTGAGACTGAATGATCAGCTTATCATCGGCCTCTTGGGCTTTCTTCGTCAGCTGCATTTTAATATTTTCCAGTGCTTCCGTTGCATTAAAATGCCGTTTAGATAAGGTGATCTGATTGGTCCGAATCTTTTCGTAATCCAAATTTTCATTTACAATTCGAATCAACCGTTTGGTTTCATTTTGCATTAACTCAATACTTTTACCGCGCATCTCCTCTGGAATGGCATCATATTGCAGACCTTCCAATAACCCATTGATCGTGGTAAGCGGTGTGCGCATTTCGTGAGCGGCATCCGCCATAAATTGGCGCCGGCGTTCTTCCTGGCGCTTAATTTCAGCTTGCGATGCTTGCAACGACTGAGCCATGCTGTTAAAGTCTTCCGCCAGGTCATCAATTTCATCATGTTGCTTCGTTTCCAGATGAATATCAAAGTCGCCCCGCGCCACCTTATGCACGGCGCCTCGTAAGCGATTGATCCGCAAAATTTGATACCTGGCTAAAATGTAACTCAGAATAATGGCCGCAACACTGGAAATCAGCAACGCAATAAATAAATTATGCTCGATTTTTGCCAGATTGGCATGCACATCCGACACCAGTGAGCCAACTGAGATCACCGCTTTTAGCTTACCATCATAGAAATACGGCACTAGCACATCCGTCATTTCAGCACCATTGTTCCGGCGATTAATATCCCGATCAGACGTCCGGCGAATGCGCTCACCGTTTTCCAGCCGTTTCCAATCCGCTTTGGTCACACTGTGCTTTTGATTTTCTGGCAAAAGTGGGTAGATCATCTCATTGTCCCCATTAAAAATCGCAAAATGGACCTTTTGCTGGGACAAAACAGCCTCACTATTTTTCAGCATGCTAATTTCAAACCCGTGAAACGTCGCCGTTTGTTTATCCACGGTTAGTGCTTGTTGCATCAGGCTATCCGCATAACCTTCCAATTGATTCCAAGTGTTGTTATACACCATTCGTGTCGTAAATTGAATAAAAAACAAACCAACGATCAATAACGTCGCCATAATAACGGCAAAAAACGCCAGCATTTGCTGATAGATCAGTTTCATGAGGCAACCACACCCGAGTCGTCAAACTTGTACCCTACGCCCCAAACCGTTTGAATGACTTGTGGCCCAACCTTTTCGATTTTTTGGCGTAACTTTTTAATATGGGCATCAACTGTGCGCTCATCCCCGTAATACTGGTAATCCCATACCAATTCCAACAATTGTTCCCGTGAGAAGACTTGCCGCGGATTTTTCGCCAGTGTGTGTAGCAAATCAAATTCTTTTGGTGTTAATCCCTCGATCTGCTTGTCCATTAAATAGGCTTCCCGGGTTTTTGTATTCAGCTTAAAATGATCCGTTTGCACATCAAAATCACTAGTGGTATTTTGCGTTGCAGTCCCCTCTGAGGTTTCACTGAGTTCAGCCCGCCGGTGCAAGGCCTTGATCCGTGCAATTAATGTCATCGGACTAAAGGGTTTGGTCACATAATCATCCGCACCCATTTCCAAACCTAACACTTGATCGGACTCAGAGTCCCGCGCCGTTAACATAATGATCGGCACTGTTTTCGAGGTTTCTCGTAATTTTTGGGCGACTTGCATGCCATCTAAGCCCGGTAAATTGAGATCCAATGTAATAATGTCAAACGCATCCGGTGTGGCGTTGAAGATCTCCAACGCTTCTTGGCCATCATACGCAAAAACAGCCTCCCATTTTTCCTTCGTAAAAAACATATTCATCATTTCTGAAACAGACTTATTATCTTCAATCATTAAAATTTTCAAGGCGGACACCCTTTCACCTGATTATCGCTTATTAGTCATTATTATACCGCATTTTGGACATTGATAAAGTTTTCTGAAAACACTGTGTCACATCCACTCACTTTTGTTACACTTAACTTAACACTTGTCCTGATAGAGGCAAGTCTTTTTTGCCAAAATAACGTTAAATCTGCGGCGAGGTTATTTTGGTTTGGCTTTAAGAGAGGAGTATTTGACAATTGACTTATCGTGCACTTGTTTTCTTTGACCTTGATGGCACGTTGATGAATGCCCAATCAAGATTAGATCCAGAGGTTCAGCAGGCCGTGCGCCAGTTGAAACAAAATAACGTTTTACCAATTATTTGCACCGGGCGCAGTCCCCACGAAATTCAAGAGATTTTGGCCCAAACCCAAATCAAATCCTACATCACCTTAAATGGTGCCTTCATCGTTTACGAAGGCACCACCATTTACCACGGGGATATTGATCCTGATCTAATCGGTAAACTGAAGGCTATTACAGCTGGCCACGGCGATGCCTTGGCCTACTATAATGATCAAACCTACCGTGCTTCGACCTTTAACGACTTGGTCAAAGCACAATATGATACGTTTAACACCCCTTATCCCAAAGTAGACCCTGACTATTACCTGACACACCCAGTTTACATGTTACTAGTGATCACAGTAAACAATGACAAACGGTACATTTATCCTTACGGCGATCAATTAACGTTTTACCGTAATTCACCTTATGCCATGGATACGATTCGTCATGGTGAGTCTAAGCAAGCCGGCATCAAAACGCTGATTGCTAAAATGGGGCTTGATGGCATTCCCACCTATGCGTTTGGTGATGGTACCAACGATCTACCTATGTTAGAATATGTTGACCACGCAATTGCAATGGGTAATGGCATTACAGCTGCTAAAGATCGGGCCGAATACATTACCAGTAAAAATACAGAAAATGGCATTATTCAAGGCCTGCAACATTTTAATTTACTCCCGTAAGCTTAAAGTCAGCTAAAACAACACCAACGCAATTGCGATTCACAACAGAACAAGGGGGACCTGCTTATCAAAAAAGTCTTAAGTGCATTATGCTACCTATCTATTTTATTTGCACCATTTCTCTTTCCGCTGATCGTATGGGTGATTTGTCATAACAATGAGCCTGAGGTTCGGGCTGAAGCCGCCCGGGCGATGTTGTTGCACATTGTACCATTGGTGATTGTTTTAGTCAGTCTCATCATTATCGGTGGCAACGGCATCATTACCAACAATGCCCAAATCACAGCTGGCGTTAGTTTCTTACTTTTAGGGATTGCTGGACTGATTGATCTAGTGCTATACATTTACAACATTTATTACGGCATCAAACTGTTATTGCAACACTAATCAAAAGGGCCACGAAACGATTCAGTCGCTTCGTGGCCCTTTTTGATCAGGCTTGCGTTGGCAAAGCATGTGCCTTCCCAGTTAATTGCTTTAAGGTGATTTGAACGACACTGGTCCCACGAATTTGTTGTGGTTTCAAAGCCTTAAAATCAGCTAAACCACGGCCTGTTTCATGTTGCATCAGCAGGTCTAATCCGTGTGCTTTCAACGCTGGATCCGTTAAGATCACGGCGTTACCATAGCCGATCACACTTTGAAACGCTGCTGAATAGTCAGTGGCTTGCTCACCGGCTGATATCAAAGTTGCCCCTAGATCAACTTCCACACAAACATGGCCATTGGCCTGTAAACAACTTAGCTTCTTACCTTTCATAGCACCATGAATGTACAGCACGAGTTGTTCCCCTTGCCACTCATACCCGTAATTCACAGGGACCACGTAAGGAAATACATCATCAAACATGCCGATATGGGCCACGTGTCCTTGGGCGATAATCGTTTGAATCTTTTCAAAGTCAACTGCTCGGTCTTTCCGTCGCATGTTACCATCTCACATTCTTATGAATTGCTTTTATCATCAAACGGAAACCGTCAAAAGTCAATATCTGCTTTTACATATTGGCCTGAAAAATATCATGTTAATGCTGCGCTAACACAGTGGTGCGTTTTAACGCCAGCACCAACAACCAACCGCCAACTAATCCGATCAACATAAATGGAAAGAAATCCAAGCCTAATTTATAAAACGGAATGTATTGGCTGGCCCACCCATCAATGCCACTAAAGAACCGCATTTGCGCAAAGTAAGGTGGCAATGTGTGAATAAAGTCTAAAACGGCTGGAATCAAGGTTAAACCAACTGTGGTGCGATAAATCAGCGGTTGCTTTCCTAAAACTGGGGTGAGTAACCCTAAAATAATCAACGCCATGGCAATGGGATAAATCAAACTTAATAACGGCGTTGAATACAAAATGATTTGATCCAAACCGAAATTGGCAATCAAGAAAGCGCCAATTGAGGTCATGGTTAAGAAGAAGTGATAGCCTAATTTTGGAAAACGCCGCCCCCAATCTTGGGACAATGACGTTAGCATCCCAATACAAGACGTGATACAAGCTAAGAACGTTACCGCCCCTAAAATGGCAGTGCCGGCTAAGCCAGTATAATGTTGCATGATCTGGGTAAAGGCTGTTCCACCATTATCCGATAAGTGTAAGTATTTTAAACTAGCAGCGCCTAAAGCAATCAAGAAAATATATATGATAGCTTCCAACCCCATACTGATTGCCCCGACCTTCGCAACCGCTTTTGAACGGGCACCGGCTTTTTGAACGCCAAACAATTTTAAGGCCGTGATAATCGTCACCCCAAAACCGAGACCGGCTAACGCATCCATGGTGTTATATCCTTGTAAAAAACCATTGACCAAGTTACTGGTTGCACCAGTCGCAGCTGGTAAAAGATTGATCTGGCGTAAGTCTCCTTTGATCACAAAGGCCATTAAGAAAATAAAAGCTAATAAAATCAATAAAATCGGATTGAGTAATTTTCCAACGTAATCTGTGACTTTGCTTTGATTATAGGACAGTGCAAAGGCAATTCCAAAATAAATCAATGAGAAAATCAGTAACCCCATGTGATCCAGTGATTTGGGCAATAATGGCTGAATGCCAATCGAATACGTCACAGTGGCCGTCCGTGGAGAGGCTACCAGCAAGCCTAAGGTGGCGTGGATCAAAATCAGAAAAAATAGTGCAAACTTACGGCCAACGGGTAATGCTAAATCGTAAACACTGCTACTACGGGTTAAACTAATCGCTAAAATAGCCAATAGTGGCAACAAAATCGCGGATAATAAAAACCCTAAAGCCGACGGTGCCCAGTTATGCGCACTTAATTGTCCTAAATGAATTGGGAAAATTAAGTTACCTGCCCCAAAGAATAACCCGAATAACAGTGATCCAAGAATCAAATATTGATGTTTCGTTAATTGTTTTTCCATTTTTAAAACCTCCCGTGTTGAATCCGACAACTGATACCCCACACTAAGTCCGTCGCCATAAAAAAACACCCTTAGCTAAAAATTAGCTAAGGGCGTTGAATCGCGTTACCACCTTAATTCCTCATAACCTCACAGTCATGAGCTTGAAACGTACGGCACTTGTCCGGACAAGTGTGATACGTCATTGCTGTAATGGGCGCAATCCCAGTAACCACTTCGCATCATACGTCGCAGCTACAACTTATAGATTACCTTCGCAACCAACTTGATGATCCACTTGCAGTGACCATGGACTCCCTGAACATCAAATGCGATTGTTACTCTTCTATGCATCGTCTTTATGAGAATATCTTAATGTTAAGCTTAATAATAAGCCTATTTTCTCATTTGTCAACTACATTTTTTCTAATCTTTGAATCCGCTCTGCAATCGGCGGATGTGTGGCAAAAAGTTGTTGGGTATTTTTCAAGGGATTCGTAATGTACATGGCCGCACTGGCCTGATCAGCTGTTTTCAACGGCTTGCTGTCTGCTAACAACTTTTCTAAAGCATGGATCAGCCCTAATGGATTACGGGTCAATGCCACGCTACTGGCATCGGCTAAATACTCTCGGTTACGTGACAACGCCATTTGGGCCAACGTTGCTGCCAATGGCGCTAATACGATCAGAAGTACCGAAAAAATCGCCAAAATCGCATTACTATCTTTACTATCACGATCATTGTCCCGCCGATAACCGCCACCCCACCATAACGCATGGGTCCCAATATTCACCAGCAAAGAAATTGCCGCCGCCAACGCTGCACCAATCGTCGCCAGGCGAATATCATAGTTGCGAATGTGCGAGATCTCATGGCCAATAACGCCTTCTAATTCTTCGCGATTCATCAGCTCTAACAAACCCGTGGTCGCTGCTACTGCAGCGTGCTCTGGATCACGACCCGTAGCAAACGCATTGGGACTGGCTTCATCGATGATAAAAACACGCGGCATTGGCACTTGGGCCACGAGCGCCATATCTTCGACAGTGTGCCACAGCTGAGGTTGATCAGCCTTGGTAATTTCCTGGGCATGGTTCATGCGCATCACCACATTGGTGGCATTGCCCACCATACTAAACATATACACTGCAGTGATGATCAACGCTAACAATAAGCCCCCTAGCCAACTGTTGAAAAAGACATAACCAATCGCACACCCCACCAGCAACATGAGTAATAAATAGCCGCCTAAAACCAGCCAAGTTTTACGCTTGTTTTGTGTAATTTGTTGATATAACATGCTGCGCCTCGCTAGAATTTCACTTCTGGCACGGCTTTTTCAGCTTCGGGAATTTGTAAAAAGTCGACTGGCTTAAAATGATGCACTTTGCCAACGACATTGCCGGGGAAAGTTTCCAACTTGTTATTGAAAAAAACAGCCGTTGAATTATACAGTTGACGCGAATACGCAATTTTATTTTCGGTATTGGTTAATTCTTCTTGTAAATTCAAGAAATTTTGATTGGCCTTTAAATCTGGATAACTTTCTGATAATGCGAAAATACTCCGCAGTGAAGCGGATAATTGGTTCGACGCATCCATTAATTTTTCATGGTCTTGGCTTGGGGTTTCAACCACTTGATTCCGAGCGGCAACCACTGCTTGTAAGGTTTCCTGTTCATGCTTGGCATACCCTTTGACCGTTGACACCAAGTTCGGCACCAAATCATTCCGCCGCTTTAGTTGAACGTCGATCTGACTCCAAGACTCATCCGTTTGATTGTGCGCCTTGACCAAGCCATTATAAAAAATAATGTAGGCAATGACTAACACAACAATAATCCCAATTGCAATCCACATTTCACGACACCTCCATTTAAGTGACCCTATTATACCAAATCACCCGGTCGGCTGCTGTAAATCTAATTTTTTTCAGAAATCTTATCAGAAACCCAAGATTCTTAAAATTGTGTTGTAAGATAGAAAATGGAAATTTTGAATGAAGGAAGCGAACTTTGTGTCTAAACAGCGTACCCTGATCATCACTTGTGCGTTACTACTGTCCAACGCCATGAGTGGTTTGGACAATACCATTATTAACACGGCTTTACCCGCAATTATTTCAGATTTACACGGCTTAGAGCTCATGGGCTGGATCGTTGCCGTCTTTCTGCTAGGCACCGCTGTCAGCACGCCTTTGTGGAGCAAATTAGGCGAACATATCGGGAATAAGAAAAGTTACCAACTGGCAGCATTACTGTTTGTCATCGGCTCTTTGTTACAAGGTTTAGCCCCTAACATGTGGGTCTTGATCATCACCCGCACCGTAGCTGGTATTGGCAATGGCGGTATTGTCTCATTACCCTACATTATTTACGCGCAGCTATATGCTAACCCGCGCAAACGCATGCAAGTGCTGGGGTTTGTTTCGGCCAGTTATAGCATGGCCACGATTATTGGACCTTTAGTCGGCGGTTACATTGTCGATACTTTTAGTTGGCACTGGGTATTCTACCTAAACGTCCCAATTGGACTATTGTCCGCCTTATTAGTCCAGATTTATTACCCGGCCCAACACGTAGCTGTGACTAAAAAAGTGGATTATCTCGGTGCCATTTTAATGGCTTGTGGCTTGATCAGCCTATTGATTGGCATCGAAAACTTAGGCAGTGCCAGCGTTCACCAAGTGGCACTGGCCTTTGGGATCGCCGTCGTCTGCCTAGGGACTTTGATTCGGGTCGAAGGTCACGTTAACGATCCGATCATTCCCCGCCGTTTATTTAAAAACCTTGATTTAGTCATGGATTTCCTGTTATTTACCTTAATTTGGGGCGCCTTCATGGGTTTTCTGATTTACAGTCCGATGTGGGCCCAAGGCTTGCTAGGGACCTCGGCTTTAATTGGGGGCGCCACGCAAATTCCCAGCTCAATTACCGATTTTATCGGCTCTGGGATGGTGGCCCCGCTTCGCCGCCACTGGTCCCCGCAAAATGTGCTCAATCTGAGTATTCTCACCTTGACCCTAGCTTTTGTTTTGTTAGTCTTGGTTGACGCACACGCGCCTTACTGGATCCTATTAGTTGCAGGGATGTTTGAAGGCTTCGGCAATGGCGCTTGTTTTAATGAATTACAAGTCAAAGTCCAGCAAGATGCCGCCGAACAAGACGTGCCCATTGCCACCTCCTTTAGTTTTTTAATTCGCATGCTCAGTCAAACCTTTACGGCTTCCGTGTTTGCCTTACTCATGAATGCGGCTATTCGCCATGGTGTAACCCAATCCCACGGTAAAATCACCATGCAAATGATGAACCAATTGAGTGATGCCACGAATTTGAAACATTTACCACCACATTTAATTCCACAAATGCGGCAGATCTTACACACCGGCTTGCACAACATTATGTTATTGTCATTAATTTTGATGCTCATTGCTGCTGGTTTGAATTTAGCCGTTCAATATCGCCAACATCGCCAAATGGTGCGTAACGACCTTTAATGGCAATTAGTTTCAGAAAAAACTTACGCCGAACAAATTTTTATGCTATGCTGATAAGCATTGTGGCACAGGCGTGACCACATCTGGGTCCGTATGAAATGCTACCTCCCGCAAATCTAATCATTTAAAGGAGTTTTATTGTGCCAAGAAATTTTAAAGAAGAAATTATTTTTACCCTGATCATGGCTGGTTTAATGGTGTTTGTGATGGCCGGTTACAACGTGGCTTTAAGTGACGGTTTTAGTAACGGTTACGTTTTAGAAGTCTTAAAAGGCTATCCATTGGCCTTGATCGTGGCCATTATTTTAGACATGTTAGTGGTTGGTCGAATTGCGAAAGGCATCTTTTTCAAATATATTTTCAAGCCTGTCATGAAGGCCCATCAAGCCATTATTGGCATCTGGATCTCTGTTTTAATGGTGCTTGGAATGGTCACTTGTATGTCTGCGTTTGGGATGATCGTCACCCACAACTTTGATGGCAATTTGGCCCTGACCTACTTACACACCTGGGCCTTCAACATCATCATGGCCTTACCATTACAATTATTGATCGTCGGGCCAATTGCCCGTGCTGTCTTAGGCGCCGTTCAAAAAAATAGCCCTGTAGCAGTTGACGCCACAGCAAACAAAAAAGCCGTTAAAGCTGACGCGCGTTAAAAATTGCATTCAAAAAACCTTCAAAGGTCTGACCCTTTGAAGGTTTTTTGGTGCTCAGCCGTTACATGTTCGGTGTCGAACGATAACGTGCTACTAAGAAATCATACAGCGGTGTGGTGAAATCAATATCGTCAATTGCCGTTTCAAAATCCGTGGTCACAATGGCGTCATCATGCTGGGCCAATAATTTTTGAACCCAGAATGGATCCACCAATAACTGTTGTCCAACAGCCACTAAATCGGCATGCGCTAAAACGTGATTGGCATCTGCCCGGGTGCGTACACCCCCTACGCCAACCAGCGCTTTGCGACCAGCAATCGCGGTTTGTAAGTAAGCCAAAATAGATTGCGCCTGATAATCGGCTGATTGCGCAACACGATCATATTCATTTAAGGAGACATGCACGTAATCCAGCGGTGTTTGAACCAACTGATCGATTAAATACAAGGTATCTGCAAATGTGATCCCTGGTGTGGTGAATTCTTCCGGTGAGAAACGGTACCCCACAATAAATGGCGCTGTAGCATACTGCTTCACCGCCGCAAAAACAGCCTCTAGTACTTCCTGGATAAAGGTATAGCGCTGCGCCAAGCCACCACCATATTGATCGGTTCGATGGTTGGACTGTGGTGAGAAGAATTGTTGGAATAGGTATGTATTGGCACCGTGCAGTTCAATACCATCAAATCCAGCCTGAATGGCCCGCCGCGTGGCCTCACCAAATGCCGCCACAGTGGCCTGAACATCAGCCGTTGTCATTTCACGTGGCACACCCGTTTTTTGAGTGCCATCATGATGCTGGGCCGCAATCGCACTGGGGGCTTCTGGTAACCGATCGGCTAAAGCCGCTGGTTCGCTCATCCGCCCACCATGAAAGATTTGAATAATGGCTTTGGCACCGCCATTTTGAATCGCACTGGCCAATTGAGTCAGCTCGGGTAATTTATCATCACTGGCAATGCTAAGCTCACCTGGCCAGCCTTTACCGCTGGCTTGTACGTTAGCCGCACCGGTGATCACTGCACCAACGCCTTGAGAACGTAAGGCATAATAGGCCAGTTCGTCTTTGGTAATCGTGCCATCAAAGAAACTTTGTAAGGTTGTCATTGGCGACATCATTACACGGTTGCGTAATGTGACGCCGTTTGCAAATTGATAGGGTTCGTCAAATGTCATGGTTTCAGCCACCTCTTACTTAAAATAAGTACAGTGCCATTTTGCCCCGTTTTTCACGACTTTGTCAATCAAAAAAAGACCGAGCAATTGCCCAGCCTTTGAAAATCCTTATTTTTGAGTTAGATAGCCTTGGGCCTTTAATAATTCTGCGAATTCTACAGAACCACCAGCGGCGCCACGAGCGGTATTGTGGGACAATCCGACAAACTTCCAGTCGTAAATTTTATCTTCCCGTAAACGACCAATGGACACACCCATACCATGTTCAAAATTAACGTCCTTGGCAACTTGTGGCCGATCATCTGCTTGCATATATTGAATAAATTGCTTGGGTGCACTTGGCAAGCCTAAACGTTGCGGTTCACCACTATAATTTTCCAAAGCATCAATTAATTGTTGCTTCGTTGGGTTTTTATGGAACTTCACAAAAGCCGTGGCAGTATGCCCGTATAAAATTGGGACTCGGATACATTGACTGGTGATCACCGTATCATCAGCTGGCACGATTGCCTTTTTGTCAGCGTCCACATGCCCCCAGATCTTCAATGGTTCTTGTTCCGACTTTTCTTCTTCACCTGCAATATAAGGAATCACATTGCCCACCATCTCGGGCCAGTCTTTAAAGGTTTTACCTGCGCCTGAAATGGCCTGGTAAGTTGATGCGATCACTTCATAGGGCTCAAATTGACGCCAAGCAGACAACGCTGGCGTATAACTTTGAATGGAGCAGTTTGGCTTAACCGCAATAAAACCGTGCTTCGTGCCTAACCGTTCCCGCTGATACTTGATCACATCGGTATGCTCTGGGTTGATTTCAGGTACCACCATGGGCACATCTGGTGTCCAACGATGGGCACTGTTATTGGAAACCACCGGTGTTTCTGCTTTGGCATATTCTTCTTCTAACGCCCGTGTGGCAGCTTTATCCAAGCTGATGGCAGAGAAAATGAAGTCCACTTGTGCTGAGATCTCGGCGACTTTGCTGGCATCTTGGATGACCATACCCTTAATTTTTTCAGGCACAGTGCCTTCCATTTTCCAACGTCCGTTAACTGCCTCAGCGTAGGTTTTCCCGGCACTGTGGGCACTGGCAGCGACGGCCACCACGTTAAACCAAGGATGATCTGCCAACAACATAATGAACCGTTGCCCCACCATACCTGTTGCACCAATTACGCCAACCTTTAACTTTTCCGTCATAACAAATCCCCCATTTTCAGTTTCTTTTCACTACAATACCCATTGGAACACGATTGGTCAAGCCCGCTGATCATGATTGCTCACCCTTTAAAATCAAGCGTCTTACCAACGATAACGTTCGGGCCACGTTATCTTTTAAAATCTCAGCCACTAAAAAAGGACTCTTTTGTTTAATCGTCGCTAAACAAAAGAATCCGCCAAAAATTATCGATAATATAGATGATCGGTTTCATTTTCGATAGCGCCCCGCAAGTATGGTACCTGCGACAGTCCGTGATTTATTGAATCACGTCCCAGCTAAGCATCGCCTGTGAGCGATGCCGCTTCGGCAACTGCGCCTTTTGGCCAATGTCGTTGTTTTCACAGAAACTCGATCAGCGGACTGATAGCAGTTGCAACCTCTTCGATTTATCCAAAATGTTATAACTTATTGATGCGTTAGTCAAGGTTTATCTGAATTTATTAGCAGCGTTGCATACGGCACGCCAAAATAGACCCAACGTGATGAACTGCCTAATCTTGGTAGTCAGCCCTTAAATGAACAGCCGTTAGCTATTCATTATGCGTTCCTTACTATAGCACCGACTGAAAATGACGACGATAACCACAGTCCTAAAGTCAACGAGCATCACGTTTTGATTGCCTGCGACCAGCAGTTGATCGCGCCTAACCGTTACAGCTTGACAGTCGGCACCGCTTTCAGGTTAAATTGACATTCGTAACCGCGAATGGGAAAATTATAACTTAATGAAGTCCCTTGTTTGACACTTTTAAACCGTCTGATTTTAAGGACGTGATTGAGATAGATGAAAGGAAGTTTTTAGCTTGTTAAAACGCTTATGGCAGTTAGGCCAACAACAGCGCTGGCGCACTTATTTACAGGTTCTAGGCCAGTGGCTCAGTGAACTACTTGTTTTAACGATTTTAGTCACACTGACCTTGCGCTACACAAATCACCAGTGGTCCCAATTTTGGGTCACGTTGCTGGTCGTTCAAGTGGTGCTGGTCCTTTTATATCAAGGCTTGCTGGCATCACGCCTGAGTGACCGTTGGGCCCACGCTGCCAGTACTGAGTTACAAACACAATTTTTTGATTACTATTTAGCTCAAACTGGCCCTAGTCAGCAACAAACCATGACGGTGATCCATCAAGATCTCGGCACGATCAAACGGCTTAGCGTGCTGTATGACACCATTATTCCCACCACCTTACAATTGATTTTAACCGGTGTGATGATGGTGGTAGCGATCATTTGGTACCATCCGATTACCGTATTGATCCCCTTATTCGGTATTTTAGCCGTTGGTGCTGGGATGGGCATGCTTCAAGGAATGGGCAACAAAAAGAACATGGCTTATATCGATAGTTTTAATCAAATGGGTGAACGCTTTTTAGCAGATTTTAATGGGATGAAAACCTTGATCATGTACAATCGCCAACAGCGCTATGCCAAGGATTTTGCCACAGATTCTGAAAACTTTCGGCAAAAAACGATGGGTGTGCTCAGTTATCAACTCCAAACCCTGACCATTATGGACTTTTTTCTCTATGGTGCTTTAGGCTGGTTTGTCATGGCACAAGGTCAGGCCATTCAACAAGGGACATTGACCCTGCCGCACGCAGTCTTGATCAGTACCCTCGTTTGTTTATGGTTGATCGATTTTCGTAAATTTGGCTATTTTATTCATATTTTCATTTCACTATTACCCAAGGTCAGTCATTTATTTCAGCTGCTCGATCAGCCGCTAACAGTTACCACTACAACAACTGGTCAAGCCTTAACCCCTCACAAGATCCAATTGTCCGGTACTGTTGGCTATGAAGCCCCTTTATTAACTGACGTCGACTTCACCTTAACACGCGGTCACTTGGTGGGCTTAGCAGGTACCAGTGGCAGCGGTAAGAGCACATTGGCCAAAACATTGCTGCAGCAACTGCCGCTGTTACGTGGTACGCTAACGGTTGATGACCAACCGTTAGCGGCGATTGCGCAGTTAGACTGGTGGCAAACGATTGCCTACCTTGGGCCAGATACGGTTTTATTTGACGATACCATCGAACACAATTTACTGTTAGGTGTGTCGCATCCTGATAATTGGCAAGCACGCTTGGCAGACCTTGGTCTGTGTCAATTTGTACTGGCGCTACCGAACCAGTTTCAAACGCAAGTTGGTGAAAATGGCGCACAACTGTCGCAAGGTCAGCGGCAACAAGTCGCTGTCGCGCGGGCCATTCTTGCTGATAAAGCTGTTTATTTATTCGACGAGATCACAGCAAATATTGATGTGGAAAATGCTGACGTTATTTTAGCGGCCATTCAAAAATTGGCCCAAACAAAACTGATGCTCTTGATCACACACCGTTTAGCCGATATTGAACAATTACCAGCTTGCTATTTGATCGACCAAGGCCATTTGACTTACGGAACACCACAACAGTTGGCGCAACAGGTGCCTGCTTTTCAGGCGCTTCTTGACGAACAAGCAGCATTATTAAAGGAGGTGCACGGCTAATGCTCAAACGCTTATTAAAAAACGCTGGCCGTTTAAATATGATTTTAAGTGCCAGTATTCTTGTAGGTGTCTTGGCCACTATGCTCCAACTCGGCATTCTCGGGTTAGGGTTTACGGCGTTAACCCACGGCTTTACCCGCACTCCCTGGCTGGGATTAGGCGTCTTGGCCCTTGTTGGTGGATTTGCCCGTTTCGGTGAACAGTACCTAGGACATTTAGTCGCCTTTAAATTATTATCCCGTTTTCGCAATCAAGTTTATCAAAAAATCATCACCTTAGCGCCAGCAAAACTTGATCATAAACGGAGTAGTGATCTTTTAAAACTTATTGCACAAGACATTGAACAAATCGAAATTTTCTACGCCCATACCCTATCCCCCATTGTGATTGCGGTACTGGTCTCGATTTTACAAGTTTGGCTATTCTGGCGAGTTGCCCCTAGTCTTGGTTTGATTGCCTTGCTGGCTTATCTCACCATTGGTGGTCTATTACCACTATGGCAGCAACGTCGCATGCAACAACCTGCGCTTGCATTTGGTCAAGCCGACCAACGCCACCAACGTTTGGCAAGTGAAACAGTGCATGGTAAATTTGAATTACAACAATATCAAGCCATCACGCAACAACGTGCTAAATTAGACCAAGCCACAACAGCCTACTGGCAAGCCAATCGACAAAAAATGATTCGGCAGGACCAGCAAGCTGGTCTCATGCAACTGATCTTAGTCGGTTACTTGTTCATTTTCGACCTGGTTGTCGTTTTACAACAACTCCCGTTAATGTGGTTATTGCTGTTTCCCTTTACATTTGGGCGCGTTTTGGCATTGGCGACTTTGCCGGGCTCCTTATCCGGGGGCTTACTGGCAGCCCAACATTTATTTGATTTACTAGATGAAACGCCTGCCGTTGCAGCGCAATTGACGGGGGCCCCTTTAACCACCGTCCAGCAAGGTCACTTTGACCAAGTCACCTTTCAATATCCAACCCGACCTGATCAAATGATTTTAAACGCTTTAAATTTCCAATTTAAGACGGGACAACGGATTGGGATTATCGGCACCAGTGGTGAAGGTAAAAGTACCATTGTCAAATTGTTAATGCGCTGGTACGCGCCTACTACAGGACAGCTCACTTTGAATCAAGCCGGCATCGAGACGTATCAACTGACCACAATTCATAAAACCATGAACTATGTGCCACAAATGGCGCAAATCTTTAGTGGGTCACTGCGGGAAAACCTAACATTACGCAAAGCCAACTTTACAGATCAACAACTGTGGACGGTATTAGATTGGGTCCACCTCACCGAATTCGTTCAAGGCTTACCACACCAATTGGACACGACTATTGGCGCCGACGTTGAAAACCTATCGGCTGGTGAAATGCAGCGGTTGGAACTCGCTCGAGCGTTTCTCCACCCCAGTGATGTCCTTATTTTAGATGAACCAACCAGTAATTTAGACGTTCTGAATGAAGCAATGATTCTTGCAGCCGTTAAACAACACTACGCTGGCACTGTCCTGATCGTCACCCACCGTCAAAGCACGTTGGCAATCTGTGATCAAGTCTATCGCCTGCAAAACGGCCAATTAACCGTGCCTCGCTAGCAACCAAAAAAGCTATTTAACCAAAAAAAGACAAGCAAACGTCGCATCACGCAACGTGGCTTGTCTTTTTTGATAACTGCTAAATTTTAAGTGTTTTTAAGCTTTGCCAGCAATAAACCAACGACCACGCCAACACAAGCCGGTATCAACCAACCTAATCCCATACTAAAACCCGGTAACCAATGGCCCAGGCGTAACACTGCAGCAATCCAACCGTGATGCAGCGTTGCTGGTAACACATTCAAGCTATCCAACAGCGCCGGCAATAACGTGAACACCGTCACAGTACCAAATAGCCAGCGAGATTCGCCTAAGAAACGACTGAATAGCCCTAATAAAATCAGTGTAATGGCCAACGGATAAATAAAATACAAAATCGGAGTTGAGATTTGTAGTAACCGTTCCAAACCAACATTAGCGAAAATCAACGGCACCGCACTGGCAAGCCCAATCAAGGCTGCATATGGAATTTTGGGAAACAACGCTTTAAAAGTGTCCCCAAAAGCGGTGATCAATCCAATGGCCGTCTTCAAACAAGCAATCACCACTAACACAGCCAGTAACACATTGCCAAAGCGACCGAAGTAAGCGTTGGCCACATTGGCTAATACCGGTCCCCCATTTGCGGCTGGTGCAAACTGGCTGGTGGCATTACGGCCTAACAGTGCCAACAACCCATAGATTACGGCCATCAGCAATACGGCTAAGCCACCGGCCCGCATGGTGGAAACGGCAATTTGTGTGGGCTGGGTAATGCCTAAATTCTTCAACGCATTCACCACAATGATACCAAACGCCAAGGCAGCCAAGGCATCCATGGTGGAGTACCCTGCCGTAAACCCAGCACTGATCGGTGTGGTGGCATAAACGCCAACGGCTGCCTTCCCCGTCCCCATTGGTTTTAAAACGACCATGATCAATAAAACACCTAACAACACTAAAAAGGTAGGCGTCAGTACTTTCCCAACGTAAGTCATAATTTTGCTAGGTTTCCGAGCAAAAAACCAAGCCACACCGAAAAATAAAAGCGAGTAAAGTAACAAACCGTGGCCTTGCTGTGGCGCTGGTACAAATGGTGCCAGCCCCACTGTAAATGAAATGGAGGCCAACCGCGGTAACGCAAACAACGGGCCAATGCACAGATACAACAAAATGGTAAAGGCATAAGCATAAGGCCGCCCGACCTTTTGGGCAAGGCCAAAAACGCCACTGACCTTGGTGATGCCAATGGCCATTACCCCTAATAAAGGTAACCCAACACCAGAAATCAGAAAACCAAACAAGGCCGGCCAAAAAGCATGTCCGGCTTGTTGACCAACAAAAACAGGAAAAATCAAATTACCGGCACCAAAGAACAAGCCGAATAACATCATCCCAATAAAGATTAAATTACGTGTACTTAACTTTTGAGTCTGCATCGCGAATCCTTTCTCACAAAACGTTCGATAATCGTTGTATGAATTTTACCTGAATTTTCTTTGAATCCGCTGTCAATTTTGTTAGAAAATCGCCATGTTTTTTGAAATGATTGCCACACAAAAAGCGTCTCACCCTTAGTAAGACGCCTTTTGTTCAAAATTCAGATTCTCATTAATCGTTAATTGAAGCGCTGCTTTCTGTATCTGTTGCAGCTGGCTTAGCAGGTGCTTCAGGTGCTGGTTCATCAACAGAAGCACTGGCCTCTGTATCAGCAGGTGCCGCCTTTTCAGAAGCACCAGCATCGGCATCAGCAACAGGCGCTTTTTGAGAAGCACCGGCGCCAGTATCAGCCTTAGCATCTGGATCGGCCACTAATTTTTGACCTGTCCGTTGCAAGAATTTCTTGACGATTGGCATAATGTCTAAGACCAATTCATTGATCCCAGCATAATCACCGTTTTCATCATGCATGGCTTTATAGTAATGCATAACATACTTGTCGGCAGTGTTCCCTGGAACAGGCATTTGGACCATTGGGGTCTTTCCGGTCCGCAAAGCATGGATCACTTGCTTTACATGTTTCACGGCGCGCTTAGGGTGAACGCTTTCTAACGGATCGCCTGCTTGGCCTGGCCGACGTGGTGCCAACATTTCTTCAGTTGGTGCCATGTTGTTGTAATAAATGAACTGGTTATTGCTATCCGCATAAGTCAATTCCATTGGCATCGAATTTAAGAAATAATTCAATTGATCAACCGTTAAGATCCCACGGTCTAACTTCACATAAGTGTTGCCAGAAACGGCGTGGACCTTTTCAGCGGCCTTTTCAACCCAATGTTCGTCCGTCATTTCAACGCCTTCAATGGTGGTTGAAATCTTGCCAGAAGCGGTTAAGTCTTCTTGTTGGGCGGCATCTTCTTTAGCCACAACATTCATGGTGTTAATCACTTTTACGAAACTATGGAACTTCTGTAACGTACTGCCTAAGAATTTCACAGTCCCAGCATCTTTTAAGTTCCCATTTTCATCAAAAGCTGTTTTCACATTAGCCAGTAAAAATTCATTGCTTGGCATCACAACGGCATTGACCCCTGGTGATTCCAAAATTTGGCGCAAGTTTAATTGGGCCCGAGATGAGCCTTGATCATAGTAAGAAGCGCCAACCAGTAAAATAGGCTTGTCTGTTAACGGATGGATTTTATAGGATAACCATTCGATCAGACTCTTTAAAGCTGGTGTGGTGGTATGGTTGTGTTCTGGTGTGGCAATGATCACGCCGTCTGCGGCTTTGATCTTGCGGTTTAAATATTGAATGGCGCCACTGTTGGTTTGGTCATTATCTTGATCAAACATTGGTAGATCATCAATGCTTAAGATTTCCACGTCGACTAAATCACTAAATTGATTGGCAATGTATTGAAGCAACATTTTGTTGTAAGAGACTTCTTCAGTGGTCCCTGCAATTCCGACTAATTTCATGATGACACTCCTCTTAATTAAATTGTAATCAGGTCTATTATAACGTTACTATGCTTGCGTGGCGTTTTGTTTGTCGAACTGTGCCGTGTGCCAGAGTTCGTCTGAAATTTCAACAAAACGTTGGAAATCTGCAAATAAAGCATCCAAATGTTCAACTAATTTATCATCGGTTAAGTTCCCATTTTCATCCAAGACTTTTAAGACGCTACCGACCCGATATTCAGAACTTGGCATGATGCGCGCCCGAATTTCAGGTGAGTCTAAGATTTGACGTAAATGTCCTTGCGCCCGCGATGTGCCTAATGCACCAAAAGAGGCGCCGACCACCATGACTGGTTTGTCCATTAAAGGCTGAATGCCATAGGACAACCAAGCCAAAGCATTCATTAAAATAGCAGGTACAGCATGATCATATTCTGGTGTGCTAATGATCACCCCATCAGATGCTTCAATTTTTTCCGCCATTGCCAAAGCTTGATCAGGTACTTTCATATTCCGCGGTTTATTAAACATTGGTAAACCAGAAACTTCCATTAATTCAATTTCAGCTTGGTCTGCAAAATGACGTTGCATGTACTGTAGTAACTTACGGTTGGTAGAGTTTGTTGTGTTGGTGCCAACTAGTGCGATAAATTTTCTCATGGGCATAAGCCTCCTGTTCTGATTTTAAAGACTTCTATAATAAATGGTAAGCCGTTGGTGGCAACGTGGTTGTCACGCGA
The DNA here is from genome assembly GCF_001434575.1 of Loigolactobacillus bifermentans DSM 20003. GTDB lineage: Bacteria > Bacillota > Bacilli > Lactobacillales > Lactobacillaceae > Loigolactobacillus > Loigolactobacillus bifermentans. The sequence continues at coordinate 122,460 of NZ_AZDA01000046.1, forward strand.
CCATCTTGAGTCATAACAATACCATCAATTCCTGGTGTAACAGCAAGTGTGGCCATGATGTGATTCCGTGATGTTCCAAATAAGCGTGTGGTCCATAATTCACCATCAAGCGAACGGTCTGACAAAATCGTTAAACTGGTTACATCCGTTGTGACTGGATAACCCGTTTGACGATCTAAAATATGGTGATAATCATGGCCGTTTTGTGTCAGGTGTCGTTCATAAATCCCTGAGGTCACAACCGAGCGATCTTGAACCGGCACGATCAAGCGATACTGACCACGCGAACGACTTGGATCTTGAATCCCAATTTGCCACTGACCTGTTGGCCGGTTTGGATTGGGACCAAACACCACCACATTGCCGCCTAAATTGATCAAAGCAGCTGTTACCGCATGTTGCTTTAAAAATTCAGCAATCAAATCCGCAAAGTAACCTTTGGCCAAGGCACCGAGATCGAGCCACATACCTGCCTTTTTCAAGAAAACACTGTGTTGACTTGCATCAAGCATAATATCATGTGGATCAGACAGTGCCAAAGCTTGGTGGATCGCCGTTTGCGTAGGCACATGCGCATCGTCAAATCCAATGCGCCAAGCCTGCACCAGCGGTCCTAAGGCAATATTCAAGTTATCCTGTGCCGGTAAGCTGGCCTGAACACCAATGTCAATCAAGTGATATAAAGCCGGATCCACAACGACTGGTGCAAGCCCCGCCTGTTGGTTCACCTGCCCTAATTCAGAGTCCAGCGTATTGGCATTAAAACGTTGCTCATAAGATTGCAACTGCTGAACCACCTGCGTCAGTAACGGTGCCGGATCATCATGGGTGATCTGAATGGTGATAATCGTGCCCATTAAACGAATGACTTGACTTTGCGTTGCCATGCACCGCGCCTCCCTTTTGGACTAGATACTTAATTTTTATAGAATTAATATAAAAAATTATATCACTGCCACAATGTGATTATATATCATTTAAATAAAAAAATCACTAATTCATCTCGGATTCTAAATATTTTTTAAGTATTACGGCCAAAATAGGCGTGTTGACAGCCATCTTGTGAAATCGGTTTTATCTTTTGTTTAACAAGACTTGTAACCGAATTCGTTGTGGTACATGTTTCCAAATGCTTTACATCAAACTAGGAATTGATTTTGGATATATTGATTCACAAACTCATTAAAATTTAAAAAACGTATTGACTCAGTACAGCTTTTTAGTCAATACGTTTTATTTTATCTGGTTACGCGGTTTGATGAATTGGAATCGTCGTCAGTCGACTGTGGACAGACACTGAAATCGAGGTCACAAATGAGCTTTGTTGTGCGTACTGAAAATCAACACAGCACTTAAATGGATTGTCACGTACCAGTGATAAACATGCGACTGGCGTGCTTTGGGGCAACGATTGCCGTTGTTGCAGCCGTCGTTGCAGCCGTTGAACTAATACCTGCTGCGCCGTGGCCAAGGCTGCGGTTAATGTCGTTGCCTGAATACTGCGGCCACCCCAATCTGGAAAATAAACGAGGAATTCGCCACCAGCCTGGGTGGCGGCGTAAACAAACGCTGGATAAGTCATCATCATCGGACATCGCTTCTCTCTTTTAAGTTAAACTTTTAATCGTTTTTGAACAAAATTTGACAACCAAGTTAACAAGGTAATCATGGCGATATAAATCATTGCAATGATGGTCCAAATTTTGAAACCTTCCAAGTTACGGGCAATAATCACCTTGCCGGTTTGGGTGAGTTCCAACAGGCCGATCACCGATAAAATCGAGGTATCTTTTAGTGTCATAATAAATTGATTGATAAACGATGGTACCATAAGTCGTACGCCTTGCGGCAGAATTACTTTTAATAGTGATCGACCATACGTAACACCTAAACTCCGGGCTGCCTCCATTTGGCCTGGATCAACGGCTTCTATGCCTCCACGAACGAATGCAGCAACATAAGCTCCTTCATCTAGGGTTAAGGTCAAAATACCTGCCACAAAAGCTGATATTTTATGACCAGTCAAACTGGGAATGCCGGTATAAATAAACAGCGCCAATACCAGCAACGGTAGGCCACGGAAAAAATAGATCACAATATTCGAGCTTGCTTGTGTTACTTTGTTAGGTAAGACACCTAACAACCCAATAATCAAGCCAAAAAGCGTGGCACAAACAATCCCAAAGATCGTCAGTAACATGGTTGTTTGAAACCCATGCCACAAGGCGTGTTGATTTTGTTTCAATAAAGCTGTAAACCCACGGGCCTTTTTTTGAGCTTGTCCCGACCTTTTTCGTTGTGAATGACCTAAGTAGCGCTGCTGAATCGTTGCAAACTGACCATTGTGTTGCAATGTGCTAAACCCACGATTAAAAGCCTTTAATAGGGCTTGATTTTGCCCTCTTTTAACCGCAAACCCATAATTGCCATTTTCCGTTGGTTGCGTTACGATTTTTAACTTCATACCTTGCTGAATACTGTATTGCATCACCGGTTGGTCTTCAAAACATGCGGCTGAATTACCGGTAACAACATCCTGATACATGTTATCCGAATCATCAAACGTTACCGTTTTAAACCCATACTTGTGCTTAATGCTGTTAGCATAGGTTGCACCGGCTGTCCCAGTTTTAATGGCAACACGCTTACCACGCAACTGCTTTAAACTGTGCACCTTGCTATTTTTAGCGACTGCCATAATTGTCCCAGTTTTGTAATAAGGTGTTGAAAAATCGAACTTCACGCGCCGTGCCGGTGTAATGGTTAAGCCAGCAATCAAACCGTCGATTTGCCCGGATTCTAAGGCTTGAATCGCTGCATTAAACGCTAATGGTTTAATTTTCACCTTAAAACCTTCTTGTTTTGCGATGGCTTTCATTAAATCAATATCAATGCCAACGTAACGATTCTTTTGATTCGCAAATTCAAACGGCGGATAAGTCACATCTGTTCCAATCACATATGTTTTTGAAGTTGCATGACTTGTTGTCGTACGCAAGCAATTGATCAAAATGCCACACAAGATCAAAACAAGCACTTGTATCACCCAACGTATTCGCATTGAAACATCCCCTATCAGAGCTCATGTGATAAAATCTAACATTCGATAAAGTGATCATAACATTAACTCAGAGAATATCAATTTAACGAATATTTGAATACGATATTTTATTAGTACGCTGAGCATTTTTTAAAGGTAACGGCTTGTGATTCTTACCAATAATTAGCCACCATTTCGAATCATTTTACGATTTAATCGTTTTCAAATTAATTACTTTTTTATTCAATTAGCGTCGACACTTCAGTTGACATACACGGCCTAAAGCCGTTCAATGAAACTGAAAGGCGGCGTTGTTATGCAACCCTTACACGATACAACTTATGCCGCGGCGACTGCTGCTGGCGACTGTGTGATTGAATTTAAAATGGACTTTTGTGCACCTTGCCGCACCATGTCGGCCTTGCTCACACAACTAGCCCCACAGTATCCCAAACTAAGCTTCTACTGTTTGACGGTAAATCAAGAACCACAAATTGCACAGCTATTAGGTGTGACGCAAGCCCCAACCTTGCTGTTTAAGCGCCAAGGTAAAATCGTCGGTGCCTTGGTGGGCCCTCAAACACGAACACAGCTACAACAACAATTTGCTCACTATTTTGGAGATTCCAAATAATGGTCAACAAGCCCAGCGGCCTGCATAAAACTGTAAAGCAGCGTTGGGCCAACAAAGGTAAAGCCATTTTGTTTAAACACAATGGCCGCCTTTTTAGATAAGGGCGTTTGTCGTGCTATTTTAGTCAAATCGGTTGTTGGTGCCACAATTGGCTGCCCATCGACGATGTCCCACACAAACTGATCAAAACTGCCAAATTGCGTTTGAACGTGCTGTACCACTTGCGCATTATGGATCACTGCTTCAATTTTGCGCCGATTGCGAATCAATTTTGGGTCTCGCAGTAACCGTTCAATGTCGGTTGCCTGCATTCGGCTTACACGGGCAGGTTCAAACTGCGCAAATGCCTGCCGTAACGCAGGCCGCTTTCGTAAAACTGTCCGCCAACTGAGACCCGCTTGAAACATTAATAGTGCTAGTATTTCAAATAAGCGTTGATCATCATGCTCAGGTCGTCCCCATTCGGTTTGATAATAAGCGTTTGCTTCAGGTGATCCCGTCCACCATTGTTTTGTACGCATGTTGCCACTTCCCTTCTATCTTTAAATTACGCTAAAGCCAGCAAATCCGACGTGCCAGCGACTATGGTATAATTAAGGGAACGGTTACAACCCAGTTCATCAAAAAGGAAGTCTTTCAAATGGTTATGAATCCTCATTATAAATATCCAGACAGCAAGGCATTTGAATTTGTGAATCAAGAATTCCAGCGCAAACAGATCACCCCGCATGCCATTGCAGAAGTGATCTATGGTCTACAGCACCGTTTTTTGCCTGACGTAACAGTGGCCCAGTTTGAGGCTGAAGTGATCAACGTCATGCACAAACGGGAATTTTTAAATAATGCCATGGTGGGCCTGGCACTGGACAAACTCGCTGAACAAAATCAATTACCCGAACCTTTAAATGACATTATTCGCAATGACGTTGGGGTTTTTGGAGTCGATGAAACCATTTCGCTGGGTATTGCCCAACTGTCTGGCTCCATTGGCATCACCAACTACGGCTACTTAGACCGTACCAAACCTGGTATTATTGGCCGCTTGGATAACTCAGATGAACATGTGGATACCTTTATTGATGACTTAGTCGGTGCCTTAGCATCTGCAGTCGCAGGTAAAATGGCTCATAAGTACGCTTAAATTAAACTTTTCATGAAAAATAAGTGTTATCGCTTGCTATTTGATATCAATCTCTTTAGGATAGAATGGTTGATTTCATTTAAGGAGCGATTGGCTTTTCATGAAAACTGAAGGATTTGTTGAAAAAATTATTTGGCTCACACTGGCTGTTACCTTTGCGTTGTTAGGCAGTTTGGTGCTTTTAGGCATAAATTTTAAGCAACTGCTCCCTTGGCTACAGGCCATTGTGAGCGTGGTGTTCTTGGTCTTTTTCTTAAGTGCCAACCATCATCAATTACGTCATGACGTTAAAAAAGCGTTAGGCCACTCATAGGCTTAACGCTTTTTTAACGGGCATTGGCATACAACGCGGTTAATTGTTCGAGGGTTAGTACCTGTGCCAATACCGCTTTGGCGGCCTCAAAATCACTTGGGTGGTCCACAAACTGTACGCCACCATTACGATATGAATTAGAAGCCAAATGTTCTGTTTTGGCAATATAAAAGCCTAACCGATGATAGAGTAAAATTGCTGGATAGCTCCAAGTTTGCGTATGCAACATCACCGGTGAATCTGGCGCTAATGCCGGAAACAAGGCTAGCGCCTTTGACACCACCGCCTTGCCTAAGCCTCGCTTTTGATAATCGGGCCGGACACTGACCCACTGAAGGGCTTCTTGATGGCCATACTGCGGAGTATCAATGAAATACGCATTGGCTGTTGCAACAGGCTGATCCTCCCCATTTACCACAAATACCAAACGTTGTTGCAAGGCCGGCACATTGATCAGGTAAGCTTGGGTAAAATAGCGTAATGCATCGGCTTCCGTTTCAAATTCACCAACAGCGGTTTCGATCTGTGCCCAATACTGTTCATCACCAGGCTGAAAAAAGCGGTAACGAAAACCAGTTGGCAACGCTGGGACGCTGATTTTTTTCAGGTCAGCGGCTTCAATTTTCATATAAACATTTTTAAATGGAATTGATTTGATCAACATAGAATCGCCCCTTTATGGCTTTAGCCCTATCGTATCAAAAATCATCGCCGGATGATAGCCAGATGGTTACGTGATGATGGTTGACACTAAAAAAATCGCATTTTCAGAAAGATTACTTTACTGAAAATAACGATTTTTAAGCAAAAAACCATTGTATTCACAACAGTTCCGTGCTATGCTGTTCATTGCTTCTCAAACCCCATAGTATTATCACGATTTGAATGACTTTATTCGTGGAGAAGTGAGGCATCTGCAAAGAGCGGCAGGTGTCTTTTTTTGTCACAACGGTTTAGCCATCACTTCGTGCGATGCGCCACACTAATCCCTAATGCAATGCGCCCCATGCGACTGATCCGTGTCAAAGTCCAACTAGGCTCCCAAACGACTTCTACATGAACAGTTTTGATTTCAGGAATCTTGGTTAATGCCGCTTCAATGTCCTTGGGCATGTCCGTTAAACAGCCACAACCCATTTCAGAAAAGGTCATGGTTACCTCACAGTTCCCCGCTTCATCTAGCTTAATCCCATATAAAAACCCTAGATTATAAATATCCAACCCGAGTTCCTCATCATAAATCTTTTCAAACTGCGCCACAAGTTGATCACTAATGGCTGCTGCTCGTTCATCTAATTGAATATCCTCACGCATTTAATCACCTTCCCGTTAAAAAAAGGAATGCAACCCAGTTGCATCCTTTTATCAAAGCTATTTTTCAGGTTTCCAAAAATCGGTTGTTGCACCAGTCGCCGCGCTGGAAACCAAATGGGCATATTTACCTAAAACACCACGTGAATACAATGGTGGAATCTTAGTTTCAGCCTTCCGTTTCGCCAACTCTGCATCAGAAACTTTCATGGTAATTTCTTTGGTATCTTGGTCGATGATCACCGTATCACCATCGTGTAAATAAGCAATTGGCCCACCATCTTGGGCTTCAGGGGCAATGTGACCAACTACGAAACCGTGACTGCCACCGGAGAAACGTCCGTCTGTCAGTAAGGCAACCGAATCGCCTTGGCCTTTCCCAACTAAGATCCCAGTTAAGGCTAACATTTCTGGCATCCCAGGTCCACCTTTTGGCCCGACATAACGAATGACTAAGACATCGCCATCGACAACTTTATCTGCCAAAACGGCCTCAACAGCTTCGTCTTCACTGTTAAAGACCTTAGCTGGCCCTTCATGCCGCCGTACTTTTACCCCGGCTACCTTGATCACAGCACCTTCAGGGGCTAAGTTCCCATGTAAAATCAACAGTGGGCCATCTTTACGTTTTGGATGATCCAATGGCATGATTACTTTTTGACCAGGCGTTAAATCAGGTTCATCAGCTAAGTTTTCAGCCAATGTTTTCCCAGTAACCGTTAAGCAATCGCCATGTAAATAACCGTTAGCTAACAAGTATTTCATCACAGCAGAAACCCCACCAACATTGTACAAGTCTTGGAAGACGTACTGACCACTTGGCTTTAAGTCAGCTAAATGCGGCACTTTGGCCTGGAATGTGTTGAAATCATCAATGGTTAAATCAACATTAGCCGCATGGGCAATGGCCAACAAATGCAACACGGAGTTGGTCGAGCCACCTAACGCCATAACCACGGTTAGCGCATTTTCAAAGGCGTCTCGGGTTAAAATATCTTTCGGATAAATACCCTTTTCAAGTAATTTCAAAACCGCTTCACCGGCGGCTTCAACATCTTTTTGCTTGGCTTCAGTGGTTGCTGGATGAGAGGCCGAACCAGGTAGGCTCATCCCCATCGCCTCAATGGCAGAAGCCATCGTGTTGGCAGTGTACATCCCACCGCATCCACCAGGGCCAGGACAGGCGTTACATTCGATCTGCTTAACCTTTTCAGCATCAATATCGCCGTGATTCCATTGACCCACCGCCTCAAAAACGGACACTAAGTCAATGTCTTCACCGTCTAATTTACCAGGTGAAATCGTGCCACCATAAACGAAAATCGCTGGAATATCAGAATTTGCCATGGCAATCAAGCTCCCAGGCATGTTCTTGTCACACCCGCCAACTGCCACAAAGGCGTCACAGTTATGCCCGCGAACGGCTGCTTCAACAGAATCTGCGATCACATCCCGTGATGGTAATGAAAAGCGCATCCCAGGCGTTCCCATAGCGATCCCATCAGAAACCGTGATCGTCCCAAATTGAACCGGCCAACCACCAGCTGTGATCACACCTTGTTTGGCCTTTTCGCCTAAACCACGTAGGTGCATGTTACAAGGGGTGTTTTCAGACCAAGTGCTGATTACCCCGACGATTGGTTTTTCAAAATCTTCATCTTGCATGCCAGTGGCACGCATCAATGCCCGGTTTGGTGAGCGGACCATGCCATCGTAAACATGACTTCTGATTCTCAAATCTTTTTTTGACTTTTCCGTCATTTAAAAGACCCCTTCCAAATGAATTATCTATGATAAATCAGTATTTTTTCTCATATTGATTTAATAGAATTCTAACACAGTCATGTTTATTTGAGTAGGTTCTTTCAAAATTTTAGGGTAATCACGGATTCACGCCATTAGATAAACGCCACCAGCATTCGGTTCATCTCATAATTTTATTATTTTCGATAAAAAGTATCCGAACTGCTTTCTGCGCCTCAATGTCCTTGTATTTTGCAACGGCACACTACTGTTAGCCCACAAAAATAGGCGGAACGCCATTCCAACGTCCCACCTTGATAATTAAGCGCATCATGCATGAACCGCTAACCGGGTGCCACAAATCGTCGTTTGATCACGACCATTTTCCTTTGAAGCATATAAGCTTTTATCCGCTCGCCGATAAACTTCCATGTACCCACTGTCACCAGCTAAGATCACATCACAGCCTAACGACATGGTCCAACGAACCGTGCCTTGCGCCGTTTGGCAGCGTTGCTGGCGTATGAGATCTTGTAAATGCCGACATAAATTTTGCAACCAAATATCATCCTGTTGCGTTAATAAGAGGCTAAACTCTTCGCCACCCGTCCGATAAGCGCCGTTACAAGCTGGTTCCAACTGAACGACTTGCCGCAGGACTTCAGCGGTTTGTCGCAAAACGTCATTTCCAATCAAATGGCCATAAGTATCATTCACAACTTTAAAATGATCGATGTCCATGGTGACCAACACAAAGCGACTGTTGCGCTGTCGAAAATCAGTATAGCGCTGATTAAGATCAGCCCGAAAAGCGCGAAAATTTTTCAAACCTGTGAGCTCATCATAATTTGCCTGTTTGGCCAACATCATCTCACGGTTATAATCCCGCTGTAACCGAATGTTAAACGCATTTACAATGATAAACTGTAAGCTGAATAGCCCAAAGTTGATTACCCAATCCCCGACACTATCGCGCGTGATCGTAAGTGCCGTTGTTGCCCAAATCGTGAAGCATAACAGGACAGACACCAGATAACTGCGCCAAAAGTGCCGCAATACTGCTGCTGCATAGTGACACATGGCAAGCGAAATTCCTAACACAACGCAAAAAGTCAGCCAGGCCTGCCAATAATGAAAAAAGCCACGTTCCCAATAAAATAAGATTAAAGTACCTGTTAAAAACACCATCCCAATTCGAGAGGATACCGTTACCGCCAAATAAATGAACAAGATGATCTGCATATTCAAAAAGGTCCAGTCAAAGGAAAAAGCCCCTAAGTGAAAACTTTTAAAAGTCACCACTTCGGCGTGTAAAAAAAGTAACATGCCAAACAACACTGACGCAATGGTCAAGTCGACCTTTGCAGGTGTAATTTGTAAGGTTAACATTTTATCACTTAGCCATTTGCAAACTGCAATGACGCCTAAAATTAAAAATAAATTGCCAATTTGAAATTCATAATACATTTGCGTCGCCAGCTTTCCCGTTTAACCACATAATTTCTAAGATAAACTGCCACCGCCTGAATTTCAAGTCTTATTTAAAAAAAGTGACTGCCGGCGCTATTACCATAGCTGCTACCACTCAGCGCTTTTGTTGGCCGTTCATGTCAGCCTGTACAGCCGGCAACGATCAAACAGTTAATGATACGCCAGTCCCCGTTTGAATCGTTTCCAGAAACTGCCTTCATCTGCTTGTAAAATCAAACCTTGATAGATGCGACTAATATACCAAATCAAACCGAATATCGTTGCGACCAAGATCAACAGAGACAGTCCGGCTTCCATCATCGTCGCATGATGGGCAATCAAGCGCACCGGCATAAAATAAGAAGAGAAAAATGGGACGTACGATAAAATTTTAGCCGTCAGCGCACCAGCATTATCTTGAAACGGAAAACTAATGAAAAAGGCAAACATACTTAAATAAGTAGCTGGATAAGCGGCCTTTGGTGCATCTTCAGCCTTCGCCACCAATGCCCCACTGAAAGCCGCCAAAATAGTATACAATACCACGCCTAACAATAAGAAAATTAAATTAATGTTAATCAGATTGTGAAGCACGCTGTGGATCAATGGTTTAAATTGCGTGAATACCGGTTGTAATTTATCCAGTCGTTGGGCCAATAAGAAACACAGACCGCCTCCCACTAAATAAATGACGATTTGCGTCAAAATCACCCCCAACATCCCTAAAATCTTGCCACAAAAATACTTGGCCGCGGTGGTGCTAGAAAAAATCACTTCCATGATCTTCGTTCCTTTTTCAGAGGCAATCTCTTGAGCCGTGATCGACGAATACGTGATGATGATCATGTACACCATGAAAACCAAAACGTAAAATGAGATTTTTTGTCCAGTTTTAGCTTGGGCTGTCTGTTGAGACACAGATTGGGTCAAAGTCGGTTGTTGCTGTAGCTGCTGCCATTGCTTCGCTGTTAGGCCTGCCGCTTGAACATTTAATCGCGTTTGATATTGCGTTAAAACTTGTTTCACCTGCGCCACTTGGCTGGTGCTTAAAGTTTGATCACCGCGGTAGTGTGCTTGCAATTGCTGTTGGCGCTGGGTGACCACCACATAGCCTTTTATGCGATTTGCTTTCACAGCCCGTTTTGCCTGAGCCACTGTGGTCACCTGTTTTTGGCGTTCCGCTTGATCAAACTGCTTTAAAATGGCTTGACGCAAGCCCTGATTTTGCGACACCACTGCCACTTTATCGTGCTTGACAGCCGAGGTTGCCGACACATAACCGAGCCCTAGGGATAACGCTGCGAAAAGAAATGGCGCTAACACTAAGATCACAAAACTCCATGATTTGATCTGACGAAAATAAGTATCTGCCGCCACAATTTTTAATTTATGCATGGTTGGCACCTGCCTTTAATTTAAAGATCTGATCTAAGCTTGGCGGCTGTTGACTAAATTCTTCAATATAACGTCCTTGCGATAAGGCCTGAAAAATCGTTGGCCCAGCGGCTGGATCAGCAATGATCAGTCGATACCGGCCTGGCGTTAACGCATGAACCTCAGTAACGGTTGGCAACGTTTGTAGCCGTTCAACGGACCAATCGGTGGTCACTGTGATCACGGTTTTGCCAAATTGTTCACGAATTGCTTGTAACTCACCATGTAACACCATTTCACCACGATTGAGCATTACCAAATGATCGCATAACGCTGACACATTCCCCATATCATGACTGGAAAAAATAATCGCTGCCCCTTGGTCCCGAGCGTTTAAAATCGCCGTTTCCAACAAGGCCACATTCACTGGGTCCAATCCGCTAAAGGGTTCATCTAAAATAATTAATTTCGGTTGATGGATCAACGTACAGATCAACTGTACCTTTTGCTGATTTCCTTTAGATAGCGCTTTGATCTTACTGTTCGGCTGGCCCTTCACTTCAAAACGGTCTAGCCACGGCCCAATTTCAGCACGAATCGTTTTGGTCGCTTGATTTTTAAGTCGAGCCAAATATAAAATTTGCTGCGCCACCGTTAACTTTGGCATTAAACTGCGCTCTTCCGGTAAATAACCGATGGTGTCAAATACCGCTTCGGTAATTGGCCGGTGTTGCCAGGTAATCTGACCATCATAATGAAGGAACTGTAAAATACTGTGAAACGTCGTCGACTTTCCCGCACCATTTTGCCCGATCAACCCCATGATTTCACCTGGTTTGACGGTAAAGTTGACATCTTGTAGTGCCTTTAAATTCCCAAATGATTTGCTTAACTGGCTCACTTCAAGCATGAAACCACCTCCTAAACACGCTAAGGACTACTTTGCTTTCGCAAACTCTCATTTCCGGAGGATGTCCATTCCTACGGGCGCAATCACCCTCGTAGGAAACATGGCGCCTCCTAAACACGCTAAGGACTATTTTGCTTTCGCAAACTCTCATTTCCGGAGGATGTCCATTCCTACGGGCGCAATCTCCCTCGTAGGAAACATGGCGCCTCCTTTCGTTTTTAGCATATCAAATCCTGCCAAGCTTTAATAGGCCAAATTTTGAAAGCCGATTTTGGATAAAATAAAAAAGCCATTTCAACTGAAATGACTTTAACGGGTAGACGCCCCAATATCCTGAGGTAAGGTTAAGGCTTCTAAAATCGGATAGAGCACCAACAATCCTAGGAAAACAAAACACAACCGATAGGCGCTAGCTGTGGCCATAGTGGTGCTGGCTAGCGCAATCACAATACTCACTAGGGACACGCCTAACCCTTGCGCCAAATTTTGCATCACCACATTTAAGGTATTGGCATCATTACGCTGTTGATACGGAACATCCGCAAAGCTTAAAGCGTTGTACGAGCTGAGGCTTAATGAGCGCATGCCCCCTGACATCACTGCTAGGCCCATAATGATCCAAGCCGGCGTTTGTAAGGTGACAAACGCCAAGCCAGTTGCACTGGCAAAAATCAGGACAAAGGCAACTAATAAATTAATTTTGTACCCAAAATGCTGGATCAACGGTGTCGTTAACGGCTTAATGCACACATTCCCCAGAAAAATAAACAGCACATAACTTCCCGCTTTTAGCGCCGACCAGTGAAAAATATTTTGCAAGAAAATCGTTAACAAATAGGGCATGGCCCCCACAGACAACCATAGGAACAAACCACCCGTTTGCGCCACCCGAAAGGACTGAATGTGCATGGTTTCTAAGGTGAATAAGGGTGTTGCCGTCGTTTTCAAATGATGATAACTCCAATAAGCTGCGCCAGCACCACAACCTAACAGCAAGCCGGCCAACCAAGCCCACTGTCGGCCGTGGGTGCCCACTTCAAAGCCCCCTAAAATACTGATCGACATCAGCGCAATTGCCAGAAACCCCACCACATCAAACTGAGTACGGGCACCCGGTTGATCCGCATCGATCAATTGCCGACCAATCACCCAGATCACAATTCCAATGGGTAAATTGATCAAAAAGATCCAGCGCCAACTCAGCACCGCAATAATCGCACCACCAGCCACTGGGGCAATCGCTGGCGCTAACAACGCTGGCCAAACCAAGTAGCTGGTCATCACCAATAATTGCTCAGGCTCCGTTTTTTCTAACACAATGATCCGCGCAGTGGGGGTCATTAGGGAACCAAAAATCCCTTGCAGCACCCGCATCACCAGCAGCATGGCAAAATTCACCGCTAAAGCATCCCCTAATGAACTCAACGTAAAACCTGCGACTGCCAGCAGCCAAATCCGTTTTTGACCAAAATGCTGACTGATCCAACCACTAAGCGGAATAAAAATCGCCACTGTGATCAAGTAAACACTGATCATCAACGCGCCGCTGGTTGCCGACACATGCAACGCGCGAGTCATGGTGGGTAATGCTGTGGTGACAATGGTGCCGTCCATAATTTCCATAAACAAACTGGCGGCCATTAATAGCGCCACTTTCACTGGTTTTGTCATTGCAATCTTCCTAAATAAATTTAAATTTTGAACTTAAGTTATTCAAAGTTTAGGCGGTTCTGGCAGTTGCGTCAAGCCCCCCCTTACTGGTTCAACCGCCGATTCATAGCCGCCACCAACCGCCGCATTGCCAAATATTGAACTAGCCAAATCACCAAATAGAACAACCCGAACAAACCTGTATAAAGCAATAGCCACACTAAATTAATTGGAAACCAGCGGGCCACAATGGCCAAGCTACTGAAACCAACATAAGTGATGCCAAAATTCAATGCTGTTTGCCGGGCGAGACTCCAGCGTTCTTGTTCAAAAATCAGGCTCCCTAAGCTAAAGACCACGCCCATCCCAGCCCATAACAACACCGAACAACTCAAAGCGTTGAGTGAATCGGTAAACTGCGCCATAAAGGCTGGTGTTGAGGGTTGGTAAGTGGTGCCAAAATAATAAGAGATTCCCAGCGACCATAATAATCCGATCGTGATCCCCATTGGAATGCCGAATAACAGCCGTTGCATGACTTGTTTGCTCATAACCCTAGCCCCCGTTTCAAATTTTTCATGCGCCGCCGAGAAACCTGTGCCACCTGCTGATTTTTTAAGTGTGCATTGATCAAACCACTGGGTGTCACCTCTAAATAAGCAATCGCATGCTGATTCAGAATCTCACTTTTTGAAACACGTACAAACGCAATGGGTAGTTGCGCTTCAATTTGATAAAGACGCTGTTTCAGACGTAATTGACGCCCATCCTGTAAGTAAGCGTAAACTTGCTGATCAACCACACTGATCAAAGCAACTTGCTGCAGGTCTAAGGGAATCATTTGGTCCGCTTGATACCCCCAAATGAGACGTGCTTCCTTGAGTAATTGATTGGCAACTTGTTGTAAAGCGGGTGTTAACTGTTGCACGAATAGTTCTGCATGCTCTGTTTTTAGTTCTGGTGAAACGTGGAAATTAACTTGCATGGCACTACCACCTCCTAAAATCTCTAAGGTTAGATTTTGCTAATGCAAAATCGTATTTCGGAGGTTGTCCAGTCTTGTGGCGGCAGTTCACACCGCAAGACACATGGCCTCCCATAGAAAGCATAGCATGTTTTCTAGCTTTAAAAGCCGGCTTTCGGTATGCGGTCTTTTTTTGGCGCTAACTGGTCACATTTCGTAACTTTCAGGGCATTTAAAAATGGTACTTTAAGTCATCTATCGGCTTAAGTACCATTTTAAAGCGCCTTAAAAGGCGCCATGATCGTCGCTAATGATTGCACTGTTTGAATGTGCGCCGCCACCGTGCCGCAAGGAATCAGCTGACCTTGAACCCGCAGCCCACGCAAGGTTGGTTGTGTAGGCTGCAGCGGTGGGTGTTGGCCTAACAAGTGTTGTTTCATAACGAACGGTAAGTTGGCTTCCTGGCTGAGTAAAAAGCGCGTACCCATTTGCACCCCACAGAAACCCTGTTGTAAGGCAGCTTTTAATTGCCCGGCTTGATAAATCCCGCCAGCTACCACCAACGGTTGGCGTACTTGTGATTGAACTTGCGCCAATAACGTTGCCCGAGGAGTACTACCAACATGCCCACCGGCTTCATTGCCCTCTAGTACCAAACAATCAATCGGTAAGACCGCCATTTTCAAGGCTTGCTGTAAACTGCCAACCACTGCAATCATTTGGACATGAGCCTGGTGGAGTCGCTGCACCAATTCCGGTTGATACCCGGCACTTAGACTCACAATTGGTACCTGTTCGATTAGCAATACTTGGGCCAGCGCTGGCCAATTCGACTGTTGCAACATCAGGTTAACCGCAAATGGTTGCTGGGTTTGAACGCGAATCTGGTGTAAGGCTTGGCGCAATTGCACTGGCGTCACCCCATAGGTGGCCAACGTCGGCAACGCCCCATAACGGGCAACGGCCACCACAAAATTAGCGTCCGCAATGCCGGCCATCGCCCCTTGGATCACAGGAAGTGTTGTTTCAAACATTTAAAGTTTCCCTTTCTGGTGGCAAGTAACGGCTGAGCTGCTGACCATTGATAGCAAAACACTGACCAGTTAGGCGCGGCCGTAACTGGGTCAAATGCCAAAAAGTCGCCGCTAGTGCCTGTGGTGTACCCAGTTGCCATGCTGGCGGCAGCGGACCGCGCTGTTGTAATTTAGCAATCACCGGTGCAGTCATCGCGGTTACCGCCGCTGGGGCAATGGCGTTCACCGTCACTTGTACCTGCTGGCCTTCCAATGCCAATGCCTTCATGAAGCCCAGCAAACCCGCTTTGCTTGCGGCGTAATTGGTTTGGCCAATGGCGCCAGTGATGCCATTCGCCGAAGTCATCAAGTAGATTTGTTGCCACCCTGTTTGTTGGGCCATTTGCTGGAAAACGGCTTGGGTCAGGCCAAAAACACTTAACAAGTTGGTTTGCAATACCTGTTGCCAATCATCCTGGGTCATTTTTAAAAATGTCCGGTCGCGACAAATGCCATGATTGACAATCAAACAATCAATGCGCCCAAATTGTGCCACTACCTGGGCCACTAAAGCGCGGCTGGCACTTTGATCATTTAAATCACAGGTTAGTGTCAATAAACGGGGCTGGTGCGGCAACTGTGCCATATGCCTAGCGCAAGTCACCACCTGGTCACCAGCGGCCAAATACTGTTGGACCAACGCTTGGCCGATTCCCTGACTGCCACCGGTGATCAGGACCACTGCACACATTGAAAAGTCCCCTTTCCTACTCGCTGTTGCTGGCACCACACTTCAAATCGATGCTTGCCAATTTGATACACCGTACAAACTTGGGCCACATAAACAGGCTTTAAAAATTGATACGTATATTGCGTTAATGGTTTTTGAAACAGTTTAGCAACGTGGGTCATCAATTGTAAGCCATAAACTATCCCTTGCTCATGGACTGGATTTAAATCTTGCGACAATTGCCGATAAGCGATTAAATCGGCCTCACTGACTCGAAATTGGCCTAACGTAGATCCGGGTTTCACAGTCTGCAACTTGTTGTCCCTCTTTCTTTAAAATCAAATGGTAAATCCAAATTTCAGCCTGGTGTTTCGGCCAAACTGCCGTCCGTTGCAAACTCACATCATAAGTAGCTGGCCACTGTAATGGCTGTTGTAACCTGATTTGCTGCTCGATCAGCAGGTAAGTTCGGCCGACCAGCGCTGGCACTGAAAAAGCTTGCCACAATGTGAGTAAAAACGTGCCTGGCAACGTATCCGGCGGTAGCCCAAAGGCTTGCTGGTAACGGGTTACCCGATTCGTATCAATGAAAAGCTGCTGAGTTAACATTTCGCCACCGCCAATGCCGCCCCTTGCCCGCCACCAACACACATGGCCACTAAGCCTAATTTAGCGGCGGGAACCTGCTGTAAATCAGTCATCAACCGCCGCACTAAAATGCCACCAGTAGCCCCAAAGGGATGACCAAACGCTAAGGCGCCACCGGTAGGATTGACCTTGTCAGCCGGCCAGTGGCCCTGTTGCAAACAAGCTAACACTTGGGCAGCAAATGCTTCGTTAAGTGCCACCTGATCAATATCCGCCCAAGTCAGTTGCAAGCGGGCCATTAATTGGGCCACGGCTGGCACAGGCCCTAACGCAAAGTCCACCGGTGACACCCCTACAGCCGCACTGCCTAATACTTCAAATCCCGCAGTGAGGTGGTGACGGCGACAATAATCTGCACTGGCCAGTAACACCATCCCCGCCCCATCATTTAACGGACAGCTGTTGCCAGCTGTTAACGTGCCAGTTGGGCTAAACACAGGTGGTAACTGGGCTAAATCGGTTAAGGTCGTCGCTGGTCGTGGACATTCATCTTGTGTCACGTGCTGAAAAGGACTGATTTCTGATTGCAAAATGCCTTGTTGTTGGGCTTGAGCGTAACGGTGCTGACTCTCATAAGCGTATTGATCTTGCGCCTGGCGGCTGATGCTAAGCCGTTGGGCCAACTGTTCCGTGGCCACCCCCATATCCAAATCAGAATCGTCCCCTGCGCTAAGCGGCGGCCGCGACACAATCACCGGTGGTCGGCCGTATAAGCGTGATGGCCGTTGGAGCTGCCATGGGGCTTGACTGGTACTTTCCACCCCACCGCACAACACACAATCCGCTTGACCGCTGGCAATTTGGGCCCAGGCTAAGGCAATGCTCGTTAAGCCTGACGCACACTGTTGATCCACGGTTAACGCCGGGATCGTTACATCTAGCCCTGCAGCTAAGGCGACGCGCCGGGCAACATTGCCGCCACCGCCAACCACATTGCCTAAAATCACGGTATCAACCGTTACGGCTGGTTGCCGTTTGACTAATGCCTGAACGGCTGCTGCGCCTAATTGATCAACTGATACGTTGGCATAAACACCACCGTAACGTCCGATTGGCAAGCGCACAGCATCAATGAGCTTGACAGTTGTCATGTTAAATCCCCTTTCCACTAGCAGCGTGCGGTAGCTGGTCCACTGTGATCAACTGATCAATTTTAACTTTGCGCCCTGGTTGCTGGGCTAAAAACTGATTGATTGCGGTGACAGTTAACGGCGTGCCTTGCCACACAATTGTTGCGGTCACACGGGTGGCACCGGTGATTCGGACTGCCGCGATTGCCGGATGTTGTTGTAACCGGAGTACTAATTGCTCCGGAAAAATCTTTTCGCCTTTCCGATTGATCCGCCGATCACGCCGACCACAGACCATTAATTGCTCACCGGCCCAGCACCCAATGTCCCCGGTGGCCACCCAAGTGGTTGCTGGCCTAAAGCGTCCAGCTTGCCAGTAGCCTTGAAAATTTTGCGGTGAACAAATCTCAATCTCACCACAGCCTTGGTCTGTACCGTGGGTTAAGCGAACTTGTACCTTGGGAAATAGCCGCCCAACCACCTGTGCCGGCGGCAAGCGGTGTAAATTAGCTGCAATAAAACTGGTTTCCGACGCCCCATAAAAATCGAATAACCGACTTGCTGGCAGTTTTTGGTAAAAAGCGGTACGTAACGTCGGTGTCACTTGCTCGCCACCTAAAACCACGGTTAGTGTCTTTGAGGAGCAAGCTGCCAGTTGATATTGCACCACAGCTGGCACAGCAAAAACGAGACTGTGGGGTGGTGCGGTGGCTAATTGGGTCACATCCAGCCAAAAACACTGGCCGGCATGTAAGCTTTGCAACAAGGCGTACAACCCTAACGAATAATGCAGTGGCGTTAATACCATAACCGGTGCCATCGGCAGATGAAACACTTGCTGAAAAGCTTGAAAACTAGCCTGCCAACTAGCACAATTGCGAACAAAGCCTTTTGGCGCACCTGTGGTCCCAGAAGTAAAGCCCACAAACAGTGTATCAGGTGGTAATGCCCCTGCCTCAGATCGGCCTTGGAAGCGCTGACCAATCGTTCCCCAAACAAAAGTGCTCCGAAAGTGTGCGGCTACTGCCTGTAACTGACGTTGTGACACGTCAGGCGCCACCGGTACAAAAGGCCGCTGGCTTAGCTGACACGCCACCACTTGCACCACCGTTTGAATCGTACGCGCCATGGGAATCACGATTACTTGAGCAGTCATGGTGGCTAACTGTTTGCTGGCAGTTAAGGCTTGGCGGTACAGCTGGGCGTAGGTCACCGCTGTGGTAGTCGTTCGAAGGGCTAATGCCTGTGTACCTTTCATCCGATCAACCCTTGCCGTTGTAACCGGTGGTGAATCAACGCCGCCACCACAACCTTAGCCGTATCCATTGGTAAGTAAAAAGCTGCCATTTTTAACCCGGCACCCCAGGACACATGACTGACCAACGCCAATGAAAAACTACCACAGAAATTGATCAGCACCGCACCACCTAGCCAATAGACCAACCAAATTTGCCAGTAATGCTGCTGACCAAACACTTGAAACAGGAGCCCTTCCACCAGCGGGCACAGTAAAAAGCCCACTAAAAAGCCAGCACTGGGTCCGATCAACAAGGCGGCCCCACCACGGCCACCGGACAAAATTGGCAATCCTAACGCAACTAACCCTAAGAAAACCAAAACCGTTAAACTGCCGTACTTTTTGCCCAACACCCCGCCTACCAACATGATCACCATATTTTGTAACACCACCGGCACGCCAATGGCAGGTACTGGCAGTGCAAACGCCCCAGCGACAATGATCAAGGCCAACATCAGGGCCATTTGTGTTACGACTTTCGCCGTACTTGCTGTTTTTGTTGTCATCTTATTTCACTCCTTGTTAACCATATTTTTATATTGGTTAACGACAATTAAAGCACGTTTTCTCACGCGGAACAAGTCCCTTTTTTTAAATGATTCCAAATTTCTATAATTCAATTCACAATAGCTGACCAAGACAAACCGTGCTGTAGCCTTTATACTAAAGAGCATCAATTGCTTTTTTGAGGGGGAAATATAGCATGTCAAAAACGCGTTTGGAAGCGTTTAACGACGCAGTGATTGCCATTATTATGACCATTCTCGTGTTAGAACTAAAACCAGTGACTGATCTTTCATGGCACGGTCTATGGGATATTCGCACCGAATTATTGTCCTATTTATTTAGTTTTTTCTTGATGGCGGTTACCTGGAATAACCACCATCACATGTTTCAGGTCATTGGAAAAATCAATGGAGCCATTTTGTGGGCGAACACGAATTTATTACTGTGGCTGTCACTATTTCCATTTGCCACTACCATTGTTGATTCGCACTGGATGTCACCATTTGCAGAACAGTTGTACGTTCTTTTATACTTCTTGTACAACATTGCTTGGCTGATCTTACGGCTATTGTTAGTCAAGCAGAATCCAAAATCAAAACAAATTTTAGGTCATAAAGACCTCATCACTTGTGGTATCACCATTATGATTTTTGGCCTCACCTTTTTATATCCACCTTTAGGCGTCATCGGCTGCTTCCTGAACACCTTACAATGGGTGATTCCTTACCGCAAAGTGGAACGAAAATTTAATCATTAAACGGACTGAAACAAAAAGTTCCCGTTAAGATAATTTCTGGTTATCTTAACGGGAACTTTTTAAATTGAATCAATTTTTTATATTACATTTTGATGAATTCAATTAATTAATTTGTATCATTTATTGATCTTGTTTCAACAATTGCATTGTAGGCACCCGCATAAATTTTAGCATGAGCTGCGTCGCATTTGTCGCTGTCATGTTGGGATGCTCACTCAACCAAATCACCATAAAATTAAGGATCGAACTGGCAACGTGCCGAATCGCATATTCTAATGGGATATTGGCTTGTCCTTTTTGCCCTGATAAAAACAAACCGGAAATTCGATTCGTAAATAACTTGTGAATACGTACAAGTAGCGTTGCATCACCATGTTCACCAAATAAGAAACAGCATAATTGCTGCTGACTTGCCACGTATTCAAAAACTGCTGTTATCAATTTCGTAACAGCCTGTTCATCGTCTTTAGCACGGATCAGTAGCGGTAATTGAGCCGTTATAATTTGATCAAACCGCTCAAGCATTTCATCTTCAAGCGTCGCAACAAATGTTGGCTTGTCTTGATGGTGAAGATAAAACGTGCCCCGACTAACCTGCGCTTGCTTAACAAGATCACTGACTGTAATCGTGTCTAAGGTCTTGTAACTGCCAACTGCAAGCAATGCTTGACGCAAATCATTTTCAGTTTGTTTAAATTGCGCTATTTTTGATAACATTGTTGCGCTTTTCCCCCTCAACACTGAACACTTTTGTCTTTTCTGAATATTGTTATGATGCGCCTATGTTGCTATCTTTAAGGCATTATAGCTTTTGAAAAGGGGAAATACAAATGACTGATAACCAACATCACACGACGTGGTTATTGCTACTAACGTCTATCGGATTCTTCATGTCCATGATGGATTCAATGATTGTCACAACGGCTTCAACTGCGATTCGCACTGATTTTCATATTTCAGTTGCGAATCTTCAATGGGCAATGAATGCCTACAACATCACAATTGCGGCACTTTTACTGGTCGGCGTAGAGATTGGTGCACGAATTGGCCAACGACGGCTCTATATCATTGCACTACTGCTATTTGTCGCTGGATCGGTTGCCTGTGCACTAGCATTCAATCTCACCACACTGATTTTAGCTCGTATTTTTCAAGGTATCGGTGCTTCTGTCATGACGCCAATGTCAATGGCAATTCTTTCCAGTGCCATTACACCCGAAAAACGCGGCAAAGCACTTGGCATTTGGAGTGGTATCGGTGGTTTAGCATTGATTATCGGCCCCGCACTAGGAGGCATGATTGTCGCTAAATTAACTTGGCAATGGATTTTTTGGATCAATGTACCCATCGGTTTAAGTTGTTCGTTCTTATCATGGCAGCATTTACCAATTTCAACGATCAAAACTGGTCCACTAAACTTACTTGATAGCATCCTGATCACCGGTGCAATTGCCGGCATTATCTGGTCACTCGCACAAATAACAAGCCCGAATATTCCCAAAATAGTGCCTAGCGTATTCGTATTATCCCTTGTCATCACCCTTTGGTTCATCTTGCGTCAACGCCATGAGACCCAGCCGTTATTGCAACTTAACCTCTTCAAATCAGCTGCATTAACTGGGGGAATCCTCGGCACTTTTTTCATGTATGCGTCAATGTATGGTGTCGTCTTTTTTTTACCACAATTTCTACAACTTGTCGGACGAACCAATTCAATGACGGCCGGTATTGAACTCCTACCTTGGACAGGTACATTAGTCCTTTTTGCACCCATTGCAGGAAAATTAGTTGACCACTATGGTGAACGCTTGATTGCAATTTGCGGCGTTGTCTTACAAGGTCTGGGCTATTTTGCATTGGCCTTATGTGCACATCAAACATATCTCTGGCTTGTATTACCATTGATGATTGCAGGAATTGGCCTGTCAGTTGGCGGCCCTGCCATGCAAAAAGCTGTTGTCGGTGCCGTGCCCCGTGAATCAATGGGATCGGCATCAGGATTATACAATTTAAGTCGCTTACTCGGCGGTGCAGTCGGTGTACCGCTATCTGTGATGGCCTTTTACCAAATGGGCGGCGTTGCGGATCTGTCACAATTCACCCAAGGCTTTACTGCAGCAATGATCAGTGCCGCAGTCCTTTCGCTTCTAGGCGTGTTGCCACTTTTAAAGGTAACCGCATAGCTCCATTCGTTAATGGATCAACTCAATCTTGGGATTGACAGCCACCAGGAATGACGCTAAACTAGTTCTATGACAATCGAACAATTAAACAATGATGAATCTAGAGTTATTATTTTAAAAGCTGTTGCAGATGCCATGCGCCTGAAGATCATCCGGATGCTTTACTACCATGGTGGCGAAATGAATTGTGGTGAAATTGGAGAACAACTCAATATACAAAAATCTACCGTTTCGTATCACTTTCGCACTTTACGGGAAGCAGGACTCACAACAACACGGAAAATTGGCCAAAACAAATACGTTAAACTGCGGTTAGACACCTTTGCAACGTATTTACCTGGTTTTTTGGATACCTTGTAAAAGGTATTTTTTTCCTGCTTTAGTTCGATTGTTATAAAACTATTGTACAAAGGAGACTACTATGCGCCGTTATTCAAGCTTATTTTTTCTGATCATGTTTCTTATTGGAACAGATACATTCCTTGTTTCACCGCTTTTACCAACCCTTAGTCGATTATTTGCGATATCAACCACCCTTTCAGGGTGGTTAGTGTCAGCTTACGCAATCGGTTACGCCGGATTTGCATTAATCTCTGGCCCCATCTCTGATCAACGTGATCGTAAACAAATTTTGCTTTATAGTCTAACTGGTTTTGCATTGTCGACGGCGCTTTGTGGGATTGCGACAACGTTTTGGCTCATGCTCCTATTTCGTTTTCTTGCAGGCGTCTGTGCTGCCTTTATCACACCGCAAGTTTGGGCCTCAATTCCAGAAGTTATTGAACCAAAAAGTATTGTTAAAGTCATGGGCTACGCAACGGCTGGGTTATCGGTGGCTCAATTAGTTGGGATTCCCATCGGTAGTTACCTTGCAGCAAGCTCATGGCATACGCCATTTTTTGTCATTGCAGGAGCCGCGTTACTTCTGATGGTGATCTGCTCAAAATCATTACCGGCACTTCAAAACCAGCACCCTCGTGTCAGCTTTTGGCAAACTTATCGCCGCATCATCAGCAATCAGCAAGCGGTAAGCTATTTACTGGCTTACTTCATTTTTCAAACTGGCAGCTTCACTGCCATCACATTCATTTCAACTTGGTTCACCCACGACTACGGTTTAACACTAACTGCGGTTGGCACTGCAATGATTGCAATTGGTGCAGGTAATCTCCTTGGTTCTCTACTCAGCAGTTATTGGGCAAAAAAATTAACCTTCCCACGTGCATTTGCCAGTAGCTTTATGGCACTGATTCTACTTTACATTGGTTTAACATCTGCCAAAAGCTTCATAATCAGCGAGGGACTGGTCACCCTCATCTATATGTTTAACGGTCTCATTTTTCCACTTCTCATGACGAATCTTCAGCAAACTGTTGTGGCTGCACGCAGCACCATGAGTTCACTTGCAAATGCCGCCATGTATTTAGGTGAAACCGTAGCTGGCGGACTTGGTGGTCTTCTTTTCCATATGTGGAATTTCACCGGCATCGCGTGGTTTGCAGCAATTGTCATTGCACTTGGTACACTGCTATACTGGCATTATGGCGCATTTAAAGTCTCTGAATAAAATGACAAACTAACTGCATCATTGATTTTACATTAGTATCATGTCATTCCGCTTATTTCATGGCTTAGAACAGCTTAAAAAAGCTTGAATCGCCCACACGATTCAAGTTTTTTTCGTTTGTAATAATTTTAAAAATTGTTGGGCTGTTTCTGACAAGTCTGCTTGTTTGGGCCAGATCACAGCAGTTTGCGTCATTAACGCTGGGGTGTCTAGTGAATAAAGCTGCAACTGATGTGCCTGAATATTGTGGGTCATGTCTTGTGGCACAATCGCCACCCCTAGTCCGGCTTCAGCTAAAGCAATCAGCATCGGTGAACTATCTACCTTGGCCACAATTTGAGGTTCAATCCCAGCTTGTCGACAAGTTTGAATGATCAAATCAGCATAATGGTGATCGACTAATAACCGCTGCTGTCGTAACCCGTTTAGTCCCAATTGTGCCAATTGCTGTTGTGGTGTGCTGCTTAAGGCCACTAATGGGGTTTGAGAAAAAGTAATGGTGTTAAATAAGTGTGACGCAACCGGTGTGCGGATCACCCCTAATTCCACCATACCATTGCTGAGCAGGTCAAAAATATCATTCGTCCAGCACTCACGAATCTCAAAATTAATTTCTGGAAACTGTTGATGGTATTGTAACAACCGCGGCATTAAGATTTGACTGATCACCGCGCCAACACCGCCGACGCGCAAGGTGCCTTGCCGCCCTTGCGCGCGATTTTGAACATCTGTCACCATTAACGCCTGTAGCTCCAATAACTGGCGCGCTCGCTTTTCCAGCGCTACCCCAGCATTGGTTAACGTTAATTGACGCGTGGTACGATGCATCAACGTCACACCTAATTCGGCTTCTAATTTCTTTAATTGCTGACTTAAATAAGGCTGCGGTAAATGCAAGGTTTCAGCTGCGTGGGTAATACTACCTGCTGTGACGATGGCTAAAAAATAGCGTAATAAATTGAAGTTCATTCAAGCACCTCGATTAAGATCCATTTACATCTAAATCCATCTTATTTAGATATTTCTATTATAAGCGCTGATTCGCTACAATAGAAGACAATCATCAATTAGAGGTGGGTTTATGTTATTAGGATTAGGCGTTGGATTGTCATTTTTAATTTTAGTCTATTGTGTGTTCAATCAATTGTCATTAGCGTTAGCGTTATGCTTGTGTTGGCTGATTTTTGCTGGGTTAGCCTTACGCGAACAACCACTGTCCGTCCTATTACAAGCGGCTTGGCAAGGCGCCAAAACTTCTTTCGGTGTTATTAAAACCTTGCTATTGATCGGTGCTACGATTGGTGTCTGGATGGCTGCTGGTACTATTGCCACCATTGTCAATACCGCTATGGTGTGGCTAGATCCCCATTGGTTTGTGTTACTGGCCTTTGTGGTTTGTGCCGTCGTGTCCAGCATTATTGGCACTTCCTTAGGTACGGTAAGTGTGGTGGGGCTACCGCTCATGCTAATTGCCAAAAGTGGTCAAGGACACTTAAACTTAGTCGCTGGTGCCATTATGGCTGGGATTTATTTTGGCGATCGATGTTCTCCAATGTCATCTAGTGCTAGCTTAGTGGCAACGGTGACAGGCACCAAATTGTTTCGCAACATTCGCACCATGTTTGCCACAGCCTGGGGTGCTTTAGCCCTGAGCCTGCTAAGCTACGGCTGGTTATCCTGGCGTTATCCTTTAGCCCAAGTGAACCAACACATGCTCACCCATTTGCAACAACAATTTCAATTATCGCCTTGGTTATTACTACCAGCCGCCTTAGTATTAGGGTTGTCATTGCTACGCCGACCGCTATTTGAAGCCATTGGCGTGAGCATTCTCACGGCATTCCTGCAAGGGTTGCTCATTCAACATGTATCATTATTGGCCTTGCTGCAAGCGGGATTGTTAGGCTTACACCAAGGTGG
Source organism: Loigolactobacillus bifermentans DSM 20003 (assembly GCF_001434575.1). Classification (GTDB taxonomy): domain Bacteria; phylum Bacillota; class Bacilli; order Lactobacillales; family Lactobacillaceae; genus Loigolactobacillus; species Loigolactobacillus bifermentans. Next base: position 148,702 of record NZ_AZDA01000046.1, read on the forward strand.
TTTAATTTCCGGTGGCGGTGTGATTTCTATGGTAAGTCCTGTGATCATCGTCTTCCTGTCTTGCAGCATTGCAGGCATTTTAAATCAACTCGAGCAACTGCAAACGTTAAAACAGCGACTCACACTGCCAGCTAACCGACCACTAACACGCTACGGCATCACGGTACTACTCAGTCTGATCGCCAGTATGATCGGGTGTAACCAGTCTGTCGCAGTGGTCATGACCAACAGTTTGGTACAACAAAACTATCCTCAGGATCAGTCCGTTTTAGCAGCAGAATTAGAAAACACCAGCATTTTAATTGCGCCACTGATTCCGTGGAACATTGCCGCCTTTGTCCCGATCACTGTGTTAGGCACTTCTTTTGCCGGTTACTTGCCCTACGCATTTTATTTATATTTGGTCCCACTGTTGTTTGTGCGGCGAAAATGGCATCATAAAAAGGCTTGACCTCGCAAATGCGGGCAAGCCTTTTGTAATCGAACTTTAACGAATATCCGCAATCGCTGCGTTAACGGCAGCTTGTTGGGCGTCGATCAAGGCCACCCGACTGCTGATCACTTTCAGATCCATGGTAATTTCACGGGTCAAACCAGGTGTGGCCAATTTGGGTTCAAAGAAAGCCTTAAATTCAGCCAAACGTGCTGGGGTGCGGAAAATACCAGCAATCACGGTGACGTAAGTGGCAAATTCCATATCACCGCCAACTGTGGCCTCTAGCCAAGACCATTCCGTGCGTAACCAGTCCCAAGCGGCTTGTTGGCCAGCTGGATTGGCCAATACCCCACGGAACCAAGCCCGTAGATCTTGCGGCTTAATGACCTGTGCGTCTTCAAAGTAACCGATCAATTTCGCCAAAAAAGTCATGTCAGTGCTACTGGTCAATGCCGCACATAAGTCAGCTTTATAGCTAGCGTCCGTTGAGTGCTCATACGCCGCTAATAAACGATCAAACAAAGCGGTTTGCCCAAAATGTTTGACTTCATTGGCCAGGACTAACCGCCGAATATCAGCTGGTAGCCGCAACAAGTCAGCTTGGTGCTGGGTAAATAAGTCGTGGGCCGCTTGAATGGTGACCGCGTCTTGACCATATAATGCCGCACTTAAGACAAATGGTCGCGTTAACTGATCGTCGTTGACTTCACCTGGTTGCGCCAGCCAGCCTAACCGGGCCACTTGGCGTTGACTTAACCGGTCGAACAGCTTTTGCAAAGCTTTTTCAGCTTGACTATCTGGCTCCACAAACTTCTTTAAGTTTCCCGCCACTTGGTACAATGCCGCATTAACCACTGCAGAGGAGTTGCTGGCAAAACGCGTTAACAATGGAACAACCGTGGCGTAAGTGATTTGGTTGCCTTCTGCCAATAGCCGCAGATCTTGTAACAATTGTAATTGCGCAATGGCATCTAAATCCGTTAAATGCGCCAGAATATCGTCTAGCAATGTTTGATCGTACTGCACAATAAAGTGTGAGTTGTTCCCGACATTTAACCGGAATGGGGCATCTAACGCGGCACGCAATTGGGCATAGTCGCCAAGCACCGTTTGTTTAGCGGTTAAAATCTTAGGGGCTGCATCCGAATTACTGTTTAACGGAATCTGCCAGGTCCGGTTCGCCGCTTTACCATTGCCAATGAAGAATTGACGTTGCGACAACACCACTTGTCCGTCTTCAACACTGGCCGCAACCACTGGATAACCGGGCTGTTCCAGCCAGGAATTCATAATGGCGCCGACATCCATCCCTGACGCCTTACCTAAGGCTTGCCACAAATCGGCCCCTGTGGCATTGCCATACTTGTGCGCTTCAAAATAGTTTTTCAAGCCAGCCCGCAAGTTGTCATCACCTAGTAACGCGCGCACCATAACTAACATCCGCGCCCCTTTGGCGTAAACAATGGCGGCATCAAATAAGGCATCGATCTCCGCTGGGTCTTCCACAGCCACGTGCACGGCTTGTACCCCATCAGTGGCATCCCGTTGCAAGGCTGCCGGTACATCTGACGTTTGGAACATTTCCCAAATATGCCAATCCGGTTCAATGGCATCAACCGCCACATACTCCATCATGTTGGCAAAACTTTCGTTAAGCCATAGGTCATCCCACCACTGCATCGTCACCAAATCGCCAAACCATTGATGGGCTAATTCATGAGCAATCACGGTTGCCACTAACTGTTTCGTATCTAACGCCGTATTGTCAGGATCTAACAGCAAATAGGCTTCTCGATAAGTGACCAAGCCCCAGTTTTCCATCGCCCCTGCCGAGAAATCCGGTAATGCCAACTGCCAAGAATGTGGCAACGGATAAGGCGTTTGGTAAAAGTCTTCGTAAAATTCGATCGACCGTTTGGCAATATCCAAGGCAAAATCTAATTCATTGGCCTGATGCGCTTTGGTCCCAAAAACACCGACTTTCACGCCACTTTTCGTCGTGGTTTGTTTGCCTTGTAATTCCCCAAAAGCAAAGGCAATCAGGTAGGTGGACATGCATACCGTGGTGTCAAAATAGTGAACCCCATTTTCAACCCGATTTTCAGGCATATTGCTGAGGATCAATTCACCCGGCTTTTCATCAAATTGAATGGCCAAGTCAAACGTTGCCTTAGCTGCTGGCTCATCAATACAAGGAAATGCTTGCCGCGCTGCGTTGGTTTCAAACTGGGTGCCGATCAACTGCTTGCGTTCCCCATTCACCGTGTAATAGGACGGGTAAATGCCCATCATCGTATCAGTTAACGGCGCTTGATAAGTGATCGTCAAGGTCACCTGACCTAATTGCGGCAACACAAGCTGCAATGCGTCTTGCTTTTGATCGATGGTAAACGGCAGCGCCCCGCCATTTAAAGTCACACTGTCAATGGTCAGATCCTTTTGATGAATGGCAATTGCCTGTTGCTTAGCCTCTCCTGTGATCGTGGTCCTGCCACTGATCTGCTTGGTGGCCCGGTTAATATTGAAATATAAATCGTAATGCGTCGGTTGAAATGCGTTATAAAAATGTGCCAAAAAATCCGACTCCCTTCAGGTTTAACAATTAGCTACATTATACGCCAAACCAGTTGCCGTTACTGCTAATTTGCCTGTGAAAGCCGGTAAAACTTCATTTTTATGAGTGTAGCTGTCGTTGATCACGCCAGTAATACCCTGCCAAAATCACCACTAAACCTAGTCCAAACGCAATTAACGTTTTGATCACACCAAAATGAAAACAACCCATGACTAAAATCAAGCTTAAAACCCCAATCAGTAACAAGCCCCCGTAAGTTCGAAATAATGCCACCATCCTACTCACTTCCCATTTCAAATTTCATAACCCAGATATTTTATATAGTCAATAAAACCGTAAATTTTAATTACCAAATGAAATTTTACCATGTTGGTCCTGATTAATGAAATTTCGTCCGCTAAGTACAAACCGGGCTCTGACAAGGTTTGGTCAACTTCTATCAACTCCTATTTATAAATTTTGACATCGCTTATTTCAAATAAAATAGCCGTGACTACTAATGAAGTCACGACTACTTATCTAAGCTTTAAATTTCATAAGAACCATCGTCACGTTTGCGCATTTTAGTGGCACCGAGTAACCCAATCGAGCCTAACACCGTTAAACCACCAGCAATCACTAACCATTGCTCAGTTTGAGCACCAGTTTTCGGCAAAGTTGTTGCCGTTGTGGTTGTCACTGATTCCGACTTCGTTGGCACTGGTAAAGTTGTCTGATTAGCTGCTTGAACCACACTATGATTTTGGACGGTTTGGACTGCAGCTGCAGAGCGGCCATTATCAGCTACAGATGTTGCTTGAACTGAACCTTGCTTATCGGCTGCTGTTTTCGTTGGATTTACCGTTTGTTCATGATCAGCGGCCACATCAGTGTCTGCTGTAGCCCCATTATCTGTGCTGGTCACTGCTGTATCGGTGGTGTTATCTGCGTTCGTTGATGCTGTTGTACGATTATGAGTGTCTGTAACACTAGCAACACCACTGCTATGATTCGAATCGATATTCGCTGAATCAGTTGTCGTACCACCATTATCGGCTGTATCAGTTGCTGTATGATCATAGTAATCTGTTGGCGTCACTGAAACAGCTTCACCTAATTGGACTTTACTTTGGGGATGAGAATAATCATAATAATCGTCAGCTGTCACACTTAAGGCGTCACCTGTTTGTGTTTTAACCTGGGGATGAGAATAATCGTAATAATCATCGGCTGTTACGCTGACGGCATGTCCTACCTGTGTCTTTTTAGCAATCACAGCCTCATCAACCACACCTTTAGGCGAATTATAATAGTCGTCTGGTGTGACAAATACGGCATCCCCAACTTGGGTTTTAGTCTGCGGATGAGAATAATCGTAATAATCGTTCGCTGTCACGCTTAACGCATCACCTGTTTGTGTTTTGATCTGGGGATGAGAATAATCATAATAATCGTCAGCTGTCACACTTAAAGCGTCACCTGTTTGTGTTTTGACCTGGGGATGAGAATAATCATAGTAATCATCGGCCGTTACACTAACACTATCTGATAAGTTCGTTCGGACAGCGATACCATCAGGAACCACGCCTTGATCATACGCCACATACACGGTATGAACGGTCCCTTTTACACCCATTGTGGCGTCTGTTGGCTGTGTTTCACCAGTGCCTAGTTCATCCGCCGTTGCATAATGATAGCCTGCGGGAAGTTCACTGGCTAATGTTGCACTACTCAGATCAACGGTCCGACCATATTTACCGGTTACCGTTTGAGATTCCCCAACTTGTGTCCCATTAATGGTATCCACAAACATAACTGTATTATCAATATCACTGGCTTTAAAGTAAACCATTGTATAATCATCAGCCATCATTGCGTTAAAAGCCGAATAAAATTTTCCACTGACACCACTAACAGAAATTCCTAAAATTGGTACTACGTGATACTCAGACAACACTTTATACGCTGCATAATAACTGGTTTCTGTATAATCATCAAGCAGTGCATTAAGTGTATCTGTGGCAGCGTTTTGAGTCCCTTGAACTTCAAAATACAGCACTGAACTATTAGGATTATCCATATTATGGTCAGCATTTTGACCATAATAATAAGTAGCACCATAATAAGTATCGTAGTCGGCCATAGTTGTACCTTCCGTACCATTTACATTAATGACCAGTTGGTCCTCGTGCGTACTATTATAGGCCGCGACCTTTTCATCATATATGTCAATGAACTTTTGTTTAGCATCATCTAAGGTCATCCCTAAAATCGAACCAACATTTGGCGTATGATCATCGCCATCAATTTCCCATTGATAAAGATTTTGATAAACAGTATACCCATAATCACCATTGAGAATCTGAGCAACATTTGCATTCACTTCTTGGTCTAAGACCAGGTCACCTTCGCGGCCAACGCTTGCTGGTAAAATCTCCTGACCAGTGTCTATATCTATATATGAAACTTTTGTTTGTTCCACAGGTAAAGTCGTATCACCAGCAGTTGCGCTATCGGTTGTTGGCTGGACCGCTGAAGCTGCCGTCACCTGTTGCGCCTGGCCTGTGACTGCTGCAGTACTCGCCGCTGCTGATTTGGCAGTGGCAACTTCAGTAGCAGTGGCCGCGCCTAAATTAGTAACGTTGCTAGCCGCACTGGCTGGTGTCGCAGTTGATGAATAACTGGCACTTGCTGCCGCACTAGTCGGCTGAACCGTAGTAGCCGACTGATTCGCTGCAGCACTTGAAGCGGTTGCGGTACGACTCACTGCACTTGACGCAGCTGTGCTGGTTGCCGCACTTGCATTTGTTAAAGCTACCGTGGACTGTTGTAAGCTGTTGGCATCAGTTGTATTTTGAGCATCTGCTGTCTGGTTAGCAGTATCACTCGTAGCCGCATTAACTTGGGTGGTTAATCCAAGCACCCCAAAACTGGCCGTTGTAACGCCTAATATTAACCATTTTTTACCGCTTTTATACAATTTAAAATGTTGCTTCTGTTCAACTAAACTTGCTGTAAACCGTACTTTTCTCATTGTGCTTCCCCCCAAAATCGTGTTGATGACCATGGTTTTATTAACAATCGCTGGTCTATGTACATTTCATAATTAAATTATCAAAAAAAAAAAAACAAATTATCAATAAATGAACTATATAACTTTAACGCCGATTCAGCAAGCGCTTGTAAAAAAATAACCGACGCTATTCAACGCCGGTTTAACAAGGTTTGTTCTTTTTTTATATAAATGCTTTATGATTAATGACATAAACTTTTTTAATCAATCCGATCAAACCAAGCTATAACGCCACTTTCCAAAAAAGTGCATGATCACATTTAATGTGGTGCCCACTAAAATTGCCGCTAAGATCGTGCCTAACCCAACACTTCCTAAGCCATGAACCAACAATAAGCACGTTAACACCGAGATTAAGACCATGGTACTATCTGTAGCAACTTTAACTTTGGGAAACGGAATGTGCGTCACGTCGGCGATCACACCCATAATGCCTTCCCCCGCTAACGGAATTAAATTGGTCGGCATGTAGCAGAAAATCCCAATGGCAATCAGCACAATGGACAACCCTGATAAGATTAATTGCGCAAGTAACGTCCGCGGTGTTGGTAAAAACGTGGCCAGCCAATTACAAAAAGTGGTGAAGTAGCCAAAAATAATTCCTACCACCACCTGAAAGAGTTGGTGCCAGTCAAACGCTTTTCGTAAAATTAAGATCTGTAATAAAACCAAAAAAGTATGTAAGATAATGGTCGCTTTGCCCATTTCAATGCCCCAAACTACTGTCATGGTATAAGGAATCGAACTAATGGGCGAGACGCCTAAATGGGATTTAACGGATAAGGCGATGCCAATCGTCATCACAAATAAACCCAGGCCATAAAAGCCTAAACGCTGTCCCAACGCTGCTTGTTTCAAATTTAAAACCCCTTTCAGATACTTAGAAAACTAACTATTGTATTAAAAATACTACGCTAAATTTGCAATCATTTTTTCGATGACTTGGAAGAAAATAGCTAACGCCGCTGGGTCAATGCCCTGCGTCAATTTATTTTCCATCGTCAACAAATCCGCAAATACCCCTGCCTGCGCCGCTTGTGCCTTGGCCGTTGGCATAATACGTTTCAACCGTTTGTCTTGTGGCAACGGTTCACGCTGAATCAATCCCGCTTGAATCATTTTTTTTAATAGCGCTGAAGCCGTTGAGGGCCGGATACTATATTTTTCTTCAATGTCCTTTTGAAACAGATCACGGTTCTGTGTTTCCACTAAAATGTAGATCAGCACGTGGGCCTGTGCACCACTGATCTGATTACGCACCGCCAATCGATCCAGTTCCCGCCGAATTTCATTATGTAGTCGGCTCACATACTGCCCGACATCCCGCTCTTTCACACTCATTGTGTACCTCCTAGGTTCTCTAAGGTCTATTTTGCTACCGCAAAATTCTATTTCGGAGGATGACCATTCCCTCGGACGAAAAACGTCACGATGGAAACATGGCACCTCCTAGGTTCTCTAAGGTCTATTTTGCTACCGCAAAATTCTATTTCGGAGGATGGCCATTCCTACGGGCGCATTCACCCTCGTAGGAAACATGGCGCCTTCTAGGTTCTCTAAGGTTAGATTTTACTTTCGTAAAATTTCACTTCGGAGGATGGCCATTCCCTCGGACGAAAACCATCACGATGGAAACATGGCGTCCCCATTACTTAGTTTACTAACTAATCTTAAATCAAATGTCAGTAACTGTCAAAAAAATCATTTGCGCAACCTCCCCGATTCGATGCATGGCACCACCAATTTAACCAAAAAAACACCAGACAAAATCAATGTCTGGTGGCTTGATTCATTCATCTGCCTTACTCATGATAAAGCCTGGCCTGTAAACGATCGCCTACTTGATCTACTTTTTTAGCAGTTAACACGGTCAGCCCCAATAATAGGCCACTTACCATCAGGCCAATCGCCGCTAAGATTTTAAAAAATGTCATGGCTGTCACCTACCTTTAGGATTTGGCTTTGCGGCCAACAACCAGGCTCACCACTAACACTAAAATCACAGCACCGATAATCGATGGAATCAATGCCATGCCTGCTAACTGTGGACCCCAGCTCCCTAGCAACCCTTGGCCTAAAGCAGAACCGAGCAGACCGGCGACAATATTGGCGATCCAGCCCATGGATTGCCCACGATTGGTTAATGCCCCGGCCACAGCACCAATAATCGCACCAACGATCAATGACCAAATAATTCCCATGTTGAAGCACCCCTTTCATGATTTTCAACGGTTTAGTCGACGCGAACAGGTTCTTGATCAGGTGTTAGTTTTTCCATTCCTGCACTTACCCGATCACTGCCTTTGCTGACAGCTTCTTTCGTTTTGTCGGCCACATTCCCTACCCGATCTTGCAACGTCACGGCATCTTTTTCATATTCAGCTTTTGTTTTCACATCAACAACGGTAACGTTGACTTCAATCACGTCTAACCCGGTCATATGCTTCACTTGCTTTTGGATCGCATCTTTCATTTGTTGGTATAATGCGGCGATTTCAATGCCATAGGCCGCCACAATGTCCAAGTCAACGGCGACCTGCTTTTGACCGACTTCAACATCGATACCAGTGGTTACATCACTGGTATTCACGAGTTTTTCTGCAATATTTGAGAAAAAACCACCGTCAATGGTCAGTACGCCATCGATTTTAGCTAATGCGATCCCTACGATTTTCTGTAACACCCTATCTTCATAACGTAATTCACCTTTAATCGTTGGTGTGGTTGATTGTGTATTTGCCATTTCAAGAAAACCTCCTCAATACTTTAAGGACTATTTGACTGACGTCAAATCTTATTTACGGAGGATGACCATCCTGCCGGGCGAAAAACACCACGCCAGAAACATGGCCCGCCTCAATACGCTAGGGTCTATTTGACTAATGTCAAATCTTATTTACAGAGGATGACCATTCTGCCGGGCGAAAAGTACCACGCCAGAAACATGGCCCGCCTCAATGCTTTAGGGACTATTTAATGAACATGTCATCCGACTTTCAAAATCGCACCACTTACTTGAACCAGCGTTGTAACCAGTTGGTTTGGGCCAGATAAAAGCCCACTAAAATGCCGATCAAGGTTAAACCGATGATCAACAATGTTTTAAAAAAGCCAAGGGTTAAAAATAGCAATCCCAGTATGAGACCGGATAACCCACCTAGCAAGGGCCAGCGATACAGCTTAAATAATTCTGCCATGGCGGTTCTCCTTTCTTTTACAGCACGCGCGCCTGTCGCTGACGTTTTGTTGAAAAATGCTGTAATTTAACAATGATTTTTTTCTTAGCGGAAATGCCTAAAAACTGACGTAGCTCTTGTTCCAATTGTTGTCCTAAGGCAGCAACTTGTTGAGATACTTGCTCCGAAGTCCGTAAATCGCCACTGATCTGAATTTTCAGTTGACGCCGGGTCAGCTTCGCCGTGACTTTCGGCGCCTGTAAATAAGGTTCTGCTTGGATCGCAGTGGCCACAAATTGTTCAATCGCTTTTTTAGTCACCCGTAATTGACCACTGGCTTGCTGGTTCAAATACAAGGTCCGTTGCCGCGGCCAGCAAAGGGCAATGATCCCGAAAAGACCTAAGCCTACCGCCAACACCACGCCGCTCCAAAAAAGATAAGACGGCCCGTAAGTTTTGAACCACGCCTGTTGGAATAACCACGCCCCTGAGCCATCGACCACTTGCGCATACCGAGCAATTGTGACCAGCGGTAGTGGCAACAATAGCACCACGACCAATGCAAGCAAAAATTTCACCAGGACACGCAACTCATCACCCCCTTTCTTAACTATTATCGTAACAAATTCAAATTCTGGACTCACGCAATAAGCTGATGCTTTTACTCGCAACTAAACCGACGACTAAACAAAAAATCCCAGGCAAACTGCCTGAGATTAATCCTGCCGCTACCGATATCATGTTAAGCTGCCAAACCTTTGCTTAAAAACGCCACAATTTCGCGGGTTGCTTGGTCTAAATCAAAAGCCTGTGCAGGCATCACGATCACCGGCGCCGTATAACTAACCACCGTTCCCACTACCAGCCGCAAAATACGTGGTAACGGCCAGTCAACAAGTTGTTTTTGTTGCTTTAACGTTTGGATCTCAGCCCCTAGATCCTGTTCAAAATAATTCAAGATCAATTGGTAACCGGCCTCCAATAATGCTGGTCGTACCAACACTTGTTGGACAAAAATATGGATCACCCGGCGATTATCCACCACAAAGGCAAGCCGGTCTTTCACGATAAAAGTTAAAAAATCCGTTAACGTCACAAATTGTTGGCCTTTGATCTCTGTAATAAATTCAGTAGCCACTTTTGGCACCACGCTGGTGACCAGCGGCTTGAGCAGCGCCTCTAAAATAGCCTGCTTCGTTTTGAAATGTTTATAAACAGTGCCTTCAGCGACACCTGCTTCTTGGGCAATATCCGCAGTAGAAGTGCGTTCAAACCCTTTTTCGGCAAATAATTTCAAACACGCTTGCAAAACGGCCTGCTGTTTAGGTGACAGCTCCGATGCAGCTAAACTCGTGTTAAAAAGCGTTTCAACTGTATTGACTGCCAATTTTCATACCTTCTTTCTAACACGATTATACCTTACGATAGCGCCGTAACCCAAGAATATTTAAGCCCGTTAAGCCCAGCAAGAAAACCAATAAAATGCCAATGTCTAACCCTAAACCGGACAATTTTGTCCCATACATCATGATTTGCGTCATGGCATCCCCCGCGTAAGTTAATGGCAAAATATAGGCAATGTTTTGCACCCAATGGGCCAGTGAATCCAGCGGCACGATTCCAGAGAAAAAGACCTGTGGAATCACCACAATGGGAATAAATTGCATCATTTGGAACTCTGACCGGGCAAAAGTGGACATGAGAATCCCAAAGGCCAAGGCCACCAGCGCCAGCAAGAAGTTCACCACCATTAAGGCCAGTAAGCTTCCTGTGATTTGGACATTCATCAGATAAACAGTAGTGAGTACAATAATGATCGTCTGGATCACTGCTAAAATGCCGTAGCTTAACATGTAACCCACAACGATCTCACTGCGCCGTACTGGTGTGGCTAACAGGCGCTCTAGCGTGCCAGACGTCCGTTCCTTTAATAGCGCCATTCCAGAAATTAAGAAAACAAAGAAGAAAACGAAAAAGCCCATGAGAATTGGCAAGATCTTATCGAAAAAGCCGGTATCTTTGTCGCCATACGCATAGTGATTGGTGATCATCACGTTACCGGTACTGGCCTTTTTCGGCGTGGTGGTGGCAGTAACTTGACTACCCGTTTTAGCTGCCACTTGCTGCTGCAGGCCGACTAACGTTTGCTGCAATTTCGTGGTGGTGGCTTTTAATTGCTTTGTCCCGTTGGCAGCTAAAGCACCTTTAAACGCCTGCTTCGTTAGTGCCGTTTTACTGGCATCCGTATTGGCATAAGTGACCCGGTAGTGCTGCGACTTGGTTTGCTGGATCACCGCATCCACCTTTTGGTTCTTTAAAGCTGTTTTAGCTGCATGAACACTCGCCTTTTTCACCACGGCAACATGTTTCACCGCGTTTAATTCCGTGCGAATACCACCATCTAAATCCACTGTGGCCACCTTCACCTCAGTGGTGGTACTCGCCGCAAAAATCAGCTTCATCAAAAACATGATCAATACAGGTGCCAAAAACATCAGCGCTAAAGTCCGCTTATCCCGGAACAACTCTTTGATCACGCGTTTTGAAATTGTCCAAGCTCGCATATTAAGCCACCCCTTCCGCTTTTAAGAACACATCTTCAATCGTGGCGACTTGATAGTCAGTCTTAAGTGCCTGGGGCGTGCCAAAAGCCATGATCTTACCCGCTAATAACAAGGCCACTTCATCAACTAACTCTGCTTCATCCATCACATGAGTGGTAATCAGCACACCGCAGCCATTATCCCGCAGCTTACCAAGCTCCGCCCAGATCTGACGGCGTAACGCAGGGTCAATCCCCACCGTTGGTTCATCGAGGATCATCAACTTCGGTGTCCCCAACAGTGCAATTGCCAATGAAAGACGGCGCTTCATCCCACCTGAATAGCCACTGACCCGCCGCTTTAAATCAACTGTTAAGTCGACCACTTTAGCCACATGAGCAATTTCAGCGCCTAGCTCAGCTTTGCTGACCCCTTTCATTGTGCCAAAAAAAGCGAGGTTTTCTTGCCCGGTTAAGGCTTCATACAACGCATCATTTTGCGCCATATACCCAATATCACCTAACAATTTGCGATTGGGCATCGTTGCACCTAAGACTTTAGCGGTTCCGCCATCGGCTACTTCCATCCCTAACGCCGTTTTGATCACCGTCGACTTACCTGACCCTGACGGCCCGATCAACCCAACAATCTGACCAGCCAACACATCTAAATCAACATCTTGTAACACACGTTGCCCATCAAAGCTTTTCACTAAATGGTTCAGTGCTAATAATTTTTCAGTCATAGTTGTCACCTCATTTTTAAAAGTGAGTTATCACTCACTCGCTGTGATCAGTGTACGTCGTTTTAAAGTGAGTGTCAACTCATTTTTACTTTTAGACAACTAAAAAGCCTGCACATCACTGTACAAGCTTTTGATTAATTTTATTTGAAGCTAATCGGCATCATTATCGCGGCGTTTCCGTAAAGTAGTTGCGCCTAATAACCCAATTGAACCTAACATCGTTAATCCTGCCGCTGCAAGCCAAGTCTCATTGGCATCACTGGTTTGTGGCAAAGTCGTTGCCTGTGACGTTAATGTAACTTGCTGGGGTGTTTTTGGTGTTACAGCCGTTGCTGTCGTCGCGTCTGAAGGACTAGACACTGCCGGCGTGTCGCTTATTGTAGGATCCACTGGCGTCGTGGTTGTGCCACCATCGGTTCCCGGATTGTCTGGTGTCGTGGTACCGCCATCGGTTCCTGGATTATCTGGTGTTGTCGTGCCACCATCAGTCCCCGGATTGTCTGGTGTTGTCGTGCCACCATCAGTCCCCGGATTGTCTGGTGTTGTCGTGCCGCCATCGGTTCCTGGATTGTCTGGTGTTGTCGTGCCGCCATTAGTTCCCGGATTGTCTGGCGTTGTGGTGCCACCATCGGTTCCTGGATTATCTGGCGTTGTGGTGCCACCATCGGTTCCCGGGTTATCTGGCGTTGTAGCACCACCATCTGTTCCTGGATTTCCTGGCGTTGTCGTACCACCATCGGTCGCTTTGGTATAAGTGACAGTAGCTTGCACATTCGCACTAGCTGCCGTTAAACCAGTAACCGCTGCAATTTCGATTTGGTCTGGGGTATAACCCGTAATACTTGGTGAAACTTTCGCCTCAAACGTGGTATCCCCAGCTTGAGCCGTCCAAGCGGTATACGTGGCTTGCCCTGTCACTTGATCAACGGTGCCATGTCGCTGGAAGGTCACTTGATCTGTCACCATTGGTGCCGCTGTGGTGCCATTTGCATAGACATAGGTCACTGTTTCGGTGACTACTTTTTGCAAATTAGCTGTGGCCGGTTGGATTTGATGTTTCAGATGAACGGTGTAAATTTGGTCACCCGCCTGATCATCAAAGGTAATGATGCTCTGCGTTGGTAAATCATTGCCCACAATCACATAACCTAAGGCCATCAGACCTTGTTCCACCTCATTTTGCACCTTGGCATATGCGGTGGTTTCGGCCGGCACGCCGGTTAAAATATCCTGATGGACTTGGGCACCATTGGCATCGTCATCCACATAGTTCACAAGTACCCGTTGTGGGGCTACCGCAGTGTAAGTAACCGTTAATAAAGCATCTCCAGTTGTTGGTGTTACGGTATAGGCCTGGGTCGTCGCCAAATCGTTGGTGTAGCCTGCTTTTTTAGGACTGGTAATCGCCTTGAAATCAGCGCTGCCAGCTGTAACAGTCCAACCATTATCGGTTAATGTTACGTTGCTGTCTCCAGTCTGATAACCAGCCACATCACTTGGTGCCAAATAGCCTAGGACTTGTCCTGTCACTTGATCAACCACCGCCGCGCGTTGGAACGTGACCTGTTGCGTTTGATCAGCCGCCACTTTGCCACCGGTGCTGTAAACGTATTGCACCGTTTGCGTCACCGTGCGATTTAAATCGTTAGTACTGGTACCAGTTGGTGTTTCTGTTGGCGGTGTTGGCATATCTGGCGTCACCACTGTGGTGTTGTGCTTCAAATAAATGGTCGTCACCTGATTTTGCCCATCGTCGGCGTCAAAAGCAACCTGATTGGCCGCATTTAACGCGTCGCCAGCTTGTTTCACGTAAACATAACCTTTGGCCGTCAAATCAGCTAAGGTTGCGGTACGCTTGGTGCTGTAATCTATCGTTGTTTCACTTTCACCGGTGAAATCGTCGGTGTGTAACACTTGATTATTTGCATCTTGATCCACATAGTCAATCGTGGCCTTTTGTGTGGTTTCACCACCGGTACTTGGCAGCCCAGGTTGGTCGTCATCTAACGTATAAGTGACCATCACTGTTACATCTGAACTGGCGGCTGTTAAATGCGTTACTTCAGGCACACTTAATTGGTCAGCAGAATAGTTGTCGATCAGCGGTGACACTTTTTCGGTGAAACCCGTCACGCCATTTTCAGCAACCCAGTCCCCATTGGTAACCTGCTGCGTCACTTGATCCGTGGTATTGGTACGATCAAAGTTCACTTGATCCGTAACCGTCGGTGCAGCGGTACTACCGTCTGTATAAACGTAAGTAATGGTTTCAGTAATGGTTTTACGTTCAGTTGTGCTAGCCGTCGCGTGTTTTAAGTAAATTGTTGTGACCTGATCAGCTGCATCAAAATCAACGACATTCGCATCATCTAAGGCGTCACCATCTTGCTTCACATAAACGTAGCCTTTTGTGGCCAAGTCCGCCAAAACGGCTGTCCGCTTGGTACTGTAATCCTGGGTCGTTCCTGATAAACCAGTTAGCGTATCGGTGTGTAATGGCGCATTATTTGCGTCTTGATCCACATAATTGATGGTGGCTGCTTGCGTCACTGCGTTCGGATCCATCACTGGAATTAAAATCGTATCGCCATCAGCATCGTATTGCGCAAGCGTGCCAATTTGCGCCGTACCGTTGACACCATTTAAACTGCTGTAATCGGCGTCACTGTTCACCGTTTGCCCAACTTGATAATCAGTAGTACTCTCTGTAAAGCTTAATGCTTTGCCATCAGCGCCGACCAAATCATAGCCAGCTGGTAGGTCTGCAAGCGTCAGGGCTGGCTTGGTAATGGTGTCACTGCCCAGTTGCAAGGTTTGGGTTAATTGTGGCGCTGCTACTTGACTACCGTCTGGTAATAAAAACGCGTAATTAACGGTAGCCGTACCTTGAACCGTCAACTTTGCCGCCATGGTTTTATTAGCAATAATTGGAATCAAATCGTCTGCGTAAACACCAGTATCAAAATAGGCTGTTTTACCCACATCTTGTAATTGCGTCGGATCCTGAATTTTAAAACTGACCTGTGCTAAAGCAGCTTGTGACGCCACTGAATCGGCGTGCACGATCACCGAACGAATGGCTGACCAATCCGTCACCGCATCCCCTGTTACATAACCCGCTCGCGTTGGCTCCGAAATACCGGTTTGCTGTGCCTGAGCGGTTGTGCCATAGTAAACGGTTATGCCAGCCGGTAATTTCAGATCCGAGTTATCCGCCAAGTTCACCGTAAAGGCAGACCCATACACATCATCTTTAGTCGGTAAGTTAACTAACACATTGACGTTGTTCAACGCTTTATCCGCAACGTTGGTGACGGTAACGGCAAATTGATTATCGTCTAACATATTGTAAACCGACGTGCGCCCAGTATCTGAAAAATCAGGATCCTCAGAACCTTGAATTTCAGCGTAACCGTTGACCCCACTTAAATTTTGAATCTTGTAGGTTGGGTTTGAAATCGTAACCTTGATGGCGTTTGGGTCGCCAGTTAAAGTACCGTTGGTATCCTGTCCTGCTGTCAGATCATTGATTTGATTTTTTGACGTGTAGAAAATTTGTAAGTCATCTGAACCTTCCAGCGCATTATCATCGGCTTTGATCTCGAACATGTTGATCAAGCGTTCTAAGATCCCGTTATCTGCTCGATAGCCGTCAATCGTCCCATTGCGGAATACCCCGGTCACCGCAATGGGTTGATCATCGCGATACCAGGCATCTCCAGAGAGAACAAACTCATCACTTGTTGCGTTGGTTAGATCGATTTTATAGGCGTCCTTGCCATCCGGTGTGGTGTACTCGGTTAAAACCGCGCCTGGGATCTTGCTAGTCAAATTGGTCTGATTCACCACAAAGGTCGTTTGTGCTGGCGCAATGAAATAGAAGATCGGTTCGTTTAAGAACTGGGCTTCTAAATCGGTAGACTTGCTCGTCGTACCATTGCTCAGCGTTAAACCAGCAGTAGGCTTACTTGCCACACCGCTTAAATAAGTGGTGCCACTATCCGTTAAAACCGTGCCGCGAGAGGTATTGGTTTGCGTTTGGGCGTTGGCTGCAACGGTGACATAAGCATTGGTTTGACCGTCTACCACTTGAATGTACTGATCGGCAGCATGATCTGTTTTCTGCTGATTCGTAGCATTGGTAAAAGTCAACGTGGACGTTACAGGATATTGTCCCATTTCCGTAGTTGAATCGGTGTTTAACGTTAAATGAACGACTGGCAAGCTGACATAAGGTTCCACGTGATCATAAGCCGCAGCCCCAGTCACTTCTTCAGCTTGGCTTTGGCCATTGGTCAAGCGCGGTGTATTCGGCACATTAAATTGGTAAGCAATTGTTTGGACCACTTTACCAGCATCTAAGGTAATTTTGTTTGTTGTTCCGGTTAATGTCCCGATGGTTTGCGTACCATCCGTATAAGTAATTTGATAAGGCAACGGCTGATTATCATTAACGTCTAACAATGATTGCTTCACTTCAATATTCATTGCAGTTGTGGTAAAGCCAGTTGGAATCGTAATCAATTCATTCCCATTTGTCGCTGCAGACCCAAAATAAGCCGCAGTACCCACTGACAAATTAAATGCATCAGCGGATGCTGCTGCCCGTTGTAGATCTGGATAAACCGTACTGTTATTGGCGTTACTAATATAGTCATTTGGCCAAGAGGTCCAATAACTTGTGTTAAAAGTGTCCCCTGAAACATAACTAAATTTATTATTACCTGATGATTGCATGGCTAACACAGTGCCATCTTGTTGGGTCACCTTAATCACATTTGGAGTTGCTACAATGACTTCACTTGGCGTTGCAGCTGTTTCAGTGTCTCTAGTCTTATCAGGATTGTACCCTGTAAACGCCCCTTGCACATAAACTGTTGCGTCATCAGCGACCGCTTGGGCCGTTAAATCATAAGTTAAAACAATTTCATGCGTGGTGGCATCTTGGGTAATGGTGTAAGGTCGGTTGGCGTTAAGGTCTGCGGTAGCGGCTTGATCCAACACAAAATCATCTGGCATGACCACCCGATATTCCGCTGCTGTTGCATTTAATTGCGCCAAGTCATTTAAAGATAAGGAACCGGCTTGCTGATTTTTTGCGCCTGAAATGCCAAAGTTCGGTAATTGGAACACTTCTTGATCTGCATTATAACTCACAAAATCCTGATAATAGTTGGCCCGAACTAAGCGCACGGGCACCACGTTGTACGTGGCCTGGAAGGTGGTCTGATCAGCCAAATCACCATTAATAAAAACCTGAATTTTACGATCAGTCACGGTTTCAGTGGCATAACCAGTGGCCGTAGTGGAATATTCGGTGTAGTTTTGCAAGGCCAATAAATTAAAACTTTGCTGATAAGAACCAGCCTTAATAATTGAATCAATGATTGCCCCATCTGCTTGATTTTCCAGAGTATTCACATTACTGGCATCTTTAGCCATCACCACGTTATCCACTTTGGCATACTGCGTAGGGCCATTGGTAAACAAGGCATCACTGATATCCGCTCCATCAATCTTAACGGTTACGGTATCTCCAGCCTTTACATTAAAGTTCACAATAAAAGTCGTCCCAGCTGTGCTAATCGTCGTATCCGCCTCAGACTTTGGCTGAACGGTAGCTACCTTTTCATCTTGCACCCCACCATCTTTCACAGGTGGTGTCTGATACTGCACGGTAGCGGTGCTACTGGCCGCTGCGCTTGACGCAACCGGAGCTGCTGAAACAGCACTGCTGGCCGTCGAACTAGCCGGCGTGGCAGCACTAACTGGTGTAGCACTGCTAACGGCCGCTGAACGGCTTGACACTGCGGCCGAGCTAGCAGCGCTACTCGCTTTACTAGCGGTAGGCGTTGTTACAGCCTGACTAGTCGGCGTAGCACTGGTCGCCGCCGAACTAGTAGCCGCACTGGCTGCGGCTGTCACGACTGCTGCACTGGCGGCGCTACTGACTGCCAGCGTCGCACTTGCCGGTGCTGTACTCCCTGTTACAGTAGCCGCTGCAGCAACTGGCGTGGCTTGTGCCATGCCAACTGTCCCCACCCCAAAACTAAATAATGAGATCCCTGCAATTAGCCAATTTTTCTTAGCTTTATATAATTTATAATGCGTTGTCGTTTCCCCACTTGCTTGACGATAGCTTTTTTGCCGCATCACGTTCACTCCCCCAATATTCAGCCTATTTACAAAATCCCATAATTTAAATTAAATTTTATTATATTTTCAGTATAGAATAGCAATCAGCAGAAGTCTGTTTCATCTTTTATAACGAATACGTATAAATATTGACATCACTTTTTTGAACGGCAAAAAAACGTTGTCAAAGCAATGAATTAAGTGATAACGCTTTTTTTAAAATTTACTCAGCTAATTTTAAGTTTTTCGGCTAACAAA
This sequence comes from Loigolactobacillus bifermentans DSM 20003, assembly GCF_001434575.1. Lineage (GTDB taxonomy): Bacteria > Bacillota > Bacilli > Lactobacillales > Lactobacillaceae > Loigolactobacillus > Loigolactobacillus bifermentans. Next base: position 167,622 of record NZ_AZDA01000046.1, read on the forward strand.
AAAGACTAGCCCGCAAGCTAGTCTTTTTAACGTCTCCTATGATTGAAAAGCAGCCGGTTCTTGTGGCTGTGACAGAAAATATCCTTGCCCACGGGTAACCCCTACATGGCTGGCCAGGTCAACATCAGCTTGATTTTCGATGCCTTCAAAGGTAAATAACATTTGTTGCGCTTCAGCCTGATCAAACCAAAAATGCAATGACTCGATCATCGCTTCTGACGTACGCTGCCCTTGCTGCCGTAAATTTTGCAACGCAAATTTGATCGTATTCACATAAGGCAATAAGGTAGCAATCCGCTCATAACTATGATCTGACCCCACATCATCAATGGCCAGCAACACCCCGGCTTCACGATAAGGCACCCCCATGCGCTTAACATCCGCCAAACTCGGGCAATCCATTAATTCAACTGTTAGCTGTCGCGGCAATAACTCGGCCTTCGCAAAATCAGCGATTGCCTGCGCCATTGCTGGATCTAAAAACTGTTGCTTAGTCAAATTAACACTGACCCGTTTCGTTTTTAAATGCGACAACGCCTCACGTAATAAGGTGATCGTGGTAGTGGCATCGATTTCAAAACAACCTGGTCGTTGCCATTGTTGCTGTTCAGGCTGCCATTCACGTAACAATAATTCATACGCGATTACACGTTGCGTTGAAATATTTTCAATCGGTTGTGCAAAATACCGATAACGCATCATCACGAACATCCCTTTCTCCTAATTTCTTAATTGTCAGCTTTTGTGACCGCAAAATTGCCACTAGGGTTTCCCTTAGCACCTAATGGACATAATGTTTCAAAAACGCCATCGTGGCTGGCAACACATCCGCCAAGTACCCCTTGCCATGCCGACTACCGGATAAAAAGGCCGTCTCGACTGGCACTTGTGCTTCAACGGCAGCCGTAGCAAAAGCCTGCACCCCACTAACCGGCACAAACTCGGCTAAAGAATTCGCTAAATATAATGGCCCGGTTTGTGGTGTCACACGATGAACAGGCGTGGCGGCCGTTAACTGATCCGTACGCTGGTTAAAATAATTCATGATAAACCATTTATAAAACTGATCATTCGCCCCGGTTTGATTGATTTGCTCACTAGCCAACTGATTAAACTGACTCGTATCCCCTTCAGCCGCCACAACTTGGGTATGCTGCGCCAACCAAGCATCAATATCCAAAATACCCGACAACGAAACGGCCGGTATGCCATACTGTACCGCTAATTCAACACTTAAATTGCCACCAGCTGAAGACCCCACCGCCCCCAACGGCAAGTCCTGCCACTGACTGTTGTGCAGCCACTGCATTAAAAGCGCGAGATCCTGTAAAGGTGCCGGATAATAGCCCACCGGCACTAACCGATAATTCGGTACCACGACCACAAAGCCTTGATCCGTTAGCGCCGTGGCCCAATCCGCGTCCTTACGCTTATCCCCACGAAACCACCCACCACCGTGCAGATCAATGATCAATCCTTGCGGCGTACCAACTGGTTGATAAAGATCTAACGCTAACTGTTGTTGTGCCGCATAAACCAATTCTGTTACAGCTACCAAAATCCTCGCCTCCCAAATGATGCCTGCCTTGCTTGCAATCATGTGACTGGGGCCTTCCCCCGACGACTACTAACCGTCCAACACAAAAATGTTTTTCAAGTACTAATCTTATTCTAGCCTAATTTTCTTAATTTTGGATGCCAACATTTATAAATTGACTTATTGTAACCTGGAAAATATCACTGGCTGTGGGGGTTCCGCCGATTGTTTCGATTGTTCGGTTAATGGAACGATTATGGTTTGGGAAGCTTGGCAAAAAGAAAAAACCGGTAAAAACTGGCCCACTTACCAGTTTTTATCGGCACTCACCTTAATCGATGGCTGATACAAGTATTCATTTGGTCTGTTAGATTGCACTGCGATACATATTATACCCATTTTATCGCACGGCAGTAGCTTACCAATGGTGCTTTGCGGCGCTTGAATTCGTCTGAAACGACCAGCCATTACAGGATTTGATCAGTTCTGGTCTGAAACGATTTTCAAGTGCCTCAGATCATAGACAAAATTGAAACCATTAATGCCAATTGCAAATACTGCCGCGCTCCCCCAAGCAGATAATAAAGCAAATGGGCCTTCTGCTGCTAACAGCGTTAACAACAGTCCCACTATCACAAAGGTTACCCCAGTACTAATCCCATAGCGACGCTGATAACGACGTTTCAACTGTACATACTCTGCTCTCGTCACATCCCTTTTGGTTAAGCCTAAATGATGTAAAGCGACAACACTGTATATGGCACTAATCAACAAACAAAGTGCTAATAAAACACTTAATATCTGATAGGCGTGTGCGGCATCAGGTATAAACAGCGAAATTAACCAGCTTAACCAACCACCACTAAATAACATCAGAAAAGCAATTAACCCCACATGACCAACTGCCTGTTGTGCCCGTTCATCAATCGGTTCTGCTACCCCTAACATCAAATGCAACAATCTTTTTTCCAAACGATTCATCCAAACCTCTCCCCCTTAAGCTGGTGGTGCTTGCCAAAATAATGTATTTAAATCAGTTCCTAACGCCCATGCCAAGGCAAGACATAACGCCAAAGACGGATTATATTTATCATGCTCAATCAAGTTAATCGTTTGACGCGCCACATTGATCTGCTGCGCCAATGCCGTCTGTGACAGCCCTAACTGCTGTCGATATACGCGCACTTGATTCATACTAACGCTCCTTTTTGTCATATATATTTGACAATTTTAGTTTACTGTACGTTTTTCGTTTTGTCAATTATATATGACAGGTTATCAAATAACGACGAAATTTCTAACCAAACACTTAATCCAAAATATGCAATCTTCAAATAGAATTGATTCATTAATCGTTTGGAAAATAATGGTGACGGCTAATATTCCAACAATGACCCAATAAATAAAGCGTCAGTTTACACCAAATGTGTAAACTGACGCTTTATTCAGGAACCGATGATAGCAACTCTGATTCCAGTTTATGGACTACTGCGCCTATCCTATTAATCTAAATCATCGCGAACATTATAATGAACTTTCCCGCAATAAACCTGTAAAAAAGTACGGGACTTATCACTCGGGTTCAAAATCTGGAAAGCCGAATATTTTGAATAGCCCTTCTTTTTGATCTGTTTTGAGTCATCTTTGATAGTATCCACCAACGAATCCCAAATCGTTACCTGCCCTTGATCCATTTGCTGGTACAACGTACTATCAGGATCTAATGTTGCCACAAAGGATTCAGATGATTTGTCCCACTTAAAGGTCATATTACCTAAATCTGTATCACTTGATAATTGCTCATTGACAATTTTAGCCAGTGATTTTTTGACACTTTTGGCCTGAACATCAGTTGACCCATTTGCTAATACCATCCCAAAAATCCCGAAAAACGCTATAAATAGCATACACCAACGCAACTTTTTTACTTTCATATAAAACAGCCTCCAAAGTAAACAGCTTTTTTAGTCATCAGTATTTGGACCTGAATTCAATTTATGTCTTACTACAATGATCTCCCAATTCACCGTATATATTTAATTATACCAAAAATGATAACGGCTTCTATATCTAAAATTAATTTAAATGAATAGTAATATAATTAAGTTACATAAGTTAATTGATCACAAAATAGCTATAGTCACAGACTGTTCCAAATAAAAAAACGATTTCATCTAAAAAGCTCAGATGAAATCGTTTTTATAAGCTGTACCCTAAACGACAATAATTGAACAATTTCAATTCACGTATTCCTACGCTTACTAGCCATTAAAACAGCTGGTAAGTAATACTAAACAGACTGTGGTGTCGCCCCTTGACGACGATTATGTATCAGGTAGAACAAGCCAAAGGCTAACGCAACTGCAAACAGTACAATAGCGCCAATAAAAATTGGTAGCCGGAAAGATTCACTTCCTGAAACTGCGTGGACAGCTCTCAAAAAATAATGCGGTAAGTAGCCACCAAAACCTTGAAAGACTACTTGGAAACCAGAAATCAATGCAGCATTTTCATTATTCGCACAACCAGCAATTTTCATGTAAAAGGCTGACGACATGGTGCCAATGCCAATGCCAACTACTCCTGCTGCAAAATAAAGTACCGGTAACGTTTTAGCAAGAGCAATCAATAACGATCCCAAGCCTAGAAAAAATACGCAGAAGGTAATGGTGTAATCTTTACAAAACTTATTGATCCAACCAAAGGATAACGCCGCAATCATCGCCACAAATGTTGCTGTGGATAATACAGTAGCTGCCGTGGTGGCATTGCCTAAATGCTCTGTCACCACAATACTGGATAAATTAACTTGATAAACCGTTTGCATAATCGCACAAATACATAGGAAAATCACAAAAATATACAGCCGCTTTGGCACCGTACGAATAGACTCTTTAATTGATAATTGTTCTGCTAATGGTTTCACTTCAGGTTCTGGCAAAAATAAAATTAAAAGTGCAAAACTCAATAGTAAAGCTAGATAAGCGCCCCAAGAAATCTTAATGGACACCCCAACTAAAATTCCCACTAACATTTGTAAACTGATCAATGATAAGTTTTTGACCACTTCGCCAATACCAAACATAAAGGCCCGTTTTTGTTCCGAAAACAAATCAATAATCAAGGCATTACCTAATGGAAATAGCAATCCTAACCCAAATCCTAATACCACCCGTGTCGCTACCACTGCACTAAAACTGGTCAAAAACAATGGTGCTGCCCCACTACAAATAATGAGGGTAAAGGAAATACTTAACGTGGTGCGATACTTCAGCCGTCGTCCGGTTAAAACCCCAGATAAAATCGATGCTGGAATCGACGCCAAGTTAGGAATGGTAATTAGTGAAGCAATATCTTCATGGGAAACGCCCGGAAAAACACTGGTTAGGTTTTGGAGCGCGGGATCCATTACATTAGCTGCAATACACGCAAAATAAATTTGTAGTACCCCTAGTGCCATTAAAATTGTTCTAGTGCGCCCGTTAAAGCGTTGCGTTAACATACTATAACCCCTTTCCAACGATTGGCGCCAATTGTTGCGCTAACCGTTCTAACCCTAATTGATTAACGTCTGCCAGTTGCTGCGCCATTGCCGGTACCAGATTGTAATGATACCCACCACAGATTGCACCACAAATTGCACCGATGGTATCCGTATCACCACCAATATTTGCTGCTGCTTCTACAGCTTGCGTTAAATCACCACGATAACGATAAACTAGTGCAATCGCTGCTGGTACTGTTTCAATCGTTGGTAAACCGGTACCTAAAAAAGTGTACAACTGCTTTAAAAAGTCATCTTCAGCTAAATCATCAGCTAATTGACGGCTATAGCTTAGCCGCTGACCCATATCTGGTGTAGGTAATTGATTACCATAAGGCGCACTCAGCGTCACTGCTTGTGCCAATAGCGTATAAAACTCGTCCCAATCTGCCCTTTCATTTTGAAACAAATAATTAACAGCAGCTGCCACCACTGCCGCCCCTTGAATGGCCACCTGGGTGTTATGGGTTGGCACACAAATCTCAGCCACCTGCTGAACCAGTGCTGGCAAATCGCGATAAGGCGTGATCAAACCCATAGGTCCAATTTTCATGGCGGCGCCATTGGTAGTACCTAACTTGCCAGCCTCAGCTAACGGCGTTCCTTTTTTAATTGCCTCCACTGCGCGAAATGTGCTAGGGCCTGTAACCTGAGCACCAGTCGGGTCATTAGCTAACCAGTCCATTAAGTAATCCACAAATACTTGCCGGTCCACCTGTCCTTTGGTCGCAATTAGCATTTCACTCACAAAGACACTGTTAGCAGTGTCGTCCGTAATTTGCCCAGCTACTAACCCTCGATTTAATGGCCCATCTGCGGGACTAGGTAAAAACGTTGTGACTCGCCCATAACGTCGTTTAATTTCAGCTTGAGTCATATTTTCAGTTGGCATGCCCAGTGCATCGCCATAAGCAATGCCATACAATACATGTTCAATTTTTTCTACAAGCGTTGTCATTAAACTTCACCTGTTTCTAACTGATGCTGTTGCTGAAAGGCCATTACTTGAGTAGTGTTAGGCGATGCCTGTGCGCCAAAGTCCAAACAAGTATAAGCCGCACAGGCCGTTGAAAAGGTCAATGCATCTGCTAAAGATCGTCCTTGTACACAGTAAGCTGCCATAAAGGCACCAATAAACGAATCCCCAGCCCCAGTAGAATCTACCGCTTTAATCGCATAGGCTGGCAACAAATGGCGCTGATTATCCGCTGTAACAGCTATTAATCCCTGAGCACCTAACGTTAAAATAATCAAGCCTTGATAGTATTGCCGTATAAACTTGATTTGTGCGTCCACATTTGTTTCACCAGACAGCCCTTTAATACCTTCTTGGCAAGGCGCAAATACATCTAAATAAGGTAAGGCTGCTAATAAGTCCGCGTCTTGTACCCCACGAGACCGTACTGTGGTCATGTTATCTTGAATATTTAAAACAACTTGTTTTCCTTTTTCATGGGCTAGTTTTGCCACTTCTAAGCCCAATGGTGCTGGACATAAATCAATGTAAACTACTTTGGTTTCATCAATTAAATCCAATTGCGCTTCAGCCTTTGTTAAAGCAGGTAGTCCAGATTTTTGATCCAATACCAACGCTTTTTCACCTGCTGGGTCAATATAAATTAAACAATGTGGCGCCACATAATCTCCTGGTTGCCGATACACACCACGACTATCAATGCCTTCTGTTTTCAAATTGGCAATAATCTGATCACTATCCGCAGCCATTGATACTTTCGTAATAATACCTGTTTGCACGCCAACCCGTTGCGCCTGAACCAATACATTGGTACCACTGCCGCCTTGAGCTTTTTTGGTATCAAGGACCGTACAAAAACTGTCCCGAATTGGCAAGTGGTCTACTGAACTCAACGTATCTAACGCAATACTACAAATACCTAATATATCCATTTGTTTGCCTCCAATTGTAATCGCTTTCTACAAATTGGATTATAGCACTTATTTAAATTGGACTCAAACAATTTTAGATTTACTAGGTAACACGTACTAAATTGTCACCCACCATTTCCAGCGCTATAATGGATGTAGAAGTTATTTTACGGAGGCCATCCATGACAAAATATGCCAAAATTGCTGCGGATCTAGAAACAAAAATTCGTCAAAAAAAATTAACCGAACGCCTGCCTAACGAACGCGAACTGTGCCAGCAATATGGTGTTAGTCGCAATACCATTAATCAAGCACTTAATATTCTTGAGCAAAAGAATCTGGTTTACCGCCGCCATGGTTCTGGGACTTATATTCGGGATGTCATCAACGTTGCCGACCACAATGTCAGCATTCATCTTTTCACCGATGGCTTCCAGCGTTCTGCCGAAGCTGAAAATCGTCAGGTCAAAACAGAAATCATCGAGTTTAAACCTGCTTTTGCGCCTAAAAAGATCACGGATCAGTTACAAGTATCCGATCAAACACCACTCTACGAAGTAACACGCTTACGCTATAACAACAACCAGCCAGCTTGTTACGAACGTAATATTATTCCAATCAATTTGCTGCCAGATTTAACTCGTGACGACATGACCGGATCCTTATTCGCCTATGCTGCTAAACAACTCGATTTAAAGGTCTCTAACGCTGCCGTGGAGGTTACCGCACCGCTAGCTGATGACACGATTCGCACCGCGCTTAAACTACCCGCTGACGTACCACCAGTAGTGGTGCGCAGCGAAGGCACTGCTTTCTTAGAAAATGGCAAACCATTGGAATTTTTTGACACTTATTACCGACCAGAATTTTTTAATTTGAAAGCGAATGCGAATTAATGATGAGCGCATAAATAGACCAGCAACCGTAGTGGAAATTTCTGCGTTGCTGGTCTATTTGGTGTTGGGTTAGTTTAGATGTGCTGGCTACCAATACTTCTCAGAAAGTATGTTGAATATATAAATGGTGATTTGTTTATGCTTTAACCTCTTATTTCGAAAGTGAAAACTTAAAAGAACTCAAATTAACGATTGGCCAATTATGAAACTCTAATTTTTCTTCTGAAGTAAGTTTGTTCCAACCTTCCGTAATTCCTACATTATCTTTAAGCAAAACATATGCAGATAATCTATTCAATCTATTTTCGTTATTTTTTGCAATATCTATTAAGCTTTGAAGTTCATCAATATTTAAATCTACACCATATCGAATCTTAATCTGCAATCGATTTATAAGAACTAACTCTTTTTTCAACCCTGGTTCAATAAGATTCAACACTTTTTCTGCCAACTCAAGAAATTTATGCTCATCAGATCTATCATATGTGTTCAACAAAGCGAGTACATATAAAAGATAATAATTAGCGACTTTAGGTTCGTAACAATGAAAAGCATTAAAAGACTTTAATATTAAATCTCCAGAGAAATTTGGATAACATTCTAAAGAATTTTTGTTAGTCACATACGGACTAAATTCAACACTGTTTTGATTCTTCTCCGCAAACACTTTAACATATTTTACTAATTCTGGAGAAAAGACATTTATTACTGCTTCGTTAGAAACAATAAAACCATATAATGATTTGCCAATTTTTAATGTTATATGCTGATATTTGGGACTAGGAATAAATTCACCATTCAAAAGCTGCAATAGCTTAATCAACGAATCTTGCTGATCCGTTTCTAATTTATCCGGATCAATCTCGGGCGAAATCATTAATCGGTTATCCAAATCATCAATTGTCTTTTTTAATTGTTTTATTTGCATCTGTAATGTCTTTATCATCTTTTGTTGTTGTATATTTGATTGATCAGGATGATATCCAACTATTTCTAATAAGAAAGAAGCATCTTTAAGCCGCTCAATATACGTCCCTTTAAGGGTATATTGAATAACTACTTTATGATTTGATTCATCGTTATGCAAATTTACACTAAAAATGATATTGCCGTTTGAACCAGTAACTACTTTTCGAAGACCAGTTTCTGCTGATTCTTCCGTCATAGTTCTCATCATAACCCCACTTGGAGACATCATTTGTCCTTTTTCAATTTTAAAAAATCCTGTCACTTCTGCCTCACCAACTGGTATATCAATTGGATTGCCGCTTTCTTTATCAACAATTGTACGATACAGATAAGCCCCACTAAGGAGAGTTTCCTTAACATATTCTGGCTTTGACTTCACTTTTATTTTTATAACTGTTCCAGAATGTAAGGAATCAGATAAAGCTAACACATTAGCTGTCTGACGCTTACATTGCTCAATAAAGTCTTCGAAAATATTCAAAAGTACCTCTGGTTTTTTAGGAAACATTTTAAACTTGATTGTCTTTTTTTGCTGCTTGGCAGGTACACTTTTATCAAGAGTTTTCAATTCAATTGGAGAAAATTTTTTAAAAAGAAGCTTGGGGTGTCGTAAATCTGCTAATGAAACCACAAAATAGATAACACCATTTGTGTGTTTTAAATAAAATCTAATATCAGACATAGATACAGGATATTTATTATTAGATAACTCACTACTACTTCCCTTTACCTGTATCACTATACTATACTTAAGATTATACTTTGAAGGTTGTTTGCCTTCTTTCAAATCATATACCTCAATTTGACCATCTATAGCCGGATTTTTATCATTAATTGCAATATTCGAAGTATCTACTTCTTCAAAGTATTGAAAATATTTTTGAATTTCTAGAATTGCGTCATGTTCAATTTTTTTACGATTATCCAATATAATTACTCCTCATTCTACAACTCTATTTATCAAGAAAATGTAACAAATCGGCTCTATATAGAATACCATGAAATTATTCTTAGCTAAACTTACATTACTTTATCAATTAATATTCACGAGATATTAACAATGAAAATCATTTTCATACCGAACACTTCGATTAATAAACTATTCATCATAAAAAAATTCCAGTCAGCTTAAGCAAATATACTAAACTTAATTGGAATTTTTATTGATTAATTCTAGTTTTGTACTTGTTCATAAATAAATGCACCCAGTAACGTTACCACCGAAACCAAATAAAGCCCAACGGCCACTTGTATCATGATTCGCCCACCTTTGTCTGTATAACTTGCTATTTAACAGCATAAGTGAGAAATCGTTTCCAAGTCACGGTTTATTTTTATTGAGTGGTACTACTAACTTTAATCTGATGATGTTTTTATCAAGTAAACAGTTACGTCTTATCAAAACGCTGAGGTGAACCTGATGCAAACCAATAAACCTTTCTATCGCAAATACACTTTCTGGCTAGGCCTACTGAGTTTTTTGGTCTTGACGCTACTACAACACTTTGGTCATCCCTTACGCTACACTATTGTCTGGTGGCTAGAACTCGGATTTGGTGTCTTAACCGTTATTTTTTTCTTGACCATCGGTTTTCACGCCAATGATATCTCCAAACATGATCAGTAATCATAACGTTTAAAACAAGTCCACCGGGCTTGTTTTTTTTCAACTCAAAAAGCACCCCACCAACCCAGCCGTCTCACCGCCAGATCAATTAGAGTGCTTCTCATATCATTTAAAAATCATACTGCGTTTCGCGAACCCCGGCGTCGATCAAGTCGTACGGGGTGGTCATGGTATCGTCATTCCATTGGACGACGCCGGCGATCATATAAATCGCCAGGTCGGCCAGCAATGAGTTTTCCAACAGTTGTTTGTTAAATCCAGCTTTGACGCGGTTGGCGGCAATGCCGGCACCAGCTGCGTCGGAGTAGAGCAAAACGGCCCAAGTGGGGTCTTCCACGTTTAGCAAGTAGGTAATGTCGTTGTTACGTGTTTCAGCTTTAATGGTTTCAGATGCTAAGTGTAGCAGTGCTTGCAGTTGGTTCGAACTCATCATGTGTTTCAAGTCATCAAAATACCGGATTTTGATGATCACTGTAGCAACGGGGAGCTCAAAGCGACGATGGGTTTCCACAAACACACCGGCGTCTTCAACGTAAGCGACGGTGGTCCGCAGATTGGTCTCTTCGTCAAAGGCCCCGCGTTCTACCAAAGCACTGCGCAGTTCACCGTTGCTTTCCTGTAATTTGATCTGATTGCGGGTCATAAAGTAAGTGATCACCGACAAGATCAACGGCATGATCATCCAAAAGGCCAGTTCCCAATGCACGTCAGCTTTTTGAACAGTATATTGGTAAACCACGATCAACACCTGAACAGCAATAAACAAAAAATTAGTCAGCAAACTGGTGATCAGTCCAAAAAAGTAAGTGATGATCAAGATTCCCATGGTGAGAAATAAATACAAAATATTCAGCAATAAATTGCCACTAACCGCCATTAGAATCGCTAAAGCACAAAATAGCGCCAACATCAGGATCAGCCCAACGTCTTGAAAAGCGGATTCACGTTTATTCTCGTCAGACATGCTTCTTCCCCCCGTTTAACAGGCCTTGTTTGCGAATCACCAGCACCGCCGTTGCCCCTAAAATGCCCAGCATCAAAACAGCCAAGCCAAGATACAAGATCAATTGTGAGTTTTTACTGATCAGTTCCTTCTTATTTAAAGAGGCGTCAATATACTTGTTCTTTTTAAAGCGGTAGCCGTAGTGGCTATTGTTGGCGTCCACCACAATGGCATCCCCAGTAAACTGGCGAATGTTCTTTTGAAAATTGATCTGCGTTGACGCCAAATAAGTGGCATTGGTATTAGCCCCTGTTACCACCAGCAACCCACGTTTACTGTTATAAGGTGAGCGTAACAGTTGCGCCGTGCCAATGGTTTTGCCGTAATCGCGTTCAATGCTTAGCTTTTCATTGGAAATCAGTCGTTTAAAGTTACGATTGTATTGGAAATACAACTTATGATTCAGCTGTTTCACCAATGCGTTATTCTGCGGCGTACCAACAACAATCACATTATGATGGGCCAATACCTGCTTTGATGGGGTTTTGGTATAAAATTGAATACTACCAGTATTGCTTTTGGCAAAATTCCCAATCAAATTAAACACGTTGGTCAACGTTTTAAAGTCATTGCCATCTAAATGTTTCGGGATCACCACTGCTAAGTCATTGTAAGTTTCATTTTTGATAAACAAGGTTGGATAGTTAGTAAACAGTAAATCGTTGCTTTTTTCGGATTTAACGTGGATCTTTGAACGATCTGATACTTCCGCCCAAGGTGTGGCCGTATTATCTGACTGCACATGATCTTTCATTTCCAGATCAAAGGCAACCCGGACGGTAAAGGTATTGCCTAGCGCCATGCCGCGCGGTACATGGGCCACAAAGGTGTCGCCATTGGTATGGGTCAGCGATAACTTTTGACTGCCGATAGTTTGATTATTGATTGATGCCGTCACCAACGACCGTTTAAAATTCAAGTTTTGACTGTAACGTAAATGCAATTGGATCGTGGTACCGTCCGCATTAGAGCGATCATTGGGCAAACTAACCAAATAACTGGTTTCGTGATGGCCGACCCCTGTCACTGTTGTACTCGTTGTCGCCAATTGTTTCACCCCGCTGTTATCTTGCAAGGATGAGGTAAAGGTTGCCGTATCACTGCCAACCGTTTCAGTGGCCTTGTTGGTTTCCCGCATTAACTCTTGGTTGGCCACAAAGCGTGCGGTCTGCTTCAGCAAGCTGGCTGTTGGTGCCGTCACGATCAAATAGTGCTTGCCGTTGGTGTAATCTGTTTTGATCACCCCGTGATTGGCAATGGCTTTGGCACTGATCTGTTTTTTGAAACGCTGGGGTAACTGTTTGTATTGCGCTACCACCATGATGTAGTCCTGTTGCTGAGCCGCCATATTTTTCAGCCGCTTCACTGGAATCTGGTCGATTTGCGTGGTGATCACGCGGGATTCTCCTGATAAAGCGATCATACCCGCAGTTAATTCGCCAGCAGTCGGCTGATTGGGCAACACGATCCGCGACTTTTGGTGGGCAATGGTATCTTGCCCTGAAAAATGATCGTAGAAAGAATGAACGGTATTGTCCGCTTCTTTCAGGTCATATTCAAAGTTCACATTGGACCCACCTTCAATGGTCAGCCAGTTCGCCGGCGTTTGGGCCAAATCATAATGCGTCCCCGCCTGATTTAAGATCTGACCATTGATCTCCAGTTCATTTTGTCCTTTTAATAAGTTTAACGGAATCGTGATGGTTTCAGTTTGCTCCCCAGTTTTAGCTTGTGGCCGAAAGGAATCAAATTTCACCCCGTTAATGGACACCGTAATATCAGATGTGTCCCGTGAGGCCAATTGGGAAATTTGATAATTAAAATTAAACGTGGCCTTTTTTACGGTCCAGTAGTCCATTTTTGTGAAGTACATGTTGGTTTGCACAGACTTACCCGATAGCGTTGCCGTGTCATTTTGAAACGCTTGGGTATAGGTTTCGGCCGCTTGTACCGGCTGCTTGCCACTCACCCACAACCAACAGCCCAGTACCAATAGGACGGGTAGCCACCTACTGATAGCGTTTGGTTTTGTACCATTTTGCTTGTTTATGAAAGACTTGCTCACGAATATATCCCACCATTCCGTATGCCGCGACGGCTAACCACATTTGACTATAGACAACGTACATTAAGAAGATCAGTGACAAGTTGCCTGCCGACAACTCGCCGCGTTCCGTGGTCAGCGTTACAAACGTACTGACCACAAATAACACAATGGCAAACAGCCACAACCAATTGCTAAACCCTTGCAGGTCCGAATGGGTGATTCCCGCCACCGATAAGATAAATACCACATCTGATAAAATCAAGGCTGTCATTAATAAGAAGTAAATCACCATAAAGTACACCAGATCAAAGCGAATCCGATTGCCACGCTTACTGAAAATTAAACGTAGATTTTTCAAGATCACATAAATATTCCCTTTGACCCAACGTGTGCGCTGATGAAACCAAACATCCAACGTTTGCGGTTCCTGTTCCCAAGTTACCGCTGCCGCACGGAATTTGATCTTATAGCCCATTTGATAGATACGAAAACTGACTTCTGTATCTTCCGCTAAAGCTTTAACATCCCAGCCCCCAATTTGTTCCACAACACTGCGACGTACCACATAATTGGTGCCGGGAATGGTACAAAGGCCAAATAATTGTTGGCGGCCAGCCTGCGCCATCCACTGAAACGCCAGTGTTTCAATGTTGATAAATCGGGTCAGGATCGACGCGTTTTTGTTGCGGGTGCGAAACTTGCCGATAACCGCCGCATAGTGATCATCTTGCAGCAACTCTGCAACTAAGATCCGCAGGGCGCTTTTTTCAGGTGTATTATCCGCATCATAAATCGAGATCACACTGCCGCGGGCTTGCTGCAACCCAATATTTAACGCATTGGACTTGCCTTTGCCCCCATTGGTTTTATCGGTGTTGATCACCACCAAACGCTGCGCTGTAAATTCTTGTTGCAACTGCCCCAATAGGGCTGCTGAGTTGTCATCTGAATTGTCGTTGATCACGATCACTTCATACTTGTCATGCGGATAATCAAAACTTAACAATGACAACACCGTTTTAACGATCACCACCCCTTCATTATGGGCTGGGACTAAAATCGAGACAAATGGCACTTTGGCAGGTAGCGCCGGCACCGGTGTCCGCACTTGCCGTAAATAATTAATGTAGCCTGCTACCGTTAAAATCAGGTTCACTACTAAGATCCCCCAGATCACCACCGTTGCAACTAATACAAAATAATCAATGATCGGCATGCTTGCTTCCCCCTTCGTTAGCGATAATATTTATTCCGATAGATCTTGCGTCCTAACCAAATAAAACCGATCAAGATCACGAAAATCACGCTAAAGAGCACGGTTAAAATCATGCCTTGCACTTTAAAGAACCCTTTTAGCCGCACCACATGCTGATACGTCGGCTGCTTAAAGTTCTGTTTCACCACATCGTTGACCATTTTGGGACGACCATTTAAGAAGTACTGACCATCACGATAACTGACTTTAACGGCACCAGCCTGTAACGTGGTGTCCAAATGACCAGCCGGTTGATACCAAGTGACATTTAAGCCCGTAATTTGTCGTTCGACAGCCTGTAATTTGGCCTGTGTTGCAGGCAGTTTCACCGTTAAGGCCGTTGGCGCCGCAAACTGGACCTGTGCCAAGGACTTCACGGTATTAAAGGAGGATGCACTCACCGCCAAAAAGCTTTGCTTCACCGCAGTCCCTTGCTGGTCCTCATGAATAAACGTGGTCGGTTGGTGATCCGGTAGCAATAACCAGCTATTGGTCTTGGTTAAAAAGTTTTGCCGGTAAACACGGTCTTGGTTCCAATAGCCTTGACTGCTAATCCCCACTGGAAACACATTGTTTTGCGCAAAAGCAACCAGCTCATTACTGATCAAATTTTGTAGCTCCCGTTGCGGCTGTGCATAAGCTCCAGGGTTTCCGACAGCTGGGGTTTGTAAATACACCACCCCATTGTGATTTTCAACATTGCGCAACGCTTTGGTAAAACGCTTATACGCCGCCATGGTGGTATTTTGCGCCACCGTTGTTGTGCTTACCGCAAACGGAATATTGTGGTTTTCACAATACTGACTTAGGTGCGCCAACAGCGTCAAGTGACTATAGGGCGTCACATTGGTAATGGTCAACATGGGTTGTTGCTGCATGTGACGTTGAAAGACTTGTGCCATGGTTTGCACCGCTAGCGTCAAGCTCAACCCATTATTCCGCCAATCTGGTAAATAACCATTGTGTTGATACACGGTGCCATAAGCATAAGTGGCCGCGTCTTTTTCCTGAGTTGCCAACGTGCCAAAAGTCGTACTGTTCGCATGGGTCTGTGTCAACACGGTCATGGTTTCAGAAAATGGCAATTGTTGGCTTGCCTGTTGAGCCTTCAGTGTAAATTGTTTTAAAGACACTTTTTGCTTCTGAGCACCTAAAGCCTGCGCTTCCGTTGCCGTTAAATTATCACCAATATGTAATTTGGCACCTTGAAACTGATCTCGATCATGAATAAAGGTTTGGTTCGTTAAGCCCACTTCCGGCCAGTTGATCATCGTTACGACCCCAGCATAGGCTTGCGTCAACATCCCTTTGTGATACTGATTTTGTGACACCGTTCGGACTTTTAAATTTAAGCTAGTCAGTGCGCGTTGCACCGTATCGATTTTCGCAGTGCCATTGGCCACCGTATTCTTAGAATCATACACCAACAATACCCGTTGGCTAGCCGCGGCAACCGGAGTTGAGCGCCAGCCGAACGCTATTAACAGACATCCCCAGCACAACCCTAGCAGCAGCCATTTCACTGAACGTTTCATTTTGTCACCTCAGCTTCTCCTGCTAACCACAGTCGGTGTTGCAACATGTCTGAGACAAACAACACCAGCATTAAGTCCATACTCACAGGGGCCATAAATAAATGCTTGGCCAGGTCCACATCACCACTGCCGATGACTGATGTGATCGGTACAAAAACACTGACCGTCATCAAAGCAACCACCAGAAAGAAACGGACAACATTTTCACTGCGCCGGTACTTAAACCCAAAGTACGCACTAATGCCATATACCCCAATGAAGCTTACCGCTAGCAATAAAATAAAGGCAAACCGGCCTGGGAAAAAAGGCCCCCATTAACGCACTATAAGTCGTGAAAAAGGTTAGCTGAGCGCGTGGCTTGTGGCCGGCTGCCTTCACATAGTCCCCGGTTGCCTTGACCTGGGTGATCATAAAGTCCCGGGCCGCTACATCGAGCAACGCTTCAAACTGTTTGGGATGCAACGCATAATATTTAAACAGCCACGGCAAATTGTACTTGCTTAATAACTGGTGCGACACGTACTTGCTGCTAGGCTTCAGAGCCGTATATTTTTCAGTGTAATAATCTTCACTCCGCATGAGGCCAAACTGTTCGCTGATCCCAAACTTTTTAATTTCTTGACTCACGTCTTGATCCGAATACAGTAACACCCCGTGGGTAAACGCATGGTAATTGTTAATGTCACTAAAGTAACTGTTAATATTGGAATAGGTGTACACCCCTGCCGCCAGCAGGACCGCCATTAAACCTGCTAACGCCAGCCGCCGGACTTTACTTTGCACCAGCATCAGTAGCCCAAGGGCCCCCACCATAAAGCTTAAGGCCAGCGGCGCATTTTGTTGCTTGCTGGTGACCAATAAACTGGTGGCTACAAAATACAACACGATCAACGGCCACTGCCGCTGGTAACAATGCCGTGCTAGCAACAGCAACGCCGCAACGGCATAGATCAGCATCAAGTACATCTCAGGCTCTGCAAAAAAGGTGTTGAAATATAATGTAAAGGACGAGTCCCCAAAAACAAGCACCACTAAGGCCGCAATCACATAACTGCGAAACCGTCGTTCCGAAACAACCAAGGCCTTTGTCAGTAAGTAGATTGCCCCTAAAAACAAGCCATAATACACCAGCCCCATAAAGCGAATGTCAAAAACCTTGTGGCTGTAAAACACCTGATTTAAAAATAGGGCCGTTTTCACAAATACCGGTTGTGACGAAAAAATCGCCGCATGATTTTCATTGAAATATTGATAGATCCCGTATTTAGGCGCCACATAATCCAAATAAGTGTCATGTAATTTATACATGCCATTACTGTTAATGGCGCGGTAAAAATCCCCATTATCCGCTAAGCCATGGATCGGCGGCACAAACAATAACCACCCAACAATGATGGCCGCCAGCAGTACCGCAAATAAGGCCGGTGAAAGGTACTTTTTAAATTTTGCTACGGCCTGCTTCAAAACGTTCCCTCGCGATCCAGCGTTATTTCAATAAGGTATGTTGAAAACCAGAAAAATCATGCACCGCATGTTCCCCAATTTTGATAATTGACTTTAGATTGATACTATTCACACCGCCTTGCCGTGGCCGGAATGTCACGCGGGTAAAACGGTATTTAAGCTGTTTTTTCACGTACATCACCGACAACAATACATTGGGTAAATTATACTTGTCTGGAATCTTCGCCAATAACGGCGCCAGGCTACTAGCCGACATTAACCGATAAGGCGTATTGGCATCCACTACCCAAACGTGGAACTGCGCCAACACCACCAGGCGCAAAACCTTGGTGACGATCCAACGGGCTAGGCCATCTTGCCGCACTTTGCGAAAGCCAAATTGTGCATCAAATTGCCGCCGTTGTTGCCAAAATGGCATAAACTCACTGGGCAACGTTTGCCCATCAGAATCCGTTTGAAAGATATAATCTGCATGATGGGCCACCGCATAGTGATAGCCAAATAACACGGTATCCCCATGACCGCCGTTGGGCTTGTCCAACACCAGCAATTGCGGCAACTGCTGGGCCAGCGCTTGTAGCTTCGCCAAGGTTTGATCACGACTGCCATCATTAATGATCACCAGCCGACTGGTAGCACCAACCTGTTGCACGATTTCATGCCACTCTTTCGCCACCGCTTGAATATTATCCTGTTCGTTATAAGCTGGTATCACAATGTATAAACAATCCTGAACCATGCTAAATCCTCCTCTTATTTTAAGCCCATTACCTAACGCGCTAACACTGGAAACTGATGGAAGCATAGCAAACGTTCCTATTCGATTTAATGAGATTATCATGTGAATTATAACATGAAAATAGTCAACAATTAACACTTTCATTAATGAATAATTGATATTTTCGTGAAACATATGTGTACCACAAACCAGCGCTGTTACTGGCATTTATTAATGTGACGTTTTGTACAATCTGGCTTTGAAATTGGTCTAGCCGTTATTTTTGTGAAACAGCCGCTAACTAACGGGCGAGATACCGGAAGAAAAACGCCTGCCGCTTCCCTAAGATGTTTTGGCGATAATCCGGTTGACGATCGATTGGTACAGCATACTCCAAATGGCGTTGATTATCTTGAAATGGTCGCTGGTTAACTTTGGCCACATACCGATCCCGATCATAATTTACCGCACGCAAAATTTCATGGGTGGGTGTGACGGCGCCTAACCCGAATACTACCAATAAACAGATCAATTGGCGTGGTTGCGTCACACTGTTCGCCAAGGCTTGTTGCACCAATAAACATAACATCAGTAATGCGGGAATCGACACCCGCATGACAAAATCAGGTCCGGTCCCAATTTTGAAAAACGGACAAAGCAGTAAGATAACCAACAGCAGGTCAAATTCCGGATTGCGCCAATTCTGGCGCCACAATAACACGGCATATAACCCAACTTCAGTGACGATAAAGGCACCATAATAACCCCACTGCGTCAGCCCTTGTGGCAAGTTAAGGTGGATCTCGCTACTGACCTGATTGGCTGTGATAAACAACCCCAGCACCACCATTAACACCAAGCCAAGGCCGTTTTCCCAAGTCATGAGGTCGTGCCACCAAGGCCCTGTTTTTTGGCGCAGATGCTGTAGCGCCCAATACCCCACAAACGGCACTAACCCTAACAATGGCAACGGGCCGTACAACAAGCCCACACTAAATACCGCCAACAACTGCCGGTTTTGGCGCATGGTTTTCAGCAATAAGAAAATCAGCCAACTGGGCAGTGCCTGGTTAAATACCCAATATAACTGGGTGGTAAAACTACTATATTGATAAGGGGTAGTCCACTCTAAGTGAGACGTCAATGTAACCTGTGCCAGATCTTGTAGCGTGATTACTTTGGCCAAAATATCGGCACCACTGAAAAAAATCAGCACCAGCAACGGCCAAACAGCCAGTTGTCGACGCTGGGCACAAATCAAATAGTAGCATAATAACACACCACCGACGGCCCAAACGGCTTGAAAATGTAGCCCTACCGCTAAGCCAAACACCTTGCCTAACCCAGCTGCCGGTAGCCAAAATCCAAAGTAGTACACCAAAGGTGCTTGATGAGACGTGCTAAACCGCACGGGCCAAGGCTGATTGACCAAGGCTTCAAACACGCCATTGCGGCCTTTAAAATCAAAATTTTGAAAGGACAAGCCCCCAATGCCAGATAAATAGACCCACAAAGCCGCTAGCAAAACCGCCACACCCAAATAAACGTAGGTTCGTTTTACGCGAAAATTCGGGACCCATACTTGTGGTGCTTGTTGAAATAAACGATAAGTGGGATAACTCAATAACACCAGTAATAATACCCACCAACTGGTTTTCAACCAGCCCACCAAAAAGATTAAAACGGGCACGTACAAATAGACATAACTTAATCTGGTAAAAAAACGCGATTCTTGCTGTTCCACTAAAAAACTCCTTTTAATATAACGCCGCTGATAAACCGACTAGATCATTGTAAGAATAAGACTGCTTGCCAACACTTAAAGCCCCGTACAGTGCAGAACTGACCTGCGTATTTTGCGCCTGCCATACCTGCGCCATTGCCTGATGATACGCCTTTTGTTCGCCAACAGTGGCAAAAATCATCGCCGCCAACGCATAACTACCCGCTGATTGATCACGATCCGTCACCCCACCTGTCACCGAATAACCATTGGCTAACTGATGCTGGGCCACTTGCGTTTTCAACCAAGTCACCGACGTGGCCTTTAGGTGCCCGACCTCAGCTAAATGCAATAATGTTTCCAAGGCCTCTGACGTATTCAGGTCCTGGTTGCTATAGCCTTTGCTATGCCAATTGTAACTGCTGGCATATAGTGGAAAAGCATCCCCTAAATAACCTTGCTGCACGATTTTTAATTGTTGCTGGTAAGCGTTGCGCTGCCGCCCCGTTTCAAAATAGCGCAAGGTTAATAAATCATAGTAGGCTAGCGGGGCGTCAGCGCTAACGGCCCCATTGTCCCGATTCCGAAACGCCGCCACTTTGCCACCTGTGATCACCTTTTGTTGCTGTAATTGGGCAAATAATTGGGCCGCCTCGTGGCGCTGTTGGCGGCTGTGTGTTTGCTGGGCCATGGTCAATAACGCCCGAATCACCCGCAGATCATCTAAAGTGGCGTTGACATTGGCCAGCTGATGCGTCCGCGGTTGGTATCGATAACCAAATTGTTGCTTTTGGTAAAAGGTCCGCTTAGTGGTGCGATAAAAGGTCTTAAACGCCGTAGTTTGTCGCGTTTGCGCCAAATAATTAAGCCACAAGCCAGATGACTCTAATAACAGCTCGTGCCCGGTGGCCACCTGTGTCTGGGCTTTTTCCGTCTGATAATTGGTATATAACCCTTGCTTGGTCAGCATCCCCCGTTTAATAAACCGGACTAGCCGCGCCGGCTGTTGTTGATTACGTTGCCAGTGGGTTCTCACCACAAATTGGCGTGGCGCTTGCCGCGGCGTACGCACCTGCGCAGTATGCTGACAGCCTCCAAGCCCTAGTAAACTGAACCCACATAGTATGATCAAAGCTATTTTTTTCATATCACTCATCCGATTAATTTAAAACTAGTCAGACGTGGCGTAGACCAATCGTCGACTAGTCTAAGTGTAAACAAAGCCTACTGGATTTTCAATGACTTTCAATTTCGAGTTTAGAATATCACCGGGTTGTACTATAATCGAGCTAACATCTCGCTAATTGGAGCTGAATTGACCAATGAAAAAAATCAAAGTCATGACTGTTTTCGGAACTCGCCCTGAAGCCATTAAAATGGCGCCGGTGGTCAACGCGTTAACTGCTGATCCCACTTTTGACGCGGTGACAGTGGTTACTGCCCAACACCGGGAAATGCTGGATCAGGTATTGGCAATCTTTAACATTATCCCACAGTACGACCTGAACATTATGAAACAAAGTCAAAGCCTCACCGATATTACCGTGCATATTTTAACTGCAATCAATGACATCTTAACTCAGGAACAGCCTGACATTGTGCTGGTTCACGGTGACACCGCCACAACCTTTGCGGCCAGTCTCAGTGCTTTTTACCATCAAATTGCCATTGGCCACGTGGAAGCCGGCTTACGCACTTGGCAAAAATATGCGCCTTACCCTGAAGAAATGAACCGCCAACTGACGGATGATTTAAGTGACCTTTACTTTGCACCAACCACCACCAGCAAAGCAAATCTGCTGGCCCAACATCATCCTGCCGATCAGATCTTCATTACCGGTAACACTGCCATTGACGCCTTACAACAAACTGTAGCGGCAGATTATCACCATGACTTGCTGGACCACTTGGATCCCCACCACAAAATGATTCTCGTTACCATGCACCGTCGTGAAAACCAAGGCGCCCCTATGGAACGCACCTTCAAAGCCATTCGCACGGTGGTGGACCGCCATGCTGACGTGGAAGTGGTGTTCCCCGTCCATTTAAACCCAGTCGTCAAACACGCCGCCGACATAATTTTAGGCAACGACCCGCGGATCCACTTGATCCCACCACTGGACGTCATTGATTTTCATAACCTGGCCGCGCGCAGCACCTTTATCATGACTGATTCAGGTGGCGTTCAAGAAGAAGCCCCTTCGCTAGGCAAACCGGTGCTAGTCTTGCGCGACACCACCGAACGACCAGAAGGCGTTACGGCAGGCACGTTGAAACTGGTGGGCACTGATCCAGAACAAGTTGCCACTGCCATGGAAACCTTACTAACCGATCAGGCCGCCTATGATAAAATGGCCAATGCCAAAAATCCTTACGGGGATGGTCACGCCACTGAACGCATTCTTGACGCCATTCGGTATCATTTTGGTGCTTCAACAACCCGCCCAACTGATTTTTAAGCGCAAATTAATAGCCGCCACGCAACTGAATATCAGTTGGATGGCGGCTCTTTTAGTGCTGACTTAGTCACGATAATAATGCCTTGGATAATTAATGCTGGCATAGCGGTACTGTTGAAGTAGCGCCTCATCACTACGCTTGATCATTTCCCGTGGTCCTAAGCGTGCCATCCGTGCCTTAAAATCATCATCATCTACCTTGGGATTGTTTAAGTAAGCTAACACATCTTTTAATTCTTCTGCATCGCTGGGGGTGAACTTAATGTCTGCTTCGGTGTAGTGTTTCATTTGTTGCATGCTTATCCCGCCTTTCATCAACATCGTTTAGATATTGTAATGCTTCATTAATGATTGTTTTATAATCATTCATTCGATGTGTTTCGTCAAAAATTAACTGAATTGTATCAAATCCTTCAATGCTCGCTAATAAGCCAATCCCATCAGCTGTACTACTATAAAACTGTAATTTATTAAACGTGTCGTAATAAGTATAGGCCGCTAACACATTTAATCCCTTTAGACAGGCGCCAAAATCAACCATTACAGCAACATCTTTTAGAATTGACGTTTTAATCATATTATTCGGCTGCTCATAATATTGTTTGCGCACCAACATATTCTGGTACTGCGCCGTCAGTTGCTGAATCTGCTTTGACAATTCATTATGAAAATAGGTTTCGGCTTCAATGGTTCGATCAAACTTCTTATAAGCGATATCCTGCTTACGTGAACGACCATTCCAAAAATAGGTAAAGACGGCCACAATGCCACCGATCAACACACTAATTTCTTTGATGTTAGCCCAAAAAACATTTTCTTGCAAGTCATTGGTATTTAACCAACGTAACGGTACCGGTAGCCTCACGGTCCCAATTAAATAGCCTATGATACCTGCCAGTAAGCGCCAGTAACCCCGCTTTAAACCACCATGCCATTTGAAAAAATCTCGTCTCAATTTCGTTGAACACCCTTTCTTGTCAGTTATCAGTCGCGCTTATTAATAACTTACGTACTTGGTGTTTAAACCCATCAAAAAAGGATCCTAAACCTGAAATTCAGACCTAGGATCCTGCTTTCATTACCGCCAGCCTAACGCTGGTGCAATGTCATTCATAATCGAACTTAACAAATGGACGTTATAGGCCACCCCTAACGTTGACGGTACGGTGATCAACACGGTATCAGCTTCTTGAATTGCTTGATCTTCGGCTAACTCCTTGATCAACTGATCAGGTTCACCCACAAACATCTTCCCAAAAATCGTTGGGTTTTGGTGATAAGCCAAGTAACCCACTTCATCATTGGTTTGGGTCCCTTGGGCAAATAACTTCGCATCTTGGTCATTGACAATTGGCATAATGGAACGGGTGACCAGCGTCCGCGGTTCAAAATCGTGTCCTGCTTGCTTCCACGCTGCCTTATAAACTTGTAACTGCTTAGCCTGTTGCACGTGGAATGGTTCATTGGACTCGTAGTTCACCAACGTGGAAGACTGTAAGTTCATCCCCTGTTGGGCCGCCCAAACTGCAGTGGCCTGACTACCAGCGCCCCACCAGATCCGCTTGTGCAACGTTGGTGAAAACGGCTCTAACCGGCGTAAACCAGGTGCTTGTGGAAACATCGGTTGCGGATTAGGTTCCGCAAAAGGTTCCCCTTTGAGCAGTTCCAAAAACTTCAACGTGCGCTGCCGGGCAATTTCTTTGATTTCTTCTTCCGAATAATCATAACCAAAATACTGCCAGCCATCCTTCACTTGTTCCGGCGACCCGCGGCCAACACCAAGTTCCACCCGGCTTTGCGTGAGAACATCGGTTGACATGACATTTTCCGCCATCATAAACGGATTCTCATACCGCATATCCACTAAGCCAGTGCCAATCTCGATTTTAGACGTTTTTGCCCCAACCGCAGCCATTAACGGATACGGCGTGCCAATTTGGTCTGCAAAATGATGCACCCGGTACCAGGCGCCATCCATACCTAACTTCTCCGCTTCAACTGCCAAATCCACTGATTCTTCATAAGCCTGTTGGGCAGAAGTTACCATAGAATTATTTTGTTGCCAAAACCCAAAACTCAAAAAGCCGATCTTCTTTGTCATATCGATCACCTCATTTAACGTTTGCGCCCACATTTGAAAGCATTGGTAGCGCTTATGGCGTTATTATGGCATAAGCATCCGGGTTCGCCAAATGATTTGATTACCACGTGTTTCCTGGAGTATCAGTCAGATTTTACTTTTTAATCGGTACCTGTTTTACGCCACGCAGTGCTGTACCTAGCCCTTTCAACTGCTGGTGTCATTTCATCGGTGATACGTTTATGATATGGCTAATAACATACAACTCAATTTTTCTTAATTTGAATCCAACATTTAAATAATATAACTGCCTTGGGCAAATAACCATTTAAAACTGCATATCGTTAAATAGTCACGCTGTCTTGGGTATTTGCTTAGCAGGTGACATATTTTTAAATCATTCAGTTTTTAAACTTATTGATCTATTTAATGCTTTTCTAAACTTTAATGGTAATTCATCAAAACTTTCAACAGTAAACACTTGAACTCCCAATTCATTAAGTATTTTAATTTGATCATGAAACAACTCAAAATTTAAAAAACGACGTAATCGACCATTAGGTATTTGTCCTTCTTCCAATCGTATTCGTTTAATAAAAGCAATATGTCGTTGTTTTATACCATTCTTATTACGATTCTGTTTTGACTGCCACAGTAATCTTCGTAAATTAACGTCATTAAATGAAAAACCAACTAGCCAGGCCTGTGTATTCTGCAATAACTGTGATTGCACTACATTTGCCTCATTAGAAGAATTTGTAAGCAGTTCCATATACGCATCATCGCTAAGAATCACATTCTGTGAACTATACTGGCGCCAGCTTTCATACATTGGAAGAAATCCATGGCAGTGTTTAATAAGATCCTCTGGAATCTCCATCTTACTTTTTATATCATACTTTATTCTCAGCTTAGAAATTTTATAATCAAGTAAATCATCAAAATTATAATTTATAATCTGTTGAAACACTTTATCCACAACTGAAAATTCCGCAATTTCATCAATCATATCAGACCTATTGTTCATTCGAGAAAAATTTGTTCCATATAGAGCACTTCTCAATATACTAAGATATTCATTTTTTGTAATTCCTATATTATGATATGCCATAGTCTCGTAAAATTCTGCTCTTCTTGTTTCAGAACTAAAATCTTCCTTAGCAATATCCCAAAAGTTTTTAAGCTTTGATTGGTCTTTTAAAAAATCTATATTTTGAAATTTTAAATATTTTTCAAGTTTACCCGAATTATTCATACGAGGTTTAATATCGGCATACCGCACAATTTTGGACCA
>NZ_AZDA01000047.1 GCF_001434575.1 Loigolactobacillus bifermentans DSM 20003
TAAACGCGGTTCTGAATGTCTCTTAAAATCTGTCTCAAATATTGACTTCAATCCAATGCGAATTATGGTAAATTAGTGCAGCAATTGAAAGTCTTACAAAAAAAGTGGCACTTCACGATTATTGACCTCTGGCAAGATCCAGTGGTCAAAGCTGAAAATCGCGCCCAACCACTAGCAATGGTCGACGACGCTCATCCAACCCGATTAGGTTATCGGAATATCTGGACGCCAATTTTTCGGCAACAATTAACGGACGTGCTTCGCCAGTCGGAACCATAATCGTCAATCGATTTCGCGTTTTCAAGGCTTCCGTCGATAGTCTAAAGAAATAAACATAACGACCGGATGAACCTGTCATGTGATAGGCTCATCCGGTCGTTATGTTTTAGCTTACTTCAAATTTTAGGTTAGTCTGCGACTTCAATCTTCCCAACCGCAATTGGTAAGGTGACGTGTGCATCGTAGGCGCCAACTTCACCAGCAACGGTGGCTGGTAAAGCCAAGTCTTGTGGTACGCCGTGAATGTAGATGACCCGTTTGTCGAGTTCCAAGTCATCGGTACCAAAGACTTCTTTGAACTTCGCTTGCAAATCAGCTAATGGCACATCGATTTCGTAGGCAAAGTGGCCTTGGGCGTCAGCGACTGGGTAGTTATCATTTGGCACGTCCATGTGATGTGGGGCGTTGTCAAATGGCACCATCGTTGTCCCTGAGACTGGTTCAGTTTCTGGCAAGTCGACAAATCCGTCATGATTGGCATCCTGCGCCATCGTGGCAATTTGGGCCGCCTTACCATCTGGAAAACCGTGGAAATGTTCCCAGTGTTGCGTATTTGCAGGTGTATCAAACATTTCAATCGCCACGTGTAATTGGTCACCGTCTTCAACAAAGGTGGCAGTTCCATGGGGTGCCGTTCCAATGCCTTCTACGTTTAGTGGTACGATGTTAGCAACGTATTTTTTAGTCATGAATGATTCCTCCAATTCTTCATTATAAGTCCATTATATGCTATTCTAAACTTATTAAAATTGATATATGTCAAGAAAGGAAAATTTATGCACTCAAAAATGGATTGTATCACATTGACCCGACTAATTCAGTAATGATGCATATTATTTCCAGTCAAACTAGTGTTCAAGCTATACTGAGACTATCAAAAGCTTACTAAATAAGCGATGAATAAACTTAATTTTTTAATCAAGAGGCGATTGTCATGACAACAACTTACGGCATTTTCTATAACGGACAAGCGGGTAATGGGCAAGCGGCAACCGTCGCCCATCAAACCGCGCAAGCGCTATCGAACCACGGCATTGAGTCTCAATTACTGACAACACCAGGAATCCCCCGGGCAATTGCGTTAATTAAGCAAACACTTCCTCAACTGTCAGCACTAATTGTTATTGGTGGAGATGGCACACTGAACGTTGCAATGACAGCCCTAATCCAAGCTGAAGCACATATTCGTATCGGCGTTATTCCCATGGGAACGGTTAATAATTTTGCAACCCGCTACCAGTTACCAACTGACCCCCAAGCGGCCATCGAACTAATTTGTACTCAGCCGGCGACCCAAGCAGTCGGCATGCTAGTTTGTAATCAACGCCGGGCAGTCGTGAGTTCACTGACATTCGGTAATTTGGCTGACATTTCCAATGAAGTTCGACAATCTGAGAAGCAGCGATTCGGTAAATTAAGCTATCTTTACCGTGCTATTCGCCATATTGGTCACAATAAGTCACTGCCAATTCGATATCAATTCAAACACGAAGGAAGCCACACCTTAAAAACATGGTTCTGTTTGATTACAACGACCAAATCAGTCGGTGGGCACGTCTATAGCGCGTCTGCTCCAGGAAAAATGCATATTAGTCTACTTAACAACATTGGCTGGCGGCAAGTAATTCCATATATTTGGTTCGCACTAACGGGGAACTTGCAAAACTCCAAGGCCATTACACAGCTAACGGCAACCAGTGCACGAATTACGAGTGCAACTGGTCAAGCCGTGACGACACGTATTGACGGCGACCCAGCGGTTAAACTGCCAATTGAATTGACCTATTTGACAGACCGCTTCGAATTGATCGTACCAACAGTCATCGAATAACGACGTATTTTTTATTAATGGCAGATTGTAAAATTAATCCGAACGCTGTTCGGACAAAAAAGATCAGCTGCCTTTAAA
>NZ_AZDA01000048.1 GCF_001434575.1 Loigolactobacillus bifermentans DSM 20003
TTTTACTTGGGTGCTGTAACATGATGAATACTGCTTAGTTTTTGGTGCCGTACCCCGCAACAGATGCGTCGCTTCGTTGGTATTATCTTAAATGCTAAGTACCGAGTTGAGAAGGATCATAAAGATATTGGCGTCATAATCCCACTGGACGACGAAGAACTTAAATTTTTAATGACTAAAGCCTTGAGACGTTACTTTAACGCCCTAAGAAGCAATGAGAAGCACATCAAGAACGTGGAAAACTACCTGTACGGCACCATGCAAAACCTATTTGGTGTTTGGTGGAATAAACAAGCGGCTAGAGAATACGCGGCCAAACACCCCGAAGAGCAAAACGCTGACAATGAGCGCTTTTAGAATTAAACGGCATATAAGCTCATCTAAGCCGTTTTAAGTGTTCGGCACATAATTATATTAAAACCGATTTAGAACCGTTTATAAGCTAAAATAGGCGCCTTAAATAGCTGAATAGGCGATAACTAATCTAGAAAGATGGGAAAGGAGTTTTTTAAATGACCAAACCAAGCAAAGAAGTCGAAAAAATAGAGCAATTGTTGGCTGACCCCTGGACAGTCAATATTTAAGGCGTTTGGGAACAAGCGGCACATAATCCAGACCCTGATAAGCGCAAGTTGTTTGACGCGTTACACACTTACCTCTTAGATAAACGGCAAGAAAAAAATTATCAACGAAAAGCATTTCGTGATTTAACATGGACGAGTCAAAGAATCAGTGGTTGGAATGAAAAGGAGGCACAAAATATGACTAAGACACAAGCATATATGGACAAGTATCAATTTACAGTTGCAGAAAACAAACGGTTTGCTCGAACAAATTTTACCAAGCTAGTACACACTAGTGCCCGCTTTGAAGGCGTAAATACCACTTTGCCGCAAACACAAACCATTATGGACGGCATGAGTGTGGCAGGCGTTCCTGTTGAAGATATTTTGACAATTGTTAACTTAAAGCGTGGGTGGCAATATATCACTGATCAAAATTCCTCCTTAACGTTAACCATGGAAAAACAAATTAACAAGATTGTGGCCGCGGAAGACGCCTTAGTACCAGGAGAATTACGGCAAGGAAAAGGAGGAGTTGATTTAGGCAGTGAAGACTTTTTTGAACCACCCTTAATTAACGAAAAACAAGAACAATCCTTTTTACAAAAAATTTTGGCTGATCCGCAAACAACGACCACTGATAAAGCATTGACTGTTATGTATCATAATATGCGCCAACAAATCTTTTGGGACGGGAACAAAAGGACGGCGACTTTAAGTGCTAATAAAATTATGATTGACGGTGGTGCAGGCTTAATCAATGTGCCGTTAGATAAGTGGGATCAATGGAACGAACTAATTGCCAATTATTATCGAACTAATGACATGGCTAAAATTAAACGGTGGACATATGACAATGGCATTCAAGGATTACAAATTAGAGCAAACTTAGAGCTTAAATCAGTTGAAGACGAAATTGGTAAAAGAATCCAAGAACAATTAAAAGATTTTGCGGATCAAAACCCAGAAATTAAGCCAAAAAATGATCCAGAAAATAAAAACGATCGGCCTAGTTATTAGGTTGATCGTTTTTGAGCTTATTCGGCTTATGGGCATTAACGTAATCGGCAAATGTTTTTAAAAGCTCTTCGGTTTGTTCAACCGAAAGGTTATCAGCTTGAAAGTATTTTTCTAGCAAAGCTCCTTTTTGAATTAATCGGCGAGAACGAGCTTTGCGGTCTTGCCGACTTTCATAATATTTAGATTGCCGTAATTTAAAATCTTCCCGCTCAATTTTTTGTTTTAAACGCGCTTGCTGCTCGACTAGTTTTTCATATTGATTAGACATAGAATTTCCCCATCTCGTATGGCTAATGATCTACGGACTTTACCTTTAAAAATTCAGAAAATTGCTTAGCTAAAAGCTTAATCTGATCGTTAGACAAATTAGCATAATCTAAATTGGATTGACTGATGATTTGTTTACCTAGCCGTTGTTCAATCTTATTTTTTTCGTCCTTAA
>NZ_AZDA01000049.1 GCF_001434575.1 Loigolactobacillus bifermentans DSM 20003
TTCGACTACAAGAAGGCTGACTTCACGAAGATCCCTGACTTCTTGGAAACACAAACTCGTTTCTCACGCTTACATGGTGTGAAGAAGGACGAAGCTGTCGTTGAAGAAATGTTCGACAAGACTGTTGATGATATGAAGAAACGGTCTGAAAACTACTCTGAAATGGCTGCTATGAAAAAAGGCGGCAAATAAGAGCGTTCAATGACGCAAAATTGAATCAAATTCGGTAGTGACTAACATGAAGTAACAGATCGCGGTTGCTATCATAACACCTCCAAGCAAATTGCTAGGAGGTGTTTTTTTATCCTCTTTAAAAAAAGGAGCTGATAGCTGTTAACAAAAATGTAGCATAACATCAAATCAAGTCGAAATATGTCATTCATAGAGATCAGTTTAAAAATGTAGATATGAATGACGCTCAAAAAATAAAATAGCAAAACAGTAGACCTTTTCAATAGAACCCTGTGTGGTGAAGTTAATCACAAGAGGGGGGGATCGAGATGATGCAAACAGTAAAAGTCAGATTATATCCGAATGCCACCATGCGCCGTATTTTAGCACAACTCTGTGATTATCGCCGTTATTGCTGGAATCAAGGCTTAGCCACTTGGAATGCAATGTATGATAGCTCGCAAATCTTGGCTGATAAAAAGTTGCGTCCCACTGCGCGTAAAGTGCGTGACGAATTAGTCGCAAATAAGCAAGACTGGCAATATCAGTTGTCTGCGCGCTGCTTACAGTTAGCCATCACTGACTTAGGCAAAGCTTGGCAAAACTTCTTTGACCAATCTTTACCGGACTGGGGTAAACCACATTTCAAATCCAAAAAAGCACCGCGTCAGGGATTTAAGACGGATCGTGCCAAAATTGTTAATGGTCGATTACGGTTAGACAAGCCACACGGTACAAAGGTTTGGTACGATATTTCGTTTCGTGGTGCGCGCCATTTAACCGGTACTTTAAAAGTGGTCTCCATTTATCGTGAGAATGGTACCTACTGGGCAAGTTTGCCGTTTGACGTTGCTGTGAAATTGCATCCAAGCCTAAAACCGGTCAGATAACTGGTATGGATATAAACGTGGGCCATCTGAACTACAGCGACGGTATTTTTAACGTTTGTCCT
>NZ_AZDA01000050.1 GCF_001434575.1 Loigolactobacillus bifermentans DSM 20003
TAAGTGATTGCTTTGGGCTTTTTAATTTCTGTTCGGATTAATTATAGAATTTGCCTAATCAAAATAAATAGTTAAGAAAGGAGAAAGAATGTCAATTTTATCAACAGTATTGATTGTTTTAGTAGCTTTGGAATTTTTCTATATCCTATATTTAGAAACGTTTGCTACAACTTCAGACGCTACAAGTCGAGTATTTAACATGACAAAAGAAGAGTTGAAAAGCAAAGCTTTAAACACGCTTTTTAAAAATCAGGGGATTTATAATGGTTTGATTGGTGTGGGGTTATTATACAGTGTTTTTCTGTCAAGTAATCCAATAGAAATTAGTAGATTACTATTAATTTATATTATTTTAGTGGCATTATATGGCAGTATTACAAGTGATAAAAAAATTATTCTAGCCCAAGGTGGTTTAGCAATTTTAGCACTCATTTCAACCTTCTTTTAAAGAAAAAAGCAAAACCACAATCAATTAAGGTTGTGGTTTTTGTTTACCTTGTTTTAATTGAACAGTATTATACTTTCTTGGTAGCGTCAAGAATCTTGTGTAAATGAAATGCCTTCGTACATATAATATGTATCTAACTTAAATAAATGATGCTTCCAAGGTGTCCTGGAGTCCTTTGAACCCTCGGTGGATCCGCTTCAGAGACTTCTCGTTATAAACATTAAACTGAGAAACCAGGAAGCGATCCAGTGAATCTTCCGTTGGAAATTGTTCTTTGTGGTGGGTGGTGCGCTTGAGATGCTTATTAAAGTTCTCAATCAGGTTAGTGGAGTATAGTGATTGCCGGATAGCTGGTGGAAAGTCCATGAAAGTGAATAAATTCGGCATTTTAAGCAGATCTTTGATTAATTTGGGATAGGTCTGATGCCAGTTGTTGGCGAACTCATTCAGTTTCAGTTCGGCTGCTTCACGGTTGGCGGCCCGATGAACTTGTTTAAAGTCACTGATCACGGCCTTGCGGTCTTTTACGCGAACTTTGTTCATCAGATTCCGCCCAACATGAACCAGGCAACGTTGTCGTTTGGCTTTAGGGAAATGCCGATTCAAGCCCTCATCCAAACCAACTAACCCATCGGCCACAAACAACAGCACATCTTTAACGCCCTGCTTGATCAAGGTTCCCAGCAGTTCAGTCCAGATTCCAGTCGATTCCGTTGGCGCCACTTGGTAGTTCAGCACTTCTTTCGTACCATCTGGACGAATGCCAATCGCAATATGAACGGCTTCTTTTTGAACGGTATCCCGCTTTAACGGCAAGTAAGTGGCATCTAAGAAGATGGCCGCATATTGTGAAGCCAGTCGACGTTGCTGGAAAGCTTGAACCTGTTCATTGACGGCTTTAGTCATGTTGGAAACCGTGGCTTTGGAGTAGTGAGCACCGTACATTTTCTCAATAAGTTCGGCAATTTCAGCAGTGGTAATTCCCTTGGTATACAACTGAATGACCGTTGTTTCTAAATTAGGCAGATTGCAAGAAATAACTTGAACAAATTTAGTAACGCAGATTACGCAAAAAG
>NZ_AZDA01000051.1 GCF_001434575.1 Loigolactobacillus bifermentans DSM 20003
GAAGCCGTGACTTTTTTCTCAGCAACAGGCTGACCGTCGGCTAATAAATGAATCGTGATGGCCTTTGGTCGCACGCCGTCTTGATTGTCATGGTCGGCCCAAGTTTTGGTGCCTTTAACGCTAGTCACAGCCGGTTGATGGGTATTGGTAATAACGATATTACCAGCGTTTTGATCGTCGACCTGTGTGGTGTAACCAGGCGTCTTTTGGGTTTCTTTAACGGTATAGCTGATTTTTTGCCCATTTTGATTAACGGCTAAGTCGGTCCAAGTATGGGTCCAATCAGCGGTTGCCGTTAAGTCTACCGGTTCGCCTGACTTTTTGCCATTGGCATAAAGCTGAACTTGCAAGTTGTTCGGGCGTAAGCC
>NZ_AZDA01000052.1 GCF_001434575.1 Loigolactobacillus bifermentans DSM 20003
CCATGATACCGGGGTGACACTGTACTTGGAGAACTTATGGTGAATAATTCAGGTACTACGAATATTTTTCACAGAAGTCAAAATTAATTTGAATTTTAGAATGACTTTTATTTTAGAGCCGACCATGTTATGCTTTTCACTGTTAGCAGTGTAGTGGCTGCTAACAACCCAAATACTTTGTTTTGAAGCTTTTTCTTTCATAGTAAGCAGGCAGCATTCCCACAAGTGCCGCCTGTGCTTGGGTAACAAAGCCTTATTCTGATGGAAGCCGCCCACGGCAAATGGCGGCTTTTTTGGTAGCGTGATAAACGAGACGGTTAGACTGTGAGCATTAGCCTAGCGAGGGGGAAATACCGGGTTTTGGTATTATCCCATTGCGTAGCTAAGCGGAGCAGTCTGTCTCGCTTTATCACGTTTCTGCGGCAGCCTATAGACCAGCTCAGTTGGATTATGCATTCTGAGCATTAGCCCATTATGTCGCTTTATCACGTTTCCGCAGCAGCCGATAAACCAGCTTTGAAGTTAGTGCAGTCAAGGGCCACTATCAAGGATTAACCGCAAGTAACGTGACACTAAAACAGCAAAAAGTGCCGCCTAAAATATAATGATCGTTTCAACCAGTCAATCAAAAAAAGGGCCCCGCCTCAAATGAGGCAGCGTCCTTTTTCGGTCAACCGCATTAGCCGTTGTTTTTTTGGTTAATCCAGTCTGTGGATAAGGTCATGGCGGCGCGGGCCGCGTTGGTTTGGTCTAACACGTTTAGCATGACGAAATCATGAATCATTCCTTGGAAGCGGGCTTGTGTGACTTCAACGCCAGCGTCCCTTAGTTTCCGGGCGTAAGCTTCGCCTTCGTCGCGTAATACGTCGGCTTCATCCGTTAAGATTAATGCGGCGGGCAGGTCTTTTAAGTCAGCTAAGGTCGCCCGTAATGGGGAGGCTGTAATGTCGGCGCGGTCTGTATCTCGTTCGGTGTATTGGTCCCAGAACCATTTCATCCCGTCTCGGGTCAAGTAGTAGTTATCGGCGAATTCTAAATAAGAACCTGTGCCGAAGTCAGCGTCTGTTACTGGGTAGTACAAGACTTGTTGGTTGATCTTTAGACCTTTGCGCTGCTTGGTCATAATCGTCATGACGGTGGACATGTTCCCGCCAACAGAATCACCGGCGACGGTTAGTTTGGTGACGTCTAATTTGAATTTGTCTTTTAATTCAGGCAATTTTTGCAAAACAGCGTAGTTTTGCTCAATAGCCGTTGGGTACTTTGCTTCTGGTGACAGGGAATATTCTGGGAAAACAACGGCTGAATTGGTGCGTACGGCCAGTTCCCGGGCTAATTTATCGTGGGTTTTTGCGCTGCCGAAAACCCAGCCGGCGCCGTGAATGTAAAAAATCACAGGCAGAACGGCATCGTTTTTTTCTGGGCGGATCACCCGCACGTTAATGGTACCCCATTTGCCGGTATCCACTGGTAAATCAGTGATGTCAGCAGGCTGTTTGGTGATTTTACTGGATTGGACTTCTTCCAGCAAAGCCCGGCCGGCTTTTGGCTCTAACTCATAAATCCGGGGATGCGGTGCGTTAGCGTCACTAAATTCAATTGCTGCTTTTTCTAAAGAGATTCTGTCAGTCATAAAATACCTCCTCAATTCATTCATGCGGAATTTTTCCGCAAACCGACGACTTACCGGCACAGGCCGCTGCAAAAGCGGCTCTGCTGCCGGTAAATAAAACGCATTACAATTTCATGATACAAGGTTATCTTGTGAAAAACCAGTCAAATATTGAAAACGCTTTAAATAATTAAGAAATGCACGTTAACAGGGTTTCATTTAAAAGCGATTCATTTAAAAAAATAGTTTGTTACGCATTGCATCAAAAAAGCCTGTTGCGTCATTTAATGTGAGGCAACAGGCTGTGGTTTTAATTTAATTGCTGGTCCGCTTTTTGGTTTAATTTTTCAGCGGCTTTAAAGTCGGCGGTGACAATCGCTGAACGCACGCCCCAACGGTAGAAGCCGTAGGAGGCAATGGCGATAATCAGCTGGTCCCACGGGTAGTGAATCCAATTCAACCCGTTAAATGGTTGGCCGCCAATATAAGACATGATTGAAATGAAAATCAGGTAGGTCACCAGCCACAGACTCGCACCAAAGGCCTTTTTTGTCTCTTTAAAGTGCAGCTTCCATTCGTAGAAAAAGTAAATCGGCAGGCCTAGTAAAATGATCACAATCACTTCAATAGTGGTTGGCCATTTGGCCCAGTAAATAGCCAGGGACGCTAAGATAAACGAAAATGGTGCCATGAAGCCTAAATGTTTTAGGCGAATCGGGCGGATTAAGCGGCTGCCGATATGGCGCAAGGAGACAGCGGTGACCGGCCCCGTCAGGTAGGCGATTAACGTAGCGGTGGACAGCACCGTGGCCAACAGGGACCAGGAGCGGAAAATCGATACCATGACCATACTCAAAACAGCGCTGACCACCATGGCAATTCTCGGGGTACCGTATTTTAAGTTAAGCCGGGCCAAAGCTTTAGGCAAATGGTGGTTGCCGGCCATGGCGTATAACGCCCGCGCGGTGGAGGCCACAAAGGAAACCCCCGTGCCAAATGGCGAGACAAACGCATCCATGTAAAGTAAAACGGATAACCAGTGAATGCCTAGTAAAATGGCCAGGTCCGCAAACGGCGAGTTGAAATTCAACCCGTGCCAGCCGTGGACTAACGCGCTAGCCGGCATAGACGTAATAAACGTACTTTGCAAGACCACGTAAATGGCGCCAGAAATCAGCAGGGATAAAAACATGCCCCGTTCAATGTTCTTTTTGGGGTTTTCAATTTCACTGCCCATGTTAATCACGGTTTGAAAGGCGTTAAATGAGAAAATAATCCCGGCAACAGAAGTAGCCGTTAAGGGGTTAATGGAACATCCATACGAAAAGTAGCGGTAGGAAGCCGAACACTCAGAAT
>NZ_AZDA01000053.1 GCF_001434575.1 Loigolactobacillus bifermentans DSM 20003
CCATGATACCGGGGTGACACTGTACTTGGAGAACTTATGGTGAATAATTCAGGTCTCTAAAAAGTCTTCATCGACAGTGGCAAGAAACAATTCAAGTGACAAAGATGCTTCATTCATTGCCACAACTTGAAAAATCGAGGTTGAACCAGTCTTTGGTCATCTAAAGCGCAACTTAAATTTCACACAAATATTTCCTAAAGCCCGTTACCAATGAACTTGGAAATCTTTTTATTATTCTACGATCACCTTGAAACAGAAAAATCTTACCAAATGATTCAAGTAAATCTGGGTATCATCTTATTGAAGCTTGAACTAGTCACCATATAGCCGTTAAGCGCGCTTGACAATGGTGACTCGTTCAACGACCTTCACCGACATCGTTTGCCCGAATGGCATAAATTCGGTATTGTGCTAATAGTGGCTCACGAATCATTCGAATTAAACCTGGCATACACTTTGATTGAATCTGATACTTAATAAACCGAATACACAGTACTTACCGAAAGGAGCCTTCACAATGTTACAAACTAAAACGTTATGGAACACCTATCAGTGGCTGGCCCTCACTGACCCAAATGAAGCAGAGCTTACCACTTTGATCACCAAATACCATGTGCCTCGCCATTTCATTAAATACATTCGCAATAAAAAAGGCCGTGCGCGCTTTGACTACGATCCCGATCATGACTGTGGCCTGTTCATCTTCAAAATTCTCCAGCCAAATACCAGTCCGGAAAATGAACGTGCCCAAACAACCCCTTTTGTCGTGCTCCTCATTGATCATGTGCTCATCACAATCGTTCAAACTGAAAATAAAAAGATTGCGCAAGTTATTTCAGAATATCATCAAACCATCACCGCCAGTCATCATCAAAAACCAAGCCCTTTTATGCTGGTAATGGCGATCATGTTTGAATTCAACAATGACTATTTCGACCGAATCAGCGCGCTTGATAATTTACGAGAACAATTAGAACGCTACAAAACCAACCCTAGCAACGAACAGATTCTGCGTTTGTCTGAACTCAGTAAAAGTATGATCTACCTAAAGGCCGCGGCCAGTGGTAATCTCATTGCCGCTGAACAACTACTAGCAGTCGCTGATGCCAGTGATTATGCCAACCTTTTAACGAAGCGCGAACGCTACTGGCTACGTAATTTGCAAAATGAATTTCAACAAACGAAAGAGCTGGCCCAAGTCAACGGTGAGATTGTCCAACAGGTCACCGACACCTATGCCAAGCTACTAGATAAAAATTTAAACACCACCATGTGGATTATGACGATCTGGTCACTTGCACTGGCGATCCCACCGATTATTTCCGGCTTTTACGGCATGAACGTCAAACTACCGCTGATTGGCGGTTGGTTGGATTGGCCAGTATCGATTTTATTATCGGCGATTCCCGCGGCAACACTGATTTGGTCTTTGCGGCGCCGCCGAAACTTATCTGCCAAGGACTTGTAGCGTGATTGACCTTAATGGCAACCAAAAAACGGCGGCGTTCGCTCATGATTTAAACGCGAACGCCGCTGTTTTACTTTTCTGATACGCTAAGTTTTAGCAATCCCTAACCTTTTGTTGTTTTTTGAAATTTAAGCCTGAATTATGCATATGCATCAAATTGATTGGCCAAATTATCAGTTTTACGTAA
>NZ_AZDA01000004.1 GCF_001434575.1 Loigolactobacillus bifermentans DSM 20003
TTTTATTTTCTTGTTTTAAAAACCGAGAAAAACACCGCGTTTTAAAGAGTTTTAAGAGAATTAACAACGCTAAACTCATTAACCGATACCGTAGGTATCATAGGTTAAGTTATAAAGGGCGTACGGTGGATGCCTTGGCACTAGGAGCCGATGAAGGACGGAACTAATACCGATATGCTTCGGGGAGCTATACGTAAGCTTTGATCCGAAGATTTCCGAATGGGGGAACCCAGCCAACTTAGTCGTTGGTTACTGTATTGTGAATACATAGCAATATAGAGGTAGACGTGGGGAACTGAAACATCTCAGTACCCACAGGAATAGAAAGAAAAATC
The DNA here is from genome assembly GCF_001434575.1 of Loigolactobacillus bifermentans DSM 20003. Lineage (GTDB taxonomy): Bacteria > Bacillota > Bacilli > Lactobacillales > Lactobacillaceae > Loigolactobacillus > Loigolactobacillus bifermentans. The sequence continues at coordinate 336 of NZ_AZDA01000004.1, forward strand.
GATTCCCTAAGTAGCGGCGAGCGAACGGGGAACAGCCCAAACCAAGAAGCTTGCTTCTTGGGGTTGTAGGACTGGCCTTTGGAGTTACCAAAGTCAGTGGTAGTCGAAGCAGTTGGAACGCTGCATCAAAGAGGGTGAAAATCCCGTAGACAAAACCACTGGCCCTCCGGCCAGGATCCTGAGTACGGCGGAACACGTGAAATTCCGTCGGAATCCGGGAGGACCATCTCCCAAGGCTAAATACTCCCTAGTGACCGATAGTGAACCAGTACCGTGAGGGAAAGGTGAAAAGCACCCCGGAAGGGGAGTGAAACAGTTCCTGAAACCGTATGCCTACAAGTAGTCAGAGCACGTTAATGTGTGATGGCGTGCCTTTTGTAGAATGAACCGGCGAGTTACGTTTGCAAGCGAGGTTAAGGTGAAAAACCGGAGCCGTAGCGAAAGCGAGTCTGAAATGGGCAACATAGTTTGTAGACGTAGACCCGAAACCAGGTGACCTACCCATGTCCAGGTTGAAGGTGTGGTAAAACACACTGGAGGACCGAACCCGTGTATGTTGAAAAATGCTGGGATGAGGTGTGGGTAGCGGTGAAATTCCAAACGAACTTGGAGATAGCTGGTTCTCTCCGAAATAGCTTTAGGGCTAGCCTCGGAAGAAATCATCATGGAGGTAGAGCACTGTTTGGACTAGGGGCCCGTCTTGGGTTACTGAATTCAGATAAACTCCGAATGCCATCGATGTAATTATCCGGGAGTCAGACTATGAGTGATAAGATCCGTAGTCGAAAGGGAAACAGCCCAGATCACCAGTTAAGGTCCCAAAATTTATGTTAAGTGGAAAAGGATGTGGGGTTGCATAGACAACTAGGATGTTGGCTCAGAAGCAGCCACCATTTAAAGAGTGCGTAATAGCTCACTAGTCGAGTGACCCTGCGCCGAAAATGTACCGGGGCTAAACATAATACCGAAACTGTGGATGGCCACTACGTGGCCGTGGTAGGAGAGCGTTCTAAGGGCGTTGAAGGTCGATCGTGAGGACGGCTGGAGCGCTTAGAAGTGAGAATGCCGGTATGAGTAGCGAAAGACAGGTGAGAATCCTGTCCACCGAATGACTAAGGTTTCCTGGGGAAGGCTCGTCCTCCCAGGGTTAGTCGGGACCTAAGCCGAGGCCGAGAGGCGTAGGCGATGGATAACAGGTTGAGATTCCTGTACTAGTTTATTTTGTTTGAACGATGGAGGGACGCAGGAGGCTAAGGTAACCATTCTGTTGGATATGAATGGCCAAGCAACAAGTCTTAGGTTGAGTCAAATGCTTGATCTTATACGGACAAGTTGTGATGGGTAGCGAAATTTAAGTAGCGAAGTACCTGATGTCACACTGCCAAGAAAAGCTTCTAGTGAGAAATAAACTACCCGTACCGCAAACCGACACAGGTAGTCGAGGAGAGAATCCTCAGGTGAGCGAGCGAACTCTCGTTAAGGAACTCGGCAAAATGACCCCGTAACTTCGGAAGAAGGGGTGCTGCACGCAAGTGCAGCCGCAGTGAATAGGCCCAGGCGACTGTTTATCAAAAACACAGGTCCCTGCTAAATCGTAAGATGACGTATAGAGGCTGACGCCTGCCCGGTGCTGGAAGGTTAAGTGGATGTGTTAGCACTTCGGTGCGAAGCTCAGAAATGAAGCCCCAGTAAACGGCGGCCGTAACTATAACGGTCCTAAGGTAGCGAAATTCCTTGTCGGGTAAGTTCCGACCCGCACGAAAGGCGTAACGATCTGGGCACTGTCTCGACGAGAGACTCGGTGAAATTATAATACCCGTGAAGATGCGGGTTACCCGCGACAGGACGGAAAGACCCCATGGAGCTTTACTGTAGCTTGATATTGAGTGTTGGTACAGCTTGTACAGGATAGGTAGGAGCCGTTGAAGCCGGAACGCTAGTTTCGGTGGAGGCATTGGTGGGATACTACCCTTGCTGTATGAACACTCTAACCCGCGCCACTCAGCGTGGCGGGAGACAGTGTCAGGTGGGCAGTTTGACTGGGGCGGTCGCCTCCTAAAAAGTAACGGAGGCGCCCAAAGGTTCCCTCAGAATGGTTGGAAATCATTCATAGCGTGTAAAGGCATAAGGGAGCTTGACTGCGAGACTTACAGGTCGAGCAGGGACGAAAGTCGGGCTTAGTGATCCGGTGGTTCCGCATGGAAGGGCCATCGCTCAACGGATAAAAGCTACCCTGGGGATAACAGGCTTATCTCCCCCAAGAGTCCACATCGACGGGGAGGTTTGGCACCTCGATGTCGGCTCATCGCATCCTGGGGCTGTAGTTGGTCCCAAGGGTTGGGCTGTTCGCCCATTAAAGCGGTACGCGAGCTGGGTTCAGAACGTCGTGAGACAGTTCGGTCCCTATCCGTCGCGGGCGTAGGAAATTTGAGTGGAGCTGTTCCTAGTACGAGAGGACCGGAATGGACATACCGCTGGTGTACCAGTTGTGCCGCCAGGCGCATCGCTGGGTAGCTAAGTATGGACGGGATAAACGCTGAAAGCATCTAAGTGTGAAGCCCCCCACAAGATGAGATTTCCCATTCCTTTATGGAAGTAAGACCCCTGAGAGATGATCAGGTAGATAGGTTGGAAGTGGAAGTGTAGTGATACATGGAGCGGACCAATACTAATCGGTCGAGGACTTAACCAAGTCAGAACCGTAAGGTTCAGCGTGGTGGGTTTTGAAGAACAA
>NZ_AZDA01000054.1 GCF_001434575.1 Loigolactobacillus bifermentans DSM 20003
CCATGATACCGGGGTGACACTGTACTTGGAGAACTTATGGTGAATAATTCAGGTTTATAGCGTTTTGCTAAAATATCATCTAACCCATTTTCAACGTGTTGCATCATGCATTTTAATTCATCAACACTCGGTGGCGCTTTGCGGATATAGCGCTTCACATAAGGAATCTGGTGATCTTCCAACCATTGAACGGCCTTACGAGACGATGTGCAATTTGAGCTGTAGAATAATGTGATCATGAGCTTCACTCTCCTTAATGAGTTATGGCGATTTGTCAATGCAAATCTTCAATTTAGTCTATTTCTAATTGTTTATTTTATGGTACTTGCCAGTTACACCCTTTAAGCCAGCATTACAAAATATTCTTTTGTTTCAGCTGCTGTAACCGCTTTTCAATGATTTTATAATATCATCTTTTTCTTATGATTTCTATAACATTAACAAAAAGATTGAACTTAATTCACAATTTGTTCACATTTTGCTTTTTATATGACAAACCCGTAACAGAATAGGCTTTATGGATAATAAAAAGCCAGATTGAGGGACTCAATCTGGCTTTTCTTTAGCAAATAAATTAATAAATGCGGTTGAAATATTCTAATACTTGCTGACCCTTAGCCGTGACCCTAATTTTCGTCACACTGGTATTATCGGGCTCCGGTACTGCCAACGGATGCGGTACTTGTAATGCATTCACGACAAAACTCCGCACGGTAAACCCATGGGTGACCACGACCAACTTTCCCGTTGGATAGTCGCGGACTTTCTCAGCGACAAAGTCTGCCACTCGGCGCTCAACGTCCGCAAAGGTTTCACCACCAGCTTCTGCCGCATAGGCCGGTAACACATCACCAGTTAAATCACTAAATAGTGCTGGGTACTGTTGTTTGAGCTCCGCATTAAGTTGGCCGTCCCAGCGACCATACGAAATTTCCAATAACCGCTGATCCACGGTTTGCGGTAGCGCTGCCGTTTGATTTACAATTGCTGCTGTTTGCTGTGTCCGAATCAAGGGACTTACAAATAGCTGATCGGCAAAATCAATCGCAAAATGATCATGTAACCGCTGTGCTTGCTGTTGACCAGTTTCATTTAAGTGGGTAATGGCCGTATTCGTCGTCCCTTGCTTAATGCCTTGGGTGTTGCCCGTTGTTTGACCGTGACGGATCAGGTAAAATTCAGTCATTTCATGCCTACTTTCCGTAGCGACGCTACAAATTCGTTTGCCTATCATCATAGCGCCAACTTCCAAGTATCGTCAATGTACGTTTGCCAGTAACTCATGTTATGATGAGCATATGCTAATCATTAAGGGGATCTCGCGATGACACCATTTGAAATTTATCATCCATTAATGAGTCAAAATTTAGTTTTAGACTGGCTCACAACTTTTCCATTAAAGGACGTTTTCCGGCTTCAACAAGATGCAACCCTTGCGGCTCAAAAGCAACGTGCCCCCATTACAGACATGACTGCTGCGGCTCAGGCAATCAATCAAATGATGCACCATGTCATGCGCAATGACTGCTTGGTCTGGGGTGTTGGGCTTAAACCGGCCAAACAGCTCGTTGGAATGGTACAACTCACCCCACACCAACAAACGGCTCAGGTGGTATTGGACTTCTTCCCGAACCAGCAAATCCCGACCATTTTAAACGAAACTTTGCAACGTGTTGGCCAGTTAGCTTTACACGAATTTGATTGTACAACACTTGAAATCACCTTAAAACCAACTGAGCACCATTTAGCACAGCTGCTCACGCAGCAAGGGTTTCGCCAAATCAGCACGCAGGCTTATCAAATCGCCTTAACGGCACAGGAAATGCAATAGGCCAGTCGTTCAGCGCGCTAGCAAGCGCGCTTGATGATTGAAATTACTTTATTTTAGGCAATGAATGCATTTACAAACGTAAATAATTTTTATTGACATGACTCAAAATGAGTGTAAGATTAGAACCAAGTCAAATACTTAGCTTCGATGGGAAGATTAGCCTAAACCGTTTAGCACAGAGAACTTCGTCAGGTGGAAAGAAGTGTAACATTTAGGTGAAGATGAACCTGGAGCCCGATTTTTGGTCAGCTGGCTAAAAATCCGTTTTGTTAGCGATACATAACAACAACGTATCTCAAATATTATGCAGAAAAGGAGTGAGCCACATGTTAAATCAAGACTGTTGTTGTCAATTGAATATGAACCACTCACTTCTAAAATTCAGCCTGTAATGTCATCGTAAGCGTTATTTTCATTAAGTGCTTATTTGTGCGGGCGTCATAATGTCGCGATGCGCTTAATTGAGTTTAAGTTATCAAGCTTAAAAAAGCTGGGTGGTACCACGTTAATTCGTCCCGACATCGTGATCGATGTCGGGATTTTTCTTTTTCCCAGTAAATGAATCAAAGTACATTGCACCATCATTTTGCGCTTGCAAAATAATCCGTTGTCTTTTAGGAGGCCCATGTGTCCTGCGGGGTGGTTTGACCCCACAAGACTGGTGATCCTCCGGTAATCACCATTTTGCGCTTGCAAAATAAACATCTGTGCTTTTAGGAGGTTGTTCTTATGAGTTGGAGTGTTGTTCAACAAAGCATTCCCATATTCGGTCAAGCATTCTGGTTAACCCTAAAATTGTCGTTTTACGGCATTATTGGTGCCAGTATTCTCGGACTGCTCGCCAGTTTTATCCGCTACTTTGAAATGCCGGTATTACAGCGTATTGCTGGTATGTATATTGAATTATCACGTAACACGCCTTTATTGATTCAGTTATTCTTTATCTACTATGCTTTTCCTGAAATCGGGATCAAGCTGTCGGCCCAAACTAGTGGGATCATTGGGCTGATTTTCTTAGGTGGTAGTTATATGGCCGCGGCTTTTACCGGCGGGTTAAACGGGGTTGATAAGATTCAAGTTGAATCTGGTAAAGCGATTGGTCTGACGAATTGGCAGCTGGCGCGTTACGTGGTGTTGCCCCAAGGGTTGTCACTTAGTGTCCCTGCCATTGCTGCTAACGTGATTTTTCTGATTAAGGAAACCTCAATTTTTACCGTCATCGCCATTCCAGAATTAACCAATACCGCATTGGACCAAATCGGGATGTACTATCACACAGACGAATCGTTACTGTTGTTAGTCATCGGTTATGCCATTATTTTGATTCCATTATCGATCTTGCTCACTTGGCTGGAAAGGAGGGCTCGTTATGGCGCATTCGGGAATTAATATTTTATTTGAAGGTCGTAACTTCACCCGCCTACTCGGTGGTTTATGGATCTCCGCTAAAATTGCGGTGATTGCGATTATCTTAGGTATTTTGTTGGGCATTATTTTTGGGGCATTACGCACCCTACATAATCCTGTTTTACGATTTGTTTTACGGATCTATTTGGAATTTTTCCGAATCGTTCCTACTGTTGTGTTACTCTTTTTGTTCTATTATATTCTGCCAAAAAACTTCAATATGAACTTAGGTGCCGAAACCGTCGCAATTTTAGTCTTCACCTTGTGGGTCGCTGCTGAAATGAGTGATATTGTGCGCGGAGGGTTGATCTCAGTCCCACCGCATCAAGTTGAAGCTGGCGAAGCAATTGGCCTTAATCGACTGCAACTTTACTATTATGTCTTGCTGCCACAGTCGATCAAGCTCATGATTCCAGCAACCATCAACTTAACCAGTCGTGTGATCAAGACCACCTCGCTGTTGCTGTTGATCAGTGTCATGGATGTCATCAACATCGGCCAACAAATTATCGAAGCAAATAGCCAACATTATCAAAACGGCGCGTTCTGGGTTTATGGATTTATTTTCATTTTATACTTTATCCTCTGTTACCCACTTTCACTTTGGGCCCGTCATATTGAACGAAAGGAGCTGGCAGAAAATGCCTGATAAATTATTAACGGTTAGCCATCTCAATAAAAGTTATGGCAAAAAGCCAGTATTACATGATATTAATCTCGAAGTCGAAAAGGCCAGCGTTACGGTGCTACTTGGGCCTTCTGGATCTGGTAAAAGTACCTTGATCCGGTGTTTAAATGGCTTAGAAGATTTTCAATCTGGTCAAATTGACTTTATGGATCAAACCATTAAGCCGGGATTTAAAAAATGGCAACCCATTCGTCAGCATATTGGCATGGTGTTTCAAAGCTATGATTTATTCCCAAACCGTACTGTTTTGGATAACATTTTGTTAGGCCCATTAAAAGTCCAAAAACGGGACAAACACGAAGCGACTGAACAAGCCATGCAATTACTAAAAGAAGTGCAACTGGCCGATTACGCAAATGTTTATCCGCGGCAATTGTCTGGGGGGCAAAAACAGCGCATCGCCATTGTGCGGGCGCTGGCGCTAAAACCAGAATTCATGTTATTCGATGAAGTCACCGCCTCGCTTGATCCAGAAATGGTGCGTGGCGTCCTTGAAGTCATGTTACAACTGGCCCATCAAAAAATGACCATGTTAGTGGTCACGCACGAAATGAATTTCGCGCAACAAATTGCCGATCAAGTCTTGTTCCTTGAAGCCGGCAAAATCGTCGAGGCATCATCAGGCCAAACATTCTTTACCCAGCCTAAAACAGAGCGGGCACAAGAATTCTTAAACAGTATGGCCTTTTAATAAAATTTGTTCACTATAATATATTTAAACTATGGGGGTTTGAATGATGAAAAAGAAATCTGTATTAAAGTTTAGTTTAGCCTTTGCTGCGGCCCTTTCTGTTGCAGCGATTGCACCACAACCAACAAAAGCCGCTAGCAATGCTTCCTCTGTTAGCGCCATTAAGAAACGCGGCACAATCAAAATTGCCGTTTTCGGTGACTTACCACCTTATGGTTGGGTGACCAAATCAGGTAAACGGACTGGTTACGATGTTGCCTTAGCCCGCCAAGTTGGGAAAGACTTAGGAACAAAGGTGAAATTCGTCCAAGTTAACGCTGACAGCCGGGTCGATGCCTTAAACTCTAACAAGGTCGATATGGTTTTAGCTAACTTTACCGTGACACCTGAACGGAAACAAGCCGTTAGCTTCGCTAAACCTTACATGAAGGTTTCAATCGGTGTTGTTTCACCTAAGAAGAAAGTCATTACCAAAGCCAGCCAATTAAAGGGCAAGAGCTTGATTGTCACCAAAGGGACCACTGCTGAAAACTACTTCACAACGAAGCAAAAAGGCGTCACATTGCAAAAGTACGATTCAAAGACGCAACAATTTAACGCTTTGAAAAATGGCCGTGCCGCTGCTTTAGCCGATGATAACTCTTACTTGTTTGCTTGGGTTAAGAACCACAAAAACTATAAAGTCGGGATCAAGACTTTAGGCCCTAACCAATACATTGCACCTGGTATTAAGAAAGGCAACAAGAACTTAACCAGCTGGATGAACAAAGAAATTACGAAGTTAAACAAAAAGGGCTTCTTCAAGAAGGATTATAACGACAACTTGAAGCCATACTTCGGTTCTGACGTTAAGCCTAGCGACATTATTATTACCAAATAAATAAGCTTCGCAAGCAAAAAGCGCAAATCTCGATGGATTTGCGCTTTTCGTTTGCAATTAACAGTCTGTGACCACCACATAAACCACATCTAATGGCCCGTGGACCCCAGTGACCAAATGCATTTCAATATCGCCTGAATTAGACGGTCCGGTAATGAAATGAATTGCCGAACTGCCTAAGCGACCGGCTTTAATTTCGTCGTCATACCAAGCAATGGCCTGGGTCGAACGCGGCACGATCCGTGATTGCGGCACAACGCTGATATAATGTTGCGGTAAAAAGTGGAAGGCACGGCCTTGTCCGGCGCCACTACTCACCGTAATGGTCCCTGACTCAGCTAACAGAAAATCCGCAAAACTAATACTTAAATTCGCATTTTCAGCTAACTTAAGGTTAGCCGCACGTCCATTTTCAGCCTGCCAATAGTCAACTTGTTGCGTTTCCGCCAAGCTTTGTTGCCACGCCGTTAACTGAAATTGCTCAAAAGCCTTGGTGGTTGGCAGTAAAACTGGCCCCCCACCGCGTTCTTGGATCAACGTAGTCAACTGCGCACCTAATTGCGCCTTTGCCGTTGTCACAAAGGTCACCGGAATTTTTTCACTATGGGTTTTGGCAGTTGCCAACAATTCAGCCGGCGTTTGATCAGCTAATGTCGTCTGCGGCAGATCACTGATTGGCTGGTATGGATGCTGCGCCAGCTGATGTCGTGGCTGATCCAAGCGATCAGCTAAATGATTTAAGAATTTTTCACGATTAATGATTGTCATTTGGTAGCACCCCCTTGATTCGCTTGATGATGTTCAAACCAAACACGAAAATCATCTTTATGTTTTGGTGGTTGTGGTAAATCACGTACATCCGTCCAACCTTTAATCAATCCAGGTCCATTTTTGATCATAGCCCCTTGATAAGCAAAGAAGTTCAAAGCCGTTGGGGTTTGATGCTTCGTGAAAGCTTGCATCCCAAAATGCTTAAACTGTAAGCCCATCTTAAAGAGGAACGGTGACGCGGTTGCCTTCCCAACAATTTTCATTTGGGTATCTTTAAACCCGTGCATCATCTTTAAGCGATCGGTTTCAACCTCACGATGCTTGATCAATAATGGGTGCAATGGAATCAAAACAGGGCACGTTTCGGTACAAGCACCACACAAAGAAGATGCAAATGGTAATTCACCAAACTGTTCATACCCCCCTAAAATCGGTGACAACACCGCGCCAACAGGGCCGGGGTAAAGTGACCCATAGCCGTGCCCACCTAGATGGCGGTAAACCGGACAAACATTCAAACAGGCGCCGCAACGAATACACTGTAAGATCTCTTGAAATTCAGTCCCCAATGCTTCCGAACGGTTATTGTCCAAAATCACCACGTGAAAATTAGTCGGCCCATCAGCTTCATCTTGTGCCTTAGGCCCTGCAAATGTCACATAGGTCGTTAGCCGTTGCCCCACTGCACTGCGGGCCAACAAATTATCCATGATCTCGGCTTCCTTCATACTAGGTACGATCCGTTCCATCCCCATAACGACGATTTGGGTTTCTGGAATTGAATCCACGAGATCGGCATTACCTTCATTGGTATTTAAGTTGATCATCCCGTTATCGGCAATCGCAAAGTTACACCCGGTGATCCCAACATCAGCTTCTAAAAAGCGTTCACGTAAATAATGGCGGGCAAAACGCGCTAATTTTTCAGGATCATTATCCCCAACATAACCGATTTTCTCAAACTCGGCTTTAACTTGGTCCCGGTTTTTATGCAAGGCTGGGAACACAATGTGCGATGGTTCGTCCCAATCATCTTCCTGCAAAATAAATTCGGCCAGATCGGTTTCCAAAACAGTAGTATCCGGCAACGCTTGAATCTTTTGATCTAAATCTAATTCGCTGGTCACCATGGACTTTGATTTCACCACATGACGACTTTCTTGTTCTTTAAGAATATTTAAAATATAAGTATTGGCTTCCGCTGGTGTTTGGGCAAAGAAAACTGAACCCCCGCGTTGATCAACATGATCACTAAATTCTTCTAAATAATCTGGCAAATAATTAATGGCGTGTTGGCGAATCGATTGACCAATTTTACGCCATTCTTGCCAGTGCCCTAACTCCGAACGTGCACCTTCACGTTTCACATATTGTGCATCCTGTGATTGCGCGATCGAGGCCGTTGCAAACTTGTCAGCTGCGGCGGCTGCGATCCGTTCTTCAAAAGGCTTCGTACTTGTTTTAAGTCCCATTTCGTCACCCACTTTCTTAAATATTGGCTTATGAAAGATCTACTTCAGCTGGTGCAGGCGTTGGTGCCGGCACCTCACTGACCTTCCGGATCCGGCTTGGATCAACATTCGTATTTAACACTTCTGCCAAGTGCATAATCTTAATTGGTTTTCCAAGCCGATTAAAGCGGCCACCAATATTCATCAAACAACCTGGGTCACAACTGACTAAAATTTCTGCCCCAGTTTTTTCAATATTTTCGACCTTTTCGGTGACCATTAATTGCGAGATCGAGGGTTCCTTCACTGAGAACGTACCCCCAAAACCGCAACAATACTGTAACCCATTTAAGGGCCGCATCTCTAACCCATTCACGTGCTCGAGTAACCAAAATGGCGTTTCACGTTCGCCTAAGATTCGGGTCATATGACACGAACGGTGATAGGTTGCCACCCCGTCTAATTGGGCCCCACAATCGGCAATGCCTAATACCCGCCAAATAAACTGTGAAAATTCATATGTTTTAGCGGCTAAGATTTTGGCTTGCTTCATATAATAACCATCTGGATCAGTAGGATCATCTTCCAACAAAGTTGGATATTCTTTCAAAATACCGGTGCAAGAACCCACTGGACTCACAATGTAGTCACAATCAACATCTGCAAAGGCATCGATCTGATTGTGTAAGACTGGCCACGATGCCTCAACATACCCACTGTTGTAAGTCGGTTGGCCACAACAAATTTGATCTGATGGTACCTGGATCGTACATCCTAATCGCTCTAAGACGTCAACCATATCCTGACCGACTTTTGGAAACATCAGGTCCAGCATACAGGATGTGAACAGTGCGACTTTCATAGAAAAAACCTCCTTATTACGTCTTCACTAACTGACTGGCCCCTACAATAACCTGTAGGTCAATCACCTGAAAATTGCAGTTCATTTTTCGAATAACGATTTTTCAATTTTCGAACCACAAAAATTCAGTATGATGATATGCAAGTCATCCGACTTTTGATCACTGTTATACCTTATTATATTACAATTGTAAGCCTTTTCGTTTAACTCACCAAGTAAAACACTGAAATTCGTGGAAATCCCTTAGCCATTATTTGATTGCTTCATGCAATATTTGCGCCTGTTTTACAGCCATAAGAACGATTTTATGTATCTTTTTTATCAAATATTGAATACACCTTTGAAAAATAGCATTAATTTGAATTTTTGCTTCAATATATCGCCTTTTTTACTAGATTAACCTTTTAACAGGTTCCTAATTGGGCTATAATTTGACTAGACCAGTAATTTCAATGAAGGGAGGCGTTACGATGACACCGATGGTCATGCGACTACATTTATTAAGTCCGCCGATGTTCATAACACAAGTTTTAATTGCCAGCGTGTTTATGGCCGGGTTTATTTCAATTTATCAGCGTATCGGTCATCGTATAACGCCGGAACTGTTGACGCCTTGGCGCCATTTTTGGGTGCGTGTCGTTTTGGTCGTAATCTCATTAGGGATTGGGACCATGTTTCATTTAATGGGCTATATTGTGAACTACAATGCGATGATGTTCCATAACATGGGGCTTTTTCTGATTTCATTTACCTTGATCGACGAAGAAATTGGCCTTTGGGAATATCTCACGCGGCTGGTTTGTATCCTAGCAATCTGGGCAATGCACCATGCAGGGCATTTTGCGCGCCCACAATTCGCCTTGTCATTGATTGGCTTATTGTTGGTTGCCGCCGTGATTTATCGCTATAAAGCGCGCTTACGCGATCGTTTTTGGTTTACCGCCAGTGTGATGGCCTACATTGCCATGATTTTCTGGCTATTACTCCCCCGGTTATCTGCCGGGATCCAGATGAGTACCCCGATTGCATGGCAAGCCATTGGCATGTTTATTGCAATGGATATTGTGGCTTCTAGCTACTGGCTGCAACAACATCACGTTGATTTGAAAAATGAAAAATTATCCCAGTTGGCCAACTACGATACCTTGACCAACGCCAAAACCTATTCCTTATATCAACACGACATCACAACACTTTTTCAGACTGCAAAAACAGAACAAACACCCTTAACCCTGGTGACACTGGACATTGATCACTTTAAACAGATCAATGATCACTATGGTCACTTGGCTGGCAATGCGATTTTAGTGGGCATTGCCAAAACGTTAGCGCGTGTTTTGAAAAAGTATGGCGATGACCAACAGGTTTATCGCACTGGTGGTGAAGAATTTAACATTTTATTCGCTGAAATGACGCCGCAAGAAGCCTTACCGATTATTACGGATTGCTGGCAAACGGTGCGTCAACAATATTATACCTACGATCATTACGATGTGCGGGTCACGCTTTCCATTGGGGCCACTGCCTTACAAGCCACCGATCAAAGTGTGGAAGATCTGTATAAACGTGCTGACGAAAACTTATATCAAAGCAAACGCAATGGCCGGGATGCGATTACCATTGAAAACCAAACCCAAAATAATCAGCATCACGAAACTGAACTGTTAGCCACTTATGTCTTCTTTAATCAGCATATTATGGACGTAACCTCTGATCCGCCGCAAATTATTGGCGATGAACTGTCACTACGCGCCTATGATTATGAACATAAAACTTGGCGTGAACCACATGATGCGACGCTCTCAATTGATACGCAATTAAGCTTGTTAGAACAGGCGCTGGCACAACAAGATGCACATCCGATCTTTATTCATCTCTCTTTAGATCAGCTGTGTCACGAACCCTCACAGCAGCGCATCTTAACCTTTAAACAACAAGTGATTCCTGAGCAACGATTGACGCTTGAGTTATTTACGCTGCCAACCTTGACACAAATACAACAGGTCGCAGCCATTTATCATCAAGCACAGATTCGCATTGTGCTCGATCAACTTGAACAGCCGTTTACGTTAAAGGCTGTTCAACCCTTATTACCTTATTTAGATGGTATTAATTTCAATATTGATCAACTGACCCACTTCCAAAAAAGCGCCGAATTGCAACAACAAATCACCTTTTGGGCACGAATCGCGCAACAACAGCATTTAGAATTTATCATTAAAGGCGTCGAAAACCAAGCCGAAGTTCAAAAGGCCTTTAATATTTTCCACATTCACTATTTACAAGGCTATTATTTTGATCGTCCAGCACTACCACGCTTGGATCAGTAAGTACGCAAAAACCCACCGACAATTGTCGGTGGGTTTTTGAATTAAACGCTAAATTGTGCGTTGACCATCGCTGCTTCTAAATAAGTCGTTACAGTAGTGGCAACTGTTTGTTGACATTGCTGTAACTCGGCCGTTGTTAATCCAAAACCGTAAACTACGATCAGTGCCGTGGTGGTCTGCGCTGTAATCATGGCCCGGATTGAATCAGCAGTGGGACTACCAAAGGCCCCTTGTGCATCTGCCAAAACCAATAAGTGATCTAAGTTAATGGCTGACTTGCCAATCCCTGGATAGGTCGTACCTGGTGCTCCCTTGGTTAACTGCACAGGTGGTTGCAAAGCCGCTTGATCATAGCTACCTAACGGGACCTTAAACTGTAGTGACAGGTAATTGTTCAAATCCACCAACGGATTGACCTGATACAGGCCTTTCCCTTTAGCCACCCGCCGCCATAGGCTATCCGATGACGGCCGAAAACGGGCTGGATCCTTGCCAAGTGCTTTATAGACTTGTTTCGTGGCCTGAATCCGCGGATTTTCACGAATCGTCACCAAGTCATCCTGTTGTTCAATTTCAGTCAGTAATGGCTGAATGGCCGTTGTCCATAAGTCCGTTTTAAATTGATTTTTAAAAGTCAGTGCTGTGACGCCTAATTTAATTTGTGCTGGTAATTGTGGATCGCGTTTGATCATCATTATTATCTATCCCTTCGTTAGTTGTCCCTATCTTCACAACTAACAAACAGGCACGTCACACTCACGTAACGGTGCAAAGATCATATCGCCACCTACCTTCTTCATTTTTAAGCTTATTATAGGTCATTTCAGTGCACAATATAACGCTTTTTAAATCACGTTGATCACTTTATTCAAAAACGCTTTGGTACGTGGGTTCGCGGGATGCTTAAAAATCTGTTGCGGCGTTCCTTGTTCTTGAATATAGCCCTCATCGAAAAATAACACTTTATCAGCGACTGCCTCCGCAAAGCCCATTTCATGCGTCACAATGAGCATGGTCATCCCATTTTGAGCCAATTGGTGCATCACATTTAGCACATCTCCTACCATTTCCGGATCTAATGCCGAAGTCGGCTCATCGAACAGCATCATTTCGGGTTCCATTTCTAAAGCCCGGGCAATCGCCACCCGCTGCTTTTGCCCGCCAGATAATTGAGCCGGATAGCTGTCCTGTTTGTTCGCTAATCCCACCAGTTCCAAGTAATGAATCGCATGGTCTTTGGCCTCTTGCGGCGTAAAATGCTTGGTCTGAATGGCCGCCATGGTAATGTTGTCCAACACCGTTAAATGTGGAAATAGGTTAAAATGCTGAAAAACCATCCCAACTTTTTCGCGAATTTGATTCATGTTACTGCTTTTGGCATGAATATCTTGCTGATCAATCAAGATTTGGCCTTGATCAATGGTTTCTAATCCATTTAAGGTGCGTAAAAAGGTACTTTTACCTGAACCGGACGGTCCGATCATCACCACCACATCATTGGTATGAACTGCTAAACTGACGCCCTTTAACACTTGATGTTGTCCATAAGCTTTGCGAATTCGTGACGCAACTAATTTTTCAGTCATTTAAAGCGCATCCTTTCTAATTTGAAAATGCCAACTGACCCATTTGGAAAGCCCCGTTAAGATGCCAATCAGGCCTAAATAAATCAGTGCTACCAGTAACCAAATTTTAAAGCCTTCCATATTACGGGCAATGATCATGGTGCCTTGCTGGGTTAGTTCTGCCAAACCAATGGCTGACAAAATCGACGTGCCCTTTAACAACATAATGGCCTGATTGATCAATGAAGGGACCATATTGCGAATGGCCTGCGGTAAGATCACCTTGCGCAAACTCGCAAGATAAGGGACACCTAACGATCGCGCAGCTTCCATTTGACCACGGTCAATCGCCTGGATCCCGCCACAAATGAATACTGCAATGTAGGCACTATTTTCCAAAACTAATGCCGCAACCCCTGCTGGGAAAAGCGGGATTTTTTGACCCGTTAAACTCGGCAAGCCAATATAGATGAAAAAGGCCAACACCATGAGCGGCACACTTCTAAAAATAAAGGTGTAACCCACAAACAGTGCATGTAATAAGCGGTTAGGCAGCACACCGCCAATCCCAAATAGAATTCCCACCAACGTTGCAAGCACAATGCTTACCACAGCCAACTTTAACGTCAAGTTCACACCGGCCAATAATTCTGGTGCATTTTGTTTGATCAAGCCAACAAACGAACGGTCTGTTTGCGCTTTTCGTACCACGTGACTATGTGCCCCTGTATAATAATGGACGATCCGGTTGTAAGTACCATTCTGCTTAATAGCTGCCAGCCCGCGATTAAACCGTGTGAGTAAGGCTTGATTCTGACCTTTTTTAACCGCAAAACCAATTTGGTGCGACTTATCCGGTGTTGACACGAGATGAAGTTTCAATCCATTTTTAATGGCGTACTGAATGGTCACTGTCATGTCAATGGCCGCTGCGGTGTTGCCAGCCACCACATCGTTTAATGCGGTATTCGTGGCGTCAAAGTGGCGCACCTTAAACCCATATTTTTTTTGAATGGTTTTTGCATAAGCTTCCGAGGTCGAGCCCGTTTTCACAGCAATGGTTTGCCCCCGGAGATCCTTCAGCGAATGAATTGTACTGCCTGGTTTGGTCACCAAAGACAAACTTGCATTGATGTATGGTTTGCTAAACGCCAACACGGCTTGACGTTCTGGCGTTTTCATTAACCCTGCCATAACACCATCGACCTGACCGCCTTGAACGGCCTGAACAATGCCCGTAAAACTCATAATTTTTAGCTGATAAGTAAAATGACCTTGTTTCGCGATTGCCCGTAACAATTCGATATCTAACCCAGGGTGACGGCCATTATAAGCACCATCTTTACCTTGAATCCCAAATGGGACGTTCGTTGTTTCCGTACCAATCGTATAGTGCGGTTGCGTTGCCGCTGTGGCGACCTGACCTGTGCTCCAAAAGAATAGTAGTCCAACGACGAATAATGAGATTTTCTTAAAAGAAACAAACATCAAATCACCCTTTCTTGAATGTCATAAATTATAACATCATTTTTGGTTGATTTAGGTTATGTGTTGATTTCATTCAAAGATTAGGATTTTACTGCTGTGTGCCTAATTTTTGAAAGTTTATTGGCCCTTATTCCGAATTACAAAAAAATCACCCTCATCAGAAGGTGATCGCCTACTAATCGTCCGCACGATTCTGTTCATCAAGTTTGACGCCACGGTAACCTAACACTGCGGAAAAAACCATATTGGTTCGTGTTCGCCCAAACTTTTGCACCTGATTAATAAATGTCTCGAGATCTTCTGATTCTTTAAACAAGGCACATAACATCATGGTAAAGTCCCCCGTCACCACATCCGCAAAGATCACATTGGGATTTTGCGTTAAAAAAGTGGTAAAACGCTGTTTATCCTTAGGTTCTACGTTAACAGACACATAAACTTTGACATGATAACCTAACTTTTTAACATTGATTTGGGTGAGATAACCTGTAATATAGCCGTCGCGCTCTAATTTATGCACCTTTTCGGAAACCGATGGGCTGGATACAAATAGACGCTTGGCAAGCTGGCTCACTGAAATACGCGCATTCTGCTGTAAATAATTAAGCAACTTATTGTTATTGATCGACATGACCAGACCCCTTCCATCAGATACGCTTAAGTTGCTTTTATTTAAGCATTATTGACTGGGAAAATGCAACTAACTGTCGTTTTATGTTAGGTTTCATGACACACTCAAAAAGCTGTTTTCATGTACTTTCTGAAACCGGCTTCGTTGGATACCACTTACGAGATTAATTTTTTTCGCTAGTATTTGCCTTTAATAGCAGCCTTTAGCGCTCCAATTATCAAAAATATCATCAATGCGCCAAAATTCAGACCTTGGTGACATTTCAATGAAAGCTTTAGTCTGTTAGAATCAACGCCTCACCTGTGCCATCTGCTGCATAACGTACCCCTTGGATTTCAAATTCAAAACCAGGATAAGCCTGCATAAAGGCGCCTAGTGCTTCGAAATAATGCTGGGCCAACGTCGTCCAGCGCTCACCAGGTGCAACAACAAAAACGCCTGGCGGATAAGGCAATGCCCCTTCTGCCGCTACTTGTCCAACAATTTTTTCAAGCGGGCACCAAGTTATCTGATTGCGCGTCAATTGTGCGTCCGCGGCTTGGGGCTGATAGATCTGCTGGCCCCAGGCCCCCGCCTTAAAAAGCTGCTGGTGCATGGCAATCAGTTGTAAGCGCCGTAGCTCAGCCGCCATTTGATCCGCAAAAGCGGTGACCGTTTGGGTCGCAAACGTTGAGGCGACGTTTGGCAATAATGTTTTTAATGGCGTTTCAGCAAAATAAGCGCGCTCCAAGCGCTGTAGTGCCTGCAATAAACGCTGCCAATCTGCCTGAGTAGAACCAGGTGTAACTAAAAATAGAACCGAAAACAAATCATTTTTCTCCGGAATAAACCCTTGTGCCATTAAATAAGCATTTATCAGCGGACCTGGTAATTTTTCGCTACACAGCGTTATTTTCAAAGGATCATTTAAATATTGTTGCGGAGCATAACCTGTAAACCCGTGCCAATCTGCTTGCGGTTGCATTTGCCAAGCTTGTGGATCAGCAGCCAGCTGTGCAGTTGACCAACTTTGCCAAAGCTTCCCTTGAACGGTGGTTGGCACAAACGGCCGCAAAAGCCGCGTCTTTAACACTTGCTTACGAAATTCAATGCCAACCTTTAATGCTGATTGCCACATTTCTGCTCCTTGCTGGCCTTGTTGTAAATAAGCGTTGCTTGCCGCTGAAGCATAGAGCGGATATGAAAAACTAGTGGTGACAAATTTAAGATACGCATGATTAAAGCGGTACGCATCGATATAACGTGCCTGCCCTTTTAAGTGCCCATCAAACTTAAGAATCTGCGACGTTTGTGCCAAGCCTGATTGCTGTTTATGGAGAGATTGGGTCACCAAAATTCCTGGGTCATCCGGTTGATAGGTTTGCCGTCCTGGATCCACACTGGCTAAGACTGGCAGAAAGTGTTCATAACCTGCCCAGGCCGCATCTAACAACAGATAATCACATAACCCGCGTAACTGCTTCAAAACATAAGGCAGTTGTAAATACTGACCATCATACGTATCCAGTTGTAAGACGGCTAACCGGAAGGGATGGGGTTGGCGTGCTTGGACGGGGTCAATTTGAGCCACTTGTTGCCGCAACGCCGCTTCATCAAAAGCGACTGCCGGCGTCCCACCAATCAGGCCGTACTGATTACGAGTAGCCGGTAAATAAATCGGGATACTTCCTGCCAGTAACAACGCCCCATTGTAAAGCGACTTATGACTATTCCGGTCAAATAAGACAAAATCACCTGGTGCTAAGGCCGCTGCACTACAAATGGCATTGGCGCTGGTGGTCCCATTGGTCACAAAATAGGCTTCATCGGCCCCAAAGGTTTGTGCTGCAAACTTTTCGGCGGCCAAGGCACTGCCTCCATGGGTGAGCATATCCCCTAATGTCGGCACAGAATCACTGACATCTGCTTTTAAAAAAATTGTGCCGAGTAACGTTTCAAGTGCCGCGCCAGCCGGCCCTTGCTTCAAAAACTGACCACTATGGTGTCCCGGCGTGGCAAAACTAATTGGATCGGCTTGGGCAAATGCTAATAAATCGCGCACATAGCTGGGAACCATTTGATTTTCATAAGCAGTCGCTGCCGCGAAAATAGCAGCCCAGTCTGAAGCCGCCTTAAATTGTGGTAACGGCAGTGTCGTTTTCAGAAAGGCCCCTTGTCGTGCCACAACAGCTGCTAAGCGTCGAACATCGACTGCACTGGTTAACGGTACAATTTGCCAATCCTGTTGCACCGGCGGCTCGATACCAGCTTCAATGGCAATTTGTAAATAATGCATGTTCCACTTCCTATTCTAATTTTCAGTTTCATGAAATTATTCTTCAGAAAACATTGACCCACGTTATGAATTTCCTTATTCTTGATAAGGGCCTATTTCAGGTCTAATTTAATTTGGAGGTTTTTTCTTGAATAATCTTGAATCAAATCACAAATATATCAAGTGGCCAACTTTGGCGCTGTTAACATTTGTGACGGTTATCGGCTTTGATGATATCATTTATCCCTTTCAAAATCAGGGCCTTTCAGTTGTTTTCTCATGGATTTTTATGTTATTTGCCTTTGTCATTCCCTATGAATTGATTGCGGCACAAATGGGGTCCACCTTTACCTTAAATGGTGGCGGCCTCGCAACTTGGGTGCGACACTCTAGCAATGACACCTTAGGTTACTGGACATCCTGGATGTATTGGTCATCCACCTTACCTTATTTAGTGGATGTTGCGAATTCAGTGATTGTTGCACTTTCTTGGCTGGTTTTAGGGAACAATACGTTAGACAAGCACATGTCTAATTTATGGTTTGGTATTTTTACGTTTGCTATTATTTTAATTTTTATTCTGCTGGAAAACAGCTTCAAACGTTCCCTAGAAGTCATGAGTATTATTGGTGGTGGCGCCATGTTTGTCATGACGATTTTATTTGTGATCATGACCATTGCCGGTTTATTACACGGCAATCCGATTGCCACGCAACCATTTGACTGGTCCGCTTTTATTCCGAAATTTGATACCCATTATTTTGCTTCAACTGGTTTATTGATCTTCGCGATGAGCGGTGCTGAATTAGGTGCCGCCTACATTACGAAAATGCGCAATCCTAAAAGTGAGTATCCTAAAGCCATGATCATGTTGGCGATCATGACCGCCTTCTTAACGATTTTTGGTTCATTCTCATTAGGTGTTTTCTTCAACGCGCATCACTTACCAAACGATTTGAAAATGAACGGTGCTTATTACGCCTTCCAAATGTTAGGTGAATCTTTCGGCATGGGTAAGATTTTGTTATATGTTTTTGGCGTCGTCCAACTCTTATATATGCTGGCACAATTAGCTGTTTTGATCGATGCTGCAAGCCGCGTCTTATCCGCTGATACTGCAGCAAACTTCATGCCAAAATGGTTGCTTAAACAAAATCGTTTTGGTCGGCCAATCCACAGTTACGTCTTTACAGCAGGTCTGTGTTTATTCTTGCTGTTACTGAGTGGCACCTTACCAAATATCAACACCATTTTCAACTGGCTATTGAACTTAAACGGCATCGTTTCGCCTTATAAGACTTGCTGGGTTTTCTTTGCCTTTATGGCCTTACGTGCGCATCAAGATCGTTTCGACTCGCCTTACGTCTTTATGCGCAATAAGTATGCGGCCTTAGCCGTTGGTGCTTGGTGTTTCATCTTCACCTTTACCTGCGCCACCTTAGGCTTTATGCCCCAAGAAGCTAAGTTTGGGACAGCTGCATTTACCCATCAATTTTGGTTAAACGTATTATCTGTTTTAGTGCTATTCGGATTAGGCTTTATCATGCCGCTTTGGGCCCGTTTTGAAAAGCATCGCCAGCAACATTAAGCGCGCTTAAAGTGACGCTTAGCAACTGATAAATCAGGCTTTCGCCTGATTTTTTTGTACGCTTATTTACAAGGCCAATCCCCCGAAGTCCTGGCCATTTTATGGTAGAATAGTGGGTAGATCAGGCGCCTGGCAAAACGAGATGTCCTCCAAAATAGCCATTAGCGCACTTAGAAGAGAGTTGTTTGTGATGCTTGCTTTAAATCAGCTACTCACAGACTTTGCGGCAACAGCCGATTTGCAAGTCTGTTTACTAGATATTACCGGACAAGTTTTAACCCCACGTGTCACATTGGATTCAAAACTGACCCTGAAAGTGGGCCATCGGATGCGCACACATCCCAAAACGTTACTACTGGCGGCGCCATCTGGTTTTGCGCTACCGGTTGTTTTAGACGAACAATTAGTCGGAACGATTTTATGTACCTGTCCCACGCCAATCCCTGAAGCAAAGCGGACCAGTACCATCACGATTTTACAACTGCTGCTCGCCACCTATCTCAATGGCCTCACACAACGACAACCGTTAACTGCAGCTGATGACGTTCCCGTTGCGTTACGTTCAGAACTAAAGTTAGCGATTCAATATATTCACAGCCATCTTAACGAAAACATTGCGTTGGCCCGGATTTCCAAACAAGTCTTTTTATCCAGTTACTATTTTAGCAAACTGTTTAAAAAAGAATTAGGGATCAACTATATCGACTATGTGAATGGCAAAAAAATACGCCACGCGCAGCTTTTATTGCAAGACAATAGCTGGTCGATCGACAGCATTGCCCAAAGCCTTGGTTTCACACAAATCAGCTACTTTAGTAAAACATTTAAAAAGGTCACCGGCGTTTCACCACGACAGTTTCAAAAACAATGTCAGGCCCAACAACCATAGCGCCCAAACAAAAAGCCCGTTGCGATACACCCAATCGCAACGGACTTTTTTTGTAAGAAATTAACTTTTTATAATCGGCCAGTGCTTAAAGGAAATCTGGGTTTGGTGTAACACCAAAATCAGATGCTAAATCTTTCAAGTCTTGGTCAGTGATACTTTGTTTAATGTCGCCACCTTGCGCTTTGATCGTTGTGAAGATCAAGGCTGCTTTTTCGATGGTTTCAATCAAGCCAAAGGTTTCGTCAAGGTCATCCCCAACAGCGAAGATGCCATGATGTGGCCACATAACTGCACGGAACTGCTTCATCTTATCCGCAGTGGCACGGCCAATTTCGTTGGTTCCTGGTGTCATATAAGGAATGATGCCTAAGCCTTCTGGGAAGACAACCAATGATTCAGCTTGCATCTTCCAAAGCAAACGGCTAATGTTCTTTTCACTTAATTCTTGTGTGAAGGACAAGCCAATGACATTTGTTGGATGACAATGCATGACCACACGTTGGTTAGGGTTAACCTTTAAGCGTTCGATATGTGTCATTAAATGAGATGGGAATTCACTGGTTGGTTGACCACCATCTTCAAAGCCCCACAATAAATCAACTGATTTACCATCTAATGCGATCCGAACCAAGCCGGTATCTAATTGGGGTTGGTTGATAACGTTCTTGAAGTAACGGCCAGTCCCAGTGACTAAGAAATAGTCATCGGCCAATGCAGTGGCATCAAACTTAATCGGAATATTACGCTTCACCGTATGGACGTTGTCAAAAGCGTTCACTTCTTCAGAAGTTAACCGTAAACTAACGTTACCACCATTCCGTTCGTCCCAGCCATGACGGTATAACAGGTTGGTAATTTCACTAATCTTTTTGACATACTTTGATTGACCAAAGTCTTTCATAATCTAATCTCCTCTTTCTCGTTCCTTCTATATAATATGCAGTTTAGTTACGTTTGAATTGAACATCCTTTTCGTATTGATGAATGTTGTTTAACCAGTCAGTACCAACAGGGACGTTGTTTTGTAAGCAGAATTGATCCCAAACGGCGCCAAATGGATAAGACTTCAATTCTTCTGTTTCAGCCAAACGTGTGGTGAAGTCATAGTTTAATTCAGCTTTCTTCAAGTCAGCAATTGGTGCTAACATAGCTTGCAACAAAGCCTTTTGTGTGGCACGTGCACCGATCACCCAAGCGGCAACCCGGTTGATCGTGGCATCAAAGAAGTCCAACCCAATGTTGGTCTTACTCAATTGATTGTCGCGAACCAATGAACGGGCGATCCGAACTAAGGCTTCGTCAAAGATCACAACATGATCACTATCCCAACGAACAGGACGAGAAACGTGTAACATCAAGCCTTTACCAAATGGTAAGAAGGCAGAGAACTTGTCTGATACGTCTTCTGTTGGATGCCAGTGCCCAGCGTCAATGGTCCATAACTTGTTACGGGTCAAAGCGTAGTTGTTGTAGAACAAATGAGAACCAACGGTATAGGATTCGATCCCAGTCCCAAATAATTTACCTTCAAAGGCTTCAATGGTGTTCTTTTCATCATATTTTGCACTGTTCAAGATTTCATCTAAGGACTTGATCAAGCGTTCCCGTGGGCCTTGCTTGTCGATTGGGTTATCTTTAAAGCCATCTGGAATCCAGAAATTGTTAACAGATCGTTGTCCTAATGCTTCACCAAAGTAGTTTGAAATTGCACGTGAATTTTCACCTACCCGGATCCAGAAATCACGAATGTCTTTTTCAGGACTTGCTAATGTAAAGTTATGCTTAACCTTAGGATGAGAGAAGAAGGTTGGGTTCATATCAAGGCCAACGCCTTCTTGTTTTGCCCAATCAACCCAGTACTTAAAGTCGTCAGGTGTTAATTCGTCTAAGTCTTTCTTCTTGTCTGTAACCGCGTATAAACTGTGTAATTGGACTTTATGTTTCCCAGGAATCAAGCTGAGACCTTCATGTAAATCAGCGGTTAATTCGTCAGGTGTGCGGGCAATACCAGGATAATCCCCACTAACACCGATCCCACCTGTTAATTCCTGATCAGGGTTTAAGAAACCATGAATATCATCGCCTTGCCAGCAATGGACGGATAGCTTGACCTGCTTTAAATCTGCTAAAACTTTATCTGTATCAACACCGATTTCGGCGTAACGTTGTTTAGCAACTTCATATGCTTTTTCAACTTCTTGTGCTTTGACCATATTGAACACTCCTTTATTAATCTAAATGAAAGACTTCGTCTAAATCAACGGCAACTGGACTTTTATCTGGATTGGTATCCATTAAAGGTTCCATGTAAGCCCACCACTTCTTAGCCGCATCTGTTTCGGCAATGGCGTTGTAAGCCGCCACGTCATCAACTTCTAAATAAGCGAATAGTTGACCTGTTTTTTGATCTAAGAAAATGGAATAGTTATGTGCACCTGCTGCTTTTAAGGCTTGCCGCATTTCTGGAAAAAGGTTATTGTGCCGTTTTTCATATTCAGCGTAAGCATCTTTGTGCAAGTACATGATTTGACCCATACGTTTCATTAATTCGTGACCTTCTTTCCTTTTTCAAACTTTAAGAAATCTTGGTAGCGTTGTAACACAGTGCCATACTTCCCTGTTTCTGGGGTAAAGCGCTTGATCTTAAACGAATCGTTGATCAATTGACGGCCAGACGCAATGTCACTGACATCACCTTCAGCAATCATTTGGACCATGATGTTCCCAATGGCCGTTGCCTCATCTGGGCCAGCATACACGTCAATGTTGGCCAAGGTGCTAGTCATTTGGTTCATCAAGGCCACATTGGACCCACCACCAACGATGTTCAAGGTGTCAATGGCATAGCCTAAAATTTGATCTAACTTGGCTAATTCATTGGCGTAGAACAAGGACAGATTACTATAAACGGCCATCATGATCGCGCCAGGTGTATTCGGCACCTTTTGACCTGTTTCACGACAATAGTCTTGAATTTCTTGGATCATATCAGTTGGGTTTTCAAACCGTTTCGCATTCACGTCAATAAACTGCTGGAACGGCTTTTCTTTCTCAGCCAACGCGGCCAAGTCCGCAAAACTATATTTATCGTTGTATTCGCGCTTCACGCACTGTGCGATCCACAAGCCCATGATGTTTTTCAGGAACCGGTAAGTTCCGTAAGCACCCCATTCGTTGGTGTAATTTTCAGCAAAAGCGGCGGCGCCATTTTCGGGTACGTTTAACTCGGCACCTAACAAGGACCACGTTCCAGAACTGAGGAAGGCCCAATGATCGCCGTTGCCAGGCGTCCCAACAACTGCCGAAGCCGTATCATGGGTCGCCACGGTAATGACTTCAGTTTGTGGCAAGTTGTATTCAAGCTGCCACTTATGGCGAATATTGCCTAAAACCGTCCCTGATTCAACTAAACGTGGGAATTGTTCTTGTGAAACATTGACTTGCTTCAATAAATCTTTATCGAACAAGCCTTCACGCAAATTCAACATTTGTGTGGTTGAGGCGTTGGTGACTTCTGTCACAGCATTGCCGGTTAACACATAGCCTAAATAATCGGGCATCATCATGATCTTATCGGTTTTTGCCAAATCAGCCTTGTTTTCAGCATATAGCTGATAAAGTGTATTGAAATCCAGGAATTGAATCCCCGTCTTTTTATAAATGTAATCTTTCGGAAGCTCACTGGTTAATTCAGCGATTGCATCCCGAGTCCGTGCATCTCGATAGCTGATTGGATCTTGTAACTTTTTACCGTCCATGCCGACTAACACATAATCGACAGCCCAGGTATCAATCCCTAAGCGGACTTCATCATAGCCCGCGGCCTTGATTTTTTCTAAACCTGTAAAAATTTCATTCACTAAATGATCGACGTTCCACCGATCATGTTGGTTTTCACGGGTAAAGCCATTTTTAAAGCGGTGCATTTCTTGTAGTTTCAACTTGCCAGCTTGAATTTCAGCCAACATCAGCCGCCCACTTGAAGCACCGATATCAACAGCTACATATGCTTTTGCCATCAGTAAAACCACCTCAATTCTCCAATGTAACTTTGCTCCCGCAAAGGTTTGATCTCCGGTGGATGTCCATTCCCTCGGACGAAAATCATCACGAGGGAAACATGGCCCACCTCAATTCTCTAATGTATCTTTGCTATCGCAAAAGTTTTATTGCTTTTCACTGTACTTATCGCCGTAACGTTCCCGGGTAATTTCATCCAAGGACTTGCCGCGTGTTTGTGGTGTCCAAATCGTCCCGATCACTAATGAAATAATCAGTAAGACGATCATGAACATCCCAGCCGCTTTAAAGCCCATTGTGGATAGGATCGTTGGGAAGATAATCGACCAGATCCCAGCAGAGCCCCGAACGACGAAGAACATGACACCTTGAGAACCGGCACGATACTTGGTTGGGAACAATTCTGTCGCCCATAAAGCGTACCAAGCTTGCGCACCGATACCAGCTGAAACACCCCACAAAATAACGAAGATCCATAAGCTGGTCCAATTCATACCAGAGAATGTTAAGACGATCCATGAAGCTGCTGCCATTGCTGCACCGACGAAGAAGAAAATCCGATGGTTGGCGCGATCGCCATACTTGGCAAATCCAAAGTAAGTGGCAACTGCAGTGAAGATCCATAATACGGCTTGTAACAAGTTAGCTTGTTGGTTGGTTAAACCACCGGCCGTTTCATACACATATGGCATGAAGAAGCCCATGGCACCGGCAACTAAGTTCCAGAACATGTAAACCCCGATCAAGAATAACAACGATTTTACACTAATTGCACTTGAGAATAAGTCTTTGTAAGGATGCGGCTTTTCGCCAGAAGCTTTTTCCTGCTTCTTTTGTTCAACCCATTCTTCTGATTCATGCAACCCACGTTGTAAGTTCCAAGCAATGAAGGCAATGACGGTTAACAATCCGAACATTAAGCGACTGCCTAACAAACCAAGTGGTGCTAACACAACCCCTAAGATAAAGATAATAGCTGGTCCCATTGACCAAGCAAATTGGGAGATCCCAATATTCTCAGTCCGGTTAGTACTACCCGAAGTTTCGGAAATATAAGTCCAAGAAGCAGGCACCCCGGCCCCAACGGCAATCCCAGTAATCAGGAACCCGGCTAATAACATAGCGAAGTTCACTGAAAGGGCGACGATAATCGTGCCTAACATGTAGATCAACATATCATAGGTGTAAATTACTTTACGCCCATATTTATCTGAAAGGTGACCACCAAACAATGCCCCAATGGCGGCCCCGAATGCGTTTGCACTCAATGCACCAAGTAGTCCGACTTGGAAACTGCTTAAACCTAAGGCTTTCGTCCAAAGTGTCAAACCACTGGCACCGGCGACAATCGAGCCTGAATCTAGAAAGTTTGTTAAAGAAACGGCAAAGGTTGATTTCTTAGAGCCTTGTGCTTTTTCTGCCATAGATAACGCCTCACTTTATTTTTATTACGTTTTTTTGAAGAAAACGATTACAGCTACTGAACACCTTTTATTAAACCGTATTCACAAGTGTGCTACAATAACAGTTGAACAGATTAAAAGTATCATATTCACAGGGGGTAAGTAACTTGAATCAACGGGTTATCAATTTATTAAATCAATACACATTGCTAGAAAATGAGCAAAAAAAATTCAAGTCTTTCAAGATGACCTACCTAGTCAGGCCATTGACCATGGTGAATCTACTAAAGAAGTCCGGGTGTTAAACAACTATTTTTTCCGTAATCGCAACATTTACATTAGCAAACATAATCGTTTTGCACCTTATCCCATGCATACCCATCAGTTCATTGAATTTAATTACATGTTGCGTGGCTCTTGTCACCAAATCGTCGCAGGCAAGCCGTTAACCTTGCATACCGGTGACCTTTTACTGATTGATGAAGGCTGTGCCCATGCAATTGGTACGCTAAGCGATAATGACCTATTAATTAATATTCTTTTCAGAGATCAAAATATTAGTATCAAATTTCTCAATAGCATGCGTCGCAGTAACAGTATTTTATATGACTTTCTGTTACGCCGTTCTGCCGGTGAGCAGACAAAAATCAATTATTTGTTATTCCCGCAAGAAAATGGTCACGATATTCAAGATACCTTAGAAAAGATCATCGAAGAGTATTTCCTACACCGTGAATTTTCCGATACGATCATCAAATCATATTTGTCGGTTTTATTTGCCAAACTCGTCCGTAATTATCGGATCCCGGCTCAACAGAAGGATGCCCATCAACAATTGATCGTCAGTTTATTGACTGAAATTTCAAGCTACTATCAAACCGTCAACTTGCAGCAACTGTCCAAACAATATGGTTACAACAAAAACTATCTCAGCAATCTGATCAAGAAAAACACCGGCCGCACTTTCAGTGAATTAGTCACCCAACAACGTCTGATCCAAGCCCATACTTTGGTGACATCCACGTCATTACCCATTACGGAAATCATGCACAAAGTTGGCATCAACAATAAAAATTTTTTCTACGAAAAATATAAAAACTACTACTTAGTGACGCCTGGCGAGGATCGTAAAGCGAACAAATAGGGGTTGCATTCTAAAAAAGAGTGTGAAATAATTCGCAATTGAAGAAACGGTTACTAAAAATTCATTTGTGAAGAAGGTTAATTTTTATGAAAATTAAAGCAGCAGTTGTTGATAAAGTAAATGATCCATTTGTGATTAAAGACGATATTGAACTTGCACCGATGCAACCAGATGATATTTTAGTGCATATGGTTGCCAGTGGGATCTGCCATTCTGATGAAGCCCTTCGTCGTGGTGATGCCGCCTTCACATTCCCCGTTATTTTAGGTCATGAAGGCTCTGGGATCATTGAAAAAGTTGGACCAGAAGTCAAAGGCTTTGAACCTGGGGACCACGTTGTGTTGTCGTTCTACGCTGACGGCACTTGTGATAACTGTTTAAAAGGCAAACCAACACAATGTCGCGATTATGCCAAGTACAATTTAAGCGGTACCCGTTGCGATGGGAGTGATCATTTCACTGAAGATGGTCATCACGTCAGCGACATGTTTAACCAATCTTCCTTCACCACTGCAACAGTCGTCAAAGCACGTAACTGTGTGAAAGTGCCTAAAGAATTAGACTTACGGCGCTTAGGACCTTTAGGCTGTGGCTATGTCACTGGTAGCGGAACTGTTTTCAATACGTTACAACCTAAACCTGGTGATACGATTGCTGTCTTTGGGACTGGTGCCGTTGGCTTAGCAGCCATGATGGCTGGCCGGATCTCTGGCTGTACGTCAGTGATTGCCGTTGACATCGTCGATTCTCGTTTGGACTTGGCTAAAGAATTAGGTGCCACTGATACCATTAACAGTAAGAATGAAGATCCAGTTGCGGCTATCAAAGCCTTAACCAATGGCCACGGTGTTGACTGGGCCGTTGATACCACTGGTGTCACTAAAGTCATGCTGGATTCACTGGCCGCCTTAGCGCAGGGCGGGACAACTGCCACCATCGCCGTTACGCCAAACTTGATCGAAGTCAGCACTTGGAATGACCTGTGTGTCGATGATAAGAAGATCGTCGGGGTTAACATGGGTGATGCCATTCCACAAATCGATGTGCCTCGCTTGATCAAGTATTATCAACTAGGCAGTTTCCGGTTTGATAAGACTGAAAAATTCTATAAATTTGATCAAATCAATGAAGCCAACGCCGATTCTGGCAGTGGTAAGACGATCAAACCTGTCTTGATCATTGATGAAGACTACGTTCCTGGCAAATAAAGGATCGTTTTTAAACAAAGATAAAGCCGTAAACTCTGAGTTGAGTTTACGGCTTTATCTGTCGTATTTATAAAAGGTTTACAATTATAGACCGCTCAGTCTATGCTAAAATAGACATAGCACTTCTAGAAAGTAGGTACCTGTATGGCATGTAAAACAGATCTTATCGATAAACTAAACCGGGTGATCTTACTCACCGGATTTAAAAATCAATCAATGTCCTCACTGGCACAGGCCATCCACATGAGTCGGGCCACACTGTACCTGTATTTTAAAAACAAGGATGATATCATTCATTGTGTGTTGGCCCGTCACTATGAATTTATTCATGACCATGAAATCACGTTAAGCGAAGAACCGGCTACTTTAGCGCGCAATTTCGTAAGTGTGACGTTAAACGTTTTGCTATTAAGCGGCATTACCACCGCACTTTTTCGAAAAGAGTTAAAAGCTTATGATCCGGTTTGTTATGCCCAATTTACTCAGACTTCAACTGACTATTTTCAGCGCGCACGTCAGTTTTACGAGTTAGCACAAACCAATCATGTGATGAGCGCAGCAATTGCCTCTGATTATTTGATCTTTCAACATCAAACCATGGCCAGTCAAATTTTAGAACAAACATTAGCTCAAAAGATAACTGAAACCCAAGCTGAATACTATTTTGATCAGTACTTAAACACGCAAATGACCCTTTTGGTGCTGCCTAAATATCGGTGTCATTTACGTTCAGCGCCTTTAACCACGTTCCACGAACAAATTTCGGCCCGCTTTCACGCCGTATTTGCGTTAGCTTAACAAAACCCACTACCAGTATGCAAGCATACTGGTAGTGGGTTTATTTTATTGCCGCCGTCGCTGCTGTCGCAGCACCACTAGTGCCACAACTAGTACAAAAATCGCCATTGTCAGCCAAAATGTTTCCAAACCATCATCATGATGGACTAAGACCACCCGCACCAAGGCGGTGATACCAATATACAAAAAGTCCTCCAAGGCAATATGCTCGTCATCGCTGAAAAATTCTTTTACTAAAAAGATAAACTCAAAATATAAAAAGAATGCAATGGTGGTATCGGTAATTTTCGCAAAGCGTTGGGCCGTTTCCACTTCTAAAAGTAATTGCCCTAAATACCAGACTTCACGTAACAAAAAGCCTAACATCACAATTCCTAACAACAGCATGGCTCCCTTTAAGATCCAAGCAAAGAAATTCTCAATTTTAGCCGCCATTTACGCCAATCCTTTCGTAACCGTTTCAAAAATTATACCACGTTGCTCGCCTTCCCAAATCATGCCGCTGGTTAATGACGATTTTATGACTCAAAAAAAGCCGCCATATTGGGGGATATGGCGGCAAAAAAGGAGTAAGGGTTGACGTTGATTGGGGGATCAACGCCAGTTTTCATTACTTTGGAGGAGTAAAATGAAAATTTAAATTTAGTTATAGTAGCGAAACGATTCTATCGCTTGTTGCTATGTTATTAGAATACTGAAGAGTTGTGAAGAAAATATGATGAATTTCATGCCTTAATTTGAAAGATTGGTAAAGGAAATTTTAAGGATGTAAGACAACGTTAAACTGTAGCCAAGTTTGCAGACAGGCTAATAGGACAAACAACCCGCCAATTATCAAATGCCATTTTTTATATTGTACAAAAATCGCGATATATTCCCGTAATACAGCATTTGGCAAGAAAAAATGAGCCGTGTGGGCGCCTAACCCATCTGCTTTTAACCCCACCTGACGGGCGTAAAGCCCTGCACGAAATGTATGGTAATTGTTCGTGACAAAAATCGTATGCGCTAACTGCGGACCACGCTGATCAATGATTTGCTTCGAAAACCGCATATTCTCCAAAGTTGTGCGTGATTTAGGCTCAGCAATCGCTTGTGCCGGTGCTAAACCTTGGGTTAACGCAAACCGCCGCATCGCTTCCCCTTCTGGTAATGCCTCATCTGGCCCTTGCCCGCCTGAGAAAATCAGGGTTGCCAATTTACCTGTTTTGGCTTGCTGTTTACGCTGAAAAGTCAACCCACGTTGAATCCGCTGTTGCAATAACGGTGGAACCTCATCGCCATTTAACAAGCCACTGCCTAAAACAATAATATAATCTTGGTTCAATTTTGGCCGGTTAAATTGATAAAGGGCTAACATCGTGAGGTAGTTGTAAAACCAAATCACCACGTATAACAACAACATGGTTCCCAAAGTATCGATCCAAAAATTCAGTGCCTGTGGTAAAATCGTCGCTAACCAGCGCGAAAAGATCGGTGCGATCATGAAAGCTAACCCTAAAAATAAAGTGAGCAGATTTGCCAGTGAATGACTTTCACGATGCCACACGATCACCGCATTCCAAAGTAATAATACAGCCTGAAGCAAGTAAAAGATCACGATCACACCGGCCACTAGTACAAATAACACGCCAACGATCAAAATCAATTTGCGATTGTGACTCATTAAAATACTGCCACCAATTGCGGCCAACGTTGACCAAAAAAATAAATTAAACCAAATCCCGTTGCTTAACCGGCGCTTTTCTTGCTGATAACGCCAGCCAAAGATCAGCCCGGTTACAACTGCAAAACCCCATAAACTGCCTAATAAATACCCCATTGTCTAACCTCGCTCTTTTTCTTCCATCATAGCAAATCTCATTGCAGATTGCATCAAGCGCATAAGCTAGCGCGCTTGATAGGCGCTTAACGCTTGCCCTGTACGGGATTGTTCAGACTGCATTGCTTGTGCTGGAATCCCTGCATATTGGATTTTCCCACCATAAAGGCCTGCGTCAGGCCCAACATCAATCAACCAATCGGCTTGACTGATCACTTGTAAATTGTGTTCGACGATGACCAATGAATTACCGGCTGTTACCAGTTCATCAAAAAGCGTTAATAGTCGCTGGACATCTTTTAAATGCAAGCCGGCCGTTGGTTCATCTAACAAATACAGCGTACCTTTTCGTTGTAACTGGATGGCTAATTTCAACCGTTGCCGTTCGCCCCCCGATAAAGTTGTCAGCGGCTGGCCTAACGTTAAATAACCGAGACCAACCCGTTGCATCTGCCGTAACGGTTCAACAACCGTTGGGATGCCTTGAAAAAAGTTGCTAGCTGTCTCAATCGGCATATCCAGCACATCACTAATGGTCTTGCCTTGGAACAGGTAGCCTAACGCTGTTTGATTGTAGCGTTTACCATGACACAACTCACATGCTTGCACAACAGGGTCCATAAAGGCCATATTGGTCACCATCACCCCTTTGCCTTTACACACTGGACATGCGCCTTTCCCATTGTAACTGAATAAACTGGTGCCGACATGATTGGCTTGCGCAAACAGTTTACGAATTGGATCGAGCAACTGTAAATAAGTCACTGGCGTTGAACGTGAATTGGTCCCAATGTCATTTTGGGCTAAATCAACGTAGTCTGTGGTCAACTGTTGGCGCAGCGCTTGAACCAGTGTACTTTTCCCTGAACCTGCTACCCCTGAAATAACCGTTTCAATCCCTAACGGAATAGTGACATTCACATGTTGTAAATTGTGTAAGGTCACATCCTGTAAGTTGATTGCCCCAGTTGCAGTCCGTGGTGTTCGAAAAGCGAGTGGCTGATTTAACAACCGACCGGTTAACGTTGAACTGGCTAATAATTCAGTGTAGGTGCCTTGAAACGTGACCGTTCCACCATGAATACCTGCACCAGGCCCCATTTCAACCACCCAATCTGCCAAGGCAATTAATGCTGGCTGATGTTCGACAATCAGAATCGTATTGCCCTTCGCTTTTAAACGAGTTAGCGCTGCCTTGATCAATTCAATATCATGAGGATGGAG
Organism: Loigolactobacillus bifermentans DSM 20003; assembly: GCF_001434575.1. Classification (GTDB taxonomy): domain Bacteria; phylum Bacillota; class Bacilli; order Lactobacillales; family Lactobacillaceae; genus Loigolactobacillus; species Loigolactobacillus bifermentans. Next base: position 30,946 of record NZ_AZDA01000054.1, read on the forward strand.
ACCGACACTGGGTTCGTCTAAAATATAAACCATGTCGACTAACGCACTGGTTAAAAACTTGGCAATTTTAATGCGCTGCGTTTCGCCACCCGATAAAGAACCCGTTTCACGATTCAAGGTTAAATAGCCTAACCCAATATCGATCAATGATTGTACTTTACGTCCCAATTCGCGCAGTAAGTCCTGCACTAACGGTGTCTTGATTCGGTTTAAAAAGGCCTGAACTTTCAATAAATCTAACTGTAAAACGTCTGCAATATTCAGCCCAGCAATCTGACAGGTCAACACTTCGGCCCGTAATCGCGTGCCATGACAGGTTGGGCAAGCTTGGCGGGTCACCACTTTAGCCAATGCCTCACGGTGGTGTGCTGCCTCTTTTTTACCAATAATAGAGCGTTTAATGCGTGGTACCACCCCTTCATACAAAGCCGATTTCGGCCAAGCCGCTGGTGCCTGCTTCAGTCGTTGTTGTGGCGCATATAGCAACAAGTCTAATTCAGCTGTCGTATAATTTTTTAACGGTTTATCATTGTCAAATAGGCCACTATTGGCATACCGTTTCCAACGCCAAGTGTCCGGTCCAAAACTAACAAACGTAATGGCCCCCTCATTTAGGGAACGTTCTGGGTCGATCAGCTGGTCCACATTAATATCGTCCACATAGCCTAATCCTTGACAGGTGGGGCACATCCCTTGTGGCAAATTAAATGAAAAGGTATCTGAATAGCCGACAAAAGGCCGCCCTGCCCGGGAAAATAGCAACCGCAACAAGGAATAGATACCTGTATAAGTGGCCAACGTCGAACGTACATTTTTACCGATCCGCTTTTGTTCAATGACGATTGCCACTGGTAAATGATCAATCTGACCTACTTGTGGCTGGCCATATTTTGGCAAATACTGCTGGGTAAAACTCGGGAACGTCTCATTTAATTCTCGCCGCGATGTGGCTGCAATGGTATCAAACACCAGTGACGACTTTCCTGATCCGGACAGTCCGGTGAAGACTGTGATCTTACCTTTCGGAATTTTCAAATCCACGTGCTTTAAATTATTTTGATGGGCATCATGCACCCTGATATAACCTTGCTCAAACAAGCTGATCACCTCTATTTCAAAATACCACACCCTGATGATTTCAACTACGGCAAACACTTTTTCAGCACATAAAAATACCAGCCGCTCCAAAAGTAGGAGCTGCTGGTATTCCAAAATCACAATTGCTTATTAATGTACCACTGTTTGGTTGGCATACGCTGTTTCTTGCTTCGTCAAGCGTGCCCGTTCCTTCTTATTGTACCAAGGTGAAATGGTAAACGCCAAAACATCATTGATCAAGTAAACAGAACTGTTAACGAACATTGCCAATGTTGCAGAACCTTGGCGGAATGAAACGAACCATAATACCATTTGTGCCAAACCAGAAGCAACCCACCAAATATATTGGTTGTTGTAACGTAAGAAACAAATGACACCAGCCGTTAAGCTAATGGCAAAACTAATAGCATCGATCCAAGGCCGGGGGTCGTTGGTAAAGGTCCCAATGACAAAACCGGAAATCACATAAACCACTAAAGTTGAGATAATGGCAATGATCCAAGTAGAGCCGGTAAACTTCCGGATCTTGGACACCATGTTCACATTCCAATTCGTGCTTAACAAGACTGGAATATCCAATGTGATCACGTAAGCCAATTGTTCCCCGATGCTTAAGTAGTTACCAGCTGCATAACCTGTAATAATGAAACAAATCGCTGATAAGATCCCTAACCAGCCGTTCACTGACTTGGCCGCGTTGATGGCTAAAATACACAACACGCCTAACGTTGTCCCCACAAAAGTGATCAACGTTAAAGCCGTTACCTTGGTATTGACCAAAGTCATAATTTGACAGCCTAAGCTAAAGAAGAATAAATAATAGTTTTGTTGTGGCCAGCCCTTTAACTGGTGACCTAAAAACTTAAAATAATTGCTCAAAAGAATCGCTCCTCCACGTCCATGACGTTAATTGGCACGCGTATCGCCAGGCAAAAATGCCAGTACAATATATTGTGTCTAATAAAAAATCAACACAAAATATTGTACCACGATTTCAATAAAACAAAAGCCCCTCCTTGACGAAGAAACGTGAAAATCCGTTTCCATGCCTTAAACGCTAGTCAAAACTTTTTTTGGACGCGGTCGATTCTTAGGCCAACTGTTGCCGCAAGTCAATTAATTCAAGGACGTCATTGGCCACATCAAATCCTTTATTACCACCTTTACCACCAGCACGTTGCATCGCTTGTTCCAGGTTGTCACACGTTAACACCCCGAAAACCAATGGCTGATCCAGTTGCATGGTCAGCGCACCGATGCCTTTCGCCACTTCATTACAAACGTAGTCAAAATGACTGGTTTCGCCACGGATCACGGCACCTAGTGTAATGATACCGGCATAACCTTTGCTGGCCACTAATTTGACAATGGCTGGGATCTCAAAAGCACCGGGTACCCAGATCACATCGATTTTATCAGCGTCAACTCCATGCCGGCTTAATGCGTCTTCGGCACCGGCCACTAATTTGTCGGTTACAACATTGTTAAACCGGCCTGCAATAATTGCAATTTTATCTTGAGTTGCTGAATAATGTCCTGAAAATGTTGTCATAATTTATTTTCTCCTCGTCTTGTGCTTAGATTACGTGTAATTCGTGATGGAATTTTTCTTGTTTCGTCGCTAAGTAGTCACGGTTCTCTTGGCGTGGTGCAACCTCTAACGGCACCCGTTCAACTACCTTGATGCCGAAATATTCTAACCGTGCGACTTTATCTGGATTGTTGGTCAATAAACGAATTTGGTGAATGCCTTGTGCATGTAAAATGGCAGCCGCAATCCCATAATCCCGTTGATCAGGCGCAAACCCTAATTTTTCGTTGGCTTCAACGGTGTCCAAGCCGCCTTCTTGTAAATGATAAGCGGCAATTTTAGCCTTTAAGCCAATGCCACGGCCTTCTTGCCGCAAGTAAACCAATAAACCAGCTGGCGCTTGGGCGACTTCACTAAGCGCTTGATGCAATTGTTCTCCACAGTCACAGCGATGCGACCCAAACACATCCCCCGTTAAGCATTCAGAATGTAGCCGAACCAAAGGGACGTCAGCATTGGCAACATCCCCATGGGCTAATGCCAATTGCAGGCGGTTATCGGCTGTGCTGGTATAATCAGTTAATTCAAATTCGCCATATTCAGTTGGCAATTTCACTGTATTTTCCGCACGAACCGCATCAATATTGTGACGATAGCGGTAATTGATCAATTCTTCAACTGTGATCAACGGAATCTCCAGTTTAGCCGCCAATTCTTCTAATTCTGCAAAACGATTCATATGGCCATCTGGTTTTAACGTCTCACAAATGTAAGCTACTGGTGCTGCCCCTGCCATAGTGGCTAAATCAACGGCTGCTTCCGTGTGCCCATCACGAACCAAAACCCCGCCATCAACGGCAATCAACGGGAACATATGGCCTGGATGTTCAAAATCATCTGGTTTTGCATTGGTGTCACTTAACGCCTTGATCGTTGTGGCACGGTCATAAGCTGAGATCCCAGTTGTGGTAGTCACGTGATCCGTACTAACGGTAAAAGCAGTGGCATAAGTTTCAGTATTGTGATCGGTCATTAAATGCATATTCAATGCCTTGGCGCGTTCTGCGGTCATCGGCGCACAAACCAGCCCACGCCCATAAGTCACCATCGTATTGACACTTTCAGGCGTTGCATATTCCGCAATTCCTAAAAAGTCCCCTTCTGCTTCACGATTCCGATCATCAGAAACTAAAATTAACCCACCTGACTTTAATTGTTTGATAGCGCCTTCAATTGCCTGATCTACTACTTGTTCGTCCATGATGAAACCTCCTAAATACTCTAATGTCTATTTTGCTATCGCAAAAATCTTATTTCCGGAGGATGTCCAGTCTTGTGGGGGCAGTTCACCCCGCAGGACGTATGGCTCCTCTATATTTGGATTATTCTAATTGTTATGCTTGTTGTTCCCAATAGTGCTGCTGCACCAATTGGGCCATATATTTACCTAAAATGTCGGTTTCAATATTAATTAATTGGCCGACTTTTTTTGTTTGCAAAATGGTTTCTTCCTGCGAGTGCGGAATCATACTCACTGTCAGTTCAGACCCTGTTGCCCGGACAACCGTTAAACTCACACCATCCAAAGCAATTGCCCCTTTACTGACAATTTGTGGCGCCAGCTGACTGTCATAACCGATGCTCAGCCACAAAGCCGTTTGCTCCTGCCAGCGGCGGCGCAATCGCCCTACACCGTCCACGTGGCCTTGTACCACATGGCCTTCAAAACGCCCGTTGGCAGGTAATGCCCGTTCCAAATTCACAGGATCGTTCGGCCGTAATTGGGCTAAATTCGTTCGGCGAAAACTTTCAGGCATCACATCTGCCGCAAATTCACGACCATTCAGCGCAATGGCGGTTAAACACACGCCATTAACAGCTAAACTGTCACCGATTTTCATGTCAGTGATCAAGGCTGCTGGTGCCTGCAAACTCAAGCGAATCGCTTGACCTTGCGTTTGCACTTGTCGAATTTTACCAATTCCGCCAATAATGCCACTAAACATCAGCGTCCTCCTTTCGCCGCGCTACGATTTTGACTGCATTGCCAACCACCTGACTTTGAACAAGCGCCAACGAAACAGTTGGCGCAGGTGCCCCGACAAAACTTGCTTGTGCTTGACCACCTAGTGTTTTCAAAGCCTGATACGTGACGATTTCTTGCCAATGGTCCGTGGCCAAAAAGGCGCCATGAACCCGGGCACCGCCTTCTACTAAGACGGATTGCACCCCTTGTTCACCTAACATTTGCAAAACGGCTGTTAGCGTCCAATGATCGCGGTAAAATACTTTAACCGCTGTTTCAGCAAAACGCTGTATCTGTTGTGAATCACTGGTAAACAACCAAGTAGGAGCTGCCTGATCCGTAGCCAGTTGCAAAGTTGGCCGCACACGACCACGCCGATCCAAAATCACTCGAACTGGGGGATAGTCTAGTTGACGCCAACGTACTGTCAATTGCGGATCGTCAACCAATGCAGTTTCACTGCCCACTAAAATAGCTTGGTAATCAGCCCGCAAATGTTGCACATCAGTGCTTGCCGTTGTATCGGTTAATGCGGTACGCTGGCCGACCTGTCCCAATTTGCCATCTAGCGACATGGCCGCTTTGAGCGTCACGTACGGCAATTCATGCTGACGATAGAAAAAATTATAATGCCGGTTCAGGGCTTCTGCTTCCGATTCATGTTGGCCAATATGAACCGTTACGCCATGGGCACGTAAATAAACAATCCCTTTGCCAGCCACCACTTCATGTGGATCCACTTGGGCCACATAAACGGTTTTAACACCCCAAGCCGCAATTTGGCGGCAGCAAGGCGGTGTTTTGCCTTGATGTGCACAAGGCTCTAATGTAACATATAGGGTTGAATCTTGAATATCTTCGGGGTTTTGAACATGATGATAAGCATTGACTTCGGCATGTTCATGACCAAAGCCAACATGATGCCCAACGGCTAGCAACCGGCCATGTTTCACCAGTACTGCACCAACCATTGGATTGGTATACGTTAAATAACGACCTTTTTGCGCTTCTTGTAACGCTAAAGCCATCCAATCTGTTTCTGTTGAAGGAATCACACTTCACCTCGAATTCAATAAAAAAAACGCCCTGTTTTTTCAACAGGACGCGAATTGTTTTAGTTTGAAGTAGACTTGTAGGTCTCCTGACACGACGCCAAAAAAACTGGCGCTGTATCAACTCTTCTCCCATCCAGACTTTAACTGTCGGTTGCAGATTCGCACTGCATCAGCCGCAAAAATTGCGGGTCACGGACTTCAGTCATGATGACTGTTACCGTCGGTCAGGAATTTCACCTTGCCCCGAAGAAATGATTGATTCAACTTGGCTTAACTATAAACACAGCCGAAACCGCTGTCAAGTCTTTTTTTAATAATCATTTAAGTCGCTGATTCTAAAATAAATGAAAATGCAACTGTAAAACCTGGTTTTAATTGGTTATTTTAAGATGCGTATTAGTCGCATTTTAAATAAATTTCAGGCATAATTTAATTAAGCACTAATTTTCATCTACCTGAATCTTAAACCGTCAATTTTGGTGCTGCTCATTATCAGTTACACTTCAAATTGTTAACAATATTTTAAATTTTTCGACTATTTTTGTCTCATTTTGTACGATCAGGCGTATTTTGTAAAAAAAGATAACTATTATTGCTTTATTGCCATGTATAATCAATTTATTGAACTGATAATTATCAGAATAGAACAATTATAAAATTGAATATTAGGACTAAGCATTCTATAATGAAAATGGACTAATTATAAAGCAAAGTATAAAATCTTTACTTTTAGTTAGCTTTGCCATTTTCAAAAATTGAATTTGTAAATTTTATTTTTGTGAAAATGAAAAAACAGGATAACACGTCAATCCTAGGTAAAAATTCGCTTAAAACTTAAATTTAACAAGATTGGGAGGAAACAACTTGAATATCGATGAATTACTTCTTGACCGAAAATCTCTCGAAAAAATTCGCGTTCTCAAGCTATTACAACGAAATCCGAAGCTTAGTATCGTTCGCATTTCTGAAATTTTAGATGTTGGTTACATGGGGGCCTACAATCGATTTAGTAAATTAATCCTTGATCTCAGTGGCCAAGCCTTGGAAGAACTCAGTAAGGAAGCACGTGGACAAGTGATTCGTTCAGCCTCTGTCGATCAATATCGGCGGCGTTTGATTGATGCAAGTTTGCCATATCAGGTACTGAAACTTATTTTTTCAACCAACTTATCTGCTGCAGAGATTTTGAAGCAAAAAGAAATTAGCCTTTCCACCATTCAACGTAAAACCACTGCTTTACGGCAATATTTACGCTCAATTGGGATTAATTTTCATTTAAATGAATTAATGTTAAGTGGCGATGAACGTCAGATCCGCTTATTCTTCTGGCAACTTTTCTGGTGGCAAAAGGAAGATTTGACCGCATTAGCACCTGAAACAGATGCAATTTTAAGTGAATTGGAACAGCGCTCTTTGTGGGAAGATAATCAAGGACCTGGCTTCCAAAACACTTATTGCCGCGCCTATTGGCAACTTTCGCTTTTACGCATGAAAAATCAGCACTTTGTGACAACCACAAATTTGCAAGAAATGCATAATGCTAATACGACAAATTACGCTACAATTTTGACGCATCATTTCGAGATAACACCTGAGCTTGCTGAAACTGAATTGAACTGGATCAATTATTTCGTGCAACGTTCGCCTTATCTCAGTCAGCCAAGCGATTGGGATATTGCAGCGACAACTTTTAAAGAACGTCTGATCAATTTGCTAACGCAATATGAGCCTGTACATTCAGACCTTGATGCGTTAAGTAACTATATCACCACCGGATTAAATTTTGCCAAAACTAGTCATTTGCATCCTGTTTTTCTGGATCGCCTACAGTTACGGCTGCCACCGGCTATTTTACATTTTCCATTTGAACAGCGTTTGCCAAGTAATACCCGCCGACTCCTCCAGGAAATGTTGGCTCAGTTACTGGTACCGCTCCAAATTCCGGCAGCGCAAACCAGCGCAATGGCAGTCTTTATCGTTGTCGAACTAGACCCTGTCACCTCAGCGGCATTGCGCTATGAATTAGATCATTTGCCAGTTGCTTTACACTATGTCAATAGCATTCAGCAAGCAAAGATCATTATCACATCACAGCCTTTAGCAAACATTGCCGTTGATCGTCAACAATTTATTTGGCACGACAATCAATTCCCATTAGAAAATATTAAACAGCTCAGCGATCAGATTCGGCACTATCTTGACAGTGATTATGTTAATTTAACACCGGATCAGCCGTTTGGTTAACTTTTAAAAATACATCACTGTTATCATCAAAAAGCAATCAATTCTGCTCATTAATTGAGCCGGATCGATTGCTTTTTTGATTGGGTCACGCCATTCAAAATAGCCCTCTATTCCTATCGACTACTAACCCCCCTTTTTAAAACTAGCCGCTTTTCTGTTACCCAGAAAAGCAACGAAGCACAACCGCTTCCATTTTTGTTTACTAATCAAAAATTGAATAACACATTTACTATAAACACCAGTTAAAGCGATTATCTGTTGTGCAATGAGGTTTAATAAGCCTGTGAAATATGCTAAACTTACGTTTAGTAAATGTTTATTAGATGTTGAAAGCTGGATTTCACAGGAGGGGGAACACTTTGAAAAAAATTAGTACTTATTTTGCACTATTAGCTATCCTAAGTTCAATTATGATAACACCCGCGGCGGCGTTTACGTCAAATAGCAGTCCGCAAACAACAACTGCACAAAGCACAAGCCCCACCAGTTCACAATCTAAAACGGATCAACAGACTGACAGTTCGTCAGCGCAACAAGCATCAGGTACACAAGACAAGCAAGCTACAACAGCGACTAAAGATAAAGCAGCGTCAGAAAGTAGCACCACCGCTCAACCACGTGCGCCTACTAAAGCGAAATCGATCAACGATCTCTTGCCAAACGATGCTGAAGGCAATCAAACCATTTTCACAAGTGCCAAAATCACAGACAAGGCAGGCAACGCCATTAAAGAAGTCCATGTTGGTGATGACATTTTGCTACAATATGAATGGGCGATTCCAGAAAGTATTCGGGATCAGATCAATGCTGGCGATACATTCTCATTTACACTGCCCAAGGGGATGAAAATTGATCAACAGCTAACAGGTGATTTATCCGATTCACAAGGCACAGTTTTCGGCCACTTTGAAATTAATTCGGATGGCAGTGCTAAAATCACGTTTACTGATAATGTTCAGAAGCACTCTAAAATCAAAGGGACCTTATTTGTTTCTGGTCAAGTGACGATGAGTGATGATGGAACCAACCCAGGACTGGATATTCCTTTTGTCGACTCTAATCATGTCACAGTCCCGGACATCGTCGCGTCGGACCAGGTAAGCCTCAGTAAAAAAGTGGTGGATCAGACACCAGATACTGAGATTAAAAATAATAAAGCATCTATTACTTGGTCATTAGGCATTAATAAAACCACTTCGGCTTTAAAAGATGGCACAACGATCACGGATACGCTACCAGCTGGTGTCACTTACACCGGCAACGAAGTACTGAAAGCCTCCGATGTCTATGCGGACGGTTCTTTACACAATGAAAAGACAGTGGCTTTTAAGGATGTTTTTACGGTTGATCAGCAATCCGGAAAAGTCAGCTTTAAATTAAAAGATAGCGCAGATCATCAAAAGTATTACGAATTACAATTTGATACCCAAGTTGATTTCACCAAAGTTGATGCAGCCACTAATGCTACTTCGATTGCCATAAAAAATACCGCACAATTGACCCAACCAGGGGAAGCGGATGTCAATGCCAGTGCTTCGACTCATTTTGGCTATGATGTTAACTTCAAAAAAGAAGGAACAATGCAAGCAAATGGTGTCATTAAGTGGACGATCACTGTTAACCATTCAGGCATGACGCTTCCCAAGGGAACGGCCTTTACGGATAAAATGGATAATAATCAAGTGCTAACAGATGCATCTGGTCAGGCTTTAGCAGATATTAGTGATGCCGTTAAAAGTACTGGTCCTAAAATAGTTGCCTCAGGTAGTAAAAGCAACTATACCTTTACTTTAGATGAAGCCGCTGATCAAGCAGAATTTAAGCTGACTTATTATACCAAAGCAACTGGTCAACAGCCGAATGCCGTTTATAATAATACGATCAGTTGGAATGGTCAGCATAGCACAACTGGTAAAATCGATCACACCAGTAGCATTACTAAGAAAAACACCAAAATTGATACCGCCAATCATACAGCCGATTACCAAATTACGGTGAATAAAAATAATACCACAATCAACAAAGCAACCGTTGTCGACCAAATGGATACTGGCGCAAATGCCGGGTTGTCCATGGATCAAACGCAAATCAAAGGGATTAAGGTTTACCGACTGAGTAAAGGGGCTGCTTCGGGTAAAGAAACAGTGGTGGATCCAGATGACTATACCATCACAACTGATGGAGAAGCGCCTTTTACGAAATTTACGCTTAACCTTGATAAGGCCGCGAAAGACGGTACGACGGATGCTTTTATCATTAAATACACCGCAAATTACGACGCAGCTAAGCGTGGTGAGCAGCAAGCCAACACTGCAACCTATACGTATGAGACCAATGGTTTTGATTATTCTAAGCAGACGACAACTAAGATTACACCTGGCGCCCGGGCAACCATGAAAGGTTCTAAAAGTGGCGCAGTCAACCCATTACAACGAACAGTTGATTGGACGATCAAGTTAAATGAAGATCAAAAGTCGACGTTTGGGGCCGATGGTAAATTAGTCGATACGTTACCTCAGGGTATCTCGTTAGCAGGCATTGATGCCAATGCTCAAGGTGATCAAACGGTTCCTAAAGCTGACTACCAGGTAACGCAAAACGGCAAATCGGTTGATCATCTGACAGCAACCTACAATGCAAAAACACGGCAGCTTACGTTTACCGGTTTTGAAAAAGGCAGTCAGGCCGATTATCAAATTGTTTTGACAACTGATATTGATTCAAATCAAGATAGCACGTTGCCAAATCTCGATGTTACAAACACCGCTAAATATTCGGATGATGACAATCAAACAGCTGATTTAACAGCGCGGGTCAGTTACAATCCAACCAGTGATCTTTTACAAAAAAGTGCCCAACAAAATGATAAAAAAGTCACCTACACTGTAAAGGTGAATCCCGATACGGCCACCAACTCTGGTGCACATAAACTGAAACTGAAGGATGTTGTGATTACAGATAAACCAGACGATACAAGTATGTTACGGGTCGATCCAAGTTCCTTTAAAATTACGGATCAAAAAGGGAATCCCCTACCTGAATCACAATATAAGCTATCTGCTGGTGAACAAGGTTTTAAGCTAACCTTTAATGATATTATTGACCAAGAAATCAATATTACGTATGATGCCACCATTCTGATTCCCGCAGGCACGTTACCAGGTCAAACGATTCGGCCTAGTAATACCGCCACGATTTCAGGAAATAAAATTAGTGGCTCACAAACGAATAAAACCGTAACGTTGATTGCCCCTAACGCAGGGGGGAGTGCCGAAGGAGTCATGGGCAGTATTACCCTCACGAAACAGGATGCTGTAACTCACAACACCTTGCAAAATGCAAAATTCTCACTTTATCGCGTGCAGGCGAATGGCGATTTAGGCAATGCGGTATTACAAGATCAACCGACTGATGAGCAGGGGCAATTAAAATTTAAGAACCTCACGCTTGGGCAGTATAAAATTATTGAAACCGAAGCACCGGCAGGTTATCAGATTTCACCAGATCTTGCGAAAGGTAAAACAGTGACAGTAAGTGATACAGATGACGCTTCATTGAACACATCTATCAAACTCGACAATGAGGCTATCACAACGATTACCGGGAAAAAATCTTGGGATGATCACGATGATCAAGACGGCTTACGCCCTAAACAGGTCACTGTTTACCTATTTGCCAATGATAAGAAAGTTGAAACACAAACGATAACCGCTACAAATGATTGGCATTATCAATTTGACAAACAGCCGGTCTATGATGAAGCAGGCAACAAAATCACCTACACCATCCAAGAAGCAAAAGTGGCTGACTATACGACTAAAGTAACGGGTTTTGATCTGACCAATACCCATCAACCGGCCGTTACCAGCGTTAAAGGCACTAAAACTTGGGATGATCATCAGGACCAAGATGCGGTTCGACCACAAGCTATCAACATCCATTTGTTAGCAGATGGCCAACCAATTGCTGAAAAAACAGTAACCGCAGCAACTAACTGGTCCTATTCATTCACTGAGTTACCTGAATATAAAAATGGGCAGAAAATCAACTATACGATTACAGAAGATACGGTACCCAACTACACAACTGAAATAACCGGTACGCAGATCAAGAATCGTTATACGCCTAAAACAACCAGCGTTACGGTTACAAAGCACTGGAACGATGGGCAAGATCAAGATGGCTTACGCCCGAACAACTTGCAAGTTCAGCTTTATGCCAATGGCAAAAAGTCAGGCGCGCCGGTGGACTTAACAGCAACCGCTGATTGGACCCATACTTGGACCGACTTAGCCGTTAATCAAAATGGGCAAAAAATCAGCTATACCGTTAAAGAAACCCAAAAGACGCCTGGTTACACCACACAGGTCGACGATCAAAACGCTGGTAATATCGTTATTACCAATACTCACAAGCCCACCGTTACCAGTGTTAAAGGCACCAAAACTTGGGATGATCATCAAGATCAAGACGGCGTGCGACCAAAAGCCATCACGATTCATTTATTAGCCGACGGTCAGCCTGTTGCTGAGAAAAAAGTCACGGCTTCAGATGACTGGCACTACGAATTTTCTAATTTACCCGAGTATCAAAACGGGCAGAAAATCAACTATACAATTACGGAAGACACTGTTAAAAATTATACAACTGAGATCAAGGATGATCAGTTGATCAACCACTATACCCCAATGAAAACCAGTATCACCGTCACAAAACATTGGAACGATGATCAAGATCAAGACGGCTTACGCCCGAACAACTTGCAAGTTCAGCTTTATGCCAATGGCAAAAAGTCAGG
>NZ_AZDA01000055.1 GCF_001434575.1 Loigolactobacillus bifermentans DSM 20003
TTCGTCTGTTTGTTTTTAGTTGTTAATTTGGCTGATCCAGTAGTGGAAAATAGGCTGTTCAATTGTTGATGAGCCACTTTCTTTACAATCTACCATATAAACGCATTCTCGTGCATTGTTTGCTTATACGTGTATATAGTTGTCAAATACGTGCTATGATTGTGTATGTCCTAAATGGACACAAGCAACGCTCCTAAGCAAAGCCTGTATGTACTGATTTCAGAAAAGCCCTCTATTCCGCATAATAGAGGACTTTTTTTTGTGCATTCTGCTTAATTTAAACGGACAAAGTATACGTCTAAAAGCTGAACGTGTTGTCTGAGAGCGCGATATTATTTTCCCCTAGTTCGGGCGTCTCTACTCTCCAGAATATCTAATTGAAAAGTAAATTTTCGCTTGTCTTCAGCGTCTAAAGAATCAATGAGATAGTCTAATGCGTTATCAATGGCATCTTTTTGAGATTTATATAGACCAATTCCAGATAAAGCTTCCGCTTTGTTCTTAATATGGTTGTTGATTCTAACGTTAGCATAAAAAGTAACAGAATCTGCAACGCTTTTTCCCGGTTTTGATGGTTTGCCATTATTACTTTTAAGATCATCTGTAGTAAAGGTGTTTTTGGGTTTGATATCTTGTCCACGATCAAGTGGGTCCGTCTTTGGTTGTTTTTTTAGATTGGGATTGTTTAATAATCCGCTCATTCCTATTCACCAGCCATTCTGCTAAATATTTCATCAGTAACGTTGGAGTATACGTCTTGAACTGCTTTATCAAACTGATCTTTAAATGTCACCCCGGTTACATCATATCGTTTTAAGCGTTCCATATTTTTAATTGTTATGTCAAAAATATTTTCTTTACCAAATATATCAATTGCTTTAGCTAAGGTGCTCTTATCGACAGGGGCACCATTTTTCAGCAAAACCGGCAATATTCCTAGTAAATCTAATGTCGGAGCGTGGAATTCATTGATAATTTGATCTTGCATGTATTTGATGAATGCCTGGGCACCCTGAAGCGATCTTTCCTGAGTTTGAAGAACGACAATCGCGTAGTCTGTCATATATAATGCGGTATCTGTGATTAGGCTAATTGTAGGTGGAACGTCTACCAACAAGTAGTCATAGTCATCTTTCCACGGATTTATTAAGGTAGATAAGTATTTTACACGATCGGTGTAGTCAGAAATTATATTCTCCATATATCTAGGATATAAAGAAAAGTCAGCTGAGGATGGAAGAATATCTAAATTTTGGATTACGTTGATGATAGCTGGTTTGAGGTTTTTGTTTTTAATTGCGGTCATCAAGGTTTCATCAAAAGAAGTTACTTCACCGCCGACGTTATTTTTAGTTTTTAAATATAAATTAGTGGCGTTAGCTTGAGGATCCAAATCTATTAATAGTGTTTTATACCCACGACGTGCCAACTCGATACCAGTCATTGTACTATTAGTTGTCTTGCCAGTCCCGCCTTTAAAGTTTGAAAATGTTATGACTTTGCTATCCAAAATATCACCTCATAAATATGTAGTGTAATGCTCTTAAAGCATAGCACAAAAATTAGTACATGTATACAAATACAAGTGTGTAAAAGTAAAAATGTATACATGATCTCTATGCAGACTGCAATAGAGGCGTTTTGAATGAGTATACAAATACTAATTTTTACATTAGTATTTGTACTAATATAAAAATGTATACATTTTTAAAAAAGTGTTGATTTCTTTTATTGAGAGAAATACAATTGTACTTGTAAGTGAATACAAAAAAACACCCACCGACGGGAATCGGTGAGCGCCACATAAAAGTCAACTTGTTTA
>NZ_AZDA01000056.1 GCF_001434575.1 Loigolactobacillus bifermentans DSM 20003
GTGAATCATAATTCCGTCAAATTACGATTCACCACCAATGTTAGACTGTTTTTTTGTCTCAAAATAGCCCCCACTGCCAGGTTGCAGTGGGGGCTATTAAGGATATGATGAATTGCTCACGGGTGCTTTAAAGTTGGGGGACGCCTAAAAACGTGTTTACTAGGATCCCAGTCAGCACAACAGTTTGCAAATTAATTGCATACAAAAACCACTGTCTGCGGAACAGTGGTTGGCATAAGAGAGAAAGAGAATTGATTTAAAGGTAATGATGAAATACCTTACAAGCATGATAATACGCTTACTTGTAAGCGATGTCAATTATTTTTTTACTTGATGGGCTAAGAATCGGAAACGGTTTCTCTGATGAGTGCGCGACTTTGTCAAGCTGTCTTTTTAAGGCGTTGCTTCATCTGAACTTTGATGTGATTGCACCGTTAGCGTAAGTGGTATTTTGAAGTTTTTCCCAACGATTTCAGTTGCATTTTGCCACTAAAACTGGTTAAAATAGACAGCGTTGTGGAAAGGGGATCAGGAAATGGCAGCACATATTACGCTGGATTTGATTCAAGAAATTACACGGTTAGATGGCACAACTTATTTTGATATTGCTAATATGGTGATGAATGGCCGTGCAGAGCTCGCCGCGATCAATGGCTTGATCAAAGAAGTGCGAATCATTAAATTGAATATTCCGCATTCAACGGCCATTGGGCAGTATGAAGATTATGTCAGCGACCATTATACGATCCCACCAGAAAAGTTTGACCAATGGGTAGAATGGTTACCCCATGACGATGCCAGCCAACAACAATATGAGACGATCATTAAAGAAAATCATATTGGTTAATAACGCGGTCCCATCAGCTTCGTATTCAATTTTTAATCGGTTAAATTGATTTTTTATTAAAAAATGGTTTACAAGCCTACCACCGTTATGGTATAAAATATATATTGACTTTGAGAGACATCTCAACTGATTGCCCAGTAGTTCAGCGGTAGAATACCGGTCTGTTAAACCGTAGGTCGTTGGTTCGAACCCAACCTGGGCAGTTGCACCAAATTTAATTTCCGAGTATTTATTCATAAAGTGCTCAAAATATTGCCCAGTAGTTCAGCGGTAGAATACCGGTCTGTTAAACCGTAGGTCGTTGGTTCGAACCCAACCTGGGCAGTCATTCGCCATCCAAAGCGGATGGCTTTTTTTGTACGCTGTTTACCCTGTTTAAGGCGCTTTCTTTTCAAAAAGCGCTAAGATGAAGAAAACTTTAATCTTTTTAAAATTAAATGAAGAAAAAATGACGGTTTCTCTCATAATATGTGCTAAACTTTTGCTATATTCTATATCAAAAAAGTACGGGGGAATCCATTATGCAGAAGCAACGCTTTTTTCGGATCAGCTTGGGATGGCAGATCCTAATCGGACTTATTCTGGGGTTAATTGTTGGGGATCTGTTTTATCAAAATAAAACCGCAATTGCCATTTTACAGCCTATTGGCACCATTTTTATTAATTTGATCAAGATGATCGTATTGCCGATCGTGATTTCATGTTTGGTTGTCGGTATCGCTAAAATGGGCGATATTAAAAAGCTAGGCCGCGTTGGGGGCAAAACACTGATCTATTTTGAAGTGATGACCACGCTGGCATTGGCACTTGGTTTGGTAGTCGGAAATGTGACAAAGCCAGGGGATAGCATTAATATTCAAACCCTTAGCAAAGTTTCCATTACGCAATACGCAAGTACCGCCAAAGCCGCCAGCAATCATGGTTTAGGTGACATTATTATGAACATTGTGCCCACTAACTTTTTTGAAGCGTTAGGCAAAGGAGATATGATTCCTGTGATCTTCTTCACCGTGATGTTTGGTTTGGGAATCGCAGCAATCGGCAAAAAAGGAAAAATCTTACTGGACTTCTTTGATGCAACAGCAGATGTGATGTTTAAAGTAACCAATTGGATTATGAAACTGGCACCATTAGGTGTTTTTGGCTTGATTGGGACTACGATCGCCCAATTTGGGTTAGCAGCGTTGAAGCCATTGGCGCTCTTTCTGCTGGTGGCCTATGCTACCATGGTGATTTTCATTGTGGTGATCATGGGCTTAGTGGCCCGGATTTGGCATTTAAATATTTTTGAGTTATTAACGGTGATCCGGGATGAGGTGGTATTGGCTTTTTCAACCGCCAGTTCAGAAGCCGCGTTACCAAAAATCATTGAAAAAATGCAAAAATATGGTGTTAGTGGCGGGATCGTATCCTTCGTCGTTCCAACTGGTTACACGTTTAACTTGGATGGCTCGGCGATTTATCAATCTTTAGCCGCGTTATTCTTAGCCCAGGCCTATCACATTCATTTAAGCATTAGTCAACAAATTATGTTACTGGTGGTCTTGATGATCACCTCTAAGGGTATGGCAGGGGTACCAGGGGCCTCTTTCGTTGTATTACTCGCAACCATTGGAACGATTGGCGTGCCTGCAGAAGGTTTGGCGTTTATTGCCGGTATCGATCGCTTGGTTGATATGGGCCGGACCGCTGTTAATGTGGTTGGTAATTCATTAGCAGCCATGATCATTGCCAAATCTGAAAATGAATTTGACGAGCCCATGAGCAAGCGTTATTATGCCACCTTTAAACATGACCATGGTAAGCTAGAAGAGACGAAGTAAACGTCAACTGAGGTGACAGGCATGCAGTACTTTACGGCAGATACACATTTTTTTCACACGCAATTATTAGGTCAAAATGACTTTGCACCACGACCGTTTAAAACCATTGAACAGTTTCATCAGGCGGTGATCCAGGCTTGGCAGCAACGCATTGCGGCTAAAGACACGGTTTTTCATTTAGGGGATATTGCCATGCACCCAGGGGATTATCCCAGTGAACCTGAGATTTTGAACATTTTAGAACAGTTGCCGGGACAAATTGTGTTTATCAAAGGGAATCATGATAGTCGGGCGCTATTTAAATTTTTGGCCAAGCATAATTTTGAAGTCACGCCTGGCCGACCCAAGTATGAATTTCATGATGTGGGGAAGCTGATTAAAGCGGACCATTTTCAATTTTTTATGACCCATTACCCGCTGATGATGGGTATCACCAAGCAAACGTTGAATTTACACGGTCATATTCATCATTACAGTGTGCCGATTGCCGAAAATATCAATGTGGGTGTGGATACGCCTGAAGTGCAATTTTTAAAACAGGTGCCACCGTTTGGCACGCCTTTTTCGGTGGCGGAAGTTTTTGAGATGTATCACGGCAAGCAAGCTTGGTTAGCACAACATAAAAATTAGAAAAAGATTAAAAAACACATTGATTTTTAATAATCATCTCGGTAAAATAAGGGTATTATCAAATTGAGGTGATTGAGATGGCAACAACTGAGCAATCATTAGCGGCATTCCGCTCGTTTATTATGACGCGAACGTTGCCGGAAAAGCAGCAGGCCGTCAATAGTTTGCTGGTTTTGGCGGCACGACAATATCAGGAAGGCCATATGTCGCAAGACTATTTGACCTTTAGCTTGTTTCCACAATTGTTGCCGTTGGTGCAAGCTGACCAAGTGGCAGCTATTCGGCAAACTTTAGAGAAATACGCGCAACCGATTCGCGACTGATCATTTAAATCCGTGTCGTCCTGAAGCAGTTTAGGACGTTACGGATTTTTTTGATGGTAGCGGCAACGTGTTGATGCGGCTTTTTCGACTGGAATGCTTTTACCGCTTTCCGAAGTTTGATATGATAGGAATAAGTGCCGAGTTGAAAAGAGGGTTTTTGGAATGAGCGAAGTAATTGATATTTTTCATACAAATGATTTGCACTCACATCTAGAAATGTGGCCGCGGATCCGGCGTTATTTATTAGCGCAAAAGGCGCAACAACAAGCGGCAGGGCACCAAGTCTTGACGTTCGATCTCGGTGATGCAATGGATCGAACGCATCCGCTAACCGAAGCCACCAATGGCCAGTGTAATACGCAATTGCTCAATGAAATTGGGTACACGGCTGTGACGATCGGTAATAATGAGGGCATCGGTAATTCTCAAACACAATTAAATCAACTGTATCAGAAAGCAAATTTTCCAGTGATTTTAGGCAATTTACGTGATCGCCAAACAGGGGCACAACCGTCTTGGGCCCAGCCTACAAAAGTGATCACCACAGCAGGCGGTTTGCGGATTGGGCTCTTAGGCTTAACCGCACCTTATATTGCGACTTATCGCCCTAACGGCTGGGAGCCGCGTTTAGCACAAGATGCGTTACCTGATTTGCTGACAGCGTTAAAAGGTCAAGTGGATTACATTATTTTGCTGTCGCACTTAGGCTTAGATGTGGACCGCTGGATTGCAGAACAGTTTCCTGAAATTGGGCTGATTATTGGCTCGCATACCCACCATCTGTTGCCAGAAGGCCTACAGGTCAACCAGAGCTGGTTGGCGGCAGCAGGGCGCTTTGGCGATCATGTGGGCCATATCCGCTTAACGGTTGCGCAACACCAGGTGACACAGACCACGATAAGCGTGGTCACCACAAGTGAGTTGCCAGAACAGCCAGAAGATGAAGCTGAGATCGAAGGCTGGGCCAGCGCAGGTCATCAGCAATTACAAGCGCAGACAATCACCACATTGCCTCAGGCGTTGCCGGTGAGCTCATTAGGGCATTCGCCAGCAATCGATGTTGCGTTAGCAGCGGTGGCCGATGCAGCGGGAACCGATGTTGCAATTTTAAATACCGGTTTATTTCACCAAGGTTTTCCGGCAGGGCGGGTCACTGCCGACGATTTGCACACTGAATTACCGCATGCCATGCATTTATTGCGCACCACATTACGTGGAACCGATGTTTGGCGTCTAGTTCAGGAAATCGAAAAGAATCGGATCTTTTTACAGCATTATCGGATGCATGGTTTGGGATTTCGCGGCAAAATTTTTGGCGACCTAGTATATTACGGGCTTACTTATAATGCGGATAACCGCACCGTTTTGTGGCAAGGCCAGCCACTGGCGCCAGATCAATACTATACGTTGGCTGGTGTGGACACCTATTTGTATTTCCAATTTTATCCGACAATTGATATTATGGGCGCCAATGAAGTCCTTTTTCCAGGTGTATTGCGTAACGCGGTGGCCAATTATTTCATGAAAACAAGTCCAGGAAAGGTGTGAGCAAATGAGTGAAAAACAACCTGAACCAGAAAAAGGCATTAACATTGCAGCTGAGATCTCAGAAATTGCGCAAAGCGATAAGGTTGAAGCAACACCACGTGTGTTAATGGAGTCTGAAAATATGCTCACCATTGATGGGCATCCCTTTGAATTGGTCCTAAATTATCGTGATGGGTTTGATCCGGATAAATTAGGTCAACGCTTTAGCGATATTTTACTGAAATACAACTATATCGTTGGGGATTGGGGTTACGAACAACTGCGCTTAAAAGGCTTTTACAGTGACAATAACAAGCACGCCCGGCGTGATCAAATGATCAGCTGTTTAGAAGATTATTTAAATGAGTATTGTAATTTTGGCTGTGCCTATTTTGTGTTGGCACAAGTCGGTGCGCCGACGATTCCCAAGAGTTTACGGGAGGCAACACCGCGGCGGCGTCGTAATCGTAAACCGCGGCGGCGTAAGCCAGCTGAAGCCGAGAAGCGGGTCAGTAAGCAGCCACTACGCCGCGAAGGGCAAAAAGTGGTGACCAGTCAAAAGGGCTCGCGACATCGCCATTTTACAGTGAAAAATAAACAAGCGAAGAATTAGAGGAAAAGACACATGAAATATCAAGCCTATTTTATTGATTTAGATGGCACCCTTTACCGTGGCAAAGAGAAAATACCAGCTGCGTCACGGTTTATTAAACGCTTACAGGATGCGCAGATCCCGTTTTTAGTGTTGACCAACAATACGACCCAAACACCAGAGGTTGTAGCCAATAATTTAACACAAAACTACGATATGTTGATCAAACCAGAAAATGTCTTTACAGCTGCCCTTGCGACGGCTAGCTACTTAAAAGACTTAAACTTAGGCAACAAAGTTTATGCAATTGGCGAATTAGGCCTGAAACAAGCGTTACTCGATCAAGGCTTTCAATTTGATGACCGCCAGCCTGATTCGGTTGTGGTGGGGTTAGACTGGGATGTCACGTATCGTAAGTTTGAAACGGCAACCTTGGCCATTCGTTCAGGCGCGAAATTTATCGGGACCAATGCGGACACAAATTTACCCAATGAACGTGGCTTAGTGCCAGGGGCCGGCTCGGTGATTGCGTTAGTGGAACGTGCAACCCAACAACGGGCGACCTATGTCGGCAAACCAGAACCAATTATGCTCCAAGCGGCTTTAAAGCGTTTTGGTCTAACCCGTGATCAAGCCGTGATGGTGGGTGATAATTACAACACAGATATTATGGCCGGGATCAACGCCGGTGTGGATACGTTATTGGTTTATACAGGCTTCTCAAAACCAGCCGATATTGAAAAGGTTGCTGTGAAACCAACCCACCAGATTCATAATTTAGATGAATGGGACGTTTAATGCTTTGGCGCTTGGGCCGTTTTCTCCATTGGCTCTGTTTGTTTTGCGCCTTACTAAGCGGGGTGATCTTAGCCGTCTTTGCGTCTGTTTGGTTGTATCGGTTAGACATTGTGGTGTTGAAGATCCCGCAGTTAGTGCACATGACGCCACAAGTGATTTTAAAGAATTATCGGCAAATGTTAAGCTATGTGATGTTGCCGTGGGTCACCACGTTGCATATGTCACAATTTCCCAGCTCATTTAATGGAACCCAGCATTTCACGGATGTGAAGCGGCTCGTTCAGTGGCTTTACCTTATTTTTCTGGTGACAGGTGGGATTAGCTGGCAATTTATTCACTGGTTACGGCAGCGGCAACAGCTTTGGTTGGCCTACCGACCGTTACAAGTGATGATTTGGATCCCAGTCATGGTTGCAGGTCTAATGGGCTTAGGCTTTCAAAACTTTTTCATTCAGTTTCATGAATTGTTGTTCCGCAACCAAGACTGGTTATTCGATCCGCGGTTAGACCCGATCATTGTCGCGTTGCCAGAAGCTTATTTTATGCATTGCTTTTTACTAGGCATCACACTATTGTTGCTATTATTAGGTGGGGGCCTTTGGTGGAGTCATCACAGTTTGCCATACCTGCACCAAAAAAGATCGTCATTGCCGTGACAGCAATGACGATCTTTTTTTGAGTTCTGATTAAAGCGATGAACTGTGTAAAGGCTGTTTCCGTTCAGGATAAAGTGAAACAGCTAAATGATTCACGGCGGATGGTACTTCACCGAAACCGGCAGCAATTAACTTCACTTTGCCTTCGTAGGTGACGGCATCGCCAACACCATAGATGTTTGGCACGCCTGTTTCCATATGCGCATCGACGGTTAACATCCGGTGTTCCAGTGGTAAGCCCCACTTCTTCAAGACCTTGTTGTCAGTGATGAAGCCATAGTTTACCAACAATGCATCGGCAGTCAATGTCAGTGTATCTTCAGCTTTAGCCTTTTTCAAGCCAATCGTTAAGCCGTCGGCACCAGCATCGTCAACACTTTCCACGTTATAAGGGGTTAAAATCTCAACTGAGGAGGCTTTTAACCGATTAACGCTGGATTCTAAGCCGCGGAATTGATCGCGACGATGGACGATGGAGACCTTGTTTGCGATGGGTTCTAACATTAAGGCCCAGTCAATGGCGGAATCGCCACCACCAGCAACGACAACGTTTTTACCGGCGAAACGGTTAAGATCTTTTACAAAGTAGAAGATCTTGTTGTCCTCAAGTGCTTTATCGTAGTCAGCCGCAAGTGGTCGTGGTGAGAAGGCACCGCTTCCAATTGCGATGATAATACTCTTCGTTCGTGTGGTACGCTTAGAAGTTGTGATCGTAAAGCCATCACTATCTTTTGCAAGTGTTAACACTTCTTCGCCACAAAAGATATCTGGTTTGAACTCATCGAATTCAGTCAATTGTTTGTTCAAATTAGCGATGAGTTCTTTCCCTTTAACCGCAGGAAAACCAGCAACATCGCGAATAATTTTTTCAGGGTACAAAGCAGAGACCTGGCCACCTAATTCTGGTAAACTTTCAATAATTTGGGTATCAAGTTGACGCATACCAGCGTAAAAGGCAGTAAACATACCAACAGGGCCGCCGCCAATGACCGTTAAGTCGTAAAGATGTTCTGTATCTGTCATAATTTGACCTCCTTCGTAATACCTTTTACTCTAGCATAAATTGCGGAGTGATGGTAGCATGCACTCTCCATAAATTAAACTTTTTCATTTTGTGATAACGCAATCATAAAACGCTTCCATAAATGCCATCGTTTTAAAGGCGAGAACGTGTTAAAATATGAAAAGTACCAAATTGCCAGAGCACGTTAATGTGATCAACACCTGGCAAACTAAGAGGAGGAAAAATTAATGACATTACCACAATTAGATTTAGCAAATGCGACAGGGCCCCAAGCAACGATCAAAACCAACCACGGGGATGTTGTCATTCAATTGTTCCCAGAACAAGCACCTAAAACAGTTGCCAACTTTATTGCATTAGCAAAAAAAGGTTACTATGATGGTGTCACATTTCATCGGGTGATTCCTGATTTTATGATCCAAGGTGGCGACCCAACTGGTACAGGTGCTGGTGGTGAAAGTAGTTTTGGTGGTCAATTTGAAGATGAATTTTCACCTGAGTTATTTAACTTAAACGGTGCATTGTCGATGGCCAACGCCGGCCCGAATACAAACGGCAGTCAGTTCTTCATCGTGTCTAACGAAAACGTACCTGCGCAAATGTTTGATCAAATGAAGGCTGCTAAATGGCCAGAAGAATTGATCACGGCTTATCATGATGGTGGGACGCCTTGGTTAGATGGTCATCATACTGTTTTCGGTCAAGTGGTTACAGGCATGGATGTTGTGCAAGCCATTAGCCAAGTGGATCGTGATGCGCAAGATAAACCAACAACACCAGTTGTCATGGAAACAGTCACAATTAAAGATTAACGTCAGTAAGCTGCCTATTCGTAGGTGGCTTTTTTGATTGCAGTGCGGAATGCCAGTATCGCGTAAAATACGTTAAACGGATAGAAATAATTGCGTCACTTTCATCAGATGGCTATAATAAAGGATTGAAAATCAATTTTGAAAGAAGGTGGACTTGTGACTTATCATATTGGGGATGTTGTGCCAGGACGTGTCACGGGGATTCAGCCTTATGGTGCTTTTATTGCATTAGATGAGGAACACCAAGGCTTGATCCATATTTCAGAATGTCAGCATGGCTTTGTGAGTGATATTCATCATCTATTGAAAGTCGGGCAATTGATTGATGTTCAAATTTTGGATATTGATGAGTATTCAAAAAAAATCAGTCTTTCCTTGCGTTCACTAGAAAAGTTACCGTATAATAGTCAAAAATTCCGGCGTAAGCATTATTGGACGAGTCGGGAAGAACATTTTGGATTCCAGCCCATTGCGGAGCGGCTGCCAGGATGGATCGAACAAGCGCTGAAAGATTTCAGCGAAGCTTAATTGAGAAGAGAATTGAATAAAGGAGATGCCAGCATGCGTCAAGTTGCAGGTACGATCTTAATGATCGATGCGGTGAAAGAACCTCATTTTTTGGTTGCCCAGAAAGGTGCTGACCAGTATCGTTTGCTGTTGACTGCGGATACAGCAGACCATACACCCTTGGCTAATATTTTACAGACCATTAAAACAAAACTATCATTAGATGTTTCAGATTTGCGTTTAAGCGAATTAACCAATGTTAGTGTTGAAGCACGGAATATGTCATTATTTATTTTTGAATGGGCCAATCGTTTGGCACCTACGAAACAACAGGCCTATATTGAACAATTAGCGACGCAAGGCTATTTTTTCAAAGCACCGCGTGAATTGCGTGGCTTATTGGATCGCATTGAAGTGACAGGGGTGCCTAACTTGAATCCAAGTAAGTGATTGGGCACCAAACGAATAAATATCAAAAAAATTCAATATTAGTATTGACCTGGGCCGAATATCTTGGTAAGATATTTTTTGTTGTCAACGACGTGTATCAAATGGTTGTTGAATAACAACGAAAAAAGAGCTTGACAAGTTTGAAACAACTTGTTAAACTAATAAAGTTGTCAATTGAATAAAGTAATTAGATATTGCATAAATATTCAAAACAACTTCAAAAAGTTGTTGACAATAAAACGCTTGCCTGATATACTGAAACAGTTGTCATCAGGCAACGAAGTAGACCTTTGAAAACTGAACAAAGTTTCGACGAATCAAATGTGTAGGGTCTTAGA
>NZ_AZDA01000057.1 GCF_001434575.1 Loigolactobacillus bifermentans DSM 20003
GGGGTTAATGGAACATCCATACGAAAAGTAGCGGTAGGAAGCCGAACACTCAGAATGTTTGTTATCTGAATATACGGTTTTCTACCGCTATTTTAAAATTCGTATTGGTTACGGACCTACTGATTCCTCAGAGGTTACCGACTTTTGCTAAGTCAATAATCTGCTGCTCAATTTGATCTCTGACCTTCCGAAAAACTACTATTCTATCCTGTTCGGATCCAGCTGCTAAAGCCGGGTCTGGAAGTGGCCAATGCTTTTTCTTGACCGTTGGTGGGGTGACTGGACAGCGATCACGAGCGTCTCCACATAAGGTGACAACTAGGTCACTGTGAAGCAAATAATCGGGATCAATTAACTTTGATGTTTGCTGGGAAATATCTATTCCTTTTTCAGCCATAACTTTAACAGCCAATGGATTCAAGCCATGCACCTCGACTCCCGCACTGGCAACGCGCCAATCATTGCCTAAAATTTTTTTAGCGAATCCTTCAGCCATTTGACTTCGACAAGCATTTCCAGTACATAGAAAATAAATTTGTGTCATCATTAATCCTCCATCTAAACTATTAGTGAACCAAAGCAGCTACTAAATCCATGTCTAAGTAACTGCTAAACTCGTTAATGGTTGGGTATTCACCGGTTTTTACCAACTGACCATCCACTAACGTAATTGGTAAAGCATTTATACCCTGACGTTTTAGTTCTTGGGCAACAATCGGATTTCGAACAAAGGCATCGGGGTTCTGGGCTAAATTACGACGAATGAACATGGCCTGCCCCTGTGCATTCACACTGACATACCGCTGAATGGCCGTTGTTTGAATCAATTCCTTATCAACGCTGGGACCACAAACACCGGTTGAACAACACATTGCTGGTTCAAAAAGCTCTATTTTTTTCATTCTATTCATCTCCAAAGTAATTGTGATTTATATTTTCTAACCAAAAATCGATAATGATAACCAGAGGCCACATAGGGTAATAAACAACACTGGGATCGTGGTTACAATTCCAATTTTAAAATAAGTCCCCCATTTAATTTTAACTCCCTTTTGAGCTAACACATGTAGCCAGACTAATGTAGCCAAAGAGCCAATTGGGGTAATCTTAGGTCCCAAATCTGAGCCGATTATGTTTGCGTACACTAACGTATGATGGATGAGCCCTGAAACGTCAGCGCCTTTGATTGATAGTGCATTAATCATGACGGTCGGCATGTTATTCATTAATGACGATAAAAGTGCTGCTAAGTAGCCCATGCCCATTGTGGCAGCAAACCGACCACCTTTTGCGATTTCGGTAATGACACCTGATAATAATGTTGTTAGACCAACGTTCTGAAGGCCGTAGACTACGACATACATACCGATTGAGAAAAAGACAATGTTCCAAGGAGCTCCTTTAATCGCTGCCATCGCATTAACATGGGAACTTCTTTGACCAACTATCAGAAAAATAGCCGCAATACTCAGTGCGATAAAGGAGACGGGGATTCCTAAGAAACCGCTACTAAAGTAACCAATCAATAGGAGGATTAAGACGACCCATGAAAACTTGAAAAGTCGCTGATCTTTTAGTGCAGAACTGGGTTCCGCAACCTGAGTGGCATCAAATTTTCGTGGCAATGCTTTTCGAAAGTAAAGATACAGGATACCAATACTACCTAACAGCGAAAATAGATCAGGAATCCACATTCTTAACGCATACGCTGAAAAGGAAATTCCAAAAAAGTCTGCAGAGACAATATTTACCAAGTTACTAACAATCATTGGTAAAGAAGTGGTATCGGCAATAAAGCCACTGGCAATAATAAAAGGGAAAACTTGCTTTTCATCAAAGTGTAAGGCACGAACCATTGCTAAAACAATGGGGGTAAGAATCAGAGCAGCCCCATCATTAGCAAAAAGGGCAGCAACGACGGCGCCTAAGGTAGTCACCAAAATAAACATGCGAATACCGTGACCGTTTGCCCAGCGAGCCATGTATAAGGCGGCCCATTCAAAAAATCCGATTTGATCTAAAATGAGTGAAATCAGAATAATAGCCACGAAAGATAAGGTGGCATTCCAGACAATTCCGGTAACTGTTCCAACATCTTTAAAACTCACCACGCCAAACAATAATGCTAAAATTGCACCACCAACGGCTGTCCATCCAATTGATAATCCTCTAGGTTGCCAGATAACAAATAATAATGTGAGTAAGAAAATTCCAACGGCAAAAAAGACTTGCATGATACCTCCTAAACTGATTAATTATTTTTTTCCTTTAATTAATTAAACCGTTAAAAGCGTTTTTTCGTAATTTGGTTGCCATTGCATAACAGCAAAATGATTATTCGAAAGCTCTTTTACCTGATCAATCCATTTAACTTCGCTTTGCACTCGAGCCAGCAAACATGGATCAGTGGTTTGAGTTGCCAACATACTTTGGTTGACCACCCACCAAGTATGAGCTAGACTGGCTCGCTTCAAATCGTCATCTAACCGCATTGATTCATAAACCGGCGTGGCTTCTGGTAGCGTTACCATAACAATTTCAGTTTGCTTAGGATCTTGTAGTCTTGGTAACAGATTAACGACTGCTTGTGGGACGCTGCCGGAGGTATGGGCAACTTCTTGAGCATAGCTTTGGGTCGAGTTTAACAGTAAGAGTGTATGACCAGTCGGAGCCGTATCAACCACAACGACGTCACTATCATTTTGGGCGACTAACTCAGCAAAAGCTCGGAAGACAGCAATTTCTTGAGTACATGGTGAACGCAAATCTTCAGCGACATAATCAACATCATTAGACTTCATGGTCTTTTTAGCAGTAGTGAGAACTTCGTTTTGATATTCTTTTAAAGACTTTTTCTCATCAATATGGCTCACCTTGATCAGCGGACTTGTGATTTTGAAGTATTTCAAATGATCAGCTGGGTCAGTGGTAGCCAAGTGCACGGTTTTGTGTTGAGCAGCTATCTTTTGGGCAATTTGAACGGCAACGGTTGTTTTACCAACGCCACCTTTGCCCATGGTGAAGATAATTTTTTTATTTGACTGCACTAAATTCTTCACGACAACATCCAGATCAGGAAAGTGACTAGCAGTAACCGGTTCCTCAGTGATTTGCGGCTGCTGGTCTTTCAATAGTAGTCGTAAATTAGCTAATCCCAATACGTTGTATGCTCGCAATGGGATTGCCACCTTGGGTAGCTGGTCTAAAGTAACTGGCATATTCTGCAAATCAGCTTGCTGTTGTTTAAAAATAGTCTGAGAAACTGCGTCGGTTGGCTGATTTAAGATACCGTTAATGATTAGTTGCTGGTTCTTAATGTTTAAGGCTGCCAACTCATGTGAAGCGCGTTGTGCCTCCAGAAGGGCGCCTTTTTGTGGTCGGGTAACTAAAAACAAAGTCGTCGCTTGAGGATTGCCTAAAGTTTCAACCGCTTTTTGATACATAGCTTTCTTATCATTTAAGCCAGCTAGTTGGCCGAGACAGGATGCACCACGATCATTCTTATCCAGGTAATTACTCCAAGCAGAAGGCAATTGCAGCATTCTTAAGGTATGGCCGGTCGGTGCGGTATCAAAAATAATATAGTCAAATTGCTGATTAATCTTGGAACTAGTTAGAAAGTTGGCAAATTCATTAAATGCAGCAATTTCAACCGTACACGAGCCTGATAATTGTTCAGCCATATTCTGAATGGCTTCTTTGGGCAACACGCCTCGATAAGGTTGAATAACCTGCTCGCGATACTCGTTCGCAGCAATGACCGGATCAAAGTTGGCAGCAAACAAACCGGAAATGTTTGGAATCGGCTTTGGCTGATTGGTTAAACTAACTTTAAAAACGTCCTGCAAGTTACTAGCTGGATCAGTGGAAACGATCATAACTCGGTGGCCAGCATCAGCTAAGCTAATTGCAGTGGCACTGGCAACCGTGGTTTTGCCAACCCCACCCTTGCCGGTAAAAAATAGGTACTTGGTTAAATTAATCTCTTGTGGCGAATACTTTTCCATCATTTTTCAGCTCCTTACATAGACACGCGGCTATGTATTGCTTAAAAAAACTTAATTGGCAACATCTTTTTCACAATCAGACCGTTGGCAAAGGCAGTGCTCATCAGCGGCTAACAGTTGGTCGGTATTCTGTTTAAACTCTTGGACAAACCTTTTTTGTAGGGAATAGTGTTGCCATTTCCCATCCTTTACCGTAAACACAATACCTGCATTTTGCAAAACCTTCATATGATGAGACAAAGTGGGTTGAGAAAAATCAAAATGCTGGAGGATATCACAAGCACAAAGTGATCCACATGAAAGCAGATCAATGATTTTTAGGCGGTTCGGGTCAGCCATTGCTTTTAGCATTTGAACGTAATTTTGATAATCCATTTTTTCTCCTTCCATTACATAGACGATCATCTATGTATAGTATAAGAGCTACTCCAATGGCTTGTCAACTTTGTTAAAACTAAAGGTCGTAAATCTTTTTTGAAATCCATAATATTTAGAAGTCAGTTGTGAGAAGCAGATGGGTCATCTTTTCTTTTAAGCTTTTTTAGTTTTAACCGATTCACTTCGCGGTAAAAAGTTCCTGAGGAAATTTGGTTGGTGGCCAAAATTTCTTTAACTGAATAGTCACCACTTTGATACATCCGAATGGCAATATCCAACTTTTCTTGGGCGATTCGTGGACGGCCAACTGTTACGCCACGTTTGCGGCTAGCCGCAATCCCCTCCTTTACTCGATCAGCCAGTAGATTCCGCTCCAGTTCTGCAATCACACTCATCATTTGCAGCATGGCCCGACCGGTAGGTGTTTCGGTGTCCATCTGCTCCTTTAAAGAAACAAACTTAATTTGTTTTTGGTGCAGTAATTGAATCAAATTTAAAATATCCAACGTATTGCGGCCCAACCGGGAAATGCTTTCAACGACCACAACATCGTGAGCCCGAATGGTCTGGAGAAGCTGGGTAATTCCGGGTCTTTTTTGTCGGGTTCCAGTAAACTTTTCTTGAATGATTTTTTCGGCACCATAGGCCGTTAATTGATCGATTTGGCGATTAAGGTTCTGATCGTCTTTTGAAACGCGGGCATATCCAATAATCATGAGTGACTCCTTAGTTTTTTGATAGCCAAGGGAAAATTAGCTATCTTTTGGCAATGGTTTATTATAAACTTTTTGATAATGAGTTTTTGAAAACTCAAAAACCGGTTAAATCAACCTAATCAAAGTATAGCGAAACCTTTCCAAAAACTATAGTTTTTTAAAAACATTGGAGAATAATATGCCGACTAATCCGCATCACCAACAAAGCTTCGGAACTTTTGAGGGCGTCCCTTCTGCCGACCAACTGCGGCTGTATTTTCAATTAACTGATTTTGATCGCGCGTTAATTGATGAAATGCGTTCCGCAACGACTAAGTTAGGCTTTGCCGTTCAATTGAGCTCAGTTAGATTTCTAGGAACTTTTCCAACTAATCTACAACAAGTCCCAGCTGAGGTAATTGATTATTTAGCGAAACAGTTAACTATTGATGGTCGAGCATTAGCAGGCTACACGCGAAAAATGACCATTAGCCAACACATGACGCTAATTAAGCGAAAATATCATTATCAAGCCTTTACTGATCCAGCAGTCAAAGCGAGCCTGAACGACTGGCTGCTTGAGCGAGCGCGTTTTACAACCGAAACCGAAAAACTACTTTTTGATATGCTGCTTAAAAAATGTTTGGATGAAAAAATTCTCTTACCAGGGGTGACCACCTTTGAGCGCTTTATTAATGGGGTCACGGAAGTTGCCGCCGACCTTTTGGATAGTCAATTAGTGGCCGTTCCTTCAGTGGAAGAAACGGACCGACTTTTAAATCTGTTAACTGCCGTTGGAGAACCCATCTATGGGGCCACCATTAAAATGGATCTCTTAAGAAATCCTTTGATGGACGAAAGCCGCAAAGAAATTAACCGTGGCTTTACTCGATTAAAACAGTTTCAACAATTTAAAACTGAGGATTGGCAATTAGGCGCAATTCCAGCAGGAAAGTTAAAGAATCTGGCCAACTATGCTTTTAAAGCCAAGGCCAGTCTGATTAAACGGATGTCCGTCAAAAGACAAACGGCGTTATTGGTCGCTTTTGTTTCCGAGTATCGCAAACGAGCGATGGATGAACAATTACTAGCTCTTTCGCGCTTCTACGAGACGCTTTTTAAGCGGGCCAAAAAAAAAGAAGCCAAGGAACGGCTGCGAACCATTAAAGATCTTGATCATGCAGCTTTAACGCTCTCCCAAATTGTCCGGTTATTGATGGACGAAACGATCAGCAGTCAAGATCTCAGAAACAAAGTTTTAGCAACTTATCCACCTGAAATAATTGAGTCAGCCGTTACTCAGATTAATCAGTTAGTGCGTAATGAGCGAGAACCAATTGCCATTGAAGAACTGTTAAATGCTTATCGAAAATTCCGGAAATTCATTCCGGATATTTTAGCCACCATTGTTTTTGAAGGAACCATCAACGGGCAAGATTGCCTGATAGTTTGGGAGTTTATTCGCCAACGATTTCCGCGCCCGGTTACCTATCGGATGTTTGAACAGATCGCCGAAAAACTACCGAAAAAATGGCGTTATTATATTCGTGAGAACCCCAAAGTAACCAATCAGTGTGTGTTGATTGCCGGCATCGAGCTTCTGGTTCATGGTCTTAAGCGCCATGATATTTACGTCCGGCAAAGTAACCGTTATCTTGATCCCATGGCCTGCTTAATTGATAAGTCTACTTGGCGTCAACAAAAGGCTGTTTTGATTCAACAACTTGATTTACCACAGACTGGTCAAGCAGCCGTTGAAGCGGTGAAACAGGATTTGGCTTTATCCTATGCCGAGACCCTAAAAAATTGGGCTGATTCAGAGATGGCCCAGGTCAAAGAGGTTGATGGCCAAGAAAAAATTATTGTGGCCAAATTACGCAAAGCCCGTGAACAAAAGGACGAAGCGGCCTTTAAAAGTCGGGTTCGGCATCTAATTCCCAAAATTGATTTATCGGATATTCTCTTGGAGGTTAACCAACAGTTACAGCTAACGCAATGTTTTAGTCACGTTAGTGAAAGTGAGACGAAGATGAAACACGTTGATATTAGTATTTTAGCGGTTTTATTGGCTGAGGCTTGTAACATTGGCCTTTCGCCAGTGGCTAAAAACAGTTCAAATAGTCTAAAATACGATCGGTTAATGTACGTGGACCATCAATATTTGCGAATTGATACCCTTGCCGCCGCCAATCGCCGCATTATTAACGCGCATAAAAAATTAAAAAGTGCGCTCATCTGGGGCGACGGTCAAATGGCTTCGGCCGACGGAATTCGTTACGTTACCCCCCAAAGGTCTTTATATTCTCGCAGCAATCCAAAATACTTTGGCCGCGGTCGCGGGATTACTTTTTACAATTTTGTTTCTGATCAATACATCGGCTTTCATGGCATGGTGGTTGCAGGGACCTTACGAGATTCTCTTTACCTATTAGAAGGCTTTTTGAATCAAGGCAGCAGTTTGGAACCCACTCAGATTATGACCGACACCGCTGGTTATAGTGATTTAGTTTTTGGTTTATTTGGCCTATTAGGTTTTCAGTTCAGTCCCCGAATTGCTAATAGTCAGGGAACCAAACTATGGCGGATTGATTCGACCGCTGATTATCAAGTCTTAAATGGGGTGTCTCAAAACCGCATTAATTTAAAGTTGATTGAAGAACATTGGGAAGATATTTTACGCGTTGCCGGTTCGTTAAAGTCTGGTAAGGTCAATGCGACAGAATTAACTCAGGCCTTGCAGCGCGAAGGCCACCCAACCGCTTTGGGTAAAGCGATTACTGAATATGGCAAAGTCTATAAAACGAAACATCAATTACGCTATCTTTCAGATGAGCTTTATGCACGGCAAATTTTGGAACAGCTAAATAAAGGTGAAGCCCGGCACGCGCTTTGTCGAAACATCTTTTATGGTCGGAAAGGGAAGCTTTATCAAACGTATTTTGATGGTATGGAAGAACAATTAAACGCTCTCAGTTTAGTCACGAATGCCATTATTTATTGGAACACGGTTTACCTGGAAAAGATCGTGACGCAGATGCAATCAGAAGGGTTTGATTGTTCTGACGACATGATCGGCAAATTATCGCCACTGATGTTTGAACACATTAACTTTGTCGGTAAGTACACGTTCCAATATAATGAAGCGTTAGAAAATGGTCATTTAAGACCATTGGATGAAGCAGACGAAAAATAAGATTGTTCGGTTTTTAAAGTCTACCGCTACTTTTCGTACGAATGTTCCAGAGCTCTTTTTAAAGAAAGCCAATATAAAAAATCAGAAACGCTGTTAAATCAACGTTTTTGATTTTTTGTTCGGGATCCTACCGCTACTTTTCGTATGGATGTTCCATTGACCCC
>NZ_AZDA01000058.1 GCF_001434575.1 Loigolactobacillus bifermentans DSM 20003
AAGAAAAGCCCCACAATCATTAGACTTCTTGTCTAACAATTGTAGGGCACTTCATTTGCGAACAGTCATTTTTATTTGGTCTTACTTTTAAACATTATGATCCGTCAATTCTGGTACCAGCTTGCCTTGTTCCACCTGAATCGTCACATGGGTGATGCCATACTTGGCTTTCATTTCATCGTTAATGAGTTTGATCAAATGATTATTACCACTAAAATCATAGCGACAAAGATGTGCGGTTAAGGCAATATCACTGGTGCCTAGTGCCCAAATATGTAAGTCATGGACACTATTGACCTCAGGATGGGCGCATAATGTGGCCCGAACTTCATTGACATCGATTTTATCAGGTACGGCGCCAGACGCTAACTCCCAAGAGTCCCGTAACAAGCCGATGGTCCCTACTAAAATCACAGCCGCAATCACCAAACTGACCACGGGATCTAACCAGTTCCAGCCAGTCAATAAAATTAAGAAGCCTGCAATGACAACCCCCACTGAAACAATGGCATCAGCGGCCATGTGCATAAAGGCACTCTTAATATTTAAGTCGTGTTGCCCGTGCATGAACAGCAACGCCGTTCCACCGTTGATAAAAATCCCAATCAGCGCCACAACGATTACCGTGACACCCCCTGTTGGTGCCGGATGCCGCAAACGCTGTAACGCTTCAATAATGATCAACACCACGGCGACGATCAGTAAAATGGCATTTAACAACGCCGCAAAAATTGAAATACTCTTGTACCCATAGGTGCGATGGCAAGTGGCTTGTCGTTGCCCTAGCAGTAGCGCCGCCCAGGAGATCACAAGGCCTAGTACGTCGCTTAAATTATGACCTGCATCTGCAACTAATGCTAATGATTGGCTACTTAATCCGAAACCCGCCTCACAAATAATAAAGGCCAAATTGAGACCGATACCTAGTTTGAAAGCGCGGCTATGTTCTTTCACAAGATCCATGCGCTCATCTCCCTTATATGCGTAAATGCGCATATATTCATATTTCACTTAAAGTGTACCAGCAATGGTCCCCATAAGCAAGGCTTTTTGGAAAAATAACTAAAAAAAATTTGACGACGCTAAAATTAAATTAGCACGTCAAATTTCGTTTGCTTTTTCACTTAATGCTGGGTGAGTAACATCCGGCGACCAATTTTATCTAACTTATGCCGCAATTCGCGACACCGGCCTTCATCGGTTAAGATCACTAATGTATCACCTGCCCGCAATAAGGTGTCCCCATGCGGAATTAAATTGTATTCACCACGCCGAATGGCAATCAACACCATTTCGCGCGGCCAGTGAATATCGCGGACCATTTGTTCAGAAAAAGCACTGCCCACTAAAATCGGAATTTCGATTTGCGCATCATGGCCCGTTAAAGCCTCTAATTTTTGAGTGGTCTGCATGCGTTGTAATAAGGAGGCGTAGATTGGCGCACCGCCTAGTAGATCAACCACCAGGTAAGCCGTCAAGGAAACCACCGCCAACGGCATTAAATGTTGCAACGTGCCGACCATTTCGGTAATCAGTAGAATTGCGGTAAACGGCGCCTTCCCAATCCCTGCAAAGTAACCGGCCATGGCAAAAATCAGTAAATTAACGATACAATTATGGGGCAATAGCCCTAAGCGCCACATAATGGTCCCGTAAGTGGCCCCGATTGCCGCCCCTAACATGAGGATCGGCAAGAAAATGCCCCCTGGTAAACCAGAACCATAGGAGATCATCGAGAACACAAAACGTAATACCAATAAGATGACCAACGCCGATAGTGCTGGTTGATGCCGGCCAATATCTAAGATCACCCCGTTACCACCGCCTAAATACTGTGGCCACACATAACCAATTGGAATCACTAATACCAGTGGCACTAAACCTTGGAAATAACGTGGCAATTTAGGAAAAAGATCATGATACAGTTTTGGCATCCATAACAAAACCTGTTGATACAAATACCCTAGTAACCCTAATAAAATGCCTAACAGCAACAAATGCCAGTAATCGCGTAGTGGAAACGAATTGGCATAGGTAATATGGAGCACCGGGACCATGCCGAAAAAGTTGGTGGACACAAAGTTCGCCCCAATGGCCCCGGCTAACGCACTCATCCAAACTAAAGGCGAAAAGTTATGGTAGACTTCTTCCAACACAAACATGGTGCCGGCAATCGGTGCATTAAACGCCGCCGACAACCCGGAAGCCGCACCACTGGCTAACAATACCCGCCGTTCTGTAGTGGAGGCATTTTTAAACCGACTGGCAACCCCTTGGCCAACCGCAGCGCCCAGTTGAATAGACGGCCCTTCACGCCCTAGAAAAAGACCTGAGCCAATGCCAAGCACCCCGGTGACAAATTTACGCCACAAAATTGGCCACCATGGCAATTTAATTTCATCAGCCAGTTGGCCTTCAACTTCCGGGATCCCAGAGCCCATAATATGCGGCTGCGGTTTCGTGATCAAGCCGATCACCAACGCCATCACCAGCATCCCCAATAACACCAACCCTAAAAGCCAGGGCTGCTGTTGCGCCGCACGATAAATAGACTGCCAAAATGCCAATGACCGTTCAATGATCAACCGAAAACAACTTACCACAAAACCACTTAATAGCCCGACCAGTAACCCTTTGAGAATGTACATCAAATGGGTCGTGTCAAGGCGCGACAATCGTTCTTGCACCTGTGCCACTCACTTTCTAAACGAATTTACTTCTATTTTAGCAGTTAACCATAACAGGATAAACCGTTAATCTTTTTACAAGAAAAATCAATGCTCAGAGCCCATTTTTTACAAAAGGACGAACTGCACACAAAAAAATAGCGGCTCACCCATTTGAGTGATCCACTATTTTAAAAGATTGATTAAAGGCTTAGTAAGAGCCGTTTGCTTCCCAGTATGCTTTCGCAGCCGTCCAAGAACCGTAACGTGATGCAACATAAGAATCAGCTACTTTTTCTTGGTTTGAGGCAGAATAGTCACCGTTTAAGTAAGAAGAAGTCAATTGATACTTACCAATGTATTGACCGTTTGTTGCAGTGTATGAACCACCAGATTCTTTGTTGGCGATCCATGCTTTCGCAGCGGCTTCGCTACCACTAGCACTAGATGTATAGCTTGAGCTTGTTGATGTTGAGGCAGCACTTGTTGCTTGTGTGCTGGCACTTGAAGTTTGACTGTTATTGCTTGAACTATTATTGCTTGATTGATAGTTCGTTGTTTGTGTTGGTTGTGTATAAGTGTAAGTTTGCGCACTTTGTGCAGCTGGTTGTGCGCTGGTTGTCGTTGTTGTTTGTGTTGATGCAGAACCTGGTAAAGTATAGGTTTGACCTGCATAAATCATGTGTGTGGCTGTGTTGATGTTGTTCGCTTGTTCAAAGGCTGTAACCGTCGTGTCGTAACGCGCTGCAATCGTTGTAACGGTATCACCAGCTTGGGCTGTAACAGTTGTTGCAGCATCAGCAGCAGTCACGCCACCAACTAATAATCCAGCGGCACCAGCAGTTGTTACTAATAACATCTTGACACGTTTACTTAATAAAATAAAAATCACTCCTAAATTCTATGTGTTTGTTCTGTCTTGTTTACTTAAATGACTTTTCTTAGTGGAACGCTTTTTTGCGCTCTCAACATTCAACGAGGCATAGTATATCAAGCAGGTGTAACAAACAAATACCGAAACCATTACAAAACCGGATTATTTCGCAATAATGTTACGGCGCTGTAATATGCTGAAATCAAACAAACGTTCGAGTCGAGCTAAATTCCCATTAACTCAACTTCGAACGTTTGTTTTGAAAGATTACATGTAACCGTTTTCCGACACTTTATTTAGGAGTGATTCTCGAAAAAAAGTGCAATTTTTTGGTAAAAAGTTGGATTTCTGCTTAAAAAACATGCTTATTGCTTGCTTTTTTGTTGAAATAACCAAGCCTGTTGGCCTGCTTGACGACCAAAAATCACAGTTTCTGCCACTGAATTGCCACCGATCCGATTATCACCATGTAAACCACCGGTGACTTCCCCGGCTGCAAATAAACCTGGAATCACATGACCAGCTGTTGTTTGCACTTGCGTTTGCGGATCGATCTTCAAACCACCCATAGTGTAATGGATGGCCGGTGCAATGTGGATCGCCATAAATGGTGCTTGGGTCAATTGACGGTCTAACCCTGTGGTACGCTGCCATTGCGGATCATTTTGCGCGGCGACGTTTTGGTTCCAAGTGGCAACTGTTGCTGCTAAGGTAGCGGCAGAGACCTGAATCGTTGCAGCTAAGGCGTTTAAATCAGCAGCCTGTGTTACCAAACCGATCTGTTGATAAAAGGCTAACGCCTTCACCCGTTTAAATACACTTTGGTCGAAAATCAAATACGCACTTTTTTCAGGCAAGGCCTCAATCGCTGCCGTCACATTTTTACGTGTGTCTAGCTCATTTACAAAACGTTGGCCCTGCTGATCCACTAAAATGGCACCTTCCCCGCGGACGGCTTCTCCAATTAAATAAGCATGGTCAGTGTCTTGTTGCACAGTGGGATGCACTTGAATTTGATCAAGATCCACGGTTCCCGCCGTTACAGCTTGTGCCAAAGCGAGCCCATCCCCAGTTGCCCCTGGCTGATTGGTCGTTTGATAGGCTTCTAACTCAGGCCGATACTTGGCAATCAACTGTGCATTGGCCCCAAAACCACCGGTTGCTAAAATAACAGCACCTGCTTTGACTTGCCGCTGTTGTCCCGCTAATGTCACAGTAACGCCAGTGACCCCTGTTGCATCCCCAGCCAAAGCCGTGACTTGGGCTGACGCAAAAATCGGCACTTGTTTTGCAGCCAACGCTTTTAGCAAGCCAGTAATTAAATAACCGCCAACAGGTGCCATAGAACTTGGCCGGTGGGTCCGTTGCCGACTCATACCACCGGTGATCGTCAGGTCATCTAAATGGATCTGATGTTGCGCCAACCAATTAATGGCTAACGCACCATGCGTTGTAAAATATTGTAATAAGGCCGGGTCATTGCGACCACCGCCACCATTCAGTGTTTCAGCATAAAAATCGTCAAAGGAATCCACAACATGATGTTGCAACTGTACTTCCGTTTCGGCGGCGTTCATGCCTGAAGATGCCCGGGTAGTGTTGCCACCCAAGCGCGGCATTTTTTCAAAAATCGCGACTTGCGCTCCTAATTCCGTTGCTTGTAACGCACTGGCCAAGCCAGCACCACCCGATCCAATCACCAGAATATCGTAATGTGTGGCTAACTGTTCTGGTGCAGTTGGTTCAAACTTAAATTTTTCACTCATGCTGCGCATTGCCCACTTTCATTTGAATTTTCAGTAAGTTAAGCATAGAAAAGCAGTTGGAACACGTCAAGTTGTTTTTCTACTATTATAGAAAGAAAAAAACAGCCGCCTAATGCGACTGTCCAATTAAGTCATGTAAACCGGCCTTAAACAGCTGATTTTGCTGCTGCCAAACGCCTAACATCTTTTGCGCACGTGTAACGACTTTTTCACCTAATGTGGTCAGTCCTAGCTGCTTCCGCCGGCGATCAAAATCATCTGGCATTTGTTCCAAGTAACCTAACACCACCAATTTATGCACGAGCCGCGTGACATGCGCTGCATTTAAGGCTAAGTAATCCGCTACTTGACGCTGATGCAGTCGGGCTTTTTGTGCCACGATCAAAAGCAGTAATAAATCTGTTTCATCTAATGGTAGACATTCCTGTCCTAACCACTGGTTCAAACGGCGTGCAATTTGACGTTGTAACACTAATAATTCTAAATCCATGTCCATCCCAATGTTTGCTCCCTAACCCAGTTTAACGGCCAGTTCCTGGCCAGATCAATAACGTGATTTGATAGGTTTGTGTCACCTGAAGTTGCTGTTGCTGCTGAAAAAGCGCCGCTAGTTCAGGCAATACCGTCTGTTGCTGTTGAAAATTTAATAAAGGTAGTACTGCGGCTTGTAACTCAGCTTGCGTCCAAGTCTCTGTCACCGGAAAGTGCCATTGCCAGTGTCGAAACGCAATGTCAGCGTGTTGTAATTGGCGCTGATAAGCCGTCATCATTGCCAAATCTGGCAATGTTTCAAACAAGGCAGGTTGCTGAAACCGCCGGGCCAGTGGGGCAAAAAAATCATCCGTTTGGCCAGTAACCCGACTTAACGCAACAGTTTGCCGAGCAAGACGACTAAAAGCTGCTAACTGGGCCGGTGCCAAATCTGGCAACATATGTGCAAAGACTAAGTCTGCAATAGGTCGCCGCTGCGTCAACAATGAAGACACGGCCCGGCGCTGCGTCTTCAGATTGGTCACTTGCCGTTGCCGGGCCAGCTGTTCAGCATACTGCAACATCACAGCTGAAAAATCATAAATCGTCACCTGTTGGGCAGCTTGTGCAAATGGAACTGCAAAACGGCCAGCACCGCCACCAATATCTGCCACTGTGTGATTTTGCAACAGCCCACTTGCTTGTAGCACTTGCTGAATTGCAGCCACAAAAGGCAATTGACTGGCTTGCTGGGCCGCAACATAGTCTGGCGCAAATGCATCCCAATCGGCTGCTGCGCGTTGCTCATCTGGGGTCATACGTCACCTTCACTGTTTAAAATTGCCTCTTTAAGATTACGTACTTTTCGGCTAAAATGCAATCTTATTTTTGCATTGATCCCTGTAACAAAAAAAGCCGCCATTCGACGACTTTAGTTGCAATGACATTCACCTGGCACACAGTTACACATCACATGTTCCGGTGCTGTCTTGGCTTTTTCAGCGAGTTGCTGTTGTAACAACTGAATATCACCTTGACTCAAGGTCACATGCGCCAATAAATGGCTTAGCGCCTGTCCAGAACGCATGCGACACAAATGGTCAAACAAGGTGGTGGTGGCGTAATCCATGGCTTGTTGTTCCTCAACCAATGGCGTGTACGTAAATGCCCGGCCATTACGCGTTGCATTTAAAGCACCTTTTTTCACTAATCGGCCAATCAATGTTTTTGTTGTTGCAGCCTTCCAACCCATTTTTTCAGCTAACACATCGATCAATTTACGACTGGTTACCGCGCCTAACGTCCAAACCGCACGCATGACTTCCCATTCCGCATCGCTGATCTCTGCAACCGCTTGTTTTTCAACTACCATTTTAAAAACCTCCTAAATACATTAGGGTTAGATTTTGCTTCTGCAAAATCTGATTTTCGGAGGATGACCAGTCTTGTGGGGGCAATTCACCCCGCAGGACTCATGGCCCTCCTAAATGCGCTAAGATCTATTTTGCTTTTGCAAAATTTCACTTTGAAGACGAACCATTCCATCGGACAAAAACCGTCACGATGGAAACATGGCGGCACCTCGGTTCTCTAAGGTTAGATTTTGCCTTCGCAAAATCTATTTCGGTGCATGTCCATTCCATCGGACGAAGACCGTCACGATGGAAACATGGCGTCCTCCTTGCGAAAGTTTTCATGTCGGAGCAGTAACGGCTCCTTTTATGTTAAGTTTCATCAACAGTTTACACATGTAGTTTCAATAATGCAAGCATCTTGTGACGCTTTTAACCTTGATTGGCGTGCACCTTTAATTGCCGGTGGAACACCAGGAAAATAATGCCAACAAGC
Source organism: Loigolactobacillus bifermentans DSM 20003 (assembly GCF_001434575.1). Taxonomy (GTDB): domain Bacteria; phylum Bacillota; class Bacilli; order Lactobacillales; family Lactobacillaceae; genus Loigolactobacillus; species Loigolactobacillus bifermentans. The sequence continues at coordinate 7,626 of NZ_AZDA01000058.1, forward strand.
GGTAATGTTACTAATAAAACTGGGTAAAACCATAGCCGGGGTACAAAATCGAATAACGCCCCACCAATCACTGGTCCGAGCACCATGCCCAAGTCCATACCAATATAAAAAGTACTGTTGGCCAAGCCTTGTTCATCCAGCGGTGCGACTAATAACGCAGTAGCCTGGCACACAGAATACATAAGGCCGTAACCACCTGCCAGCCCAAAAGCAGCAACCACTAACCACCAATTGTTCACTAAAAAGGTTAAGCCTAGCATGCCGATCCCGTTACTGATCACACCTGCTAGGAGAAAATATTGAAACGGCACCCGATCAAAATAATCTTTCAAAACCAGCCGCATCACTAATAAAATAATGGCATAAATTAAGAAAAAGCTCCCGACAGCAACATGTAAATGGCGTTCAGCCACGTATTCAACAATGTACGATTGCGTGGCAAAATACGGAATGGACAAAATCATAATGATCAACGCGATCGGCACCACTTTAGGTTGAACTAAGCGCATCGGTTTGGCGGCCTTTGTATCGACCATGACTTGGGGGAGCCCACGATCCGCAATAAATTGAATCAAAATCATCAACGTCCCACTAAAAACTGCCGCACAACAAAAAGCCAAACGATAACTAAAATGACCGTAAACATAGATCCCCAATGCCGGCGCAATGGCCATCCCTAACGCGTTCATCATACCGTAATAGCCCATTCCGGTTCCGATTCGATGCCGCGGTAAAATTCCAGCTAACCAAGTGGCCATACAAACAGAGCATAAGGCAAAGCCCAGTCCATTCACCACCCGAAAAAGTGCAATCAACCAAGCGGTGGTTGCAATGGCGTAACCGATGCCAGCGATGAAAAGTAACCCACCGCCAATAAAGGCCAATTTATATTTTGACACACGATCCGTTAACCGCCCAGCAAAGGGCCGGAAAAACAGTGAACACAAATTCATCATCGCCGCGATCACACCAGCCAGTAATGCACTGCTACCAATACTACGGGTAAAGCCGACAATCAGTGGATTGATCAACATGGATGACGACATATAGCAAAAACTTCCCAATAAAATCAAAACAACATCTTTGGTGAATAATTTTTCTCGCTGAATCATTGGCAGGCTTCTTTCAGAAAATAATTAGATAATTCTCATCATACCATAAAACCTCCGCTGATCTTTACCATTTCTTAACTGCTTGAGCGTTAAATGCGCCACTTTTTGCAAAAGGGACTACAATAGAATTGTACAGCGGATGAAGGTCCGCCTGCCCGGACCAACAGTCACTGACATTCTGTACAGAAAAAATTTAGGGGGTCATCAAAATGGCAGAAGCAGTTGCAACTGAACCACAAATTCTTAACAAAGCAATGAGTGAAGCATTTGATTGGAGTCAAGATGACACGCCTGTTCGCGTCGCGATCTGGAACTATTTTATGGAGAATAACGATCACAGCACTGAAAAGACGCTCGAATTAATCAAACCTTACATTGACGCAACCAGTGAAGAACCAATTCGCGAATTTGTCGAAGCCAACCTTAAAAAATAACCTTGACGCTTAAAAAACCTTTGCACAATTAAACTTGCGCAAAGGCTTTTTTATATCTTGCATAAAATGAAATTCACAATAATTTCTAATCAATCAATAAAAATTGGTATACCTAAATATTTTAGAGCTAACGGCTTGGCTGTACTACTGATCTGCGCTATACTAGAAGTGTAGAATAGCACAGGCAATTATGAAAGGACTGAGCCGTCTTGATCAAAATGATTCCGGCAATTGTCGTACTTTTAAACTTATTCGCAGCTATTTCACAAGTTTTGATGGTACTTCAAATTGCACACCCCGTTTTACTGTTTAGTTTTGGTGCACTTTGTGTCACAAGTGGCATTGTACTCATCTGTCGTTATTGGTCTTTAGAAAAACCGGCATTTTAATTGATTCGTTTTCTTATAATTCGTTTTAGATTTCACTAAAAAGTGCACGGGCCAACCGTGTTTTTTTTATGCCCAAAAAGTGTGATTCGCAACAACATTATTGGGAATGGGAATTTGCCGCAACACCCGGTTCGGTGCCTGAGGCAATACAACTTCTTTCGGCGCCTTCTTAGCCCCCATTAACACCACTGTTAACAAGCCGTAAATATGATCTAATACATCGGCTGGCGTGAAAAAGCCTAGCACCCCTTGGTTTATTTTTTGATTAAACGTTGGCAATTCGATCCACAGCTCTTCATTTTGAAGCTGTAAGATCACTGGAAAGTTCACCATTAACGCTGGCTCCCCGGCCCGTTTCGCTAACGCTTGATCAAATGCTGCCATAAATGTCTGAAAACTCATGCCACCGCCCCCTTGCTTGTTCTATTGTAACACCTTCACCGCACCTGATAACCTGACATGTGTTCAGAATGGTATACTGAAATTAAGAGGATGGGCCATAATTGCTTATTTTAGTTTGCGCACCGCACCCGGCCGATTTTGAATTACCTCCTAAAATCTCTAGAGTTAGATTTTGCTAACGCAAAATTTTATTTCGGAGGATGGCCATTCTGGCGGACGAAAACCATCACGCCAGAAACATGGCATCTGAAAAAGGAACAAAATCGGCCTCTAACGTGCGCCATAATGCAGATTCTTCCGTTTAACGGTAAATCAGCTCCAGACTCAAAGTGCAGAGTCCAGAGCTGATTTTCGTTAATCCTGGTCATCTAAATGCATTATGGCCCACCTACTAATTCATTAGAAAGTAGTGTGACATCATGGAAGATTACCAACTTAAAGATGGTACTGCCCTGCCTAAAATCGGCTTTGGCACTTATAAGCTCAACGGAACTGCTGGCGTACGCGCGATGGTTTCCGCAATGGATCAAGGTTATCGTTTAATTGATTCTGCGTATAATTATGAAAACGAAGGTGCTGTCGGTGCTGCTATTCAGCAAACCAGCGTGCCACGCAGCCAGCTACTGATCACTTCAAAATTACCCGGTCGCTACTATCAGCGGGCGGACGCCATTGCGGCCATTCAAGAATCGTTATATCGGATGCATTTAGATTATTTCGACTTATATTTGTTACATTGGCCGAATCCCAAACGTGACCAATACGTCGAGGCTTGGCAAACCTTGATCGACGCCCAACGATTTGGCCTTGTGCGGTCAATCGGCGTTTGCAACTTTCTACCTGATTATTTGGACCGTCTCACCACTGAAACTGGCGTCACACCAGTGGTCAACCAAATCGAATTGCACCCACGCTTTAACCAGGCCGAACAGCGTGCCTATGATCAACAAGCTGGCATTATCACGCAAGCTTGGAGTCCCTTAGGCCGTGCGCAGCACTTAAATCAACAACCAGTCTTAAGTGAATTAGCCGCAAAATATGGTAAAGATAAGGGTCAAATCATTTTACGCTGGGAACTACAACTTGGCGTCTTACCAATTCCCAAGTCTGCAACACCTAGCCGTCAAGCCAGTAACTTAGCTGTTTTTGACTTTGAACTTTCAGAAGCTGATATGAACGCAATCAACCAATTGACCCAACCCGATGGTCGCAATAAAAATCAAGATCCTGCTGTTTACGAAGAATTTTAATGAAGGAAGGCGTTGCGCAGATGCCCCTACGCTTAATTGAACCGCGAGATAACACTGCCTTAAGGCAAGTGATCCAAAGCACCTTACGTGAATACCACGATGATCTACCAGGCACTGCCTATTACGACCCACAATTAGGTCAATTAGCGGCGTTTTATCAGCAAACGCCTTACGCGCGCTACTGGGTGGTGGAACAGCAAGGCCAAATTGTTGGTGGCGGTGGTATTGCGCCGTTTCCACAAAGCGGCGTGGCAGAACTGCAAAAGCTGTATTTATTACCTAACGCCCGCGGCCAAGGCTACGCAACGCAGTTGATGCAACATTGTATCACGACGGCCCGTGAATTCGGCTACCACACCCTGTACCTCGAAACATTTAAAAACTTACACACCGCTATTAAAATGTATGAAAAATATCAATTTCAGCCACTAACCGCTGCCTTATCAGGTACAGCACACAGTACTTGTGATGCCTGGTACAGCCTAGCGCTTTAAAAAAATGGCCGCCTCACGAGTTGAGCTCTTCCTCGTGAGACGGCCATTTTGAATGGTACTTAATTTTGTGATTGCACGTAAGCTGTTAAACGCGCAACGGCTTTTTCAAGATTTTCCATGCTCGCAGCATAACTGATCCGCACGTAACCTTCCCCACCAGCACCGAATGAAATGCCAGGAATCAAAGCTAATTTTTGCGTCTTGGCTAATTCACGTACAAAAGTCCAAGAATCTTGTGGGCAGTTGGCTGGGATCTTCGCAAATAAGTAGAAGGCCCCATCTGGACGCGCCATCTTAAAGCCTAAAGGTTCAAGCGCGCCGATCAAGTAATCACGACGGGCAATATATTGCTTGGCCATGACTTGGCTATCTTCTTTCCCATTGGTCACAGCTTCTAAAGCTGCATATTGCACAATCGTGGTTGGCGCCGTCACCATGTATTGATGGGTTTTGATTACTTCATCCACCACTGCAGTTGGGGCCAACAAGAAGCCGACCCGCCAGCCTGTCATGGCATGGGACTTCGATAAACCATTGATCACAATGACTTGATCCGGAATAAAGTTGGCTAAAGATTCATGGGGTTCGCTGTAAGATAATTCCGCATAAACCTCATCACTGATCACCCAAAGTTGATTTTGCTTGATCACTTCAGCCAAACCAGCCAGTTCGTCATGGTTATAAGTGACCCCAGTTGGGTTGTTCGGGTAGTTCAAAACAATCGCCTTAAAGTTGGCTTCTGGATGCGCTGTAATCGTCGCTTGTAACCGTTCTGGGGTTAAGACAAAGCCATCCGCACTGGTATCAATAAAGATCACTTGACCATGATCTAAGAACGTGTCTGGAATATAAATTGGGAAAATTGGGGTGGGGATCAACACCACATCATCTGGATTCACAATGGCCTGTAAGGCTGCTGCGATACCTTCTGTGGCCCCAACCGTGGTAATGACATTTTCGGCCTTGTAATGCCAGTCAAACTTTTCATTATAATAAGCGGCCGCGGCTTCACGTAAAGCTGGGATCCCAGGATTTGGTGTGTAGTGGGATTGGTTGTCCTTGATTGCCTGAATGGCAGCTTCTTTCACGTGTTCTGGTGTGTTAAAATCAGGTTCCCCTAAGGTTAATTTAACCATACCAGGCACTTGGCTGACTTCGTTATCGAATTGACGAATATCGGACACAGCAATTTTTTTAACAATCTCATTAAAATCTTCGCGCAAATTTCTCCCTACTTTCTTAATTCCTTTTAATAAACATTATACCCGTTGTGGCTAAAAATTCAGGCCTTTTCTTAAAGTTTTTTGTGAAAAGCAAAAAAGTGGTGCGCTTTCTGAAAAAGGGCACCACTTTTAGGTTTACTTTTAAAATGGCATCATCACTTAAATAGCCTGCTAAGCGGTGACACGCATGCATGTGGATGCTTAAAAATCGTAATCACTTTCAGTCATTTCTTCAGCATTCCCCATTAAATAGCCTGCCCCGACTTGTGAGAAAAAGTCGTGATTCGCTGTTTCTGTGGAAATCCCATTCATCACGATAGGGTTAATGTCCTTAAGTTCAGCGTTGGGAAAACGTGAATCAAAGCCCATATTTTGCAAAGCCTTGTTGGCATTATAATGGACAAACTGCTTCACATCTGCTGCTAAACCAATGGGCGCATAAACTTCTTCAGTAAAGGCAAATTCATTTTCCAATAAATCGTCCAAGAGATCATCCATCCACTTTTTAAAGGTCTTTTGTTCTGCAGCAGGTAATTCATTAAACCCTAATTGGAACTTATAGCCTAAATAAGTGCCATGGACGGATTCATCCCGAATGACCAATTTAATAATTTCCGACAAATTAGCCAGCTTATTATTGCCCCGGTACCACAAAGGCGTAAAGAAGTTGGTGTAATACAAAATACCTTCTAAAAAGACACTGGCGACTTTCTTTTCCAAGTTGTTGCCAGACTGATAAATATCGTTGATCCGCTTGGCCTTATACTGCATCCGTGGGTTATTGTTCATCCACTCAAAGACTTCATTGACCGTCGCTTGATCATTTAAAGACGTTAAGATCGTGCCATAACTTTTGGCGTGGATCGACTCCATCATTAAGAAATCATTGATCACCGCCGCCTCTTTACGCGTCCGAACATCTGGACGCATGACATCGACACCTTCTTCAGACTGTAAAGTGTCCAATAATGCCAAGCCGCCAACAACCTTGTTGATCACTGATTTTTCAGTATCGGATAAGGTGCGCCAATCGCGTAAATCATTGGAAACCGGTACCCGGGTGTCCAACCAATACTGTGCTGTGGCTTTGTCCCAAACATATTCATCAAATTCATCTTCGATTTTATCCCAATTAACTGTTTGATAGCTCATTTCAACGCGTCCTTTTCTTTAAAAGTCGTAATCGTCATCCGTCATGACTTCTAAGTCAGCCGGATGATTTGCGGCGGTTACTTGTTGGCGGAACTGATCCTGATCAATGGCAATGTGCGCTAACTTGGTCACAAATGGTGCTGGTGTCACACTATAGCTAGCACTTAAGCCTAAGGCAGCCAAAGTTTGGTTAACCCCGTAACGGCATAGGTTAAGCGCCGCTTCAGCGTCCTCACAAGTTGCACTTAAATAATCAGCTTCCAAATTTACCAACCGGTTAAATTGCTGGGTGATCCAGGCGGTTAAATCAGCTTGGGCCGAAGGGGCTAACTCGTTAAAGCCTAACTGAAATTTATAACCTAAGTAAGCACAGAAAATGGCGCTTCCTTGCAAAATGTTGTGCAGCATTTGATTGGTATTTGGTAACGTGGTTTGTTGCAAAACGGTTGCGTATTTGCCAAAGGATAAGGCCGTTTCCGTTAACATAAACAACGCCTTTTTCTGTAACGGGGTACCTGATTGACAAACCGCCGTTAATTGCTCGATTTCCGCTTGTAATTGTGGATCCGCATCAGCCCAGTCAAAGAAGGTTTGGCTTTTCCCAGGAACTAACGCCCGGAAAATCGTCGTACAGCTTTTGGCATGAACGGACTTCATAAAGGTGATCGTGTTCAGCACCGCTTCTTCTTGTTGGGTACGCTTATCGTGGCGTAAGGCCGGTGTCCCCACTTCTGATTGAAAAACAGCTAATAACGAACTAGCAGCCAATTGCTGACCAATTTGCTGTTGGGCTGCTGTAGGCAACTGCGCCCAATTCGGTTGGTCATTGGTTACCGGTACCCGAATATCCAGCCAAAAATTAGTGGTTAATTGCTCCCAAGTGTATTTATCAACGTTATCTTCAATTTCATCCCAGTTAATTGCTTTGTAATATAAGTAGCTCATGTTGTCACCTTTCATCCTGCTAAATCATGCAAGCTTCGCATTCATTGGCGGTTTTGATTTCGTCATCTTCTGTAAATGTTCGAATGTAATACAAGGACTTGATTCCTTTGGTCCAGGCATAATTGCGCAACCGGTTAAGATCCCGGGTAGTCATTTTCAACTGTTGATCATCTTTCCATTCATACAAGCCAGCTGGTAAAACCGAGCGCATAAATAACGTCAAGCTCATGCCTTGGTCAATATGCTTTTGGGCCACTGCATACGTGTCGATGATCTTCCGTTGATCAATATCATAGGCCGGTTGGTAATATGGCATGGTAGCGTTGGACAAATAAGGGGCTGGGTAAAAAATCGACCCTACTTTATTTTCTTGCCGTTGCTCAACTAATTGTGTAATTGGGTGCAGTGAGGCACTGGTTTCATTCACATAAGAAATTGAGCCATTCGGGGCAACTGCTAGCCGATTACGATGGTACAGGCCGTCTTGCATGACAGCCTGCTTTAAGGCTTGCCAGTCAGCGACTGTTGGCAATTTGACGGTTTCAAAAATCGCAGCCACTTTTTGGCTCTTAAACTGAAAATCAGACTGTAAATATTGATCAAAGTAACGCCCATTGGCATAATCTGAAGCTTCAAAGTCCGCAAAAGTGGTCTGCCGTTCTAAAGCAATTTGATGACTGGTAACCAAAGAATAATAATTTAATGCCATGAAATAAGCATCTGTAAATTCCAAAGCTTCTGGGGAACCATATTCGATTTGATGGCGGGCTAGTGCTGTATGTAAGCCCATGGCACCTAACCCAATGGTATGGTACAGTGCATTCCCGTGTTGGATCGTTGGCACTTGCCGAATATTCGTGGTATCGGTCACCATGGTCAATGCCCGAACCGCAACGGCCACCGAATGACCAAAATCCGGAGAATCCAGCATATTCATGATATTCGTCGAACCGAGGTTACACGAAATATCAGTTCCTACCGTTTCGTAGGCCAAGTCTTCATCCAACTGCGATGGTGTTTGCGGTTGTAAGATTTCACTACACAAATTACTCATTAAGATCCGTCCAGCCACTGGATTCGTACGATTAGCTGTATCAATATTTAAAATATACGGGTAGCCAGATTCCTGTTGTAATTGCGAAATTTTTTGTTCTAATTCGCGGGCATTAATGGCCGTTTTTTTGATTTTCGGATTCGCTACCAGCTGATCGTATTCTGCTGTAATATCCAGATAGGCAAAAGGTTGCTGATATTCTCGTTCCACATCATACGGACTAAATAAGTACATCGGTTGATTGGTTTTAAGCAATTCATAGTACTTATCTGGTACGATCAACCCTAACGATAACGTCTTGACCCGAATTTTTTCATCAGCATTTTCTTTTTTAGTTTCCAGAAAATGTAAAATATCAGGATGGAACACGTTTAAATAAACGACACCGGCACCGTTCCGTTGTCCTAATTGATTGCTATAACTAAAGGAATCTTCCAATAGTTTCATAACGGGCACCACGCCAGAAGACGCATTGGCAATTTTTTTAATGGGATCGCCAGCAGCTCGTAAGTTCGACAAATTCACGCCAACTCCACCACCGATTCGTGACAGTTGTAAAGCAGAATTCACACTGCGGCCAATTGATAACATCGAATCAGCCATGTCGATCAAGAAGCAAGACACCATTTCACCGCGCCGCTTTTTACCGGCATTTAAGAAAGTTGGTGTCGCTGGTTGATAACGTTGGGCAATTAATTCATCAGCGATCTCGCTGGCCAATTTGGCATCTCCATGACCAAGGTACAGCGCATTAAACGCCACCCGCTGGGTAAAATCTTCTAAAAATTCTGAACCATCATTGGTTTTCATCGCATATTGGGTATAAAACTTATAAGCGCCTAAAAAGCTCCGAAACCGGAAATGTTTGGTTTTTAAAGTGGTAAAAAGTTGTTCAATAAATGCAGGTGTATATTGCGCCAACACCTCTGGATCAATGTAATCCGCCTGTACCAAATAGTCTAAGCGAGCCTGTAATGATTCAAATTGTTTGGTCCGCGGCAACACTTCTTCTTTGAAGTAAGCGCGCAACGCTTCTTGGTCGTAATACAGTGGAATCTCACCGTCAACGGGAATGTTGACTAAGTTATTTAAATAAAAATATGTTTTTTCCATTTGTGGGGTACTGGTCATGGCTAAGCCTCCTGTGCTGTAAATGCGGTGCACTGCTTTAAAATAATGTTGGCGATACGCGGTACATCACTTTTGGTGCCGCGCAATTCAAAATCAGTTAAGTATGGAAAACCGAACCGTTCAGCGTATTGTTTCGCCGTTAAGGCAAATTGCTTATTAAAGTTCCGATTACCACTGCCGATAATGCCATAACAATGCTGATAATTTTGAGCAAAATCTAAATAAGTCCCGAGTTTGTTGGTTAAAATCTCGGTATACCCATTATCGACACCATTACCACCTTTTAAAAAGGTTGGTAAAAACGCCACAAAGGGGTCCGTTAAAGTCGTTGGTTCGGGATTCTCTTTCACATTGATCGCCTTTAAGACAATAGCTTGTGTGGCAAAATAATCCGCTAGCCGCCCCATAAAATGCTTGGTGTTCCCTGTTAAGCTTATGTAAAGGACATTGATGCGCTTGGTCATCGCTATCACTCATTTCTATATATTGTGTGTATGAACTAATATAGCACAATATATAGAATAGATATATAAGAATTGTTAAATTCAATTAGGAGATTCCCCTAATTATCGCTTCCATTCCCAAAAACACTGGGTTTTTAATGGCTAAATTTTTCATAAAAAACCATCAACCGATTTTACAAGTGCTTTCAATTGCTAAATGTAATGTTTCAAGTTACAGTTAAGCTGTTCATAAAACGAAAGGAAGTTTCGACATGCAAAATATTTTAATTTTAGGTGCTCACGGTAAAATCGCCCAACTCGCCACGAAGCTTTTTTTAGATCAAACAGATGCCCACTTAACCCTTTTCTTACGCAACGCTAAGCGGCTAACCGCCGATGATCCAAAACGTGAAACCATCATTGAAGGCGATGCTGATAACGTTGCTGACCTGACCCAAGCCATGGCTGACAAAGATGTGGTTTATGCCAACTTAGCCGGTCATAATATCGAAGCCCAAGCCAAGGCCGTTGTGGCTGCCATGCGCACAGCGCAGGTAAAACGTTTAATTTGGATCTCGACCCTGGGTATTTATGATGAAGTACCAGGTGCCTTCGGTCAGTGGAACCACCGCATGTTAGATGGCGGTTATTTGGAAACTTACGGCGCCGCTGCTAAGGTTTTAGAAGCTGCTGACGATTTGGATTACACCATTGTCCGGCCTGCTTGGTTGACCAATAATGATGAAATTGATTATGAAACCACACAAAAAGGCGATGCCTTTAAAGGAACCGAAGTTTCTCGTAAAAGTATCGCCGCTTATGTGGTGACATTAGCCCAAGATCCAACTGCTGAAGTGCATCACTCGGTTGGTGTCAACAAACCGAACACTGATGGTGACAAACCAGCTTGGTACTAACGACTATTTCAAGCGCGCTCGCTGATGATTCAGCGGGCGTTTTTGAGTGCTTTTTCCATGATCAAATCACGTTGGGCATCGGTGCCCAATTGAAAAACATGTGACCCAGTTTCATGAAAGCCCATGGCCTGGTAAAATTGATAGGCAGGCGTGTTATGTTCCCAAACGCCTAACCAGAGGCTTGATTTTTGCTGAGCCTGGGCTTGGCGAATAGCGTCGTTGATCAAGTATCGGCCTAACCCTTGGCGTTTAAATGCTGATCGAATATAGATTCGTTCAACTTCTAGTGTTTGCGTCCCGCGTGGTTCAGACTGCGCTTGATCGACGTTCAGCTTTAGATAACCCGCCAACTGCTCATCCACGTACAACAATTGAAAGGTACTGCCAGCCGTCGCCAATTCTTGCTGTAATAAAGTGGGCGCATAGGCAGCTTGTAAATAGGTTTGCATGTTGTCCGGCGTATTAAACGCCCCAAAAGTATCAGTAAAGGTTTCAATACCAATAGCGCGTAACGTTTCAAGATCAGCCGCAGTTGCTTGTTTAAGTTGAATTGTCATTTAAATTCACTTTCCAATCACAAAATAATCGCTACAGGTTGTCTGTAACGATTAAACGGATCACTGATTTGTTTTTTGTAATTTTTGGTACCAATTTAAATCTGATTTTTGCAATGTTAAGCGATGTTGCAATAATTCCTGTTGTAATGCTGTCAGGTCGGTCACTTGTAACGCTTTTTCCAAAGACTGGCATTCCTGTTCAAGATCTGCCACATGCTGTGCCAGTGACTGTGACAAAACGTCAGGCGCCACATCACTGGCTAATAATAGCCCTAACGCACTGGGTGACTGAAATTTATCCGGTTTGAGCAATTGTTTGGCCGCTAATTGTTTAAACAACGCCCGCCCTTGATCCGTGATCACATAGCTAGTTTTACTGACAAACGCATTTTTTGTCGGTAAATAGGCCGTCACGGCTAATGCGCCCATTTCCTCTAACACGTCGATATTATAATAAAAAGAACCTTTGGTAATGGTAATAAACGCGTCATAGTGACGTTGTCGAATTAACTGTAACAGTTGGTAAGGATACGCTTCCCCCTGCGCGATAAATAAGCCGAGAATCAAAAGTTGCACCATAGCAATGGCCCCCTTAAACACAAATCTTATCCCTTAGTATAGCACGCTTCGGTCGGTTCTGAAAAACAGAGTCACCCCACGTTCACAGACAACGCTCATCATATTGTTAGGTATTGTTAACTTTTTTTGAAACTAGTATTGACTTTTTTCTGAAAAAGCTTATGATATAGTCGCAGTAAAAAGGACTCATTCATTGAAGGCCTACTTGTCAGGCACTCAATTCTAAGCCAATAGAAAAGAGGGAACCATTTGAAGAAGAAAGAAACACACGATAAGATGTTCGCCAGTACTGGCGGCGCACAAAAAAGTTTATCCGAAGTCAACGGTTCGGTAAACGTACCACAAAACGCTGGTTATTGGCGCACCTTACTTGCCTATACCGGTCCAGGCGCATTAGTTGCCGTGGGGTATATGGACCCTGGGAACTGGATCACCTCAATCGCTGGTGGGGCGACTTACAAGTACACTTTGATCAGCGTGATTCTCCTATCCAGTTTGATTGCTATGTTGCTACAAGCCATGGCTGCTCGCTTAGGGATTGTGACTGGAAAAGATTTAGCCCAGCTTACCCGTGAGCGCACGTCTAAGGGAATGGGAATCTTCCTGTGGATCATTACCGAACTTGCCATTATGGCCACCGATATTGCTGAAATTATCGGTTCTGGGATCGCCTTAGAATTATTATTTGGCTTCCCACTGATCGTCGGGATCACCATTACCGCATTCGACGTTTTAATTTTATTGTTACTCATGAAAATGGGCTTCCGTAAAATTGAAGCGATCGTTGCCACCTTGGTTGCTGTCATTTTATTTGTCTTCTTATATGAAGTCATTTTGGCCCAACCGAATGTCCCTGAAATTTTCAGAGGTTTCGTCCCAAGCACGCGGATCGTTTCAAATTCGTCCATGCTGTACTTAGCGCTAGGGATCGTTGGGGCAACGGTGATGCCGCACAACCTTTACTTAGGTTCCTCAATTTCACAAACACGCCGTATCGACCGCAACAATGATGCGCACGTGGCCAAATCTATTCGGTTCACTGTGGCAGATTCCAACATTCAATTAACAGTTGCCTTCGTTGTCAACTGTCTCCTATTGATCTTAGGTGCCGCTTTGTTCTACGGCACACACAGTGATTTAGGCCGCTTCGTCGATTTGTATCACGCGTTAAGTGATTCAAAAATCGTTGGGGCCATTGCAAGCCCAGTCTTAAGTATGTTGTTTGCCATTGCGTTACTATCATCCGGTCAAAGCTCAACCATTACAGGTACCCTTTCTGGACAGATCATTATGGAAGGCTTCATCCACTTAAAAATGCCATTATGGGCGCAACGGCTGTTAACACGATTGTTATCCATTACACCTGTTTTAGGCTTTGCCATTTACTATCATGGTAATGAATCTAAAATCGAAAATCTTTTGACCTTCTCACAGGTTTTCTTAAGTATCGCATTACCATTTGCAATCGTCCCATTGGTTTTATTCACCAGTAACAAAAAATTAATGGGCAATTTCGTTAACCACGCCTGGGTCAAGTACACGGCTTGGATCATTGCCATTATTTTGATTATTTTAAACTTCTGGTTGATTTTACAAACCTTAGGCATCGCTTAACGCAAAAAATACCAGCGTCCTTATCGCAAGGGCACTGGTATTTTTTTGCTTTAGTAGGTGTTCAGCGCAACAAAAAAGCCCGGCGATCGCCAAGGCTTTATGACTTACTTGCTTTCTTTTTCAGCACGTTCTTTTAAGAAGTTCAAAACAGAAAGTGTATGTTCTTGTTGCTTTTTAACGTTTGTATGGTTTGTTGGGCGGCGGTTGTTACCAACACCGGTATGATTGTTTTGGGCCACGATCAAATCCTCCTCTCGCCTGACCTTATTTTGCCTAGACTTTCCTAAGCATGACTACCCATTATCATAACAATTTAAATATTACTTGACAAGCTAGAATTTGAATTTTCAGCAAATTATTGGAAAACGCCCTGTAAAAATGGAAACCGTGGTAGACTTACAGCACATGATGAGCCATACTAGGCTTAGTTTTGTTTGAGAGGATTGTCAAAAATGAAAACACCTACAGCAGTCCAACGCTTACGGCGAGTCTCTTTAGCAGGGATTTTAGTAACGCTTGGTATTGTCTACGGCGATATTGGGACATCGCCACTTTATGTTATGAATGCGATTATCGCAGATGCTGGGGGCATGCGGCACTTAACCCCTGACTATATTATTGGTAGTATTTCACTGATTTTTTGGACCTTAATGCTGATCACAACTTTAAAATACGTCATTATCGCCATGAAAGCCGATAACAATGGTGAAGGTGGTATTTTTGCCCTTTACGCCTTAGTCCGTCGGCGCGCAAAATGGCTGATTGTTCCAGCCTTAGTCGGTGGCGCGGCTATTTTAGCGGATGGCAGTTTAACCCCTGCGATGACCGTGACCAGTGCCATTGAAGGCTTAAAGGGGCAGCGCTTTGGCCAACTGATTTTTTCTGGAGACCAACACGTGGTGGTGATCATCACCATTGTGATCCTGGTGATCTTATTTATGATCCAGCGCTTTGGGACCAGCACGTTAGGCCAAGCTTTTGGGCCGATCATGCTGATTTGGTTTTTAATGCTCGGCTTGGTGGGTTTCTTTAACTTATTACCAAATCCAGAAGTCTTGAAGGCCTTATCCCCTGTTTACGCGATCAAAGTCTTATTTGCGCCAACCAACAAAGTCGGTATTTTTATTTTAGGCAGTATTTTCCTAGCCACAACTGGTGCGGAAGCCTTGTATTCTGACATGGGCCACGTTGGGAAATACAACATTTATTTTAGCTGGCCCTTTGTTTATGTCAGCCTTATGCTGAGCTACTTTGGGCAAGGTGCTTGGTTGATTCGAAATCACATGGCCGTTGACCCAGCCACCAACCCATTCTTTGCAGTGATGCCTAACTTTTTGAAACTGATTGGTGTCATCATTGCAACGTTGGCCGCCATTATTGCTTCACAAGCGTTGATCACTGGCGCGTACACCTTGGTGGCCGAAGCCATGCGGCTGAAGATTTTACCACGCATGGTGATCAAGCATCCCAGCATGCAATTTGGCCAGCTGTATATTGCAACGGTCAACTGGATCCTCTGTGCGATCACGTTAACCATTGTCGTATTATTCCAAACGTCTGCGCACATGGAAGCTGCGTACGGTCTTGCCATCACAGTGACTATGTTAATGACGACCTTATTATTACATGAGTACTTAAGCACAAAATTCAACCGAATCTTCGCCACCAGTCTGATGATTTTCTTTGGTACGATTGAAACGATTTTCTTCCTGGCTAGCATTGTGAAGTTCACACATGGTGGCTACGTCACTGTGTTGATCACCTTAATGCTGGTCGCGGTGATGTACTTCTGGTATTTCGGGAATATTTTACGGGATCGCAATGAGCCTGAACGCGATCGGGTTTCCTTGCTGGCTTACCGCAATCAGTTGGTGGCTTTAAGCCATGATGACAGCATTCCGCTGTATGCCACGAATTTAGTTTACATGACCAAGGTTCGTGCCAACCATCAAATTAAGCGGTCAATGTTGTATTCTATTTTGGATAAGCGGCCTAAACGTGCCCAAGTTTATTGGTTTGTCACCGTCAACGTCACCAGTGAGCCTTATACGCGCGACTACTCCGTCGATATGATGGGCACCCGCAATATTGCCAATGTCCAGATCTATTTAGGCTTCCGGCGTGAGCAACGAATCAACGCTTATCTGCGCCAAATTGTCGTGGATCTCATGCGCCAAGGTAAAATCGATCGACAACCACAAGACTACACGACCTTACCCAACCGGGATGTTGGGGACTTCTCCTTCGTTATTTTGCAGGAATGGTTATCCCCTGCAGCAGAAATTTCTAATTTCGACCGCTTTATTATCAACGGTCGGATCCGGCTTCAAAACTACACCGCCTCGCCAGTACAATGGTTTGGCCTAAC
The DNA here is from genome assembly GCF_001434575.1 of Loigolactobacillus bifermentans DSM 20003. Classification (GTDB taxonomy): domain Bacteria; phylum Bacillota; class Bacilli; order Lactobacillales; family Lactobacillaceae; genus Loigolactobacillus; species Loigolactobacillus bifermentans. The sequence goes on from NZ_AZDA01000058.1 coordinate 23,690, forward strand.
GTTCTCGGATGTTGTTTTGGAAAACGTCCCATTACTACTGGGAAAACGTTCCGTTTTGAAATTGCACGAGATCTCTGAAGAAGAGCGGCAGCAGCTCGATCAAAACAGTAATCAGTAAATTATCTGCAGCAGATCTAAAAACATGCTAAAATATAACTCAACTTCACTTTTCAAGTGACCACACTAGTCTTTTTTAGGGGTGTTAAAAAATGAAAGAACCTAACAGCCGCATGTCACGGCGTCAACAGCGGAAACCAACTGCACCGCAAAAACCGACCCCACAGCGGCCGCAAAATCGTTCTTTTCTCAGTCGTCATCGCTGGGCAGTGATCATCGCTGTGGTGATCGTAGTGGCCTTTGGCGTTTATGCTGAATTTTCCAGTATTACGGCTGATAATCAGGCCGATAAAACCGCTGAATCGGCACAGTCCAGTCAAACAACAACCTCAACCACAACGACGGCCAAGTCAACTTCTAAGCAACAGACGCACACCAAAGCAGCCAGTGAATCTGATGCCACATCGGCCAGTCATGAAAGCAGTCACTCAGATTCAGATTCAGATTCTGAATCCGAGTCCAAAGACAGCAGTGATAACACTGCTAACCATACCTTTGACTCGGCTAGCGCCGCCTTGGCTTGGGCCCGCGCAAATTCGTCCAGTTGGCTCAATGCCGGCTATAGCAATTTCCACGTCAGTCAAAATGATCAAGGTCAATATATCGTTGAGTTTATCCAATAGCTTTTAAGCCCTCAAAAAAGACACCTAAAAATCAATTTTTGATTTTTAGGTGTCTTTTTGATTGGTTACAAGTTTTTCAAAAAGGCTAATGCTTTTTGATAATCTGGTTCGTGGGTTTGTTCTTGGATCAATTCACGATAGAGAATTTTGCCAGTTGCATCAATAATAAAAATTGAACGGGCCAAAATGTTCTTATCAGCGACATATAAGCCTAATGCTGAGCCGAATGAATGTTGCGCATCAGATAATAGTTGAATCCGATCCACACCTTCAGCGGCACACCAATTTTGTTGTTGTTCAGTGGTGTTGGTTGAAACTGTTACAAACCGAATATCTGGAAAGGCATCCATTGATTGATTAAAATGCTTTGTTTGAATGCTGCAAACAGAGGTGTTAATATCTGGGACAACACTGATCAAAGTGGCCTGTCCTTGCCAATCTTTGGGTGTCACTGTTTCACCCGTTGCTGCTGTCAGTTGAAAATTGGGTAATGTTTGATCAACTGCTGGTGCTGTGCCATTTGTTGTTAAAGGATCGCCATGCATTGTAATGTCCATCGAAAAAAACCTCCAATTAATTTAGATTCAACTTTAGTTTATCAAGTTTTTAAGTTGTTAGCAATTAATTAGCTGTCAATTCATTTACATTGTTTTGCTCAATGGGCTGTCCCGTTAAAGGAACTACTTGAACGTCAAAAAAGACGCCACTTTTTCAAGTCGCGTCCTGCATTGCTACTAATACGTATTTTCAGTGTAATAAACGGTATCTAACCCAAAGGTATTAAAGTCTTGATTCGTGCTACCGTTAAAGGTTGGATTCAGTGCATTCAATCTGGTTTCAGCATTGTCTACCTTTTCAGCCTTCAAGCCGAGCTCTTTACGAATATTGCTAGAAACCCGGTTTAATTCGTTGGTAGCGGCAATTTGATAGGAGCTACCATTGATCCATGCGGAGTTCCCTTGCAAGTGCTCAGACGTGATTTTACTAGCGTTATGGCGATACTTAAAGGCCGCTGTTGCTAATGTATTGAAATTAATATCCGTCCGCACATTAGGTTGTAACGCCTTCAACAGGTCATCGTAATGGCCGATACCTTTAGGGGAGATCAGCTTTTTAGCAACTGCTTTAATAACCTCTTGTTGCCGCATCTGCCGACCATAATCGCCTTTAGGATCTTGATACCGCATGCGCGCATAAGCCAGTGCTTGGGTCCCATTCAAGTGATGCTTCCCTTTCGTGATCCAAACACCATCAAAGCCAACATTCATTTTTGCGTTGACTTCAATGCCACCAACAGCGTTCACAATGGTCTTCAAACCACCCATATTCATGGTGACATAATAATCGATCGGCACATTTAATAAATGCCCCACCGACTTCTTCGCCATGGTGGACTTGCCTAAATTATAAGCGGCATTCAATTTTTGCATGTTCCGTTTTTTATCACCGATCATTTCGGCTAGTGTATCCCGCGGAATACTGTGCATCGACGTTTTGCGTGTTTTCGGATTAACGGTGACCACGATCAACGTATCTGAATTCCCACGGTCGATTCGGCCATCGGCGCCGGTATCTACCCCTAAAAAGAGGATCGAAAACGGCTTGCCTTGTTGAATCTTCGTAGAGGCTGTGCCTTTAGGCGGCGTATACATCTTGTTGAAACTTTTACCCGTTTTTTGGTAAAGCTGATGCACATAAATACCGCCACCAATCAAGGCCATTACAATGAGCACTAGTAAAGCCAACAAGATCCGCAGGCCCCAATGCCGCTTCTTGCGCGGTGGTTTTTGATGTTGTTGTCGTGTTTCCAAACCTTCATCTCCGTTCCATTCACACACTACTTTTTATGTTTCCAGCCTATCATAAATGACGCTTAACATTTATTTTTTAATGAAACTTAACAGAAAAATCACTTTTTACGAGGTTGCAATGGCATTCCCGGTCGTTGTCCCGTTGGATTGGCAGCACTCATGGCATCCATGGTGTCATTTAAGGTTTGATCCACAAAGACATTGCCACGATTCGTCGCATGGCCTTTGGTCCAACGATAGGATAACTGCGTAAATTGTGGCAATAACTGTGCTAGCCGTTGCCACAGCGCCTGATTGGCCACTGGCTGGCCGCCACTGCGCTTCCAACCACGCCGTTGCCAACCGGCTAGCCACCCCTTTGTAATGGCATCTAAGACGTATTTTGAATCTGCGATCACCACAATTGGTGCTTGCGGGGACCACTGCTGCGCAATGCGTTCTAACCCACGTACCAAGGCAGTGACTTCCATTTTATTGTTGGTTACCCCATATTCACCTGCTGAATCGGCCCATTCTTGCCCTTGGTAGGCAATTAAATACGCCCAAGCAGCTTTATCCGTCGCCTTTACATGGCCCCCTTGGACATTGCCAGTATTCCGTGACCCACCATCTGTGTAGAGCTGAATGGCATTGGCCGGCATGGCTTGCGTGGCAGTTGCGCCATGATTGGTTCGTCGTGGCGTACTACGACGCTGGGAATGGTGCGCCAGGGTTCCTTGTGACTGTGCAAGCCACGTTGCGGCTTCCTCAAAGGTCATAAAGCCTTTGTACTTCGCACCAGGGTAGCCTGCCACATAGGTTTTAACCGTCGCCCAACTTTCATTAAAAACGCCTGTTTTCTTTCCTTTTGCAACGGCATAAAACTTTTTAGCGGCCATGCACAACACCTCACTGTTAAAATCTCTCATTCTAATTTAACCATTTTAGGCCCTAAAAGCAAAGTCTGATTTTAATGCAGGCCTTGAAAAAGGGATGCGGCTTACGCCACATCCCCCAATACGACCTTTTATTACAACGTTACCTTATAACCAGCAGCCGATAATGTTTGTTGAACATTTGCAACATCACTGGTTGCCACGTGAATTTCAATGACCTGTTCTTGATCACGTTGAATCACCATTAAGGTTAAAATACTGTATTCATGCTCTGCCAACACTTTGACGAGCTTGGCAATAAAACCAATTTCATCCTTAGGCACATGAACGGTAACAGAAGTCCCTTGTTTGCCATAACCTGCAATGTTCAAGAAGGCATCTAAAATATCATTGTTGGTGATAATGCCAACTAAATTATCATCATCGACAACTGGCAAGACCCCAATCTTATGCTGGCGCATTTGATAAGCAGCATCTTCCAGCACCGCATTAGAGGTAATCGTCCGCACGTCCTTTTCCATAATATCGGCAACCGTGGTTTTATTCAGCAGGTAATTCACTTCATAAACCGATAAGCTCGTTGCCTTTGATGGCATGGCACCTTGGATAATCCCTTCAGTGACCAGGCCCACCAGTTTGCCATTATCCAAAACTGGCAAACGGTGAATATCATTAGCCTTCATTAAGTCAACGGCGTCATTAATGCGTGTGGTTGGTCGCACCGTCACGATCTTCTTTGTCATAAAATCTGCAACACTCATGTTCCCTAACCCCCTAAGTAAGCTTTCTGCACGTCGGCATTGGCCAATAATTCCTGGCCGGTTCCGGTTAACACAATACTCCCGGTTGCCAATACATAGCCACGATCCGCAATCGATAACGCCTTAGACGCATTTTGCTCGATCAACAAAATCGTGGTGCCTTGCTTTTGAATGGCCTGAATAATATCAAAAATTTCATTGATAAAAATCGGCGCTAACCCCATTGAGGGTTCATCCATTAACAATAGCTTCGGCTTGGCCATTAATGCACGGCCCATTGCCAGCATCTGCTGTTCACCACCAGATAATGTGGCTGCATCCTGGTTCTTACGTTCGCCTAATACTGGAAAACGGTCAAATACGTTGTCATAATCCTTTTTCAGCGCATCGCGATCTTTTCGTAAAAAGGCCCCCATTTGTAAGTTTTCCATCACCGATAAACCTGGGAAAATATGCCGACCTTCAGGCACTTGCGAGATCCCACCTGCCACAATATTTTGTGACTTTTCTTTTTGGATCTCTTTGCCTTCGTAAATAATTTTACCATCAGCCGGCTTCATTAAGCCAGAAATTGTCTTTAAAATCGTTGTTTTCCCGGCACCGTTCGCCCCGATCAATGATACGATCTCGCCTTCGTTGACTTCAAAATTAACCGATTTAACCGCGTGGATCACACCATAATTAACGGACAAGTCTTCAACTTTCAATAACATTAGGACTCACCCCCTAAATAAGCTTTGATAACACGTTCATTCTTCTGAATCTCAGCTGGCGTGCCTTCGGCGATCAGTTGGCCGTATTCCAAAACATAAATCCGTTCCGCAACGTTCATCACCAAGGACATGTCGTGTTCGATCAGCAACACTGTAATGTGGAATTCATTTTGGATCTGACGAATCAAGCGGGTTAAATCAGCCGTTTCTTCTGGATTCATCCCGGCAGCCGGTTCATCTAAGAATAGGATTTTAGGCTTCGTCGCTAACGCCCGGACAATTTCCAAACGCCGTTGTTCCCCATAAGGTAAGTTCCGCGCTAAATTGTCCAATTTATCTTGCATATCAAAAATTTTCAGTAATTCAATCGCTTCTTCACGCATTTCGACTTCTTTTTTATAGTAACTTGGTAAGCGCAAAATACTGCTAACAAAACTTTCTTTGTGTTTCGCAGTCATGGCGATCAGCACATTGTCTAACACTGACAAGTCTTTAAACAAGCGAATATTTTGGAAGGTCCGCGCTAACCCAGCTTGGGCCACTTGATAAGGCTTCTTTTTATTCAACACCTGCAAGCCTTGGTCTGTTTGCAATGAAACAGTGCCTTCAGAAGGTGGAATAACGCCGGTCAACAAGTTAAACAACGTGGTTTTACCCGCGCCGTTAGGGCCGATCAATGCGACTAATTCGTTATCTTCCAAGTGCATGGTAACACCGGAAACGGCTGTTAAGCCCCCAAAGTTTTTGGTTAAGTCTTTAACATCTAATAAACTCATGGCTAAGCGTCCCCCTTCGTTTTAGACTTCCGGGTGAACAACCGGCGAATGGATAATTCCCAAGTGCCTAATAAACCGGATGGCTTGAAAACCATGATCAAGATCAAGGCCAATGAATACAAGACCATTCGTAAAGTCCCAAAGTTTTGTAAGATCATATCCAATAACCCTAGCACCACAGCGGCCACAAAAGTTCCTGTAATACTACCGATCCCGCCTAATACGACAATGATCAAAATGTTGATGGATTCCATGATCCCAAAATCAGTTGGGGCAATGGTTTGAATGTAGTTGGCATGTAACGCGCCGCCGATTGCAGCCGTTGCTGCGCCCACCACAAAAGCGATGACTTTCCACTTGGTAATGTTAACCCCCATGGATTCAGCGGCAATCTCATCTTCACGCACAGACATGACGGCACGGCCATCACGACTGTGAATGAAGTTCACAATGATAATTGTGGTGATACAAACCAATAAGTAAACCACTGGCCAAGTCGCTAACATGGGAATGTTATATAAGCCGGCCGGCCCATTGGTAATTTTCAAGTTGTTCAAAATGATCCGGATGATTTCGGCAACCCCCATGGTGGCAATTGCCAAATAATCCCCGTTTAAACGTAAGGTGGGGATCCCAACGACCAACGCCACCACACCTGAGAAAACAGCCCCTGCGATCAAGCCGAGTAACATGCCTAATGCATTGGGAATGGCAGTGGTGATCAACGCACAAACATAAGCGCCGATTGCCATAAAGCCAGCATGCCCTAAAGAGAACTGCCCTGAAAAACCGATGATCAAGTTTAACCCAGTGGCTAAGATAATGTTGATTCCAATCAAAACCAAGGTTGTTTCTGCAAACTGACCCATGATGCCAGCGAACTCTAACACATTAATAATAATGTAGCCAGCAATCATAATCGCAAGCCAAATCAAATTATACTTTAGATTTTTCTTCATGTTTGCCACCTACACTTTCTCTTTAATGTTCTTGCCTAAGATACCAGCAGGTTTCACTAATAAGATAATGATCAAGACAGCGTAAACCACGGCATCTTTATAAGCTGAGAAGCCTAAAGCTTGGGTAATTGTTTCTAACAACCCAATAACAAAGCCACCAATGGCTGCCCCTGGAATCAAGCCGATCCCACCTAAAACAGCGGCGACAAAGGCTTTGATACCAGGTGTCATCCCCATTAATGGATCAATTGAATTGTAATACAAGCCGATCATCACACCGGCTGCCCCTGCCAAAGAAGAACCTAAGGCAAAGGTAAAGGAAATCGTCCGATCGATGTTGATCCCGATCAATTGAGCTGCATCTGGATCCACAGAAACCGCCCGCATGGCTTTCCCCATTTTGGTCCGTTGCACGATCAATTGTAATAAGATCATTAACACGATTGAAACCGCTAAAATCAAAATCTGAATATTCGAAATTGAAACCCCACCTAAATGGTATTGTTTAACAGCCATTGCTTGTGGAAAGTTCCGAACGTTAGAGCCAAATAAGTAAGACATCCCGTTTTCTAACAGGAATGACACCCCGATAGCTGTGATCAAGGCGGCGATCCGTGGCGAATGCCGCAAAGGCCGATAAGCCAAATACTCCGTTAGCATCCCGACAAAGGCACAGAATACCATGGCCGTGATCAAGGCGGGCCAGAAACTTAAATGCCAAACATTGATCACGTAATAACCCCAGAAAGCACCTAACATATAAATATCACCATGAGCGAAGTTGATCAATTTAATGATCCCATAAACCATGGTATAACCTAACGCCAGCAACGCATAAATGCTCCCTAGCGACAGACCATTAACAAGTTGTTGTAAAATTGTGTGCACAGCGTTTCACTTCCATTCTTTTGACTGAAACAAAAAAAGTAGGACAAAGGCTTGGCTGGTTTACGTTTTGCCGTAAACGTGTGCCAAAAGGCCGACGCTGTCACCCCAGCTGTCTAACCGCCTTTTGTCCCACTCTCATTGTTTAAACTTGCAATTTACTTAACGGCAGTTGCACTTGCTTCTTTACCGTTAACGACTTTAGCAACGATAACTTGTTTTTGTGGGTTGTGTTTCTTATCGATCGTGATGGTCCCTGTAACACCCTTAAAGTCTTTTAACTTGCTTAAACCAGTTGCAATCTTAGTCGAATCAGCTGATTTTTCGTTTTCAATTGCGTCTTTGATCATGTAAGTGGCATCGTATGCCAATGCATCAAATGTCCCAGCTTCTTCGCCATATTTCGCTTTGAAAGCTTTCATATAAGCTGTTGCTTTGGCATTGGTATTGGCCTTGGCATCAAAGTGCGTTGTGTAGTAGATGTTGGTGGCAGCTTTCTTCCCAGCAATTTGAACTAACTTAGGATCTGAGAAGCCATCAGCCCCAACGATTGGTTGGTTGATTCCCATTTGACGGGCTTGTTTGACGATCAAACCAGCTTCTGTATAGTAACCAGGAACGTATAAGGCATCAAATTTCTTACCTTTTAACTTGGTTAACAACGTGTTGAAATCTTTATCGCCAGCTTGGTAATATTGCGTTTCAACGACGGTGCCTTTATAAGAACTCTTGAAAGCTTTGGTTAAACCTTGGCCATAATCAGTTGATTTATCAGCTAAGATCGCCACCCGCTTTAAATGCATGTTGTTGTAAACGTACTTGGCTAAAGCTTTCCCTTGATAACTATCTTCGAAGCATGAACGGAACATGTAAGGTTGCACTTTCCCATTCTTTTGGACCGTCAATGAGTCTTGTGTCCCACCTGGTGTAATATAAGGGACTTTAGACTTGGTATAGTTTGGCAATGCAGCTAAACCAGCACCAGACGTGATCGGCCCAATGACAGCGTTGACCTTGCTCTTAGTGGTTAAGTTAGATGCCACTGAAGCAGCAGAAGAATTATCAGACTTGTTATCTTTTTGAACTAACTTAATCTTCATCTTCTTGTTACCAACTTTGACACCGCCGTCTTTGTTGATCTGTTCAACGGCTAATTTAACCCCTTTTTGCATGGCTTGACCATAGGCAGCAGCTGAACCAGATAATTCAAAGTTCCCGCCTAAGACAATTTCTTTACCGGATTGCTTGTTGCCGCCCCCAGCAGCAGAACTACTACACCCAGCTAATAATAACGACCCTGCCAACATGACAGTGCCCATAACTTTTGCAAACTTTTTTCCTTGCATAACGCCATCTCCCGTGTTTATTAAAAATCTAATTTGTTTTTAATAAACTAACATAATTGGCCGGTTTCGTCAAATTATTTTTAAAGAAATTTCACAGATAAAACGCATTCACCGGCTTTTTTAGCTGATTTTGACGTTTTTTAGAAGAAATTAGGCCAAATTAAAATGAGTGCAAAATGTGAATGCACTCATTTTTAGAATCGCCATTCAATTAAAAGCGCGGTTGTATTTGAGTAAAGATGAGAAAATTATGAAGAAATTTGAATAATTCCTGCTGCGCGCAGGAACATATGCGTCACAATTGGCCCGACAAAGGTAAAGTGGCGCCGTTTCAGATCTTTTGCCACACGACTACCTAAAGCACTGGTTCGCTCAGTTTCATAATCTGGTGCCAACAAATAAGGTTGACCATCTGCAAAGCGCCACAAGTAAGTCGCAAAGCTGCCAAACTCGTTTTGAACGGCTAGCATTGCCCGGGCATTTTGAACGATTGCCCGAATTTTACGCGGGTTGCGAATCATTTCAGGATCCGCCGCCAACGCCATGATTTCTGGCTCGGTGAACGCTGCCACAACCTGTGGGTCAAAATTTGCAAAGCGTTGCTGAAACACAGGAATTTTACTTGCAGCCGCCTGCCAGCTTAAACCCGCTTGAAAAACGCCGACTGTTAATAGTAAAAACAGCCGTTGATCATCATGGGTCGGTTGCCCAAAATGGTCATGGTAAAACTGAACACCAACACTTTTCACCAAAGCACTCACAGCTTTCTATTTAATGTTGGGGCCGTTTTTGCAATTTGGTTGCCGGATCAAAGTATCGCTCTAATGTCCCTAACACCAAATCAGAGATAATCGCCATTAATGCCGTTGGCAAGGCCCCTGCTAAAATGATTGCCCCGCCATTGGTGGCATTGGTGCCGCGAATGATAATATCCCCTAAACCACCTGCACCCACAAAGGAGCCAATGGCTGTGATCCCAATGGCCAAGACTAATGCGTTCCGGATCCCAGCCATGATCACAGATAACGACAGCGGTAATTCAATCAAATACAGCATTTGCCAACGGGTCATGCCCATCCCTTCCCCAGCATCTAAAATAGCTGGGTTAACGCTAAGCATGCCTGTATAAGTGTTTTTGATAATTGGCAATAACGCATATAAGAAGACCGTCACAACCACTGTATTGACCCCTAGTCCTAAGCCTAACATAATCATCGACACCATGGCTAACGACGGTACCGTTTGAATCACATTGGCAATGCCAATGACCCAGTTACTCAGCCGCCGATGCTTGGCAATTAAGATACCAATGGGAATCCCTAAGATCGCCGCCAACACCACACCGTAAATGGAAATCAAAAAATGACGTTCAAATTGTGCTAACACATACATGCCGTTATGACTAAAGTAATAAATCAGCTGCTGCGCTAAATTTAAATTTTGCATTAGTTTTGACCCCCTTCAAAGTAGTGATGTTGCTTGAGAAATTGCTGTGCCACAACAGTCGGTTCTTGCAAATTATTATCAACTTTGTAATTTAGCTGTTGCATGGTTTTCAAGCTGATCTTGCCATCTAGTCGCCGTAAGATCCCTTTTAATTCAGGGTGTGCCTTCAACGCCTGGTTATTCACCACCACACTAGCCTGATAAGGTGGGAAGAAATGACGATCATCTTTTAACAATTTCAAATTGTAGCTGCTAATGCGGCCATCCGTTGAGTAGCCTAAAACGGCATCCATTTTACCATTGGCTAGGGCACTATAAACTAAGCCGATCTGCATCGGGTACACATGACCAAAACTGAAGCCGTACTTCTTTTGGAACCCAGCATAGCCGTCACCTTGTCGGTTTAACCAAATTTGATCGATCCCCACCCGCATTTTTGGCGCAACTTTTTCTAAATCGCTAACTGTTTCAAGATGATATTTTTTTGCAAATTGCTGCGTGACCATAAATTGATACGTATCCGCAAAGCCATAACTTGGAAAATAAGTCATGTCATACCGTTGATCAAACAGTTTGCGAACCGTTTGATCAACTTTTTTCGAATCAGTCGTCGCTTTTTCATTCTTTAATACGGTTTGGTAATCCGTTCCGTTGTAACGAATCGCCGTTAAATCAGCATCCCCACGTTTTTGAGCCTGAAAGCTAACGGTCCCAGAACCTAAATTATTGATCACCGTGGTTTTCAAATTAGAATAGTGATTGATCATGCCTTGCACCATTGCGGCCATGATCTGTTGTTCAGTGGTATTTTGAGCGGCGATTCGCACCGTATCCTTCCCCGAACTACTAAGGCCAGGTAAGCTACAGCTGGTGAGTAGCGGCACTAAAAGCAAGCAGAGTAACCCTGTCAAAGTGCGTTTTAATTTCATTTAGCCCGCCTCCTTTGTTCGTGGCGTTAGTTTTTGTTCCAACTGCCCTAATAAAAAGTCAACGACCAACGCCAAAATAATCACTGGGATCGAGCCACCTAAAATCAAATCAGAACGGTACAGATTTAACCCGTTAAAGATGAAATCCCCTAAACCACCGGCACCAATATAAGCAGCTAACGCAGTCCAAGCAATGACATACGTTGCAGACAACCGCACCCCTGCCATGATCACCGGCGCAGCAAGGGGGAGTTCGACTTGAACGATCGACTGTGTTGCACTCATGCCCATCCCTTTGGCCGCATCACGCAATGTTGGGTCCACTTGTTTCATCCCTAAATACGTATTGCGTAAGATCGGCAATAACGAGTAGATAAACAAGGCCACGATTGCTGGCTTGGCGCCGATGCCAAAAATCGGAATCATCATAGCGAGTAATGCCATGGCCGGCACCGTTTGTAAAATACTGGCTAAGCCAATAATGGCCCCAGAGATTTTGGGATAACGGGTCAGTAAAACCCCTAACGGTACGGCAACAATGACCCCTAACGCCAAGGCAATGGCCGCAATGTACAAGTGCTGCCAGGTTTTTGTCACGAGCTGACCACCATAATTTTGGAAAAACGTCATCATTTGGCATCACCGCCTGACGTTTCTTTGTCAGCATCCCCCCATAACGCATCGTAAACCATGTCCACTAAGGTGGCCCGTGTGACGATACCGACTAATTTACCAGCTTGGTCGATCACGGGCACGTTTTGATACCCACGTTTCAAGATTCGATCAACGGTATCCCGAATAATCGAGTTTTCCTTCACATAAAAAACTTTCGGATCCATAATATCGCCTAATGTTTTACCCGAACCGTAGTATTCATTTAACCGTTCCAAGTTCACAAACCCTTTTAGGTGTCCGGTTTGATCTGTTACCAATAAGGTATCGACCCGTTTGGTATGCATTTCGGCTAACGCCTCTTTCAACGTCCGTTCTTCTGGTGCTGAAACGGCCTTGGTGGCCACTTGTCCAACTGTGGTAATACTTGGCCGCGCTTGGATCAAACGCTCTTGACCAATTAAATCGGCCACGAATTGGTTGGCCGGATGCCGTAAAATATTGTCTGGCGTATCCACTTGGACTTGGCGGCCTTCTGTCATAATCACGATCCGGGTGGCCAACGTTAAGGCTTCATCCATATCATGGGTCACAAAAATAATTGTTTTGCCTAACCGTTCCTGTAAGTCTTTTACCAGATCTTGCAGGGATTCCCGCGTGATCGGATCTAACGCACCAAACGGTTCATCCATGAGAATAATATCCTGATCCGCTGCTAACGCCCGAACAACGCCGATGCGTTGCTGCTGACCACCAGACAATTCAGCGGGATAACGATCCAAAAATTCTTCTGGCAATTCCACCAGTTTGATCATTTCCTTTGCCCGTTCATTGCGTTTTTCAACTGGCCACTTTAATAGCTTAGGTACCAAAGTAATATTATCGCGGATCGTCATATGCGGCATTAAACCTATATTTTGAATCACGTAACCAATTTTACGGCGTAGCTTCACAGGATCCATGGTGGCAATATCGGTGCCATTAATTTTAACAGTCCCTTCTGTTTGATCGAGCATTCGATTCAGCATGCGCATCACCGTAGTTTTCCCAGAACCAGATGTCCCGATAAAGCAGATAAACTCGCCTTTTTCAACTTGTAAATTAAAATCATCAACTGCCTTTTTTCCACCGGCATAGACTTTCGATAAGTGGTTTAATTCTAAAAGCATGGCAACATCACCTTTCTCTAAAATCACAGGTTGCATATCTATATCTTAGCAACAAAAGATTCTTTTGCCAAATCGTTGCAATTTGACCTTCTTTGACTATAATGAGATTTGTAAGGTTGAAAGAGACCTGAACAACTGAAAGGAAGTCTTTATTCATGGCAAATGATTTAATGAATGGTCGTTCTGATATGATGGCGCTTGGCGCAGATCGCTTTTTCAATCGTTTGGCGCGAGACTTTTTTGGAAATACCTTTGAAGTTCCCAGCGCAACTGAACAAATGAAAACCGATATTCGCGAATCTGATCAGGCATATACCGTTAAAATTGAATTGCCTGGTTTTAAGAAAGACAATTTAAGCCTCGATTACCAACATGGCATTTTACAAGTCAGTGGTAAACTCGAAAACAACACCAAAGAAACGGATGACAACGGCAATGTGTTACGTAGTGAGCGCCACTATGGCACTTACCAACGGCAATACCGTTTACCAAATGTACAACGTGAGCAGATCAGCGCAGCATACAAGGATGGTATTTTAACCATTACATTACCAAAACAAGCCCCAACGACTGACGAAAAACCAATTCAAATCAATTAACGGAATCCTTCACTTTTAAAGTAGCCCCGGTAAGCAGATGCCTACCGGGGCTTTTTTGACTTTAAAATGACATGCCGTGGCTTAGCAATGCCGTCATCCGATCTAAATGACGTTGTTCCCGTGGAATAAAAGTGCGAATCGCATCGGCATTGTAACCAATATTAAGCTTGTGATCGCCAAAAATAATTGGCCGCCGTAATAATTCTGGTTCCGTGTGTAACCGTTCAAACACCTGATTCATGGTCATCTGTGGTAATTCTTGGGCAAACCGGGTATAACCTTTATCCCGAATTATTCATACGAGGTTTAATATCGGCATACCGCACAATTTTGGACC
>NZ_AZDA01000059.1 GCF_001434575.1 Loigolactobacillus bifermentans DSM 20003
GCGGAATTCAAGCAGCGATACGGCGTTATGAAGATCCACCATGAATTGAATCTGGAGCTTCAACCTCTGCAGCGCCGCTGCAGTCCTCGTCGAGTCTCTCGACTCATGAAGGAGATGGATATTCACTCGATTGCGAACCAAATGGCCGCCTGATTTAATGCTTTCCATGGTTCAAATAAGTTATTAATCGAAATTAATGATTTATTTGAGCTGTGGAAGCTAAACGCGGTTCTTGATCTCTCTTAAAATCTGTCTCACGTATTGACTACAATCCAGAAGTAATGGGTTAACGTTTTCTTATGATTCACAAAATTCAATTTTGGAGTTTTTGTTAGATTAGAGTGTACCCTAAATGGACAATAAACGTTATACTAAGAATATAGGAAAAAACTGAGATTCTATCGGGCACCGTCAGCGATTCTTGAATCTGTTAAAAATGTCCAATTTGAGTGTCTAATCTGTTACCGATAATGTAGGGTCAAATTCCGAGAGGAGAAGTCGTGATGAAAATTGGGTATGCCCGAGTTAGTTCAACTGATCAGAATTTAGCGCGTCAAATCAAAGCACTTAAAAAAGCTAAGTGTGAAAAAATATTCGAAGAAAAGCAATCGAGAAAATCAACCGAAAATCGACCAGAATTACAAGCAGCCATTGCGTATGTTCGACAGGGCGATACGCTGGTCATTGCGTCCTTGGATCGTTTGAGTCGTAACTATGATGATGCCAGTGATATTATCAAGCAGATCAGGGACAAACAAGTTAAGATGGAAGTCTTAGATGCGCCATTTCTTTCTATGCGCACCGGCGATTCAGATATGGATAAATTTATGTTTGACCTGTTAACCAAACTGCTATCTTATATGGCCCAAACGGAACGGAAGAAAATTCGTGAGCGCCAGCGTCAAGGAATTGAAATCGCCAAAGCCAATGGGAAATATCGGGGGACGCGGCCCGCTTACGCCGCAGACGCACCTAACCCACAAAAACGGTTTATCTACCGCCGTATCGTTGATCAGTTAAGAAATAAAGCAACCGGTGCCCCAATTAGCTATCGTGCAATTGCAGCTGAAACCGGTGTAGCGGTGCAGACAGTAATTAATATTAAAGATCGGCTGGTATAGCTGTTAAATAAGCGTCATCTGAGCACACGTTCGTTATTTTTAACGGACGATTATTTGAGTGAGGTCTGAGGGATTGTTTGATCTGCTTAAGGATTTCATATCACGAGTAGGACTTCAGTTTAGAGATACCGATGCGATTAATATTTAGGTTACTTATTTTGCGTTCAATTAGCCTAAAAAATGAGTTAACGAAGCTTTTTCGTGGGTGTGTCAAAAAGTTTGTGTAAACTCGTCTTCCCCATATGAACTGGGCTAGTCGAACATCGAGTCAAGTGTATCGCTACAGCTGACAAAACCACGGTGACGATGTCCAATACGTCCAGCGTTGTAATTAAGACACTGCGTGACAACGTAGCGATCAAGTGCTTCTTCATTCGGAAACTGTTGTTTTTTCCGCATATTGACTTTGAACGTCTTGTTGAAAGACTCAATCACGTTTGTCGAGTAGATACTGCCACGGATTGCTAGTGGAAACCCGTAATACGTGAACAAATCGTCAAGCTTCCCTAGCTTCTTTATGGCAGGATAGGTTACTCCCCAGGTCGCCACGAATGCTTCCATGGCGTTCTCTGCTTCCTCACGGGTAGGTGACTGCCTAATGGCACGGAACTCGTCGTTGATTGCCTTCCGTTCGGTCACACGGATTTTCGCCGTGAAGTTACGAGCTACGTGGACTAGGCACCGTTGAAACTGAGCTCTCGGGAAATGCTTAGCTATGGTACTTTGAAGGCCTACGACGCCGTCGGCGACGAACAAGAGGATTTGCTCAACACCACGTGATTTAACGTCAATCATCAGTTCTTCCCAGATGGTTGCCGATTCTGTAGGCGCTATTGCATAGCCTAAGACCTCCTTGAGACCATCTGGGCGGATCCCAATCATGATATAGACTGCCTCATTTTCAACTGTGTCTCGTCGTAAATGAACGTATGTCGCATCGACGTAAACGACCGCATACTTGTCGCTTAACCTCCGCTTCTGAAACAACTCAACCTGGTTCGTCACCACGTCAGTGATATTGGATATAGTCTGAGGCGAGTAGTACGCACCGTACATGTGATCGATCAACTCGGCAATTTCGCGATTGGTTACGCCATGGCTATATAACTGAATTATAGTCTCTTCCAAGCTGTCAGTATGACGTTGGTAAGGGGCAAGGGTCGGCGTGTTAAAAGCGCCGACGCGATCGCGCGGCATTTGAACCGTGATCCTGCCGTACGCCGTATCAATTTCCCGTTTGGAGTACCCATTACGATAGTTGCGGGCGTCTGCCGGACGGTTGTAAGGTTCGTAGTCGAGGAAGGCGGTGAGCTCCGTCGTAAGTAAATGGTTGATGGTTGTCTCAAGCTCAAGCCGAAAGACCTCAGTGATATCCTGCTTATTAGCTAGTGCAGACAGAAGTTCTGTGTTAAGTTGGGTCATGGGGAACGTCTCCTTATGATTTTGTGTGGTACTTAAATCATACGGGGAAGACGTTCCCTTTTCTAGTAGGCCTTTCGGCCGTTTACACAAACTATTTTATGCTCCCAACTTGGCGGTGAAAATCGACTGAATCTAAGTAGCTGTATGGTAGCTACTTGCTAAACCTAAAATTCCTGATTCCTTGTGAATCGGGAATTTTTTCTGTTTAGCTGATTTTTTTATTTGGTTGTTAAATTAATCTTAGTCTAGCATAGCGCTTACCTGCCGGCAACTTTATCTGGTTTTGTATACTACCAACATTCGGCTGGTGACAATGTTGTACTGGAAATAACCATTGGCTATCCTTAATTGGAATCCCAACAAGAGTTTCCTTATGGTGAATGTTCTAAAACTACAGATTAAACTCTTTTTTCAACAACTGTTCTAAATATCTTGAAGCTGTTAACTCTTTTTCTTTAGCGCGCATTGCTAATTCGTTAGCAATGTTTTGTTTTAAAGTATAGGACTTTGAAATTCTGGGTGCAGGATCTTCATTTGTTAATGAGCTGCTGTTCATACTTTTTTTTAGTTGGTTCATTTTATCTTCAAATGCCATAATGTTAATCCTTTCCATATCATAGCATGTCACATCATGATATGATCATTGTCTAGTAAAAATATCAAAGATATTGTCAATATTATCAAAAAATTCTCTTGTTTTTTGCGTTGAATTATTTTCTTTTTCCATATTAATCAATGGTTCATGATTAAGTGTTGTTTTATTAAATATTTCTCTCTCTGGAATTAACGCGATTGTTCGTGGATCTTTTTCCATTTGCTCTACAAATTCATGTGAAGATTTAGTATTATGCTTTATTCTGTTCCCAATAAATTTAAGCTCTGCTGTTACAAAACTTTTCCGATTTTCAACATTTATTACATCTTGTTTCAATTGCTCCATTCGTAATTCCAAATTACTTTTTGAAATAAAACCATATTCACTTGGTTCAATTGGGCTAAATACGAAATCTGAAATAACAATCATGTTCTGTGTAATTGTTGAAAAATCTGGGTGTGTATCTATTAGTACATAATCAAAATCTTTCAATTTATCATAGTTGTCGGAGAACCACATATACATTAATAATTCCTTATTGGCTCTCGTTTGAAGATCATTGTTGATTGTATCCAAATTCATAGAAGCAGGAATAATTGATAAGTTCTTGTGTAATTCAATAATTTCTGCTTTTTCACTGTCTTTTGTAAAAATGTCAGATAAGGTTCCATGGTCTTTATAAATATCATAGGTTTGAGTTAGGCTACATTGATGGTCACTATCAATCAGCAAAACATTATATCCCT
The DNA here is from genome assembly GCF_001434575.1 of Loigolactobacillus bifermentans DSM 20003. GTDB lineage: Bacteria > Bacillota > Bacilli > Lactobacillales > Lactobacillaceae > Loigolactobacillus > Loigolactobacillus bifermentans. The sequence goes on from NZ_AZDA01000059.1 coordinate 3,885, forward strand.
TGCAAGACAACCATTCACCATAATTAAAGGTTAAGGTGGTTTTACCAACCCCACCTTTAATAGCGGAAAAAGTAATTATTTTCATAGTGTTCCTCCTTATTTGTTATCATGTCATGATATGATATGCAATGACATAATGTACTATGCACTTAAGCAGATTGTGTTTTTTAGTGTCTGTCTTTTCAGCAGGCACCTTGCAGGCCATTGTTTCACTGGAATAATCTAATAAGTACATAGACAACTTCAGTTAGTACATCAGATGTCATATTATGGTTGCGTTTCGCCCTAGTAATGGTTGATGTTAAAGGGGCTGAATTCATTAGGCTAGAACAATTTTAACTAGAGATCGTTTGTCGTAATTATGTCTAGTTTGCATTCAGACTGTCTGCTAATTGTCGAGCAGCCAACAACATCACGTTTTTAATTTTTCCTGGTGGCTCAGGATCACCTTGGCCTAACCAGACTCGTAGAATATTAGTAAAACCGCCTAGTTGAAAAGCCATCACATAGTTTACCTGGGCAGGGGTACCATGAACGTGCCAAGGAGCAGCAAACTGTTGATAACGAGGAATTGCTTTTTTCTGCCAAATTTCATTCATGTGATCAAATAAGCCTTGCCGAATCAATAATTGAATTAAATCACGTTTTTGCCACCAGAAATTTAAAAAAATTTCAAACGTGGTGTTTAACATAATTTCTCCTACTTGAGGTTTTTGCTGGAGTAATTGTTCAAAGTATTGATCAAATAACTGATCACACAAATAATTAATAACCGCTTCTTTATTTTTAAAAGAATGATAGAATGTCTTTCGAGATAATTCGGCGGTTTGAGCGATTTCAGTAATGGAAATGTCCTGAAAATTTTCTTTTTTCATTAAATTTATGAGTGCGTCACATAGCCATTGTTTAGACTGTTCAACCATACGTTGCTTCCCATTCATTTTGCTGCCCCTCTCATACACTATCGGTAACAAATTATAGCAATCTGTAGCACTTAGCCAATAAGGATTGTTTTAATGCTTAGGGCTAATTATACTAAAGACTGCAAACAAAGGTAACAAATGTTTCCTTTGTATTCATCTGTTACCGAAAGGAGCGCTTGATAGATGTCAAAAGCTACTAAAATTATCAGTTTTATCGGGTTAACCATTGCGATGTTTATGGGTACCTTAGACAGTACTATCGTCAACATTGCTTTACCCAAAATTATGACCCATTTTAATGCCAGTCTAACTGATACAAGTTGGGTTGCCACCATCTATACGTTAGCCTTAGCCGTGTTTATGATCACTGGTTCAAAGATTGCCGATCGTTATGGTCGTAAAAAAATTATGTTATTAGGATTAGCCTTATTTGGTGGCTTTTCAGCGGCTTGTATGCTGGCAACATCGTTACCAGAATTGATTGCTTTTCGCTTTTTTCAAGGATTAGGCGGTGCCATTATCACCCCGATTGTCTTACCAATGGGAATTGAAATATTTGGCAAAGCGCATATGCCCAAAATTGCTAGCGTTGTGGGCGCGGTAACAGCTTTAGCCGCTGCCGGGGGGCCACCGATTGGTGGTGTGATTATTGAATATGCTTCTTGGCGCTGGGTATTCGGCATTAATGTCCCCTTAACCATCGTAGCCTTTCTAATTGTTGCTATGGGGGTAAGGGAATCATATGACGAATCCTTGGCGGGGAGAATTGATTTACCAGGAACGATTCTTTTAACACTAGGCTTGGGTGGTTTAACCTTTGGCCTACTAGAAGGCCGCCAATATGGTTGGCAGTCGGGCATCATCTTAGGAACACTCATTGGCGGCGTATTAGCTATTGGATTGTTCATCTTTATCGAAAGTAAAGTCAAGCACCCGTTACTTGAATTAGATTTGTTTCGTGAAAAAACCCTCACTGCTTCTAGTTTAGTTTACTTTTTAACCGGCTTTGCATTAGTTAGCCCCACCCTGATTTTAAATTACTTTTTACAAGACGTTCTGAACGATACAGCGTTACATGCAGCCCTAATTATTATTCCAGTTTCCTTAACAATCATGGTAGCGATGCCTTTGGGAACTAAGTTATTTGATCAAGTTGGCGCAGTTCCGGTTACTTTGATTGGCCTCTTAGTCATGGCAGCTAGTTTACTGCTCTTGTCGTTTATCACCACCACAACGCCTAAAGCTGTTATCATTACTTTTCTGGTGATTAACGGTGTTGGTTTTGGGTTCTCTTCGGTTTCGTTAGTGGCCTCAGTTAAGCATTTGCCAAAAAATAAAAGTGGGATTGGTTCGGGAATTGTTAACGCAGCACGTCAAATTGGCACCTGTTTAGGAATTGCAATTCTAGTAACGGTCCTTGATAATAATGTCAATACAGCTAAGCAGCATATTCATCAAGATGCCATTCAAATTGTTGATCGACAACAATTATCACCCAAAGTAAATAAAGTGGCTCATCAACAATTGAATAGCCTATTTTCCACTACTGGATCAGCCAAATTAACAACTAAAAACAAACAGACGAA
>NZ_AZDA01000060.1 GCF_001434575.1 Loigolactobacillus bifermentans DSM 20003
TAAGAAAAGCCCCACAATCATTAGACTTCTTGTCTAACAATTGTAGGGCACTTCAATGTGCTGGTCGCTTTTTAGTTTCTTAAACAAATTAAGAAATCCATTGCAAAAGCATCATACTTTGTTCATATGAATTTAGGGTCGTTTTAAGCCGGCCTGGGTAAACTATCATTATTCAATACAAAAAGAAGGAAGTTGATCCCATGCTACTTGAAACCCAAAACTCAATGAAAAACATCCTGACCGCACAAATCGTCAAAATTGCTTACCCCCAAGTCACGGCGCGGGACGAATCGGGGCAAGTCATTGAAATCGCAACCTCTGAAAAAGAACGGACGGACCCCCTTTTCTGGGCCGCCCTTAAAAATATTCTGAAAGCCGGCCTGTGGGTTCCAGTGGGCCGCCACTTTCACCAATTGTTAGACTTTGACTGGATGGCCCCTGCCACCGAGAAAGGAATGTGATCACCATGTTAAGAACAATCGAAATTATTTTAGTCGCGTTAGTTGCCGTTTTATTCCTCGGCCAGATCAGTGTGATCCGCATCAATCATGTAAGCCAAGGCGCGCCACTGTGGCACCGGCGCCGATCCATTAAATAATGGTTAGCAACCAGTAGCCAAACCGCTACTGGTTTTTATATGCTTTTCATCTGGTTTACAAAACTAGATGATAAAGTTATACTAACAATATCAAAATCAAAACTGGAGGCTTTTTCATATGTCTGAACAACCGGCGTCATTTCAAAATTGGCTCACTACCTTCCAGTCGTTTCACTTACCGCATTGGCAAGACTTTCCCGATTTTGAAATCTATATGGATCAATTGGTGAATCTGGTGAATCAATATTTAGAACCCTTGATGCTGGACCCAGTGACTCCCACCATGATCAACAATTACGTCAAAAAACAAGTGATGTTTAAACCCAATAAAAAGCGTTACCGCCGGGAGCACCTGGCTGCCGTTGTGACGCTGACCTTGCTTAAAACCGCTTTTCCATTGGAATTGATCAAGGAAGGGTTTAACACGGAGCTGACCAACTTGTCAGCCGAAGCCGCCTACGAACACTTTGTCACCACTTTTACCGATAAAGTGCAGGCCTTAAGCGTCACGCAACCACAACCGTTACCCAGCGCTGACTTTACACCAGCACTGGTATTACAGGAAACTGCTGCGACGACCATTATTTATCAATTGACCAGTAAAGCGCTGATGGAACTCACCTCAGCCAACAAAGGAGTATCTGCTCATGACAAAAGCACCAAATAACGTTGCCATTCTCGTTGATTCTTGTTCTGATGTACCGGCTGATTTTATCGCCGCCCATCATTTGTACATGGTTCCCATGACCATTACTTATCAAGATCGCGTTTATTTAGATAAAGTCACCATTGACCCTGAAACTGTTTATGCCAATTTAGACCAAGAAGTGCCTAAAACGGCCTCACCAACCGGTAATTTGATTATGGAAGCTTTCGAAAAAATCAAGGCAGATGGCTATGAAGCTGTCATTGCCATTTGTATTTCCAGCGGCCTTTCCGGCACGTTCCAACAAGTTGAGTTGGCGGCCCGGGTCTCTGGCCTCGATGTTAGCGTGATCGACACCAAAAACATCGGGATCGCCAGCGGCTTTGCGGCGATTTTAGCCACTGAACTCAGCGAAGCCGGCTTGCAAAAAGGCGAAATCGAAGCGCGGGTCCGCACAGTGGCCAAACAAACTACCGTTTTCTTCTACGTGCCAACCTTAACTTACTTGCAAAAAGGCGGCCGCATCGGCCGTGTTGCTGGACTTGCCGGCAATTTACTGAACATTAAACCGATTATTTCCTGCGATGAGGATGGCATCTACTACCCTGTGGCCAAAGCGCGCGGCGAAAAGAAAGCCTTAAAGAAAATGCTGGACCTCGTCGCCACCACTATCGGTGACCATCAAAGCTTTAATTTAGCTGTGGCTGACGGCGCTAATCCAGAAATTGCGGCGAAAATGGTCACCACCTTAAAGGCCGCTTACCCACAAGCAGAACACCTGTATACCGGCAATATTTCGCCAGCCTTAGGCGTGCACACTGGCCCTGGCCTGATTGGCCTAGGCATTCAGTTGTTGGATTAGAGGCGGCAGATGACAGCTTTTATATTCGATGTGGACGACACCTTATATGACCAGCGACAGCCATTTCAACAAGCCTTTGACGCCACCTTTGATTTGCCGGATGTCCCACTGCAACAAGTTTATTTGCTCAGCCGTCAACTGAGCGACCAAGTCTTTCACGACACTGAAACTGGCAAACTGCCGATTCAGGCCATGTGGATCTACCGCATTCAAGGCGCTTTGGCCCACTATCACCATACCATCAGTGATCAGCAGGCCCTGGCCTTTCAAACCGCTTATCAGGCGGCGCAACACCGTATCACCCTGCTAAACGACGTGCGCCAAACACTAGATTTTTGCCAACAACAGCACGCGACTTTAGGCGTGATCACCAATGGGCCCGACACCCACCAGCGTGCAAAAATCGCACAGCTTGGGCTGACAAACTGGATTCCGAACCAACAAACCTTTACCTCAGGCGGCCTGCACCTGGCTAAACCAGATCCACGCATTTTCCAACACGTAGCCCGACAATTGCACCTGAACCCTCACCAAACCTTCTATGTCGGTGACTCCTTCGAAAATGACGTCATTGGTGCCAAACAGGCCGGTTGGCAATCGATTTGGATCAACCGCCAGCAACGCCCACGCCTACACCACCAGGCCCAGCCCGACTTTATCGTCAACGCGCAACAGTCTTTGCTACAAACCGTCCAAACAATTTTGCAGCAAAAGGGCTAACATTTTCCAAATTTTGTGCTAAAATAGAGTCCGTTGGTTTTTCGGGCCTTTAGCTCAGTTGGGAGAGCGCTTGCTTCGCATGCAAGAGGTCGTCGGTTCAAATCCGGTAAGGTCCATATTGAAGTTTTAAATCAGTTTAAATCGTTAAATTAACCCTTTAGAAACACTGTTATGGCAAGCTTTGGCCATAGCGGTGTTTTATTTTGTTTTAAATCAATTTATAAGATCAGGAATAGTCTATCAGTTAAGTACCACAACTTTTAATTTTCCCGAATTTAAAATTGAACTAAAATATTGCGCTTAAAAATCCACTAGCAATTATCATTCATAGGCACACGACTACAGATTCAATTTTTAGATGAGATTCGTGAAAGAACGCTTGTTCCCCGTTCAAAAACATGTTATAGTCGGTATTAATGATAGGAACGGCTGAAATAATACTGAGTTCCAAGGAATAAAAAGCGTTAGCTGTCAGCTTGATACGGAGGTCATTCACAATATGACAAAAGAAGCCAAATTTCTATTATACAAACTTGATAACAGTCCTGTCAGTGTCGATGTATTAATCAGTGATGAAACAATTTGGGCGACTCAAAAATCAATTGCTGACCTTTTCGGTGTAGGTATTCCTGCAATCAATAAGCATTTAAGCAATATCTATGAATCAAAAGAACTGGATAGAAATCGAACTATTTCCAAAATGGAAATAGTTCAAAAAGAAGGTACTAGATCCGTTACACGTGAAACGACCTTTTACAACCTAGACGCCATCATTTCAGTTGGTTACCGCGTTAATTCCCTTCAAGCAACGCGATTCAGACAGTGGGCCACCAAGACGCTGAAAGAATACATGATTAAACCTGAATTATGCATATCTTTTCCTAAACCTTAACGAGAATGCTGCTACACCATC
>NZ_AZDA01000061.1 GCF_001434575.1 Loigolactobacillus bifermentans DSM 20003
CCTGAATTATGCATATGCATCAAATTGATTGGCCAAATTATCAGTTTTACGTAATTTCTCTATATTCACGACTTGGGCTAGTCATGACTAGCCAAGTTTGACTTAATTTAGTTAGTTTGATTAGTTTTCATACTTGATCGCGTCAAAAAAGTAGCCACTAATCCCTTGGTCAAACACAATAATTTTAAAAGTAACTGCGCTATTTTCTTAGTTGGTCACTAAGGGGCTTAACGTGTGAATGTTAGCTAATAAGGCTTCAATCTGCTGGCTAAAGACGTTGCTTTGCGCCAGATGAATGATTATTTTTCCGGCGTGACGGGCTAGTTTTCCAGCAACGTGAAAGATTTGAAAGCGTAGTGTACTAATGGTCGTGTTGCGCTGCTCTTTTGGTAAGGCCATTAACTTCATCAAGGCAATCAAGTTATAGGCAATGCCGCTGATAGTTGCCCGCGCGGCATTGGCAGTAAAGGTGTGGCTATTCGTCTTATCCATAAAAAAGCCGGCTTTACTTTCTTTGATCAGGTTTTCCATGGCCCCACGCTTTTGATAGGCTAAGTACAATAATTTGACCCCGGCTTCAGTCATATTAGTGACCACATATTGCCGTTCAAAGAATAGTTCACCTACTTGATGCGTCGATTTTACTAGGACGCGCCGATCAATCGACCAGCTCTTGGCCGCGTAGTTGAATTCACCATAGATGACCGAATTCTGATCAAAATGCTTGGGCACTACTGGTGTGAATTCATCAGCTAGTTGGTCTAAAGCGGCGTTTCGCTTCAGGCGGATCACATATTTTACATCATAAAATTCGCAGAGCGTATAAAGCTCAGGCGTCGCAAAACCACTATCACCGCGTAAAATCAACTGAACATCAAACGGCAATTCGCAAAAAGCCGCAAAGATCGGGGCTAAGAATTCTTTGACACCAGTGCTGGTGTACTGATTGCCTGGACGTTGCTTGATTCCTAAAAGCAAATTCAGCTGCGCGATATAGGCCACTAGCGGATGGAAACCAGTAACCCCATAATGCGCATTGAAACTAGCAGCTTCTTGATGACCAAAGGTATCACAATGCGTCGAATCAACATCAAGCATGACCGTGTCAATATGGTTAGTCCTGATATAATCGAGCGCCAAGGTTAAAATCAAACAGTTCAAGTGCAGAACATCATCACAAGTTAGCGCACTTAAAAAACGAGAAATAGTCGGTTGGGGTGCTAAATCAGTCGTCCCATGGACCTGTTTCATGACTGGGTCGTGTTGTAGCGCGTCGGCCGCGACATCATTGCCGTAACCGGCAATATTCAGTTCCAGCATTTGATTGAGTAAGCTAGTTTTAGAATAATGAGGGCCAATACGTTTTTCGCTTAATTGTGCCGCCGCTTGATCAATAATTTGGTCAAGACCAGCTGCGTGCTTAAATTCGGCGTAAAACAACAGGCCTGCGTTATTTGAAAGTTGAACATCATCAGTCTTAATTTTGATTTTAGGGTTGAATCGCAGTTGGGTTTCGTGTAAGTTAGTCATGAGGCATCTCCTGTGTTCGTTATTGTTTGGTCGCTATAACAATAACACGGAAGGTGCTTTTTTGGTACACCATTTTGGTGAAACCCTCAATCAAAGGTAAAACGATGGTGTAGCAGCATTCTCGTTAAGGTTTAGGAAAAGATATGCATAATTCAGG
>NZ_AZDA01000062.1 GCF_001434575.1 Loigolactobacillus bifermentans DSM 20003
TCTTTTTGCGTAATCTGCGTTACTAAATTTGTTCAAGTTATTTCTTGCAATCTGCCAAATAGATTTAGTAGCTAGTTTAAATTCGTGAGCAATCATTTCTGGTGACCAGCTTAGACGTAAATGGTTTAGAATGGTTTGCTTTAATTCGTCACTCAGTTTAGTTTTCCGACCACATCGTGATCGCTTGTATTCGGCAGCTGTTTGCGCTAATTCAGCCTGATAAGGTTCACATCGAGATAATTCATAAGAAATTGTTGACGGTGATCGGTTCAGCCGAACGCCCATTTGGAT
>NZ_AZDA01000005.1 GCF_001434575.1 Loigolactobacillus bifermentans DSM 20003
ATACCGGGGTGACACTGTACTTGGAGAACTTATGGTGAATAATTCAGGATTAAATGATAAAATATTTGGTGAGGAATTGTTAATGGTTTTATTTTCACTGATCAGTGTGATTTTAACCGTGCCAATCAGCGCTTGGGTCATGTCCCAACGGCTGAAATATCGCCAAAAACATCATCAGGAAGGGGCGTAATCGTGACCACAGAAGATGAACGTTATTATCAACCGACGGATAGCAAGGATGCGATGCGTTATGTTGAAAAGTTATTTAATCGTTATAAAGATGCACCACTCACGGATGCGTTATTGAAGTATAATCAAAAACTCGTGTTTTATTTGCGTCAAAGTGTAATTGCAACGGCGAAAGAAGAAGGGGTGCCAGAACGGGTCAAATCCGCGCAACGCATGGCAGACGCCATGGACGAATGGGTACGAATCAAAGCATTAGGCAAACCGTTTCATGGCACCATGCGGCATTTTAAAATCGTAAGTGACCAACAGCATGTGAAGTTTAAGGCTCGGCGTCAAAAAGGCGGCGGCCGGCAGGTCAACATGCGTAAATCCATGCATCATTAAAAAAATAGCACCGTGATTCGAACGGCAGTCTCGTCTTCGAATCGCGGTGTTTTTGATCTGAAAAACAACAAAAAACCACCGCGATGGGCTTCGCGATGGCTAAAAAGGAGTAAGGGTGCTTGAATGATTGGGAGGTCATTCAAGCTTTTTCTTTTACTTGGAGGAGTAAAATGAAAATATTTGTTTTAAGTTATTCCTTAAAACTAGGGTTGTTAGGTTGTTTGGGTTAAGTTAATCATTTGATTAACTATGCTTACATTTAACCGCCAAAATGTGAAGAAAATATGACGTTTTTACTTCATAACAATGAAAATTCACTTAAAGAAAGTTTAAGTTGAGTTAATTAATATTCACTGAGCCACTGGCAGTTTGAACGGTTAGTACGTTGGCACTATTGGGATTGCGGGTAAATTCGTGCTGATAGGTCTGTTGGTGCAAGCGGATTTTCCCAGAACCGGTTAAAATATGGTAACCCGTTGGTGTTGGCTCAGCCTGTTGAACTGAAATAGCACCAGAAGCTGCTTTTAGCGTCAAACCTTGTGCCAATTTTGGTTGTTGTAACGTGATCGCACCACTTTGACTGGTGCTGGTACTATTGATCAACGTACTTTGGCTTAATTTTTGGGCACCAGATTGGCTGCTCAGTTGGCTTTGTGCTAAGCGACTATTTTGCAGGCTTAGTTGGCCAGAGGTCGTGCGCAATTGCGTTTTTTTAAACTGACTGGCATTGACTTGAATCGCGCCGCTGTGACTGGTGATGTCACCATTTGAACTGTGAACGTTGGTTAAATTGGTTGCTGCGGATTCATTTTCAAGGGTAAGCTGTTTGATCTGCAGCCGTTGTAATGTAATGGCCCCTGAATGATTGGTAATTTGAACCTGGTGCACATTTTTAGCAGGAACGGTGACGATAATTTTAGGCGTATCCGCTTCGAGATCAAAGCCAAACCAGTTTTGTTGAGCCCGCGTACTGTCAATGGTGACCTGGCCGTTTGCTTGTGTGACATGGATCTTATTGACTTGGCGATCAACGAGCTTGATCTGGGCCTGCTGACCGCTTTTAACCGTGACATCGCTATCAAGGCTGTTGATGGTTAATTGGTTGACCTTGCGAAGTGGTAGCGTGCGTTGTTTTGTTGCAACAATTTGAAAACCGTGATTGAAGCCCACACTTTTGACGCCACCTAATGCCGCACCGATGCCCGCAAAAATAACGCCCACTGCCAAACCAGCACAGGCTAAACGTGTTGTTTGTTTCATTTGTTAAATCCCCCTTGTGGTTTGCGTACTTTGCGATAAATGGCTTGGCTAAAGGCAACGCCAATTTGTAATAAACCGCGAATCACATTGTAAGCGATCAGGCTGAGTAAATAGCTGCCACATAAAACGGCGAGGCCAGCGCCAAAATAAAAGATGCCAACGGCAAAGGCCTTGAAGACGAGTGTGAGACCGACAATCAGTAAGCAACCTCCTAAAACAATAAAAGCGGCTAACACTAAGATAGCGGTAAAGGCCAGTAAGCCAACTGTTGCTAGCCCGGCCAAGATAATGAGCACAAAACAAACCGCAATGGGAATGGCAATTGGCGAGGCCAGTAAGCCCAATAAAATCAGCCAAATTCGGTGGAAATTACGTTGTGGGGTTGGTGTTTCGTCAGGTTCGGCTTGAATGGAGTAGTCTGCTAAAATTTGGCGGGCTAGTTTTTTAGGCGTGCCCAGGTGTTGGCGAATCTCGGCATCGGCGGTTAAGTCAGCATCAATGCAGTATTCCCGGTAAAATGTGAGCACATCGTCGCGTTCACTTGCGGAAAGCGGCGTCAGCAATTTTTCGAGTTGGTTTAAATAATCAGTCATGATTTCCCTCCAATAACCAATCTAAAGCTTGTTTATAAGTGGCCCATTCTTGCCGGATCTCGGCCAGTCGCTGGGTCCCATCTAAGGTCAGGCGATAGTAACGACGATTGCGGCCATTAAACGGTTGATCGTAAGTTTCCAAGCAGTTTTGTTTTTTAAGCCGACGTAAGACCGGGTACAAAGTGGATTCAGAAATTGGCAGTGTGGTTTGCAGTTGTTGGGTTAACGCATAGCCGTAGTAATCTTGCTGGGCTAATAGCGCTAAAACACAACCATCGAGCAGTTCGGCGCTAATGGGTAGTTTCATATTTAACTCCTCTCACAATATTATATATCGTATAGTATTGTATTTTTATATAGTATAACGAGTAGCTGCTGTAAACGTCAAGTGTAACTTGCGTTTACAGCTCAGTTACGTTATAGTAAAACTGCTTGTGAAACATACGTTGTTTCACGAATTTGAAAGGAAGGGGTAGTTGCATGACGCCCACAAGTTTTCAATCAGCGCTGGCTGAACACGGTGTTCAGTTATCAGCGCATCAATTAGATCAGTTTGCAACTTACTTTAAAGTATTGGTTGCGGCCAATGAACACGTTAATTTAACCGGGATCACTGATGAATCCGGGGTCTATCTCAAGCATTTTTTTGATTCCTTAACCCCGAGTTTTTATGTGACAGCCTTGCAAGAACAGCCGTTGACGCTTTGTGATGTTGGGGCTGGGGCTGGTTTTCCATCCATTCCGCTAAAAATTGCTTTTCCACAATTACAGGTGACCATTGTTGACTCCTTAAATAAACGCATTCACTTTTTAAATGAGCTAGCCGCACAATTAGGGTTAGATCAGGTTGCTTTTTATCATGATCGAGCTGAAAATTTTGCCGGTAAACGCAGCACACACCGTGAAAGCTATGATCTGGTAACGGCGCGGGCTGTGGCACGCTTAAATGTGCTAAGCGAGTTGTGCTTGCCGTTGGTTAAAAAAGGCGGTCAATTTGTGGCGTTAAAAGGCCCCTTATCGGCTGATGAATTAACTGAAGCGCAATACGCCTTACAGACGTTAGGCGGCGAGGTGGTGCAGGACAAGGCTTTTGCACTTCCCGAAGCTGGCGGTCAACGGCAGTTGCTGGTGATTGATAAGCGCCGCCAGACCCCTAAGCGTTATCCGCGGCGGGCAGGGTTACCGAACAAACAGCCGTTGGTAGCGCCTGTGCAGCCTTAAGAAAGGAAGCAAATGGGATGGTACAAAATTCAATTGATGATTTCTTAACGGATATGGACAGCTTTCGTGAGAAAAAAGCGGCAGAAACAGTGGTGATGTTGCCATTAAAGCAATTGCGCCCTAATCCATACCAGCCGCGCAAGCAATTTGATGAGGCAGCGCTGCAGGAACTTGCGGCCTCGATTCAAAAAAATGGCGTCTTTCAACCCATTATTGTGCGTGAAAGTGTCAATGGCTATGAGATCGTGGCTGGCGAGCGCCGTTTTCGAGCTTCCGAAATGGTGGGCAAGCCAACGATTCCAGCGATTATTCGCCCAGTGGCAGAGTCGTTAATGATGCAAGTGGCGATTTTAGAGAATCTACAACGTGCAGATCTCAATCCGTTGGAAGAGGCCGAGGCGTATGCGGCCTTTATGAAGCGCTTAAAGCTGACCCAGGCAGAAGTTGCCAAGCGGTTAGGTAAAAGTCGGCCTTATATTGCCAATTCATTGCGGTTACTCACCTTGCCGCAAGCGGTGAAGATCTTGGTCCAACGCCAACAACTATCAACTGGGCAAGCGCGAACCTTACTGGGCTTACATGATAAAAATCAAATGGTTGAATTGGCGCATAAGGTCGTTCGTGAAAACTTAACGGTGCGGCAGGTTGAAAAACTGGTGAACCAAATGAATCAGGTTCAGCCAGTGTCGCAAACGGCACCACAAAAATCACCTTATTTGCGCGCCAGTGAAACGCGGTTGGCCATGCGCCTTGGCACTAAAGTCAACATTGCGACTCACGGCGAAAAGGGTAAAATTGAAATTGATTATTTATCAACTGCCGATTTGAATCGGTTGTTGACGTTGCTTAAAAGCTTGACGGATCCAGAATAGGCTATGGAAAATGAGGTGAATGAGAGATGTTTGATTTAGGTGATATTGTTGAAATGAAAAAACAACACGCCTGTGGTACCAATCGGTGGGAGATCATTCGCATGGGTGCGGACATTAAGATCCAGTGCACAGGGTGTCAACACATTGTGCTCATGTCGCGGCGTGATTTTACAAAAAAACTAAAGAAGGTTTTGAGCCAAGCCGAGCCAAAAGACTGATATAATAAAACTATTATGAATTAATGGAGAGTGACATAAACATGGCGTTAACAGCAGGTATCGTCGGTTTGCCAAACGTTGGGAAATCGACCCTTTTTAATGCAATTACCAAGGCCGGTGCCGAAATGGCCAATTATCCGTTTGCAACAATTGATCCCAATGTTGGGATGGTTGAAGTACCTGACAAACGATTAGCACGTATCGATGAAATGATCCCAGCTAAAAAGATTATTCATACCACATTTGAATTTACCGATATTGCCGGTATTGTAAAAGGTGCCAGCAAAGGGGAAGGCTTAGGCAATAAGTTCTTAGAAAATATTCGCCGCGTCGACGCCATTGTCCACGTGGTACGGGCTTTTGACGATGATAACATCACCCATGTAACGGGGAAAGTGGCACCGTTAGATGATATTGAAACCATCAATTTAGAATTAAGCTTGGCGGACTTAGAGAGTGTTAACAAACGCTTAGCCAAAGTTGAAAAAGAAGCAAAATCCCGTGACAAGGATATTTTAGCTGAATTGGCTGTTTTACAAAAAATTCAACCAGTATTGGAAGAAGGCGGCTCGGTTCGGTCCATTGAATTTACGGATGACGAACAGCCTATTGTGAAAGGCTTATTCCTATTAACGGCTAAACCGATTTTATACGTGGCCAATATTGCTGAAGATGACATGGCGGATCCTGACCAATGCGACTATGTGCAACAGATCAAGGCATATGGTGATAAAGAAGGGGCTGAAACCATTGCGGTTTCTGCTAAAACAGAAGAAGAAATTGCTGAATTAGATGAAGCAGATAAAGCAGATTTCTTAGAAGCTGAAGGGGTTTCTGAATCTGGCTTGGATCGTTTGATCAAAGCATCCTATCATTTATTAGGGTTAGCCACTTTCTTCACTGCTGGTGGCAAAGAGACCCGTGCTTGGACCTTCAAACGCGGCCTTAAAGCGCCACAGGCTGCCGGCATCATTCATTCTGATTTTGAACGTGGCTTTATTCGCGCCGAAACCGTGTCGTTTGCGGACTTAGACCAATATGGCAGTATGCAGGCCGTTAAAGAAGCCGGCAAACTACGGCTTGAAGGAAAAGACTACGTGGTACAAGACGGCGATATTATTGAATTCCGCTTTAACGTTTAAGCGAGAGTGGGGGAGCACGTATGAGTAGCGAAACAGAAGAACGGAACGCTGGTGTACAAAAGCCAGGTCAAACACCGAAAACATTGACTGAAATGGAACAGCAGTTAACCAAGAAAAACGAAGACTACATGTTCCATTTGAAAAAAGCGTTGGCTGAGACCAAGTTGTCACCTGAAAAGCAAACAGAAGCTTATCAAGCAATGCTGCCGCAGTTGATTCAAGGTCAAAAACAGGGCCAAACTGCGCGGCAACAGTTTGGGACAGTTACCACGCGCGTCGCTGATATTATCAGCGGTCCTAAAAAAGACAATACACCAACCAGTAACCGTTGGTTGATCACCTTGGATAACAGCATGATGATCTTTATGATCTTCTCCTTGTTATATGGAATCACCGGCTACATTGGCAGTGAAAAAGCGGCTCAAAATAGCCAAATGGGCCTGGTTTCCTTGATTTTAATTGCCGTTGTGGCTGGCTTTGGGACCACGGAATTGTTGAATTTAGTGAGTCCAGATAAAACCAAACACATTGTGTGGTGGCGGGTCATTTTATACGCCATTGCCATGGTGATCGGTTTAATGGCACTGTTTGCCTTGACCAACTTGATTCCAAGCGTGGCCAATCCAACCTTACCAAGCTGGCTCTATCTGGTATTGGGCATCATTGTCCTATTCGTCCGGATCTACGTCAAAAAACGATACAACATTACTGGCACGATGTTTTAGCCAAAAAGCGTTACCGACGGGTAGCGCTTTTTGATTTGGAAATAGGATTCTAAATCCGAACGTTCACAAATTGGTGACGTGGTAAGTATCTAAAATCCGAATAAATGCCATGAGAAAAACGATTTTGTTTCTAAAAATTCACTTAGAAACTATTGACGCTAGGGTTTTTCTCTGGTACTTTAAGCGTTAAACAAAAAACCATATTTATTCTTTATAAGGAGAGGATCGTTATTATGTCTAATTGGGACACAAAGTTTGCCAAGCAAGGTTATACGTTTGATGATGTACTATTAATTCCAGCCGAGAGTCATGTTTTACCGCATGATGTTGATGTTAGTGTGCAGTTGGCAAAGAATCTCAAGTTAAATGTCCCGATTATGAGCGCAAGTATGGATACTGTCACAGAATCAAAAATGGCCATTGCCATGGCGCGTCAAGGCGGCCTAGGGGTCATTCATAAAAATATGAGTATCCAAGAACAGGCAGATGAAGTCCGTAAGGTAAAACGCTCAGAAAGTGGTGTTATTGTTGATCCATTCTATTTAACACCAGAACATTCGATCCAGGAAGCTGAAAACTTGATGCAACGGTATCATATTTCAGGGGTCCCGATCGTGGATACCCTTGAAAGCCGACATTTGATTGGGATCATCACCTTCCGTGATATTCGGTTTGTAACAGATTATCAACAAAAAATTGATAATGTGATGACAAAAACCAATTTGATCACAGCGCCAGAAGGCACCCCTTTGGAAGCTGCTGAACAAATTTTGCAACAACATAAAGTTGAAAAATTACCTTTAGTTGATGAAGACGGGCGCTTAAGTGGCTTGGTCACCATTAAAGATATTGAAAAAGCCGTTGAATTTCCCAATGCGGCGAAAGATGATAAAGGGCGTTTGTTAGTGGCCGCTGCCGTTGGAGTGACGAGTGATACCTTTGAACGTGCGGAAGCTTTGTTAGAGGCCGGTGTCGATGCCATTATTATTGATACGGCCCACGGTCATTCTGCTGGTGTTTTGCGGAAGATCAGAGAAATCCGTGCGAAGTTCCCAGAAGCCACTTTGATTGCGGGTAACGTCGCCACAGGCGAAGCCACTCGGGCGTTATACGATGCTGGCGTTGACGTGGTCAAAGTTGGGATCGGCCCTGGTTCAATTTGTACCACTCGAATCGTTGCTGGCGTTGGGGTCCCTCAATTAACTGCTATTTATGATTCAGCTTCTGTTGCCCGTGAATATGGCAAGAAGATTATCGCAGATGGTGGGATCCAATACTCTGGTGATATTGTGAAAGCCTTAGCCGCTGGTGGCAGTGTGGTGATGTTAGGCTCAATGTTAGCCGGTACAGATGAAGCACCTGGCGAATTTGAGATCTTCCAAGGCCGGCGCTTTAAGACGTATCGTGGCATGGGGAGTATGGCAGCGATGGACAGCACTCATGGCTCTTCAGACCGTTATTTCCAAGGCGATGTCAATGAAGCCAACAAGCTTGTGCCCGAAGGTATTGAAGGCCGGGTCGCCTATAAAGGGGCTGTTGGCGACATTATGTACCAAATGATCGGTGGCTTACGTGCCGGCATGGGTTACGTTGGGGCGAAGAACATTCAAGCCTTAGCTGATGATGCGCAATTTGTTAAAATTTCTGGCGCTGGCTTACGTGAATCGCATCCACATGATGTTCAAATTACAAAAGAAGCACCAAACTATTCCGTTCAATAAACGATTGTGCTAATTTTAAATAGGGCCTTGTGCCCTATTTTTGTTTGAAAAGAGGCTGATCCATGCGTTACCAAAATGTGATTTTTGACTTAGATGATACGTTATTAGATTTTCAAGCTGGTGAAAATAAAGGCTTGCAACAAGTTTTGACCCACTACCACTTTCCTGATCTGCATCAAGCCGCGGCCGTTTATCGTAAAATTAATCTGTCCAAATGGGAGCGCATTGAGCAAGGGGAGGCCAAGGAACCGTTATTGGTGGAGCGTTTTTCAGATTTATTTGCCCGTTATGGCATGCCAGACGAAGGCGTTCAGGCAGAAAAGCGTTATCGGCGTTGCTTAAATGAAAACTATGCGGTGATGACCGGTGCTTTGGCGTTGTTACAACAGTTAAAACAGGCACACGTTAATCTTTTTGCAGGTACCAATGGATTTGATTTCACACAGCGGAATCGGTTAAATCATACCGGCTTTGCACCTTATTTTACCGACATTTTTGTGTCGGAAAGTGTGGGATACGAAAAACCCAGTCCGCATTTTTTTGAAACGATTTTAAACCAGTATCCCAACATGACAACCGCTAATACCGTGATGGTCGGGGATCGGTTACAGTCAGATATTCGCGGTGCAGGTGCCGTGCATTTAGATAGTATTTGGTTGAATCAACAGCACCAAACCAATACCACGCCGTATCACCCCACCTATGAAGTGGCTGATTTAGCCCAAATCGGTTCATTAGTGACTGCTAAAAATGGTGATTTGTAATGCTTGTGTATTATGTTACAATGTGATTGTAATCAAGTGACAGTCATGAACAGGGGGATGCATAATGGCAGAACAAGCTGAAACAGAGGTTGTGAACCAGTTTTTTGGTTATTTTTCTGAGGCAGACGCGTCAGAAACAACCGTTGAAGTTTATACACAACCACAATGGATTCGTGAATATAGTAACAAGGATCAACAAATCATTATTGAGGCCGAGAAAAAAGGCACGCATGAAAAGGTGGAAATCGTTAAGGAAGGCCTAGTGGAGCGTATCGAAGACCGGGTGAAAACTGCCAGCAATCCCATTCGCTTTGCCTTTAACGCCTATGCCATGGATCGGGCCTTGGTCCCTGAAAAGGCACAGCAAATTTTTGCCAAGTATATCGCTTATGCCAAGGCCCATCCCACCCTTTATTTTGATGATAATGGTGATTGGGCTTGGGAAAAAGTGACTGGGACGACACCAGATTGGGTGGACCAATTAAATGATGAAATTTTAGCCGATTAAAGGCATCTAAAAAGCACCTGTTGCCAGATTTTACTGACAACAGGTGCTTTTTATGGTGCGCTTAGAAAAAAGTGCGACTCACGATCAGGACAAAGACTAATAAACAAATTGAAGCCAGGAAAGAGGCTAAAAAGGCTTTGCCGCCACGATTGAAAATGACTTTAAAATTGACACTAATGCCTAATGCTGCCATGGCCATTCCCAATACGAGGTAGGCGAGTTTCACCAAGCCGGCTAAAATAGCAGCACTGAAAGGTACAAAGGTTCCGACAACACTTGCCAAAATAAAACCAGCCATAAACCAAGGAATGGGTAACTTACCAGTGGCTGCACCGGTTTGCTGTTGATTATGGTGTTGATACCAGAAGCCGATCACTAACGCAGCCGGTGCTAACATTAAGACCCGTGATAATTTGGTAATAATAGCGGTATCCAAACTAACGGCACCACCAGCGCTACCAGCTGCCACAGCATGGGCAATTTCGTGTAGTGAACCGCCAGTGAGCACGCCGAATTGCGTCGGGGTTAAATGTAATAACGGCTTTAAGGCAATTTCAGTCAAGGCAAAGACCGTTCCCATAATGGCCACAATTGCCACTGCTAGGACTTCATTTTCCCGTTGCCGTTCTTGTTTGGCTTCAGGAACCTGAATTTGGGGGGAGATTCCCATTACGGCAGCGGCACCACAGATCCCCGTACCACTGGCTGCTAGAATGGCGAGTTCAGGTTCAACGCCTAGCCGCCGTCCAATCCAGTAAGTCAGGCTAACAGTACCGGTGACGATTACGATCGCCAGCAAAATGGTTTTCACACCGGCTGCTGCTAACGCAATCAAGTTCAGTTTAAAGCCTAATAAAATAATCCCAAGCCGCAAAAATTTATTGCTGATCCAACCAATTTCACTTTTAGCATTGGCTTTGATCCGTGGTTGAATTTGTAAGGCCATGCCAAGCAATAGTGATAATACCAAAGCACCGACCATACTTAAATAAGGTAACCCGCCTAAATAATTTCCTAATACAGCACACACCAATGTGGCGCCACCGGCTAAAATAAAGCGCCGGGTTTTTGAATTTTCCATTTGCTTTCCTCCAAGTATCCTTAATTGACGCTTTAAGTTTACTGGAGGCTAACTATAAAGAAAAATTATGATTTATAATAGCTTTATAAATATAGCTAATGGAGAGAAGAAATGCTTGAACAACACTATTTAACCTTTAAATTATTAGCCCAAACACTATCCTATACCAAAACCGCCCAACGGCTGTTTATGACTCAACCGGCGGTGTCACAGCAAATCAAACGGCTGGAAGCTGAAGTTGGCGTGCCGTTGGTACGTTACCAGCACCGGCAATTACAACTGACGGCTGCTGGTGATGCGTTAGCCACTTATTTGACGCAGCTCACCGTTCAAAATGATAAATTTATGGCAGATTTACGCCAGCCACGTCCTGCACCACGGTTATTGTTAGGTGCCACCATGT
This sequence comes from Loigolactobacillus bifermentans DSM 20003, assembly GCF_001434575.1. Lineage (GTDB taxonomy): Bacteria > Bacillota > Bacilli > Lactobacillales > Lactobacillaceae > Loigolactobacillus > Loigolactobacillus bifermentans. The sequence continues at coordinate 11,082 of NZ_AZDA01000005.1, forward strand.
CTTTGAATACCGTTTTTCTACCACGACTATTACCGATTTTACGCCATCAATACCAGCAGATCGTCAGCAAAATTGGCAATACTGCGCAGATCTTACAACAATTACGGCAAGGCCAAATTGATTTTGCGTTAATTGAAGGTAATTTTGACAAAACAGAGTTTGACTACCAAGTGATTCGCCGTGAGCCCTTTATTTGTGTCACCGGTACCGGCAATCCTTTATTACATGACGGCACGGTTTATCGTCCGCATGAATTGGTGCAGGAAACGTTATTGATCCGTGAACCAGGTTCAGGTAGCCGGGAGATTTTGCTGGACTGGTTAGCCAGCTTTAATTTACAGTTAACGGATTTTACCCAACGAATTGAGCTGGGGGATCCACAAACCATTATGACATTGCTGCAACAAGGCTTTGGTATCAGCTTTATGTACGCTTCTTTAGCCCAGTCATCCCTTGCCCAGCAACAACTGCGGCAAGTCCAGTTGCCTGCGTTACAATTAGAGCATGAGCTTTATTTGATTTATCGTAAGGGGACAGACGACACTGATTTAACCCAGCAATTATTAAAAATTTTGCGATAAAAACGGCTAAGTCAGGCATGGCAACCTGGCAATTGAAAAAGTTTTCAAAAAAATATTTACAAGCGTAAACCATCATGCTAAACTTAACGCGTAGATTGATTTACATACGTAAACGGAAGCAGGTGATCCTATGACAGAGGCCATGTTTAACATTAACGGCATGATGTGTGCCAGCTGTGCGCAAACGGTGACACATGCAACGCAAAAGTTGCCAGGTGTCCAGCAGGCAAATGTCAATTTAGCAGCGGAAAAAATGCAAGTGACCTATGATGCGGCACAAGTGACGGTACCTGATATTGAGACAGCCGTGGCAGATGCAGGTTATGAAGCACAACAAATCACAGCAGATATGACCTTTACGATCGACGGCATGATGTGTGCCAGCTGTGCCCAGACCATTGAAAAAGCAGTCAACGCATTGCCTGGGGTGACCCAAGCGGCCGTGAATTTAGCCAGTGAAAAAATGCAGGTCAGTTTTGTTGCCGCACAAGTGGATGTGGCGACGATCGTTCAAACGGTCACCGATGCTGGTTATCAGGCAACGCCAGAAGTGACGGCTGAAAAAAGCAGTGAAACCCAAGCGGCCAAGAAACAAGTCCAGTTACAAAACATGTGGCACCGTTTCGTTTGGTCAGCAATTTTCACAGTCCCCTTATTGTACATTTCAATGGGTGGGATGCTCAATGCACCGTTACCAATGTGGTTACAAGGCATGCACAATCCGCAGGTAACGTCATTAGTCGAATTATTACTGACGTTGCCAGTCCTTTATTTTGGACGTGAATACTATCTGGTTGGCTATAAAACCTTGTTTAAGGGCCATCCCAATATGGATGCGTTAGTCGCTTTAGGCACCAGCGCTGCCTTTGGGGAAAGTCTTTGGCATACGGCCCAGTATTGGTTCGCAGGCCAAGCCTTTAATGATGGGTTGTATTATGAAGCCGCGGCGACAATTTTAACGTTGATCACGTTAGGCAAGTACTTTGAAACCTTATCTAAAACCAAAACCTCCAGTGCATTAACGGCGCTTTTAAAATTGCAACCGCAACAAGCCTGGCGTGTGGTGAATGGCCAAACTGAACAAGTTGCTGTGGCTGCTGTGCAAGTCGGTGATGAATTGTTGGTGAAACCGGGAGAGCAATTGCCAGTGGATGGCGTGGTGCTAACCGGGGCGACTAGCATTGATGAGTCGATGTTAACTGGCGAAAGCATGCCCGTTGAAAAACAAGTTGGCGATAGCGTGGTTGGCGGGAGCTTGAATCAAACGGGACAGGTCACGTACCGGGCGACTAAAGTCGGTCAGGATACGGCGTTGGCCCAAATTGTTAAGTTAGTGGAAGACGCACAGTTATCCAAAGCACCAATTGCCAAATTAGCAGATGTGATCAGTGGTTATTTTGTACCGGTAATCATGGGCCTGGCCTTGTTAGCCGGTTTAGGCTGGTTGATCAATGGGGCTGGTTTTGGTTATAGTGTGCAAATTTTCGTGGCGGTGTTGGTCATTGCTTGTCCGTGTGCCCTTGGCTTAGCCACACCAACGGCCATTATGGTGGGGACTGGGAAAGGCGCCGAAAATGGGATTTTGATCAAAAATGGGACAGCTTTAGAAGTCACCCAGCAGTTAGAGACCTTGGTGTTTGATAAAACGGGAACGGTTACCCAAGGCCACCCAGCCGTCACTGACGTAGCCCCACAGGCGGGGACCACATCTGATGAGCTGTTAAGCCTGGCGGCGAGCTTGGAGCAGTATTCAGAGCATCCTTTGGCGGTTGCGATTCAGCAGGCCGCTACTGAACAGGCTTTAACGGTTCCAGCAAGTCGTGATTTTAAAGCCTTACCTGGTTATGGGGTAACCGGTGTTGTGGCAGACCAAGTGGCGTGGTTAGGCAACTTAGCCTTGATGCAACAGCAACAAATCACCATTACCCCTGCTCAGCAACAAACAGCAGCTGCATTGGCACAAGCTGGAAAAACACCATTTTATTTGGCTGTCGGCGCTGAATTAAAGGGTATCTTAGCCGTTGCCGATCCTGTTAAAGCAAGTAGCGCTCAGGCTTTAGCTGCCTTAAAGCAGCAAGGCAAGCACTTGGTTTTATTGACCGGGGATAATCAGCAAACAGCGCAAGCGATTGCCGAGCAAGTGGGAATCGATGAAGTGATCAGTGATGTTTTGCCCGCCGATAAGGCTGCAGTGATTGCCAAACTGCAAGCCAAAGGGCAAAAAGTTGGCATGGTAGGTGATGGGATCAATGACGCCCCGGCCTTAGTGCAAGCCGACGTTGGCTTAGCCATGGGCAGTGGTACAGACGTGGCAATCGATGCGGCGGATATTGTGTTGTTGAACCATCAGTTAACCAGCGTGCCAACGGCATTAGCATTATCACAACGCACCATGCGCACGATCAAGCAAAACCTATTTTGGGCCTTTGCTTACAATGCTTGTGGTGTACCGATCGCCATGGGACTGCTGGCCTTATTTGGTGGCCCTTTGCTGAATCCGATGATCGCAGGTGCGGCCATGAGTTTTAGCTCTGTTTCAGTATTACTTAATGCATTACGGTTAAAACGGTTTAAACCCGTTATTTAATTCAAAATTTGAAAGGAAGTTTTCGATATGGCACAAACAGCAACAATTAAGGGTATGAAGTGTGACGGTTGCGCAGACACCGTTCAAAAGGCATTTGCTGATTTAGCAGGTGTGACAGCTGCTAGCGTTGATTTAGCAGCTAAAAAGGCCACTTTGGAAGGGGCAACCGTTACCAAAGACCAATTAAATGCGGCTTTAGCAGACACACATTACGAAGTAACTGACTTAGCTTAAGCTGAGTTTTAACGAGGTCTCCTGATAAGGGAGGCCTTTTTTGGTTTAAGTAAAATAAGGGCCATTAAAACTAGGAAAATCAGCAAGGTTCTAGTATGCTTGAGAGGTTTTTAAATCTTAAATCAATAAGTGAGGTGAGTGCGCAATGCGTCAAGCATTAGCACGATTACCGATTCCTATATCAGGTGTGATGTTAGCGTTACTGGCAATGAGCAATGTGATGCTGCTGACAAAACAACCGTTGATTGGCCTTTTTTTACGTGGGTTAGGTTTTTGTCTTTTAGCCCTACTGGTGTTGAAGTTATTGTTTGCTTTTGATAGCGTCAGTGCGATGCGCCACAATCAAGCAGTGGTCTCCACCATGGCTACCTTTCCCATGGCACTGTTGATCGTGGCCACCTATTTGCCGACGATTGGTGTGCCTTTGTGGCTCGCACGTTGGTTTTGGCTAGCCGTGATCGGATTGGAACTGGTGGTGGTAGGATTGTACACGACAATTGTGCAACAAGATTTTTCAATCAACAAAATGGATCCGGGCTGGTTCACAGTTTACATTGGGCTTGTGGAGGTGACGATTACGGCGCCTCGTTTTGCACCACGTTTCGGTCAAGTTGTGTTTTGGCTGTGCGTGATGGTGTACTTAGGCATTATCCCGGGTATTTTAAAGCGTGTTTTCATGTTACAAAATTTACCGGATGCGATTTTACCGATGACTGCAATTTTAGCGGCGCCATTTTCCATTTGTTTGGCCGGCTATTTGCAAGACTTTACAACGATCCAGCCCATTTTATTTGGAGTGTTGTTAAGCGGCTGTCAGTTGTTCTATATTGTTGCAAGCTATAAAATCGTGCACATGCTGTGGGTGCAACGATTGCCGTTTTATCCCAGCTATGCGGCGTTTACCTTTCCGTTGGCAATCACCGCAACGGCCATGACGTTAGCCGCACAACGACTGCCTGTTTTAAGGCTGATCGCCCAGATTGAAAGTTGGGTGGCCGTTATCATGTGTGGTTTTGTATTGTACCGTTATGGGCGTTATCTTGGCGCTAAAAAAGCGTAGCGAAAATCGCTACGCTTTTTTTGGTGGCCTTTAATGAGGACGTTTTTCTGCTTCAACCATCATTTTTTTGGCTTCACATTTATAATCGCAGGCGGCACACTTGCCATGTTTAGACCGTTTGGCAAGTTTTACGATTTGCCAACCAGCAAAGGCAATAATCACCGCAGCGATGATGAGATTGATCAAAATCGACATCACAATCAACTTCTTTCTATAAACCCAGTAGTAACCCACCTTGATAGAACAGTGTGGCGAGTAACAATGCAATGAAAAAGCTTGAGATCACTGAATAAATTGGCCATTTCCAGGTGCCAGTTTCAGCGTGGATCACCCCAATTGTTGCAAAGCAGGGGATATACAGTAAAACAAAAACTAAAAAGCTGTAGGCGGCCAATGGTGTGAATAATTGGCTTAAGGAGGCGACCAATAACGTGCGGTTAGCCGTATGATACAGCACCATTAAGGTCGAGCTGATGACTTCTTTGGCCATGATCCCAGTTAGAATGGCACTGACGGCTTCCCAAGAAGTGACACCAAAGGAATGGAAAATCGGTAACAATGTTCGGCCGATAATGGCTGAAAAGCTCTGATTTACGTTTGCAACGGCGCCAGTTGGGCCAAAGTAACTAAGTAACCAGATCACAACTGTCCCAGCGAAAATAATCGTGCCGGCTTTGTGAATAAAGCCTTTCCCTTTATCCCAAGTCCCGTGCCAAATAATGGCCGGTTGTGGCAAGTGATAGTCGGGTAATTCAATCATGAAGAAGGATTTATCTTCACTTTTGAAAACAATTTGATAAATTTTAGCTAACAACAACGCCACCACGATTCCCAAGAAATAAAGGGAAAGGACAATGACGGCTTGATTTTTATTGAAAAATGCCGCTACGAATAGGCTGTAGATTGGTAAGCGGGCGGAACAGCTCATGTAAGGCGAGATCAATGTGGTGATCAGCCGTTCCTTAGGCTGTTCAATCGTTCGTGCCGCCATAATGCCAGGGACGTTACACCCAAAACCAATGATCAGTGGGATAAAGGCCTTGCCGTTTAAGCCGACTTTGGACATGATCTTATCCAAGACGAGGGCCGCCCGTGCCATATAACCTGAGTCTTCTAACACAGAGATACAGGCAAATAACATGAAGATCTGTGGTAAGAATACCAAGACACCGCCAACCCCAGCAATCACACCATCAACGATCAAGGAGCGTAAAAACGGCATGGCGCCGGCTTGGGTCAAAAGGTGATTGGCGGTACTTGAAATGGGACCAGATAGCCAGCCATCTAAAATATCCGAGATCGGTGTGCCGACCCAGTCAAAGGTCAGTTTAAACATCAGTAAAAAGACCAGCGCAAAAATCGGTAATCCTAAGATCGGGTTGGTCACAACGCGGTCGATTTTAGCCGTTAAGTTGCGTACCCGCGGGCTGGCAGCTTGTTCACGTGCCGCCTGCAAGGTGTTTTCGATGAATGTCAGCCGTGTCTGATAGATTTTTTCTTCGAACTTTTGCGCTTGATAATAAGGCAGTTGGTTCAGCAGCGCTGTGAGCTGGTGTTCTTTGGCATAATGGATCACCGCTGCGTTGGCGTTCATAAATTGAATCGCTAACCAATAAGCAAAACGTTCATCATAGTCGTTATCGCGACAAAGGCCGCGTACGGCTTGTTCCGCAGCTTGTTGCACGGCAGCCGGATAAACTAATTTAAAATCGGTGTCGCCGGTCATGCCGTGATCATCTTGCAACAATTGGTCTTTTAAGGCGTTAACGCCTTTGTTGCCGCGGGCGTTGGTGGTAGTCACTTGACAATGAAAGGCCTTTTCAAGAACATCTAAATTATAACGAATTCCCAGTTGGGCCAAGCTGTCGATCATGTTTAGCGCAATGATCATCGGCTTACCAAACTCAAGTAATTCGATTGAAAGCAATAAATTTCGTTTTAACTGTGCCGCATTGACCACATTTAAAAATAATTCTTGTGGTTCAGACAGTAAGTAATTTGTGGCAACTGCTTCATCTTTCGTCAGTGGATTTAAAGAATAAATACCTGGCAAATCGACAACTGTGATATCACTATCCTTAATGGCACCGACTTTTTTCTCGACGGTCACACCGCTCCAGTTGCCCATATAGGCATAGGAATCTGTCAGGCGGTTAAACAACGTCGTTTTCCCCGTGTTCGGGTTACCAAATAAGGCGATCGTGGTCATTTAATCGCCTCCTCGCAAGCGCCGCACCAGCGCCTTGCGTAAGCCAACTTTTTGGTCGTCAAAGCTTAAAATAATCGGGCCGTTAAAAGGGTAACGTCGTACAATCTTGACTTGCTTACCAGTGGTTAAACCTAAATCACGCAAGCGATGTTGTGCAGTGGCATCTAAATCGTTTAAGCCATGAATACAAAAGGTTTCAGCTGTACTTTGATGAAAGAATGTCATACCCATCCACTCCAATATATTGAAAAATAAGTTGAATTTACTTTGAATTGATCACGTTAAAATGCAAAATATACAAAAAAACCTTTATACACTTATGATTATATCAAGAAAACGCTTTTTTAGGCAGGGGTAACTGAAAACAAAGTTCATTTGTAACATCTTTGTAACATTTGAATGAAAACAGGTCGCCTTTGCGCTTTACCCGTAAACACGGTAAAATGAAGCTGAAATTTAGATGCGCCGGTGACGCTTAAAGGCGCAAGGTAGTTGGACCAAAGGGGAGAATTTTATGAAAGTGGTTATTAAACAGCCAGCGTTAGTCAGTGTGATATTAGATGACACGCAATTAACCATTCAGGAGACGACTAAACGACGCTTTCGGCGGGATCTGGTGGCCGAAACGGTAATCTCACGGCAGGCGTTAACTGAAATGACGTTTACCGAAGCAACCGCTGGATCAGTGGGTGTCTTAAATTTAAGCTATGAACGAGATGCCGCTTATCATACGGTGAAAATTGAATTTGAAGCACAAGATGGCGCCTTTTTAGCACCATTACATCAGGCACTGGCGGCCCAGATCACCGCGAATGGTCAGCTTGGGGAAGATGACTATGTGGCCAACGCAAAATTGATCACAGATTACTTTAAAATGTATCAAGACGGCGTGCTGTCGAAAGCAGATTTTGAGGCAAAAAAGCGGGCCATTTTGCATTTAGATTTAGAGTAACCGACAGTCAATCATGAGAAAGCAGGTGGGAATATGGCAAAGCGGATCCAGCGCCAAAAACTTAAAAAACAGCAATTGAAAACGTGGCAAAAGCAGCAATCTCAGCGCCAGTCACAGACATCATCTCAGGCACCGCAACCAGTGGCGGCCCAGGCAATGGCGAAAAATTTGGCACTATTGTCAGAAAAGGCGCCGACACCGGCGCCAACCGTCCCACCAGCTCAACCGAATGTGTTGCAAACAACCTTACAACAATTGAAACAAGATCTGGCATCAACAGCCTATTTAAAACAGGCTACAGCGCCAACAGCAGCTGAATTAAACGCTTTGGCGGATGTGATTGGACAAGCCTTACCGCCAAGCTATCAGCGCTTAATGGACGTGGTAGGCCCGTTTTATGGCGGTGGCTACTTCTTTGCCGGGGCGAGTGCGGTACCAGCAGCTGATTTGTTGTATTTGAACCAAGCTTTACGCGCCGATTTATTACCTGATGCCACATCATTGTGTGTCTTTGCCGTTTCAGAAACGCATTTTTTGGCGTACGACTTCACACAAATGACTACGGCACTTGAGCCGGCGATCGTACGCGGCAATGGCCGGGGCTACCAACGTGTTGCCCGCCAGCTCAGTATTTTGTTACAACAGATCAATGCCCAGCAAAAAAGCTGAAGACCAATTGGCCTTCAGCTTTTTTGTTGGGGAATAGTAGGTGAACTTGCTATACTAAACGAGAAAGGTGGGATGACAATGAAATGGCAACGACTGCGCACCATTTTAAAACAGTATCAAGCAGCAGAAATTTCCAAAAACGCTGTGGTCAGTACGTACTATATGTTGTTATCTATTTTCCCGTTGTTGATTTTTCTAGGCAACTTATTAGCGCTTTTAAAATTACCGGTCAGCGAAGTCTTACGTTACGTGGCGATTATCGTCCCTGAATCGCTGTATCCAACCATTGCACCGCTGATTCGATCACTGCTTACCCAAGGAAACGGTGGTTTGTTGTCCATTGGGGCAGTGGTGACGCTTTGGTCAGCCAGTAAAGGGGTCGTCACGTTGCGGCAAAGTGTCAATCAAGTTTATGATGTCAAAGCGCCACAAAATGCGCTGTTAGGGCGCTTGATCTCGTTGGTACTCACCCTGCTATTTTTGATCGTGGTGGTGACTTTAGTGGTGATCTTTGGTTTTGGTCAAGATGTGCTTGATTATTTAGCCCCTAGGCTGAATTTACCGGCACAAGTGCTAACGCTATTTGGCCAATTTAAATTACCCGTTGTTGGCCCGATGTTATTGCTGATCTTAGCCTTATTGCAATATTGGTTGCCGCAAGTCAAACTGCATTTACGTTGTGTGTGGCCAGGTGCCTTGTTTACGGCTGTTGGGTGGTTAGCGTTGGCCCAATTTTTTGCACTGTATTTACGTTACTTTGCGCGTAGCGTCACCAGTTATGGCGCTTTAAGCACCTTTATTATTTTACTGTTTTGGTTAAACTTTTTGGTGCAATTTTTATTACTGGGTTGTTTCTTGACCCGCTTACTAGAAACCCATTTTTATGGGCAACCAGCACCAGTTGCGCATCACTTAGCACAGTTGTGGCCTGCTAAAAGCGCGCCTGATCGATCATCTGACGTGTCGGAATAGAGGGCTGTGCTCCTAGGGTTTGAACCGCCAGTGCCGAAGCCCGGCTAGCAAAGGTTAAGGCAGCTGGTAAATTGTGCAAGTCTTTCGCTAACACAGCGGTTAAGGCACCAATAAAGGTATCACCAGCAGCTGTTGTATCCACGGCTTTGACTTTAAAAGCCGGGATTTGTCCGCTTAGCCCGTGTTGATCATAGAAAACCCCTGTTTCACCTAATGTGATCACCACGTTGGCAACGCCTTGCGCTTGTAATTTTGCAGCGGCGGCTTTTAAGGTTGACAATTGGGTGGGAATCACTGTTTGTTGGGTGAGGATGCTGGCCTCAGTTTCGTTCGGGACGATCAGATCCGTCAATGCCAATAACTTAGGTGGCAACGTGGCTTTCGCCGGAGCGGGGTTTAAAATAGTGGTCACACCAGCGGCCTTCGCAATTTGAAAAGCAGCTAAAGTGACAGCTAGTGGTGTTTCAAACTGTGCCACTAAAAAGTCAGCCGAGGTAATCGCCGGTTTAGCGGCGGTGACGTCTGCCACCGTTAGTGTTTGATTGGCCCCGCCGTCGATCAAAATACTATTTTGCCCGGCGTCGTCTAACATAATGTAAGCTTGTCCAGTGGCCGCAGCAGTGGTTGTGGTGACATGATCTAAATTGACTTGTGCGGCTTGCAAGGCGTCCGTTAACAGGGTGCCTGCACTGTCGGCCCCAACTTGACCGATAAAAGTGGTGGCAGCACCTGCGCGGGCGGCTGCAATTGCTTGATTGGCACCTTTACCACCGCCAGCCGTCTTTTTCGCGGTTAAGGCGATCGTTTCCCCAGGAAGTGGTAAATGGGGCATTTTTAAAATCGTATCGGCATTTAAACTGCCGAGAACTGTGATGCGAGTCATAAGCAAACCTCATTTCTATGATTGAATAGTTTTATTTTAAAGGAAAACAGGTCAAAAAGGCGAATCATAGCCACTCAAAAAGCACCCCTAAAAAGGAGTGCTGGTATTTAATAGCGATCATGCTCTAAAACGGCTAAGCGATGATAATATTCGGTTTCACTGATTTTACCAGTGGCATAGAGTCGATCTAACTGTGTGCGTGCGGCGCTGGTGTACTGCACCCGACTTTCTTGTTTAACTGCTTGATGGGTCATTCGGAAAATAAAGGTGCCTAAGAAGCCCAGTACAAGCAATAAAATAAACCAGCCAGCAAAATGAGTACTGCCCATTGCGGCACCGAAAGAACTGCATTGCGTCATCATAATGATCCCCCGCTTTCTATGTCCTTCTCTATTGTAACCCTTCTCAAGAGAAATTGGCTAGTGATTAGCCTGAAATTTACAAGAATTTAACGGCTAATTTCCATAAAATAATAGCAGTTCCGGGCAACAGCGCGTATAATTGTGACGTTTGGTTTGAATGATGTGCTTCGGTTACTTTTTATGCCATCAATCGTCATAAAAGTGTTGACACATTAATGAAGTGGATTATATTAGTTGAGAGTGAAACAATTAAGTGGCATCGAGATTAATTGGGTACCAAACTGAATGATTTGCACGTTTAATTTTGAGATAAAGGATTGGACATTCAATGAAAGAAAAAACAACTGCAGCAACTGATCAAATGACTCAACTTGCTGCCATTGCGCCTGATCAGGTCTATGCAACCTTAAAAGTTGCTGATACAGGCTTAAGCGCCGCCGAAGTGGCAAAACGCCAGGAAAAGTATGGTAAGAACGTCATTGAAAAGGCCGCTAAAGAATCGATGGTCAAGAAGTTTTTGAAGAACTTTACCAGTTTAATGGCGATTCTATTATGGGTTGGCGGGTTGATCGCCATTTTTGCAGATATGCCGCAATTAGGGATTGCAATTTGGTTGGTCAACGTGATCAACGGTGTGTTTAGTTTTTGGCAGGAATTTCAGGCCGGAAAAGCAACCGAAGCCCTGAGCCAAATGTTGCCAGCCCATGCGCGGGTTTTACGGGATGGCAAGCAACAAGACATTTTAGCAGAAGATCTTGTACCAGGTGATACCATTTTGGTTGAAGAAGGGGACAATATTTCCGCAGATGCCCGGTTGTTGGCTAGCACGAATTTGAAAGTGGACCAATCCACATTAACTGGGGAATCAAACCCAGTTTCAAAGGCCGAACGTGCCGTTGAAAAAACGGATGTGACCCATGCAGAACTGAAAAATATGATTTTTACCGGCACTGCTGTTTCCAGTGGGAGTGCCAAGGCCGTGGTGTTGTCAACGGGGATGCAAACTGATTTTGGGAAAATTGCACGCTTAACGCAAGGAGTCAGTGCTTCTGCCAGTCCTTTGGAAAAAGAATTGGATCGTTTGACACAGCAAATTTCGTTGATTGCGATTTCGTTAGGGGTCTTTTTCTTTTTAGCAGCTGTTTTCTTTGTCCATTATCCATTAGCACAATCCTTTATTTTTGCGTTAGGGATGATCGTCGCCTTTATCCCAGAAGGCCTATTACCCACTGTAACGCTGTCTTTAGCCATGGCGGTTAATCGCATGGCGAAAAAACATGCGTTGGTCAAACAGTTGTCCAGTGTTGAAACGTTAGGTGAAACTTCTGTCATTTGTTCTGATAAAACGGGGACTTTGACGCAAAATCAAATGACTGTTAATCATTTGTGGTTACCGACAGGGGAATTGATCGTCACTGGCCTAGGCTATGCGCCTGAAGGGACTATTGAACGCAATGGCCAAGTGGTGCAGGCGGCTGATGATAGCGACCTTAACCAATTGGTTCGTGGCGCTGCTTTAGCCAGTAACGCACGTGTCGTACCACCTGATGCGGAACATGAACGCTATACCGTATTAGGGGACCCAACCGAGGCCTGTTTAACCGTGGTTGCAGCAAAAGGTGGGTTAAGCCTTGAAACAGAAGGCAAGCGAACCCCACGGATCAAAGAATTACCATTTGATTCTGTGCGGAAGCGTATGACGACTATCCACCAAACAGGGGACAAACAAATTGCCTATATCAAAGGGGCACCCAATGAAGTAGTGGCCTTATGTGATCAGATTTTGATCAATGGTGAAATCCAGCCGATGACGGATGCCCAACGAGATGAGATCATGACCGCCAATGATGGTTACGCCCGTCAAGGTTTACGAGTACTGGGTGTTGCCACACGTGATGTCACTGCCTTAAATGCCGATGATTATACCATCGAAAAAGTGGAACAACAGCTGATCTTTGTGGGGTTAACCGTGATGGCCGATCCACCACGCCCAGAAGTAGCAGCGGCTGTTGCAGAATGTCATAAAGCCAGCATTCAAATCATTATGGTGACTGGGGATTACGGCTTAACAGCTAAGAGTATTGCGCAGCAAATCGGCATCGTCACGGACGATAACGTGCGCGTGGTGACTGGCCAAGAATTAAAAACCATGACGGATGATGAATTGCGTACGGCTTTAAGCGGTGAAATTATTTTCGCCCGCATGGCACCTGAACAAAAGTATCGTGTTGTTTCCATGTTGCAAGATATGGATCGCATCGTTGCCGTTACTGGGGATGGGGTAAATGATGCCCCTGCCTTGAAGAAGGCCGATATTGGGGTGGCCATGGGGATCACCGGCACCGATGTGGCCAAAGAAGCCGCCGATATGATCTTAACGGACGATAACTTTGCTTCAATTGTGCATGCCATTGAAGAAGGCCGCACAGTCTTCAACAATATTAAGAAGTTCTTGCTGTATATTTTAAACAGTAATATGTCTGAAGCAGTGCCTTCAGCTGCCTTCTTGTTCTCACGCGGTGGCATTCCCTTGCCATTAACCGTCATGCAGATTTTATCTGTGGATCTAGGGACCGATATGTTACCAGCCTTAGGGTTAGGCACAGAAAAAGCGGAACCGGGGACTATGAACAAGCCGCCACGGTCGAAAAAAGAGCGTTTGCTAAGCAAAGGTATTATTGTAAAAGCCTTCTTCTGGTATGGCTTAATGGCGGCCATTGTTTCGCTAGGCGCGTACTTCTTTGTTAACTTTGCCAATGGCTACACTTTCAGTCATTTAGCCACCAGCGGTGCGGTTTATCGTGAGGCCACAACGATGACATTAGCGGCCATCGTCTTTAGTCAAATCGGTGCAGCCATTAACTGTCGGACCTTAAATGAATCCGTGTTTAAAATCGGAATTTTTGGCAATCGACGGGTTATTTTTGGGATCGTGTTTGAAGTTGCCTTATTGGCTTGCTTGATCTACTTACCATTTCTACAAGGAATCTTTAATACAGCACCATTACAGCTTCCTGAATGGATCTTCTTAGTGATCATTCCATTCCCACTGGTACTCATTGAAGAATGCCGTAAATGGTTGGTTCGTCGGAAACAACGTCAATAAAAAGTTGACCTCCTGTTCAATTTATGATATTCTCATCATAATTTAATACGGTTAGATGTCGTTATGATGAATGAACAGTAGAAACATATCTCGGTGTGCAGAGAATTGACGGTTGGTGCGAGTCAAGCAGGATATGGATTTGAATTATAATAACGGTATCGCATGATTATTTTGAATAATCGACAAAGAGTGCGGCAAGTTTGCCGAAGTTGGGTGGTACCACGTTAGAGCGTCCCTGTGAAAACAGGGGGGCTCTTTTTTTAATTTTAACCGGGATTAAATAACAAACGATAAAGGGGGGTTTAGTGTGACAACAGTTGTAATTGAAGGACTGGGCTTGATTGGCGGTTCGTTGGCTTTGGCGATTAAAGAAGGGGTGCCGGACGCCTATTTGATCGGATTGGATCAACAAGCGACGACCTTAACTTATGCCAAAGCGCGGGGTCTGATCGACGAAATCGGCAGTGACTTAGCCACAGTGGCACCGCAGGCGGATTTTATTATTTTAGCCACACCTGTGGTTTGCATCAATCGTTCCTTACACATTTTGACGCAGGTCACGCTAAAACCGAACGTGATCGTAACGGATACTGGGAGTACCAAGCAACAAGTGATGGCAGCAGCTCAACCACTGCTGGCACAAGGGGTGACGGTGATTGGTGGCCATCCCATGGCGGGCTCGCACAAATCGGGCGTGCAAGCTGCAAATATTGACCTTTTTCGGTCGGCTTATTACTTTATTGTGCCGGCAAATGAGCGACAGGTGGCAGCTAGTCAGCGGCTTGAACAACTTTTGACCCCAACCCAGGCCAAATTTTTAACCGTTGCACCAGCAGCGCATGACCAGATCGTTGGCATGCTCAGCCACGTTCCGCATATTTTGTCGGCGGCTTTAGTTAATGAGACGCGAATCCAGTTTCGCGATTCACCAGCAGCACTTCGGTTAGCAGCTGGGGGATTCAAGGACATGACGCGCATTGCTTCATCTGACCCAGAAATGTGGGCGGATATCTTATTAACGAATCAGTCGATTATCTTAGGTCAATTAAAATCTTACCAACAACGGATCCAGACCTTAATGACCAGGGTAAATGCCGGTGACCATGACGCTTTATTGGACTTTTTCCACCAAGCTAAAGTTACCCGCGACGCGATTCAGCCCAAACAAACAGGTGCGATTCCAGGGTTCCATGATTTATTTGTTAACATTCCAGACCATACCGGGGCGATTGCCAAGGTAACCAGCTTGCTAGCGCAGGCTGAGATCCAAATTGTTAACATTCAGATTTTAGAGACCCGTGAGGACATTAACGGAATTTTGCAATTAACGTTTGCCAGTGCTTCAGATAAGCAACGCGCAACCGTGGCCTTAGAAAATGGCAATGTCACGATTACACAGAAGTAGAAAGAGGTTATCATATGTTAAAAGCAATTTTAGTAGGGTTCATGGGCGCCGGTAAAACCACAGTCGGTGGCGTATTAGCAGAACAAGTTGGCTGGGAACAAATTGATTTAGATGATGAAATTATTGCAGCAGCTGGCAAACCGATCACTGCGATTTTCGCAGATGATGGCGAAGCAGCTTTCCGTAAATTGGAAACGACAGTCTTACAAGCAACGTTCAATAAAACGGGCTTGCTGTCAACCGGGGGTGGTGTGGTTGAATCGGCTGCCAACCGAGATGTATTACAAGCAACGGATATTCCGGTGGTTTACTTGCAGACCTCAGGCAATGTGGTGTTAGATCGGGTTTCCGGTGATGATAGTCGGCCATTGGTCAATCAACTTGGCCCGGATGGCTTAAAGGCGCTGTTAGCCAAACGGGAACATTTATACCAAAGTGTTTCAGACTTGGTGATTCGGACGGATGACTTGACCCCTGAAGCAATTAGTGATCAAATTCAAGCTTATTTAAAAGAGCCTGCTGAATAACAAAAAAGATGCTCGTCCCTATCAACTAAAGGGATCAGCATCTTTTTTGTGTGCAGGTGATTAATCAGTGACTTCAAACTGAGCCAAACGTTGGGCGTCGATCGGCGTGACGCTGGCCACGATTTTAGTGCCAGTTGCATCATAATCCTGTGATTGTACACTGGCATGTTCGTTTAAATAGTCCACCCATTTGCCGTCCGCATACGGAACTAAATAGGTAAGCACTTGATGATCGGCAAATAGTAACTTCGTGATCAAGTCGCTGAGTTGTTGTAAGGAAGCCGGATCATTGGCAGAATAGATCAGGTCATGTTCGCTGTTTACTTGCGGGAACTTGGTATCTGGACGCAGGTCAGCTTTATTGTAGGCATAGATCATTGGAATATCGTGAATGTCCAATTCGGCCAAGGTTTGTTCCGTCACTTGGACCATTTGCTCATAGTTAGGATCAGAATAATCGATGACTTGAACTAATAAATCCGCCTGAGCCGCTTCAGCCAACGTGGAACGAAACGCCTTGATCAGTTGCGTGGGCAATTTGCTCACAAAACCAACCGTGTCACTTAAGAGGAACTTTTGGTGGCTCGGAAGATGGATCTCACGCACACTGGTATCTAACGTAGCAAACAGCATATCTTTTTCAAAAACTTGTTTGCTTGGCGCTTCATCAAAAAGCTGCAGTAAGCCATTCATGGTGGTTGACTTGCCGGCATTGGTGTACCCGACTAAGGCAACTGTTGGCAGTTCTTGTTTATCACGCTGTTGGCGCTTCGTCGCCTGAGCCACATCGAGCTGGGCCAATTCTTTCCGAATCTGGGCAATGTGATGTTTAATGGTCCGTTGGTTTAATTCCAGTTTGGTTTCACCACTCCCACGATTGGCGAAGCCTGGACCGCCACCTTGTTGCATTAAGTTGGCTTGTCCACCTACGCGCAGCCGTGGCAACCGATACCGCAATTGTGCGATTTGAACTTGGAGTTGTGCTTCGCGAGAATGTGCTCGGTTGGCGAAAATCGCTAAAATCAAGCCAGTCCGATCCATGATCTTCACATCAGGCAAAGCTTGGTCTAAGTTGCTCATTTGTGCAGGGGTCAATTCATCATTTAAAACTAAAAATTCAGCATTTTTTTCAGCGGCCAGGCCTTTGATTTCATCGATTTTGCCGACACCAAAATAAGTGCCAGCATTAATGCGTTCGAGATTTTGAAAAACTTCACCAACAACTGTCATCCCATTGGCCTTTACCAGTTCAGCCAGTTCTTGGACTTCATAATCGAAATTGGTGGCCTGTAAATTAACGCCGCCAATCAAAACGTTAGGAGCTTCATTGAGCATATGCGGTTCCTTTCTTGATGCTAGAGTACGAACAGTGAAAACGTACGTTCATTGTAACATGGCATAAAATAGACAGCAATTTTACAGCCCTATAAAAAATATCCATGATGGATATTGAAAGTCCTTGACAAATGTTGTCAAACGAGTATGATATGTTTTCGTAAAGAAGTCTCAAAAGCTTTGAAATTTACAGTAGGATTTTTATAAACAGTTGGGTATGAAGGGGGACAAATTTAGATGAAACGGTTTTTAGAGCGCCATGGGGGTGCTTTGATAGCATGGATCGTGGTTGTGGTTTTGGCATTAGTGATGATGCCGAATACTACCCGGTTGATTCGTGAATACGGTCAAACCAAGATTCCAGCAAGTGCGCAAAGTCAGGTTGCCGATACGATCCAAAATGGTTGGGGGCGTGGTCAAGGGAATACCCGCCAAGTTGTGGTGGTGTTTAACAATGGTAAGCACGCCTTAACCGCCACCCAAAAGGAAAATATCGCGCAAACGATTCAAAATTTCCGTGATAATCAAAAACATTACCACATTAAAGATGTTTTAGCGGCCAGTGATAACGCTGAGACCAAGAAGCAGTTGGTGTCTAAGGACAAGTCCACAGAACTGGTTCAGTTGTTGGTGTCTAAAAAGGATACCGTTCGGCAAATGAATGCCGACATTACCAAAGCAGCGAAAACCAACGGTGTGAAGACGTATGTCACAGGTAGCGATATTTTAAATGATGATTTCGATAAAGCAACCGCCGATGGCATCAAGAAAACCGAAGTCATTGCGGCGGTGTTCATCTTTATTGTCTTAATTATTGTGTTCCGGTCACCAATCGTACCAGTGATCTCACTGTTAACCGTTGGGGTGTCCGTCTTAACATCATTAAGCATTGTCATGAACTTGGTCGATTACTTTGGGTTCCCATTGTCATCCTTTACCCAAGTCTTCATGGTCGTGGTCTTATTCGGGATCGGGACGGATTATAACATTCTCCTGTATGATCAGTTTAAGGAAGAACTCAGTAGTGGCGCCAGTGCCGTAGCAGCGACTAAAAAGGCCCGGCGGATTGCTGGCCGGACGATTTTGTACAGTGGCTCTTCCGTTTTGATTGGGTTTACGGCGCTAGCCTTAGCGAAATTCTCAATTTATCGTTCTGCCGTCGGGGTTGCCGTCGGGGTTGCGGTACTGTTATTAGTATTGCTGACCTTAAACCCCTTCTTCATGGCCATGTTAGGTCAGAAAATGTTCTGGCCAATCAAGGGCTTTAAAGGTGGCAGCACCAGTCGCTTGTGGCACGGCTTGTCGCGGCGCTCTGTGTTCCATCCCTTTATTTCATTGGCCATTGTCTTAGTAGTCACTGTGCCATTTTTATTCATGTATAGTAATCATTTAAATTATGATACGTTAGATGAATTAAGTGACAGTTTACCCGCCAAGCAAGGGTTCCATGTGGTCCAAGATCATTTTTCAAAAGGGACTGCTGAACCGTCAACCCTTTATATCAAGAGCTCACACAACTTAAGTCAAGAGCAATATTTGAAGCTGATCGATCAGGTCACCAAGAAGCTGCAAAAAGCGGATGGCGTGAAAACTGTGGCGTCTGTGACGCAACCAGGGGGCAGTGCGATTAGCAAGTTGTATGTCAACAACCAGTTGGGCACCGTTACCAAAGGGATGAAGAGCGCTGGTAAAGGGCTTAACAAAGTGAATAAAGGCTTGAATACAGCCAGTGACAAACTTGGTAGTAGCAATATGAGTAGTGGTTTGTCCAGCGTGCAACAATTAATTGATGGCACGGACCAGTTAACCACTGGGAGCAAACAGATCTCCAGTGGTGCAGGACAGTTAGCCAGCGGTGCAAACACCCTCAGTGGCGGTTTAAACACCTTAAACAGTTCGACTGGGACATTAGCAGCCGGCGTCACAGAATTAACCAGCGGCGCTTATGTGCTGGATAACGGCTTAGGTCAATATACCAGTGGGGTCAGTTCATTAAACAGTGGTCTGGGCACGTTAGCAAACAATAGTAGTAAGTTAACTGCTGGGGTCAACACGTTAAGTTCAGCTGGACAACAATTACCGTTAGCAGTGGCTGGGCTTACGGCTTATAACACACAGATCAACAAGGGCGTTGGCACGATTATGTCCAGTTTAAATGCCCAACAAAGTAAAATGAACGACTTATCATCCGGTGTTAGCCAGTTAAACAGTTTGGCCAGCCAAGCCGCTGCTTTAAAGAAGCAAGTCGATCAAGCGAAGCAAATTGAACCTGAACTAACCAAGATGATGACCTTATTAAATAGTTTACAGTCTGCTAAGTCGCAGATCAGCAGTTTGCAAACCAAGGCCAACACGTTAAAGAGTACCCAAAGTACATTAAAGACGGCATTAACGTCAATTGGCACGCATGATGCCAGTGCCATCGGTGCCGATAAGACAATTGTTGCAGCAGCACAAAAAATTGTTGATGATGATAGTGCCACAGCAGCTTCAAAAGCGCAGGCGCAAACGATTATTACGACAGCAAATAATAACGTGAATAACAATTTAAGCACTAACGTTAAAACGTTATCTAGTTTGAACCAACAAATGAGCAACTTGGAAGTACCAGATATGTCTGGTTTAAATAGTTTAGTCGATCAATTGCCAAGTGACAGTCAGATCAGCAGCTTAAAGCAGCAGTTAAGCAGTATGACGACCATGCTAGATAATGCGGATAAAATGTTAAGTGCAACCAGCGATTTATCTGCTGAAACCAAGCAATTGAATCAATTACCAACCATGTTAAGTCAGTTAACCAGCGGTTTGAGTCAATTACAAACGGCTTCTGGTTCTGCCGCTAGTGTAGCCCAACAATTGAACAGCCAAGTCAATGGCAGCGGCGTGGATACCAGCAGTGCAGCGACGATTCAAGCGACGATCGGTAATTCACAATTTACCAGCCAGATCAGTCAATTAACCAGTGGGTTGCAACAGTACATCAGTGGTGTTGATCAAGCCGCAACGGGGGCAAGCACGTTAAATGCTAGCTCTTCTGCTTTACAAAGTGGTGCCAACCAATTGGCTGGCGGCTTAAATCAAATGAATCAAAAAGTACCTGCTTTAACCAGTGGTGTGAGCCAATTGGCAACTGGGGCGAACCAGTTAGCCAGTGGGGCCACCCAATTAGGCAACAAAGCGCCTCAATTAACGGCTGGTTTGATTCAAGTGAACAATGGTCAACGTACGATGTACACCACGTTACAAGGGCTCGTCAGTCAAATGCAAACCTTACATGATGGTTTAGTTGATGCCAGCAGTGGCATTACCAAGATCAATAAAGGGGTCGGCAGTGCTGATGACTACTTAACCGGCTTGAAAGGTTCAGATGCAGCGAAGACTTATTATGTACCGAAGTCTGTTTTGAAGGGCAAAACGTACAAGCAAGCCTTAGACACTTACTTATCTGAAGATCATAAAGCGGCTAAGTTTACCATTGTGTTGGATTCTAATCCAAGTTCTGCTAAATCAATGGCTCGCATCGATAAGTTACAGACCCAAGTTCAAAATGAATTAAAAGGGACCCCACTTGCAGGCGCCAAAGTCGCCATTGGTGGGCAAACGGCTTCCATCAGTGATACCCACCATATTGCCAGCAGCGACTTCTTACGCACAGCGGCCATTATGTTAGTTGGGATTCTGATCGCCTTAATGTTCATTACCCGGTCTATCTTACAACCGTTCTACATTTTAGGGACGTTGATCTTAGCTTATATCACATCCTTAAGCTTGACCCGTTGGTTGAGTACGGCGTTCTTAGGTCAAAATATGTTGACTTGGAATACACCATTCTTCTCATTTGTCATGCTGATTGCCTTAGGGGTTGATTACAGCATCTTCTTGATGATGAAGTACCGTGAATTCGGTGTAAATGGTGGCACACCAAGTGAACGGATTACAGCAGCAGCCAGCGTCATTGGTGCCGTGGTGATTTCCGCTGCGATTATCCTAAGTGGGACCTTCGCTGCCTTAATGCCATCTGGTGTATTAACGTTGATCCAAGTGGCGTTAGCCGTGATTATTGGCTTAGTGATCTTGGTGATCATCTTACCAATGGTGATTTCCAGTTTGATTCGTTTAACGTATCCACTATCCGATAAGTTAAATGAAAAACGCAAATAAGCGCAAATAAAAAATCGAGGCAATTGTCTCGATTTTTTATTTGCGCTTATTTTTTGGGGTTAATGCGGAGTTTCTTTTGGCAATCTGGGCATAAGCCGTAAACTTCCATGTGGTTACCAGAAATCAAGTAACCAGTTAATTCCGCTGTTTGACTTTCAAGCCGATTTTCGTCTTCTTTGAAGCCAGGATAAGCAACGTCCACGATTTTGCCACAATTGGTACAAATGGCATGATAGTGGGGATCACCAAAGTAATCGTAATGGGTACTGCCATCACCATTTTGTAATTCCACCACTAAGCCTAATTCAACAAATGTGTTTAATGTATTGTAAATCGTAGCTGCACCTAAGTTTGGGAGTTGCTTGCTTAAAGCAGCTCGAATCGTTTCCACTGAGGGATGATTATGGTGACTGGCGAGGTAAGCTAAGATAATATGCCGCTGCGGTGTCACCCGTAAGCTATGTTCTTTCAGGACTTGCAACGTTTCGGCCATAATATCATTCGTAGCCACAGCAATCCTTCCTTTCTAAAAGTAAATTATCGCTATCCTTATTAAACAACTTTATGAGAACAATTCCAAGTTAATAACTTGACTTAACTGAAAAAACTTTTCAATTAGCCGCCACTAAAGAACTTTCACATTTTTTTCTAAAGTACTTTACTTTTGTTCTGTAAAAATTTATACTTTATTCGATAGCAAATGATAATCATTCTAAAAAAGGATTCAATTCAAAGTCGAATTCAGTTTTAGTCATTAAAGAGAGATTGGGGATTTTACAATGCAAGCAGCTAAGAAGCAACAAAGCCTGGCCGCAAAAGTGAATATTATCCGGGCGCTGGTCATGGGTGCCAATGACGGTATTTTATCTGTTGCTGGGATCGTCATCGGGGTTGCCGGTGCCACCAGCCATAGTGGTGCGATCTTTTTAGCTGGGATTGCTGGGATGTTGGCCGGTACGATCTCAATGGCGATGGGGGAATGGGTTTCCGTTAGCACACAGCGTGACACCGAGCGTCGCGCGGTTGAACGCGAATCTGCGGCTTTGGATGATCATTATGAAGCAGAAGTCACTTATATTCAGAAAAAGTATGAAAAAACCGGTATTTCCAGTGAATTGGCTGCTAAGGCAGCTCGAGAAATGCTTCAGAAAGACCCTTTAAAAGTTGCCGTTCGTGAACGATATGGGTTTGATTCACAAGAAAAAACCAGTGCCTTGGCGGCGGCGATTGCATCTATGATCGCCTTTCCAACCGGCTCGGTGTTGCCCTTATTATCCATTACGCTTTTCCCTGATCAGATTCGCATTGTGGCAACCTTTATTGCGGTTGTGGTGGCATTAACAGTCACCGGCTATGCTGCGGCTGCGTTAGGCAAGTCAAATCGTTGGCGTTCGGTTTTGCGCAACGTTGTGTCAGGTATTTTAACCATGATCATTACCCTGAATTATTCACCATAAGTTCTCCAAGTACAGTGTCACCCCGGTATCATGGGC
>NZ_AZDA01000063.1 GCF_001434575.1 Loigolactobacillus bifermentans DSM 20003
TGAAGTGCCCTACAATTGTTAGACAAGAAGTCTAATGATTGTGGGGCTTTTCTTATGACCAAATATAGCAGTGAATTTAAAGTTAGGTTTGTCTCTCGGTATCTCGAAGGTGGTATTAGCTACAGAAATCTTTGTACAGAGTTTGGAATACCTTGCACTGGAATTGTTAAAACATGGGTCAGTCAGGCTAAGATGCACGGTATTGAGTCACTGAAAGTTAAGCATACAAGCGTAGATTACTCTCAAACTTTTAAGATTGCCGTGGTAGAGTATGTGCATACACATCAAGTAAGCTGTGCGCAAACTGCAGCTCACTTTGGCATCTCTCCTAGCCAAGTCAATTCTTGGAATCGTATCGTGAGAGAACGAGGAGTGACTGGTTTGCGTGCCAAGCATAAAGGGAGACCAGCCATGGGTAAGCACAAGAAAACTAGACCAATCAAGCGCCTTGAACCAACGCAAGAGGAGAAGTATAAACAAGAAATCTTAGAGCTTAAAAGTAAGCTACACGAAGCTGAATTGGACCGTGATATTTTAAAAGCACTCGCGACCCTGATGAAGAATTCACCGAAGCGCTCTCCACGAAAGTAAAGGCCCGCATCGTAACTTCGTTAAGGTCGCAATATGATCTTAAAGAGTTGCTTAAAGTATTCCGCTTACCACGAGCGACTTATTATGATCGGCTCAAACGTGATAAGAAATCCGATAAGTATGCCAAAATCAAGGCCTTTATCAAGAAGTGTTTCTACGATTCTAAGGAAACCTATGGGTATCGACGCGTTCATGATGAAGCAGACAAAGTTGGCTTACACTATGCCGAGGAGACAATCAGACGACTAATGAGTGATATGGGATTGAAATGTGTGCTTTATTCCAAACACACTTCAAAATATCACTCTTATAAAGGTAACGTCGGTCGCATTGCGCCCAACATTTTGAAACAGAAGTTTGAAGCAACACAGCCACTCACCGTATTCCATACTGATGTGACACAAGTACGGCTGTACAATGGCGAATGGGGTTATATCTCATCGATTACAGATGAGGCTAGCCGTGAAGTGCTTGCGGCTATCGTCAGTGCCTCCCCTAATAAGGTCATGATTCAAGCATCACTTAATGAATTAGAACGGCATCTCAAAGGCGGCATTAAACCAATTCTTCATTCAGATCAAGGTTGGCAATATCAAATGACAGATTATCAACAGCGCCTCAAGGACATGAATATAACTCAGAGCATGTCACGCAAAGGAAACTGTCATGATAACGCACCTATTGAAAGTTTCTTCAGCCTTATGAAACGCGAATGCTTAAATCGGTATCAGATCAACACACTTTCAGATCTACGTAAATTGGTGAACGGCTACGTGGATTGGTTTAACAATGTCAGAATTTCAAGAAACAAAAATGGCTTGACCCCAGTAGAATACCGGGAACAAGCCATGATTGCTTAATTCAAAATCTAAATTGTCTAACTTTTC
>NZ_AZDA01000064.1 GCF_001434575.1 Loigolactobacillus bifermentans DSM 20003
GGTGAATCATAATTCCGTCAAATTACGATTCACCACCAATGTTAGACTGTTTTTTTACGAAAAATTTTCGTGACGCTAGCAATTGGGTGTACAGAACTGGTTTCACGTGAGTTGCTTTTTTGAAATGAAATGTTATACTGTAATAGTTAACTAATACAGTAGTGAGGTGAAATCAATGGAATTCGACGACAAGCTGCCCATCTACTATCAGATCAAACAATATTTTTACCACGAAATCATCGTTGGACGGCTGGCTTTAGGCGCAAAATTACCGTCGGTGCGGCAGATTGCAGTGGCTTTAACGGTGAATGTTAATACCGTCCAGCGGGCCTTAGCCGAGATGGAAACTGAAAAAGTTATTACGTCTCAGCGAGGCAAAGGTAATTTTGTAACGGAGGATGTGCAACGGGTGCTGAAATTGAAGGAACAATTGATTCAAGTGCAACTGAAACAATTGTATGAAGAATTGAAGGCGTTGAATATTGGTGACGATGGGATGGTTACTTATTTAAAGCAGTACATTGAAATGAGGCGAGAGAATGACTGATGGGTTACAGATTCAAGGGTTAGTGTATAAGAAAAATTGGCACACGATTTTACAAGATATTAATTTAACCGTGGCACCAGGGAAGATCGTCGGTTTATTAGGTGAAAATGGTGCCGGGAAAACCACTTTAATGCGCCTGATTGCCGGTGTAGCAAAGGCCAATCAAGGTCAGATCAGCATCAATGGCGCAACTACAGCGGCCACTAAGAAACAGGCAGTTAGTTTTAGTACGGCATTAGATGGCTTTCCTAAAAGTACCGTGCTTAAAAAAATCGTGACCTTTTACCAAACGGTTTATCCTGATTTTGCGCTGGATAAATACCAAGAATTAGCAGCGTTTCTTAAAATTAATAACCAACAAAAATTAAGTGAGCTTTCTAAAGGGATGCGGGAAAAGCTGGTGATTGCACTGACGTTGGCGCGTCAAACGCAGCTTTATTTATTAGATGAACCTTTCAGCGGGATCGATAGTATGAGTCGTAAAGGCATCATTCAGAGTATTATCCAATGGAAGGCCCCGACCGCCACCATGCTGATCAGTGATCATTATGTGGCTGAGATCGCTTCGATTTTAGATGATGTGATCATTATCAAGGATAAAACGGTTTATACGCATCAAGCAGCAGATACGATTCGTGCAGAATATGGGCAAAGCATTGAAGCTTACTATGAAAGTGCGTACCAAGAACAGGAGGCAATCGATCATGACAGCAACTAGCCAGCTTTGGAAGGCCTTGTGGCGGCCAAAATTTAAAATGAGTAATCAGTTTTTATTACTGATTGCCACTGCAACGCTTTTAAGCACGTTGTACGTCTTTGTGAAAGGCGATTTAACCCGGGACATCTTTTTTGGAATGTTTGCCGGTTGGTCGATTTTTGTGATTTTTATATCCTACTTCGTTTTAGCCCGTCAAAACGAACGGGTTAATATTGAGGTGACTTATCGCTTGATCCCAGTGCCTGAATATAAGTTGTATCTGGTGAATTTAGGCACGTCATTAGTGGCCTGGCTGTATCAAATGCTAGTGGTCTTTGTTGCTTTAGTGGTGATGACCAGCATTGCGTTAAGAACGTTGGACTGGCATCAGATTTTTGGAATCGATCATCTGCAAGTGACCATGACACCAGGCATCAATGACATCGCCGCGATTGCAGGCCTGATTCTCGTGATGTTAGGCGCAATTTTGTGGGCCTGGTCTGCCATTTCACTGGAACATTTATTGACCGAATGGATCACAGATTACTTACCTGCCACGCGGCAAAAGGCTGTTAAAGGCATTGTCTATATTGTACTCATTTGGGCGGGTATCAAGTTACTCGCAACAATTTCCCATCAATTGAATCATTTTCTCCACTTTGCGTTTGATCAAAGCATCTTGCCATTTTATGTGAGTGCAGGCTATTTATTCTTATTATTGATCATCACCGTGATCGTCAATATTTATTTACTGAAACGCTGGGTTGAAGCGAAATAAGTACTGAATCCTAACCGCCAACAGGTGATTAGGATTTTTTTGGTGTAAAATAAGCTTAAAAATGGTGAAAGAGGGTTTAAATCGTGCATGACTTACCACAGTGGCGCAAAAACGTGTATGCGTTATGGTTAGGTAACTTTATTACAGGCGCCGGTGCCAGTATGAGCTTGCCGTTTTTGCCGTTGTTTATTAGTGAAATGGGCCATTTTCCAAAATGGGAACTGACGCTATATGCCGGTGTTGCTTATGCGGCCACCTTTTTAAGTCAGGCCATTGTCTCGCCGCTTTGGGGCAAACTAGCTGATCGCACAGGGCGCAAACCCATGTTAATGCGGGCGGCCTTAGGCATGACGGTGACAGCAACTTTAACAGGGGCAGCCACCAATGTGTGGCTGTTAATTGGGATGCGCACTTTACAAGGTGCTTTTTCGGGTTACATTAATAATGCGTATGCGTTAATTGCCAGTGAAGTGCCGGATACGGAAAGCGGTAAAACCATGGGCACCTTAACCACAGGCGCTGTCGGTGGGCAGCTGGTGGGACCGGTGATCGGCGGTTATATTGCCGGTTTGTTTGGCTACCGGATTCCCTTTTATATGTTTGGGGGCCTGATGTTGATCGCCGCCATCACCACTTATCTTTTTGTAAAAGAAAACTTTACGCCACAACCGAAGCAGGCCCAAGCCAGCCACGAAAGCGCGTTTGCTCACATTAAAGCCGTGCGGATCATTTGGGCCATGATTTTATCGTCTTTGCTCATTCAAGCTGCCACAGCTTCCATTAATCCGATTATCAGTTTGTTTGTTAAAGAACTGATGCACAATCATGGCAATATTGCGTTAGTCAGTGGGGTCATTGCGGCATTACCAGGGATCGCCACGTTGATTGCAGCGCCACGGCTGGGACAATTAGGCGATCACATTGGGCCACAGCGGGTCTTGATTGCCGGGCTGATTTTCTGCGCCTGTGTCTTTTTGCCGATGTTTTTTGTCACCACCGTGTTTGCGTTAGGAGCGTTGCGTTTTCTGGTTGGCATTTCAGATGCAGCGCTGTTGCCTGTGACGCAGACGGTGATGACGTTAAACACACCTAACGAAGCGATTAGTCGGATCTTTAGTTATAACCAGTCAGCGCAAGCCATTGGCAACGTGATTGGCCCGCTATTGGCATCAGGGGTCGCCGGGCTCTTGGATTACCGCTATGTCTTCTTGATGACCACGATTTTAGTATTGATCAATTTGGCGATCGTGATGACGGCTTACCACAAACAAACGCCAAAATCCGCTTAAGAAAACGCTTGCAAAAAAATAGTAATGCGCTATAATAATGTTTGTAGACATAATAGTTAATCAATTTCCTTTCATCTTCAGGATATCAAAAATCATGCTCGATATTCTATAAACGGCTAGTCCCCAACCAGGCTAGCTTTTTTTGTGCCCTTTTTTAACCAGTGTGTCGCGTTGACAAAGCATTGCCGATTGCATGCTGGTGCACATGTGCTAAGCTTATGGGCAAGGGGGAATGGGGATGCAAATGTTAAACTTGGCGTTGCTGATGTTAGAACGGGTGGGAATCGTCATTATTTTGGCGTTTTTGTTGGTTAATGTGCGCCCGTTTCGGCAATTGTTATTTGAGCAACGGACGGTGGCCAATCAATTAAAGCTGATTTTGATCTTTGCTTTCTTTGCGATCATCGCTAATTTAACCGGGGTTGAAGTGAATGCCCATAATCAATTGGTCACCACGGGTATTTTGTTAAATGTGCCGCATCAAAATTCAGTTGCCAACACGCGCCTTTTGGCAGTAACCGTTTCTGGTGTGGTTGGTGGCCCAGCAGTTGGGGCTGTCGTTGGGCTGATTGCCGGGGGCCATCGGGTGTTGCAAGGCGGCTTAGCCGCTTGGTTTTATATTCCCAGCTCTGTTTTGATCGGGGCCTTGGCCGGCAGAATGTATCAGCGCCAAACCGTTCAGCGCAAGCGGGTGCTGTTTATGAGTCCGGTGCAAGGGATTGTGGTCGGTTTTGTGATGGAAGCCATTCAAATGCTCTTTATTTTGTTATTTAGTCCAACGGGGTGGGAATTGGTTAAATTAATCGCCTTACCCATGATGACCATTAATGCCGTGGGCACGTTTATTTTTTTGTCCATTATTCAGTTGTTTTTGAATCAAGAACAGGAAATGCGGGCCATGCAAACCCATGATGTACTGGCGTTAGCCGATCAGACCTTGCCTTATTTTCGGGCCGGGTTAAATGGCGAATCTGCGCAACCTGTGGCCAGTATTATTCAACGGTATACGAATTTTTCAGCGATTAGTTTGACCAGTACCGATAAAATCTTAGCGCATGTTGGTGCTGGCAGTGATCATCATGTGGCCGGGGCCAACATTGTCACCCGCCTGTCAACCGAGGCCATTGCCAATAATGAAATTCGGATTGCGCATAGTAAGCGGGAAATTGGCTGTTCCCAGGCAGATTGTCCCTTGGCGGGTGCCATTGTCATTCCGTTAGATGTTGATGGAAAAGTAGTGGGCACGTTGAAAATGTATGCGACGGATGCGGCGTTTATCACCCCAGTTGAAGAACAATTGGCCCAAGGGTTAGGGTCGATTTTTTCCAGTCAAATTGCGTTAGGTGCCGCCGAAAATCAGTCTAAATTGGTGAAAGATGCAGAAATCAAATCACTACAAGCACAGATCAATCCGCATTTTTTCTTCAACGCTATGAATACGATTTCAGCAACCATGCGCCACGACACAGAAAAAGCGCGCCAGTTATTGGTGCAACTGAGTACTTATTTTCGGTCCAATTTAATCGGTGTACGGGAAACAGAGATCACGTTGGCCCAAGAGCGGGCACAAGTCCAGGCTTATTTAACCCTTGAACAAACCCGTTTTCCAGATAAATACCAGATCGATTTTGAAAATCAGGCCAGTACCAGTGCCTTATTGCCACCCTTTACCATCCAAGTTTTAGTGGAAAATGCGATCAAACACGCTTTTGCTGGTAAAAAACAAGATAACCACATTCAAATTCGCATTACGGTCGCAGGCGCGATGTTGCAGATTCAGGTTAGTGATAATGGCAGTGGCATTGATCCAGCTGTGATGTCACAGTTAGGCCAGCAAACGGTCCCTTCTGAACAAGGGAGCGGCACAGCATTATATAATTTAAATCAGCGTCTGATCGGATTGTACGGGCCAGCAAGTGGGTTACAATTTCAATCAAATCCAACAGGCACGACGGTGACAACACAAATACCATTAAAGGGGGCCAAGCCGCATGCAAGTCTTGATCGTTGATGATGAACCTTTAGCACGCGAAGAACTGCAGTATTTATTAACGCAAAATCAACAAGTGACTCAAATTTTTGAAGCCGATAGTATCGAAAGTGCCCTGCAACAATTAATGGGCCACCACATTGATTTGGTCTTCTTGGACATTCAGTTAGGGGATGAAAATGGGTTTACGTTGGCCAAACAGTTAAAGGCCATTGCCGCGCAGCCGCGGATTATTTTCGCCACGGCTTACGACCAGTATGCTTTAGATGCATTTAATGCCAATGCGCTGGATTATATTTTAAAACCGTTTGAACAGGCACGGGTGGATGAGGCCGTCCAAAAAGGGTTACAAAATCGGCCAGTGTCAGCGCCACAGCAAACGTACAACCCACGTTTGGCAGTGACGATTGATGATAAAACACAGGTGATCAATAAAGCGGATATTATAACGGTTTCAGTTGATCAAGGGGTGTTAACGTTGCGGACGGCAAGCGGTGATTATCAAAGTCGGCAAACACTCAGCCATTTGCGGCAGCAATTAGACCCTCAAAAGTTTATGCAAGTTCATCGCAGCTATTTGGTGAATTTGGATCAAGTTGACCAAACAGAACCAAGCTTCAATCATACCTATCAATTAACCATGCGCAATGGTGATAAAATTCCAGTTGGCCGTGCTTTTGTGGCTGCGATGAAGGCAGCGTTGGGCATGTAAGGGTCGTTAAGCGCGGCCTCAGGGTCATTGACTGGCTCATTTGGCTATTTAAGCGTGAAAAGTCTCACAAACAACGATTTTTGGCTAGAATAAGCATTAAGATCGTTACTTCAGATAGGGGGATTTCATCATGCGTCAAAAAAAACCAGTTCAGGATCAACCAAAAGCCGCACCAATTTTAGCTCAAATGGGGATTTTTGCAGCTGTCTTGTTTGTTTCGAGTCTGATCTCGCCACTGTTTCCGGCAAGTTTTCCAGTCCCAACGCCTGTGATTGGGCTGATTTTACTGTATTTGCTACTGACCTTTCATGTAATCAAATTGGAATGGGTTGATGGCTTTGGCAGCTTTTTAATTGGTTTGATTGCATTTTTGTTTGTCCCATCAGGAATTTCGCTCGCAACTAGTCTTGATATTATGGCAAAATCTGGGGTTCAAATTGTAACGGTTGTGATCATCTCAACTGTGCTGATGTTGGTGATCACCGCCTATACCGCACGCTTATTGATCTTCTTGCATCAAAAGCTTAAGCAGTTTAGCACAACAGAACACCGGCAAAATAAGACCCGGTTACTGCTTAAGAAAGGGGGCATCTAGTCATGACAGCCGCACTTTCGCAGCCCTTATTTGGGATTTTCTTATCACTAGGTGTGTTCTTAATTGGCCAGTGGCTCTTTAAACTTGGCAAAGGTTTCTTCTTATTTCAACCATTATTTGTCGGCATGGTGCTGGGCATCATCGTTTTGGTGATCATGGGGAAAGTCATGGGGACCTCGACTGCAACCGTCTATACGAAGTTTTATAAGCCAGGTGGTGACATTATTTTCTGGTTTTTAAATCCAGCGACGATTGCTTTTGCGATTCCACTGTATAAACGCAACGATATTGTGAAAAAGTATTGGGTCGAAGTGGTGTTGGCACTGGTGATTGGCTCAATGGTATCACTATTTTGTATTTACTATGTGGCCAAAGGTTTTGGTCTGGATCAGGCGTCCATTGCTGCCATGTTGCCGCAAGCCGCAACAACAGCCATTGCCCTACCCATCTCAACAGCAATCGGGGGCAATGCATCCATTACGGCCATGGCTGTGATTTTAAACGCCGTGATTATTTACGCCTTAGGGGATTGGCTGATCAAACGGTTCCACCTGAATCAGTCTAAAGTTGGCGTTGGCCTGGGCTTAGGCACAGCAGGCCATACTGTTGGCTCCGCAAAGGCCTTAGAATTAGGTTCCGTTCAGGGGTCAATGGCCTCAATTGCCGTCGTGATCATTGGTGTAGTGGTCGACTTAGTGGTCCCATCCGTTGCGCATTTATTAGGGGTTTAAATTAAAAAATCTGTCTGCACTGATCAATGTGCGGGCAGATTTTTTGAGTTACCATTTTGAAATGACATCGGGGACGCGGGTTAAATCAGGCAAGGTTACTGTCGGTTGGTATTCTGGCAGGGCCGTTAAGCCTGCCCGATTGATCCAAATACGGCGCCAACCTAATGTTTGACAAGGCACCATGTCCCACCAATAGCCCATGGCAATGTGCGTATGATCGTGATGGTCCAAGTCCAATTTATTCGCAACGTACTCAAAAAATTTCAGGTTAGGCTTGTAACAATGCGTGTCTTTTGCCAAAATCACGTCTGTGACAGCGTGCTGCAAGTGATCCAAGTTATGCGTCATAAAAATTGGATCTGTGTTAGACATAATGTAGATTTGGTGCCCTTGCGCCAACAATTTTTTCAATGTGGCAACCACTTCAGGATGGGGTTTTAATTGGCGGTAAGCCTCAAAAACAGTTTCAATGTGGTTTTGAAATAATTGGCCAGTGCGTAATTCCATATCCAGATAGGCTAAATTTTGCTGAATCAATTCTGGGTACGGGCGGAAAGCTTCACCGTACATTAAACGATCTTCGTAAGTGCTGTACAAAAAGGCCGCTTGCTGGGGGTCCACTTGATGGGTACTGGCAATGTGTTGGATACAGTCCGTAATGGCTTGCATGTCAACTAAGGTGTCGTAACAGTCAAAGGTTAAAATCATCTAAAATCCCTACTTTCTATAAATCAACATGGTGTTTCAAACGCTGGAACACATGCCGATCAGACCAAGCCATTAACGCGCCTTGAGCCGTTAGGGCAACGAGGGTGCCAAAACCGATGGCTTGTAGTTGACCGGTAGCCACAAAGGCGGCGATGGTTAGTGCTACTGGTGGCGTATAACTTAACCATTGGCCGAGAATCGCTGAACCATGTAGGTATTTAAACCGAAGGATATAGGCAAAGTCATCATTTGGATGCATGATCAAGTTAGCGCGTTGGTAAATCGAAACGGCTGCTGAAACGATAAAAATGCCCAGCACGTCCAGTAACAGTCGCACGATTAAATTGGCTTGCGGTACCCCGATCTGACGCCAGAAAAAGGTCATTAAGGCCACTAAATAGCTAAAAGGGAACGCAAATAATAAGTTTGAGATCAGGCGTCGTTGATCGAAATGACCGAGTAACAACTGATTGGTAATGGTAATGACGATGCCGTAAAGCAATAAGGTGGTGCCTAATGAAATATGCCACCAGTTGGCCAAATTAACGGATGAGCCAGTCCACACAGCACTGCCCATCGCAGTGGCAATGGTAAGCCCGTTACCGGTAGCGTTCATTAAAATAGACAGGCCTAAAAAACCGAGGCGCTGTTTGAAATCGGGAATGTGTCTCACGTGACGAACCTTCTTTGATGAGCTTTACTGTTTATTCTAGTGAACCAGGTTGAAAAAACAAGTTTTCGCATCAAAAAAACACCTGAAGCCTGCGCTTCAAGTGTTTTGCGGTTGCTTAGGCTTCTTCCTGTTCGTAAAGGGCCACTTTACTTTGCACAATCTCTTCAACTAAGTCAGCGTAGGAGATGCCAGCAGCGGCCGCTTCTTGTGGCAGTAAGGAGAGTGGGGTCATGCCAGGCAAGG
Source organism: Loigolactobacillus bifermentans DSM 20003 (assembly GCF_001434575.1). Lineage (GTDB taxonomy): Bacteria > Bacillota > Bacilli > Lactobacillales > Lactobacillaceae > Loigolactobacillus > Loigolactobacillus bifermentans. The sequence continues at coordinate 8,964 of NZ_AZDA01000064.1, forward strand.
AGTTCACTTCGATCACATAGATGCCTTCATCGTTGGCGAAGAAATCGATGCGACCATAGTTCTTCATTTTCAGAACTTTGAACGTTTTCAAAGCAATCTGTTTCATTTCATCATGCGCGGCTTCAGAGAAGTCTGCAGGTGGTGTGACAAAGGTTGTTTTATTATCTTGGAATTTATGCTCGAAATCGTACCAACCATCATTGACTTTGATTTCAATGGCTGGCATGGCAACACCATTCACCACACCCATTGAAAATTCCCGACCTGAAATGAATTCTTCAATTAAGACTTCACTGTCAAAGCGGAAAGCTTCTTTTAAGGCAGCGTCAAGTTCATCATCGTTATGGGCAAAACTCATCCCAATGGAAGAACCGCCTTGGGTTGGCTTCACAACAACGGGATAACCGAAATCAAAATCAGGGCGTTGCGTGTCAGCTTGATAAGCCATGACAAAACGCGCCGTTTTAATGTGGTTAAACAACATGATCTCTTTTGAGATCTGTTTGTCCATGGCCATCCCAGATGCCAACGTGTCGCTACCGGTGTAACGAATGCTAAAGGTATCTAAAACGGCTTGAACTTTCCCATTTTCACCATCTTCGCCATGCAAGCCGAGAAAAACAATGTCAGCTGCTTGGCAGATCTTGATCACGTTAGGGCCAAATAATCCTTTTGTACCGTCGGTTCGCAGGGCATCAATATCAGCATCAGTTAAAATTGCATCACTAATCTGTTTAGGTTGTGGTGCAGGCTTACGATCAAAAACATCATCAACGTTTTGCACGTCACTTAGAGCGTCCCCTAAGAACAAGTCGATTAAAACGGCTTGATGACCTTTCTCACGTAATGCACTGGTGATCATGGCGCCGGATGACAGCGAAACGTTCCGTTCGGGACTACGACCTCCTGCTAATACAACAATTTTCATAATATAAAAGCCTCCGTATTTTTATAGAACCCTAAGTATAGCATGTAAAGCTTAATTTGGCTACAAAGAAAGCGCCTTCACAAAGGCAAACCTTAAAAATAGGCGCTGAGATTATTTTGTGCTAAAATGAAATTTATTCATGGTGTTTAAGTTGACATGAGTCACTATTAAACGAACTTTGAAACGGAGGGCGTCACAATGTCCACTTTTTCGTACGAGGTTTTTCACGCTGTTGTCAGTCATAAAACATTTTATCAAGCGGCGGTGGCGTTAAATGTCACGCCTAGTGCCGTCAGCCATTCAATCAATCAATTGGAAACAGAATTAGGGTTTCCCGTTTTTATTCGCAACCGAACAGGCGTTGAACTAACCAGTGATGGTGCACGCATCCTACCGTTGATCCAACAAATTTTGAATACGGAAGAACAGCTGCGCCAAGAAGCAGCGAGTATTAATGGTTTGAATACGGGGTCGATTCGGTTAGCAGCGTTTAGTTCAGTGTGTATTAACTGGTTGCCGCCGATTATTCAGGATTTTAAAAAACGGTACCCTAAGATTGAGATTTCCTTGGTACAAAAGAGTAACTTCAATCAAATTGCCAATCAAGTCAAAGTGGGCTCAGTGGATCTCGGCTTTACGGCCTTGCCATTAAATGAGAAATTACCGGTGAAGCCGTTGATCAAGGATCGGATCTATTGTTTAACCCCTAAGGACTTTGTACCGAAAAATAAAACGTATATTACAGCTGAAGATGTGGCGGGTGAAAATTTTATTTTGCAACAAACCGATTACGACAAAGATACCAAGCGGGCGCTGGATCAATATGCGGTGCGGCCAAATGCGATTCGGTATAGTATTGATGACCAATCGATCGTTGCGATGGTAGAAAGTGGGTTAGGCATGGGTATCTTACCAGAACTGGCATTACAAAATTTGTCAGGTACGCATGTCAACGTTTACCCATTCGATCAAGACTTTTTCCGGACCATTGCGCTGATCACCAATAAAGTCCAGGTCAAGGCGCCTTCAACTCGGAAAATGATCCAAGTGATCACGGATTATATTCAAACCCGATATCCTAAGAATCTATTAGCTTAATTGGACTTGTAAAAGTAGCATGAACAGCTTAGAATTGAAACACAGGTGAAGAATACTTCTTATCATGTAACCAGCGGAGGGTTTATTTTCATGAGTGAAACTGTAAAATCATGGTTATGGTTTGTGGTCGATATTGTGATCGTCGGGATCGTTGTCCTGATCTTAAATACGTTTTTGATTGCCAACCATAATGTCGATGGGCCATCAATGGAACCGAATTTTATGAATAATGATCGGGTAATTGTTTGGCGGCATGCCAAGTTAAGTCGTGGCGATGTTGTGATCTTACATGCACCGGATGGCTCTTTATATATTAAACGGATCGTTGGGATGCCTGGGGATACCGTTGAATCCAAAAATGATACGATGTATATCAATGGTAAAAAATATGCGGAGCCTTATTTGAAAGACTATAAGGCTCAACAAGCTGCCAACAATGATGGTTTATTTACGGCTGATTTTTCATTACAAAGCTTGTTCAAACGCAAAACGGTGCCAAAGGGTGAATACTTTGTGATGGGTGACAATCGGCCAATCTCAAAGGATAGCCGGATGATCGGCTTTATCCCACGCAGTAAGATTCAAGGCCAAGTGGTTTGGCGTTATTGGCCCGTTAATAAAATGAGCGTCTACTAAGCACATCAAAAAGTGGCTTGTCCAGATTTGGGCAAGCCACTTTTTCTATGTGATCAAATGATAAAAACTTAAGGTCAGGCCAACACCCAATGAAATGCACAAAGACGTCACCACAGCATTGATCATTTGCGCCGTACCAGACGTGTAATCTGCGCTGAAAATATAGCGAATGGCGTTAACGATTGCAACGCCAGGAACTAGACACATAATGCCGCCGACAATCAAACTGTTAAGCCGGAGTAACGGCAACCCTTGCACGAATAAACAAGCGGCTGCTGTGACCACCATGCTTTCAGTGGTAATGGAAGCAATCTGTGACATGTGTAAATGGGGTACGACCAGTAAACTATAGGCCGCCAAAATCAGACCAAGCACAAATGCCCCACAAGAATCCCAAAAAGTACCGCCAAAGACGTAACAAAAGCTGGCACTGCCTAGGGCATAGGCAATGAATTGGAGGCGTAGGGACGTATAGCTGCGGCGCTTAATGTAGTAAAGCCGTCGTTGGGCCGCTTCAGGGGTGATCTCGTGTTCGGATAACTCCCGAGATAAGGTATTGATGGCGTCAATCCGCCCTAACGAAATGGTTGCAATCGGGACTGCCCGGGCCCGGGCCTCCACAATGTGGTCATTACAACGGGCCGTGAGAAAAATCCCGTTGATCATAATAAAATCATCAAATTCTTTTAGGTCTAGGGCTGCCGCGGCGTGGCGGACGACTGATTCGACTCGCTTGATCTCCGCACCATTTTCCAACATCATTTCACCCATATCATAAATCAAGTCAAAGCGATCACGTTCGTTCAAAACGACACCCCCTGTAGCTATTTTCAAGTCAACTATACGCTAAGTAACAGTGGTGTTGTCAACTACATTTTAGCGTAACGGATAATAATTTCTTAGCAAAGCATTCATGCAAGGATTACAAAGCCATCACACTTTATTCACAACTTCCCGATATAGTTATAAGCATAGAAAGTTACTTAAAAAGCTTAACTTTCCGAATTGAATTAAACTTTTTCATTCACTCCTCCATAATAGTGAAGAATGGCAACATCGATCCCCCAATCGATGTTGCACCCAACTCCTTTTTTCCGTCGTGTCCCCCAAGCACGGCGGTTTTTTTGTGCTGGTACAGATTTGATTATTTGCTATAATAGACCTAAACCATTTCAAGGGGGAAACGATGGTGGGGTTTATGCTACTAGGATTTAGTTTGGCCAGTTTGCGGACCAGTTTGTGGTTACGAGAACTGTTCATCGTGCTACTGATTGTGATCACATTAGCCATTTTTTATCGACGCTACGTGTTTTACGCGCGGCAGGACACCGAGGATCCGCGGCGGCGACGCAGTCATTTAGACAATACCGTCTTTTTTACCCGCTGGGTGTTGATTGGACTGGTGTTAGTGTTAGTCGGGACAGTAACCTATGATCGGGTTTTACCCCATTGGGGATTCGGGGCGACTACGACAACGGTGGCTGAAAAGGCGCCTGTCAAGCAGGCTAAAAAGGCGAAAGTTGCTGCTTCAAGTCACTCAAGCGCTAAAAAGGTCAGTGTTGCATCAAAAGTGTCAACAACCACTCAAAAAACAAAAACGACTCAAAAGACGAAAAAAACGACAAAAAAATCAACTCAGAAGACTCAGTCAGTGACAGCGCAACGAGCTGTCGCAATCGTTCAAAAGTATTATAAGCACCATCCATCAACGGTTCATGATACCTCTTCCGTCACCTATGATTTTGTTCAAGAAACACGAGATGACAATGGCAGTCTTGTTTACGAAGTTGGCGGTTATGACGCGAATCAACAACAGATTCATGATTATGAAGTTCATCAAGATGGTAAGTTTGATGTTAATTATTAAACTAAAAAAGACCGCGAAGGTCTTTTTTAGTTTGGGAACGTTTAGGCGTTGTGAACCGTTGTATCTAATGTTTGGCCCATGGTTTCTTGGCCTAAAGTTAAAATGGCTAGGACTGCAATGATGATTGCCACACAGAAAATACCGAAAATAACCGTGAAGCTAACTCCTTTTGCAATCAGGCTCCCGACCATAATCGGGCCTAAAATACCGCCGATTCGCCCGACACCAGCCGCAATGCCCGTACCAGTCCCGCGAATGACCAGTGGGTATTGTTCTGGTGAATAGGCGTAAAGCGTGCCCCAAGCACCTAAGTTAAAGAAGGACAGCAGCATCCCAGATATGAGGAGCACACTTAAGCTTGTGGCATTCCCAAAGGACAAGGCGCTTAGCGCGGTTCCTAATAAGAATAAGGCCAGTACCCAACGGCGGCCCAGCTTTTCAACCAACCAAGCTGCTACAAAGTAGCCTGGTAATTGCGCTAAGGTCATGATCAAGGTATAGCCAAAACTGTTGATCATGCTAAACCCTTTTAGTACCAAGACACTGGGTAACCAAAGGAACATGCCGTAGTAGGAAAAGACCACCATAAACCAGACGATCCAGAGCATGAGCGTTGCTTTGACATAAGGCTTTTTCCAAAGATCGGCGATTGCGGCGCCTAAGGCCGGCCGCTTGCCAAGTTCACGTTGGACGTAGGCTTGTGATTCGTGTAACCCATAACGCAGGTATAAGGCGTAAAAAGCGGTTAATGCGGACCCTAATAAAGCGATGCGCCAGCCCCAAGTGGGAATCACAAAGTAAGACACCAACGCAGCGACTAGCCAACCGCCAGCCCAAAAGCTTTCTAGCAAAACAACGGTTCGGCCACGTTTGGCAACCGGTACATTTTCGGAAACCAAGGTGGATGCCACTGGTAATTCGCCACCTAAGCCGGCACCAACGAAGAATCGTAAGACTAGAAAAAGTGTATAGCCAGTGGTTAAAGCCGATAAGCCTGTTCCCACTGAGAAGAATAATAGCGTGATGATCAAGACGTCTTTACGACCGTAGCGGTCAGCCAAGATTCCAAACGTGATTGCGCCGACTGCCATCCCAATGGAACTGACACTGCCGATCCACCCCATTTGAACTTCAGATAAATGCCACTCTGGCTTTAAAGCAGCAATGATAAACGATAACATCCCAACATCCATTGCATCAAAAAGCCAGGCCAAACCTGCGACGGTGAGCAGGCGTTTACTGGACTGTTGCTGATTGAACATAAAAAAACCCCCAATAGTTATGTCGATTTACTGTCAAGACATATATTGAGGATAAGTAAACACCATTTACACAATTGTGTCAAGACACAGTAGGCCGCCTAATTTAAAGGTTCGTATAGAATGCCAACAACACGTAGTGCATTTTTGATGTTTTTTAATTGTTCATCAGTTTGATAGGTAATCGTGTGTAAATGGACACCGTTGGTTAAAACGGCCAATGGATGCCCGTCAAAGTGCCGTAATTGTTGTAAAAAGTTCTGAATATCACTGTGGGTGCGAATCGCTAATTGCCCTCGTAATTGGCCGTAAAGGGGATGATCGACTGACACATCAACCACTGTACCACCATTGTTGATGATCAACGTTAATTCTTGCTCGATCTCGTCTGGTTCATGCCGGCACACGATCACCGCCTGATGGGCTTGATTTGTATCTTCTTGGTATTCGTAACCACGTGGTGTGGCAATGATCTTAGCTCCTAAAGCACGCATTAAGGCAATATCACCAACAACCGTTTGGCGACTAACGCCGAATTTTTTAGCAAATGCACTTGCACTAATTGGTTTTTGACTTGTTGATAATGCAGCACGAATTTGAACTTTACGCTCGTTTCCTGAAAGCATCATTTTTCACCTTCTAAAAAGATTTGATGTACCTTTGCTAACGCAAAGGTCTTATTACCGAAGGATGACCATTCCAGCGGGTGAAGCCCACCACGATGGAAGCATGGCCCTTCTAAAAAGATTTAAGGATAAAGTTTGCATCGCAAACTTGTGATAACCGAAGGATGACCATTCTTGTGGGGGGAGTTCACCCCGCAAGAAACATGGCCCTTCTAAAAGATTTGAAAATCTTGCAGCCGTCAATTGGAAACAAAGGAACTCATCTGATCAGCGTCGTTTATACAATGCAAATCGACGGGTCAATGTGCCTAATGCGGCATTAATAGAAGCTGCCAAGACAGCTGTTCTTTCAGTTTAGCACAAGTCGTGTCTTTGAAACGTAAATTTAAATGAGATTGGTTGGAATTGGTAAAGGCCGTGTCTTTAACAGGTGAAGTGTTGGTCTTGCAGTCGTTGAGTTTGCTGTGCGCAATCTAAGGGGACAACAGTAAAACCCCCTAAGACGTTGCGGCCTTAGGGGGTTTTAGAACAGATTTCGACACGTCAATGTAAAAATCGCTTAGTAAACATTTACTAACCAAAATTGTACCATAACTTGTCACTTTAACAAACGTTATGTCTTTAAAAAAACAAGTATTCTGGTTAACTCTTTTTTAATGTGAATTTTGACAAACTACGTTAAACGCCTACTAAACATGGTACAATAAATAAAATAATAATGAGAAAGGGTGATGACTGTGACAAGTATTCGTGAAGTAGCCAAAGCTGCTGGCACATCATTCGCCACTGTTTCGCGTGTTTTAAATCACGACGCATCGTTTTCAGTTAGCTCAGAAACGGCAACGCGTGTATGGACCACTGCGGAACGATTGGGTTATTTGAAGCCAAGTCCATTGTCGCAGACGATTCAAATTGTGACGACGCAAACCCATGCGATGGAAATCAATGATCCTTATTTTCGAGCCATTCGTTTAGCACTTGAAGGTCAGGTCACGCAACAACAGTTAAAAATTGGGACCACAATACGGATCAATCAACAAACATCGCTGCCATCATTGCAACCACTGGCAAAATGTGGTGGTGTGATTGTCATTGGTGGGTTTACGCAGCAAGCATTGCAAAAACTTGCAGCACTTAATCATAATTTAGTGGTGATCGATGACCCTTACTTACCGCCCATGTTAGACGGGGTTTATGCGGACCTATTTGGGTTTACGCAACGTTTGGTCACACAGCTGTATCAGCACTTTTTAGGGCCAATTGCGTTTGTTGGTGGCCGTCGTGCTGTAACGGAATTGAATGGTAAACAAGTTGTTGATGATCAAGAAGTACGTTATCAGGCCTATTTACAGGCCACAAAGGCGGCAAAACAGCCGGCATTGGCCTATTTAGATGGTTGGGCAGCGCAGTCTGGTGAAGCGGCGGCAGCTTGGTTTTTACAACAAAAGTCGCGGCCTAAAGTTGTCGTTGTTGCAAGCGATCCACTTGCAATTGGTTTCATACATCGTCTATTTGGACAATTAACACCGCAAGAATTTCCAAAGGTCGTTAGTTTTGATGATTCTGAAATGGCGGCTTACACAACACCTAGTTTATCGTCCGTTAAAATTCCGGTCACATTATTTGGGATCAATGCGATTCGTTTGTTATCAGAGAAGATGGCGGGAACGCGTGAATTTGCCACCCGTGTGGTGTTAGAGCCAAAGCTCATTTATCGAGATAGTTTATTGGCAACAGATACTGTGTCAAATGAAGGACAAGCGAAAGCGTAAAGACAACTTAGAACTTAAGGTTGGACAATGAAAGTTCATAAAAGGCAGGCTAAGACTCTGAGTGAAGAATCTTGGCCTGCCTTTTGTGATACGAACGGCTTAAACCAGCTTATTTTTAGGGGTTTTACGGTTTGCAGAATAGGCTGAAAGCCAAAATTATGCTAAAATAAACTATTTACTAAATGGAGCCATGCTTTCATCGAGGTGGGTTTCGCCCGATGGAATGGTCATCCTTCGGAAATAAGATTTTGCGGCAGCAAAATAGTCCTTAGAGTAGTTAGAAGGAGCCATGTGTCCTGCGGCGTGGGTTGACGCCACAAGACTGGCCAACCTTCGGAAATGAGATTTTGCGGCAGCAAAATAGTCCTTAAAGCAGTTAGAAGGTAAGACAATGCGCAAGCAATTCAGCCAGAACAGCTGGTTTTACGCTTTAGGTGGTATTGGGCGTGATATGGCCGCAGCTGGTTTATTTTTAAATTATTTATTACCCTATGCATTAGTAACAAAAAACTTGTCCCAACAGGCTTTTTTAGGGCTGTCAGGGATCATGGCTTGCGGTCGTTTGCTAGAAGCCGTTTTGGATCCGCTAATGGGGAGCGTCTTAGATAATACGCAAACGCGCTGGGGGCCGTTCAAACCCTGGTTACTCATAGGTACCCTTGGGACGGCGATCACGATTGTAATCAGTTTTAGTAATCAGTGGCAAGGTGGTGCTTATTTAGTTGCTTTCAGTATCCTTTATTTAGGATTTGATATTTTTTTTACCATGAATGATGTCACTTATTGGGCGATACTGCCGACGTTATCTAGTGATCAGCACGAGCGCAATTGGGTAACGAGTTTAAGTGCTTTAATGGCAGGGGTTGGCGCATTTTTAACCAATTTACTTGTGCCATTTTTAACGATTGGATCGCATGCTTGGGGTGGTAATGCGATTACAGGTTATGCCCGGGTAGCCGTTGCGTTTACGTTCGTGTTGCTATTTTGTCAGAGCCTGGTTTTATTTGGGGTGCACCAGCATCCCATGAGTCGGCACAAGCAACGCCGAGCGCAGCAATTGTGGCGTCAGGTTTATCAAACCTTTCGTCAAAATGATCAAATTCGCTGGAACGCCTTGTTACTGTTGCTGTATATGGGGGTTAATACTTGTTCGACAATGGTATTGCCTTTTTACTTGTATCTCAGATTTGGCTATTCAGGGCTTTGGCCAATGATCGTGACGGCGCTTGGTCAGGTTGCAACGGCTGGTTTATACCTTTTTTTCAATCGGATTGCCAACCGCTATGCGCGTAAAACGCTGATTCACTGTGCAACGTTATTAGATGTGGGGGGGGTACGCTGCATTATTGCTACTTGGTTTATTGGTGCCACCGCAGTTTAAAGGACTAGGAATCGGTTTGATCGCAATCTTTAACATTTTACCAACTTTAGGGAATGGCCTTTATTTGTTAGTTTTAGTCATCAATATTGCGAATACAGTCGAGTATCAACAATGGTTAACAGGGGAACGTCATGAAGGTATTTTACTATCGGTTAGGCCATTGATGACTAAAATTGGGATGGCCGTGGGGCAACTAAGTGGGATGCTAATTTTCCAATTAACGGGCACGCTCGCTTTAACGCAAAAAATAGCCAAAATTGAACGCTTAGCTGCAAGTAATCAGTTAGCGCCAATTTTAAAACAACAAATGATCACTAACATATTGCAAAACGGTACTGGTGCGCGTGTAACGGGTCTTTTAATCTGTTGGACCCTCGTCCCCTTATTTGGAATCGTCGGCATCACCTGGCTTGCTGATCATCATTTAACAATTGATGAAAAGCGTTATGATAGCATCCGTGATGCGCTTGAAACAACACGATATCAGTCGTCGTAACTGATGTCGCCGCTTCAATGAATAAAAGCCGACAATGCTGGTTGCAATTGGAAGGCTAACCCTAGAAATGGGTTAGCCTTTTTTTAGTACAACCAAGTTTTGCGTGCAGGCCTAATTGCGGCTTTCTTTTTGGATGGGAAGATGCTATGCTATTAATAATAAACGTTTACTAAACAAAAAGCGAAGATGATTTTTAAGTGAAATCGGGTTCAACGGTTAATTTTTAGAGAAAGGTCGGATCGGTTAAATGCACTACATTGATATAACAGGTCAGCGTTTCGGTAAGTTAGTGGCACAAACGTGTGGTAGCCCTGATCGTCAGGGGAATATGTTGTGGCATTGTACTTGTGATTGTGGGCGAACATTGTTGGTGAGCGGGACAAATTTACGTCAAGGACGTCAAAAAAGTTGTGGTCAGTGTGGCAGTTTACGGCTGATTGATTTAACGGGTCAACGCTTTGGTCGATTGGTCGTTATGAAACGTTCCACTCAGCGCAGTGCGAATGGTAATGCCTTATGGCAGTGTCGCTGTGATTGCGGCAAGCAGGTCGTTGTTGATAGTCAGCGTTTGCGCAAGCATATCACGCGTAGTTGTGGCTGCTTGCGCAATGAGTTGGCTAAAAAACGGTCCTATCATAATGCCGCTTTTCGAAAAACACAGGGGAACATTAGCCGATTGAAAGATGCAAATGGTGTGTTTTTTTGTTCGACTAAAAAAACAAAACGAAATCGTACAGGTGTGATTGGCGTTTCATTCGATCAACATAGTGGCCGATATGTTGCACGGTTGCGCTATCGGGGACAGTATGTTTTGAATCAGACAGCAGCAACTTTACAAGAGGCGGCTACATTACGCCATCGAGCTGAGTTGAAGTATTTTAAACCATCAACCACAGATTAGCGGCATGGTCGATGACGATCTCAGATTACAAAATGTAAGGCGTGAATGCTAAATGGATCACATGATTAAAAAGTATCAATTAAATCGCGTTCGCAGTGAAGTGTTAGGCCGATTAGGGGACGATTATTTTGAACATATCGGTTGCCAGCATCAGCTAGGGACGCAGTCGTTGAACTGCAAACTTTGCGCTCGTTTTTTGAAGGACCAATCAGATTATCATTCAGTAGAACATTTAATGAACGATTTGCAAAGTGATGCGTCATTAAGCGAATCCTGATGACGTTATGTCGGCGCACAAAAATGAGTCTTGAAACGATTATTTCGTTTCAAGACTCATTTTTTGATACTGATTGCTAAACTTTATTGCAGTCGTTTATTTATTTTTGAAACGTTTCTTCACTACATAACCTGTGACGCAAGCAAGTATTAAAATACCGATTATAGTTAGGGTGAAGGTACGTTGTTCACCAGTTTGAGGCAAGAAATGGTGCTTTACCAGCCAATGGGTGATCTTTTTGTGAATGACCGCCAGTGAATGGCCTGGGTTCGTTGGTTTTTCTGACTCAGTTGGTGTATGTGAGTTGGTAATGATGATATTGCCAGATGTGTTATCCTGAACGGTTGCAGTATACCCTTTGAGAGCGGTCGTTTCCCGAACGGTATAACGCATGGTTTGACCATTGCGCTTTGCAGCTAAGTTGGTCCAAGTGTAAGTCCAATCAGCAGTTGCCGTTAAGTCCACCGGCTCGCCTGACTTTTTGCCATTGGCATAAAGCTGAACTTGTAAGTGGTTGGGACGCAAGCCATCTTGATCTTGACCATCATTCCACTGTTTCGTGACGGTGACACTGGTTTTACCTGGGGTATAGTGGTTGATCAATTGATCAGCCTTGATCTCAGTTGTATAGTTTTTAACGGTGTCTTCCGTAATTGTATAGTTGATTTTCTGCCCGTTTTGATACTCGGGTAAATTAGAAAATTCGTAGTGCCAGTCATCTGAAGCCGTGACTTTTTTCTCAGCAACAGGCTGACCGTCGGCTAATAAATGAATCGTGATGGCCTTTGGTCGCACGCCGTCTTGATTGTCATGGTCGGCCCAAGTTTTGGTGCCTTTAACGCTAGTCACAGCCGGTTGATGGGTATTGGTAATAACGATATTACCAGTGTTTTGGTCGTCGACCTGTGTGGTATAACCAGGTGTCTTTTGAGTTTCTTTAACGGTATAGCTGATTTTTTGCCCATTTTGATTAACGGCTAAGTCGGTCCAAGTATGGGTCCAATCAGCGGTTGCCGTTAAGTCTACCGGTTCGCCTGACTTTTTGCCATTGGCATAAAGCTGAACTTGCAAGTTGTTCGGGCGTAAGCCATCTTGATCTTGCCCATCGTTCCAGTGCTTTGTAACCGTAACGCTGGTTGTTTTAGGCGTATAACGATTCTTGATCTGCGTACCGTTTATTTCAGTTGTGTAGTTTGGTACCGTATCTTCCGTAATTGTATAGTTGATTTTCTGCCCGTTTTGATACTTGGGGAGCTCAGAAAATTGATAGTGCCAATCATCGGAAGCCGTGACTTTTTTCTCAGCAACAGGCTGACCGTCGGCTAATAAATGAATCGT
>NZ_AZDA01000065.1 GCF_001434575.1 Loigolactobacillus bifermentans DSM 20003
ACGCCGAGAGTAGTTGGGGGAGCACCCCCTGCGAGGGTAGGAAGTTGCCACGCAACTATTGACAGATTCGTCTTTGACGGGTCTGTTTTTTTATGCGCAAAAGTTGAATTTAGTAGCAATCAGGCCTATGATAGATGCGAACGCGTCGGTAGTGTAATGGATAGCACGCGAGATTTCGGTCCTTGCGATCGGGGTTCGATTCCCCGCTGACGCATCAGTTTCATGACGCAATCACAGCTGGTAGCTGTGATTTTTTTATCTATTGAGAGGATTGTGTAGCATATAGGTTTTAGAACTAACCCATTATAGGCGATTCGTATGGTCGATAAGGTTGACCAACGCTAATGTAATCGTTAGAATTGCATTAAAAGATGATTCATAACATAACGTGCTGTGATGAGAAGAGTAATGGTGGGATTAATGAACAGCGAGCCTGGAACGGTGAAAAAGGGCCTTTAGTCAACCATGAAGATGAGCTCGGAGCATACTTTTAGGTTCACGCTTAAAAGTCGCCTGACTGGCGATAACCCGTCGCACTGTTAAAAAATGCAGTGAATAAGGTATGACATGTCAGTGTCATATAAATAAGGTGGTACCACGAGTCAATTCGTCCTTTGTTTTGCGATAGCAGAACGAAGGACTTTTTTATTAGGTGGCATGATGAGATCAGAAATGGGGCAGAAAAATGAGTTTAGTTGATAAGTTTAATGAGAAAACAGTATTTTCGTTTGAGGTCTTTCCACCTCGTTCGACAACTTCGGCCGAGAAATTATATCAAACGTTAACAGATTTACAAGCAATCCAGCCAGATTTTATTTCAGTGACATTAGGGGCAGGCGGTACAGATCGGTATAACGATACGGTTGGGATTGCGGATCGCATTCAAAATCAGTTACATATTCCAGCGATTGCTCATATTCCAGGGCTATATCTGAATGAACAGGATGTCTTAAGTTTATTAAGCGAATTGGCAGCCCATGGCATTCATCATGTTTTAGCACTGCGCGGCGATGCGATTCCTGGGAAAACACCACAAGGCGTTTTCCAGCATGCGGATCAGTTGATTCAGTTTATCAAAGCAAATAGTGATTTTGAAGTGTTAGGGGCTTGTTATCCAGATACGCATAAGGATGCACCGGATGCGTTACATGATATTCAAAACTTGAAGCATAAAGTTGATTTAGGTGCGGATCATTTGATCTCACAGCTTTTCTTTGAAAATCAACATTTTTATAACTTTAGAGAAAAAGCTTTGTTAGCAGGCGTTGATGTGCCCATTGAAGCCGGGATCATGCCAGTTACCAATAAGAAACAGATTGAACGGATTGCAGCAGTTGCAGGCGTACCGTTGCCAACCAAATTTGCGCGGATGTTGGCGCGTTATGAAAATAATCCTGAAGCTTTACGTGATGCAGGTATTGCTTATGCCATTGATCAAATTGCGGACTTAGTGGCGCAAGGGGTGGATGGGGTGCACTTGTATACCATGAATAACAGTGAGATTGCGAATCGCATCTGGTCTGCAACAGCATCATTATTTGCGGCATCGCATAAACCAGCCACTATAAAATGATTTTTCAGAAAACTCAATAAGGTGTAAAATACCAGTAGCACTTAAATCCAAGTATCGGAGGCATTCATGTGTTCACGCGGATTAAACACGTTATGAGTCGTCAACGAGCGCCTTGGGAAAAGGCGCTTTTTGTTTTGTGGTTTGGCTGTTTTATGGTTGGGATTGCGTTTAGTGAGATTATGCCGTTTCTATCGTTATATGTCGATACGTTGGGCAAATTTTCAAAGGCACAATTAAATCTTTACAGTGGATTAACATTTTCAGCCACTTATTTAGTTGCTGCCATTGCATCACCGATTTGGGGACGTTTGGCGGATCAAAAAGGACGTAAGTTGATGTTACTCCGGGCATCACTTGGGATGGCGTTTGTATTTGGGTTAATGGGGGTTGTGACCAACGTGTGGCAGTTAATCGCCCTACGTTTTACCCAAGGTATTTTTTCAGGGTATATTAGCAATGCAAATGCTTTAATGGCTACGGAAGCACCTAAAGAAAAAAGTGGGCAGGCATTAGGCACCTTGGTCACAGGAATTGTGACAGGGAACTTATTAGGCCCGCTGCTAGGTGGCGTGTTGGCCGATATGTTTGGGTATCGGATCACCTTTATCATCACGGGTTTTATTTTACTCAGTGTCTTCTTTTTAACCTTCTTCTTAGTTCATGAAGATTTTAAACCAGTTGCGAAAAAGGCCATGTTATCAACGCCAGCCGTGATCAAGAAACTTTTGCGGCCACAATTGGTAGTGGGCATGTTTGTCACCACACTGATTATTCAAATTTCTAATAACTCGATCAATCCAATATTATCGCTTTATGTGCGTGAAATCATGCATCATCATGGCAATATTGCATTGATCAGTGGGTTAGTGGCCTCGATTCCTGGGGTTGCAAATGTGATTGCCGCGCCGCGCTTAGGTCGATTAGGTGACCGAATTGGGACCGATCGCGTCTTACTGATTGGCATGGCGTTTGCGATTTTGGTGTATATTCCAATGGCATTTGTCACGAATGTTTGGCAGTTAGTCGGATTGCGACTATTAGTTGGCATATCTGATGCAGCGATGTTACCTGCTGTCCAGACGTTGTTAGCCAAAAACTCACCGGCAGCGGTCACTGGTCGGGTATTTAGTTGGAATCAGTCTTTCCAAAATGTCGGCATGTTTTTAGGGCCGATGCTAGGATCTGTGATTTCAGGGGGATTTGACTATGGTGGTGTGTTCATTTCCACTTCAATTCTGGTGGTGGTCAACATCATTTGGGTCGGGTTCAATACAGCGCCATTACGCGCTGAACGACGTCAGAATTAAGTTGGTGGCAATTCACACCTGATTCGGGTAGACTAGAGAAGGATTCAATTAAACCCTAGAAAGTAGGTTTTGAAATGGAAAAATTAGCAAAAAGTACGCTGGCTGAATTAAAGACAACCGTTCAGTCAGGTCAATATATGTTGTTCTTTACGGCAGATTGGTGCCCAGATTGCCGCTTTATCAAGCCTGCCATGCCTGAAATTGAAGCAGAATTTCCAAATTATACCTTTTTATTAGTTGATCGTGATGAAAATATCGATTTGGCACAAGAATTAGATATTTTTGGGATTCCAAGTTTTGTGGCTTTTGCGGATGGTGAAGAAACAGGGCGTTTTGTGAATAAAGATCGCAAAACCAAAGCAGAAGTTGAGAAATTCATCAAAGGGTTGCCGGTGAGTGCGGCCTAATCAGCAAAGAGACCGAATTGGCCTCTTTTTTTTGGTGAAATTTAGGTATTCGCGGCAAACCAAGGTATACTAGAGGGAGCGAAAATAAAAGGGGGCCAGTGCGCCGTGTATTATTTTTTAAACGACAATATGCAAGCTCAAAAATCAGGAATCGAACATGCGGAGATCAAGCGCTTACAACTTTTTAAACATTTTAAGGTGCCCGCTCAAATCGTAACGCGTCAATTTGCATTGGACCTTCATCAGGTGATGGCACAGGCCAAGATCGCTGATGCAGAGCTGGTGAATTTGTTCGATTTCTTCACTGGGGCCCGTCAGGCTAATGTGACGCCTCAGCGCTTAAAAGACTTAAAATTAACGAAGGATCATCGTCTTGTGGCGGATGATAAACAAACAGTTGCTGTTATGGCACAAGGTCAGCGGCGTGCAACTGTTACGTTGCGTCACGTGAAGCATCAGACGCTTGATCATATTCAATATTTTGAACCGAATGGTCAAACCACGAAGATGGTCTGGTATGACACGCGTGGTTTTCTCAGCTTGGAGCAATACTTTGACTGGGGTGGCAAAATCGTGCGGGAGCAATATTTGGGACCAGACCATCAAGTTCATTTAGTGCGGTTGCGCTATTTGAATCGCCAAAATGAAGAATGTGAAAGTTGGCGTTTATTGCATTATCAAGGCCATGACTATGAATTTGCTGGCTTTAATGAATTAACCCGCTTTTTCTTAGATGAATTAAATCGACGTACAGCAGGGCAGCATGTGATGATTTGTGACCGCACCGTTGAGTACGGTTGGGCATTATTTAATATGCGAACACGGGTGTTTAAGGTGCTGCATTTGCACAATGATCATGTGAACGATCCAAGTGATATGTTGCATTCTAGTTTCAATTCAAATTATGCCCATGCGCTGAACAATCTGGATCAGTGGCAGGCCGTGGTTGCGGCGACACCGCAACAAACCCAAGATATGATTGATCGGTTTGGGACAACCCCGCCTGAGTACACCATTCCAGTTGGAATCGTGTCTGATGCGACTTTAACAGCGCGGCATCAAGACTGGGATGCACGCGAATCACAGTTGATCGTCCAAGTGGCGCGCTTAGCACCTGAAAAGCAACCAGACCAAGCAGTGAAGGCCTTTCAAATTGTTCATGAACGGTATCCGCAAGCGCATTTAGAGTTTTGGGGCTACAGTAATGGCGATACGGAAACGCAGTTGCGGCAGCAGGTGGCAGCTGCTGGTTTGCAGGATTTCGTGTTATTTAAAGGCTATACGGAAGATGTGAATCAGGTTTATAATCGGGCGCAGATCGGTATTTTACCAAGTCGTGCCGAAGGTTTTTCGTTGATGTTGTTGGAGGCCCAGGCCCACGGGTTACCGATGATCGCCAATGATATTAAGTACGGCCCAGCAGCCATTATTCAGGATGGTAAAACGGGAATCTTAACGCAGAATGATGATATTCAGGGCTTGGCCCAGGCCATGATCGACTTATTGAGTAACCCTGCCCAGCTGCGTAACTTTAGTGAAGCGGCTTATGAGAGTAGTGAACGTTACTCAGAAGCCGCTGTGATGACGCAATGGCAAGGGCTGATCCAACAAGCCCAGCAATTTTATCAAGCTTCAGCGAAGGAGGGCTAGCCATGTTTTATTTTCTCAACCAATATTTATTTGAACGCAATTCAGGCGTGGAACATGCTGAAATCCAACGGATCAAGTTATTTAAGTTGAAGGGCCAGCCAGCTCAGTTGATCACGCGGGATTTTGACCGGCACTTGCACCAAACGATTTTACGCTTTGGCCTCACCGATGCCGATTTATTAAATCAGTACGATTTTTTCCAGGAAGTCGCTGATTTTGCGGATACCCGTGAATTGCGGATCGATGCACTGCCGTTTCCGGCGTCCTATCAGGTGGACGCTGATGCCAATGGTGCTCGCGTCACCAACGGCGACCGCTTAGTGGCGCAGGTGATCTATATTCCAGGCACGATTGGTCAAATTGATCAGGTTCAGTATTTTGACCCGACTGGTAATTTAGTGCAGTCAGATCTATATGATTGGCGCGGTTTTAAAACGGCGGAACAGTATTTTGGGCAAGATGGCCAGTTGATCACGGAATACTTTTTCCGGTTAGACGGAACGCGGGTTATTGAAAAGAACTACGTGAAAGACACTCAAGGGAATCCACTAAATACGCTGATCTCATTGCGAGAATACCACAATCATAATTTCGATTTTACGTCGGAAGACGATTTCTTTGCCTTTTTCTTAGATCAAGTTAATCGCAAAAATGGGTTGCACAATAGTTTTATTGCAGATCGACCAGGGATGGCCAATGCACCGTTGTTGGCTATGACGTCACCGGCCAAGTGCTACGTGTTCTTCCCGATCGCCCATGCTATTGATCCGAAAAAACAACAAACGGCGCCGTTAGATGGTTTCTATCAAGAGGCCTTAAGTCCGGTGGGGCTCACCAAGCTAAATGGTTTGATTACGATGACGGAGCAACAGCGTGATGACTTGGAGCAGCGTCTAAATGGTCAAGAGCGTGTTTATGCGATTCCAGGGAACTTTATTGCGCCGGAACAGGCCAAACGGGAGCGGGTGTTGATCAATACGCGGATGTATCATCGGTTGTTATTTGTCGGCCGCATTGGACCAGAAAAACAATTGGATCAATTGATTCATGCGTTTGAACTGGTGCACAATGGGATTCCGGATGCAACTTTGGAAATTCGCGGCTATGGCGATCCGAATACGACTGACCAATTAAAGCAGCTGGCATCAGGGCTGAATTTAGCTGATAGTGTGCAGTTTATGGATTATGAACCAGATTTAACGGCCGTTTATGACAACGCCCAAGTTTTTGCTTTAACCAGTCAGGTAGATGCAGAACCGCTGGCAATGATCGAGGCACAAATTCACGGGTTACCGTTGGTCAGCTATAATTTTAATTATGGACCGCAAACGTTGATCGATGATGGGACCAATGGTTATTTGGTCGCACCAGGCAAGGTTTTTGCCCTGGCCAACCGGATTATGGAACTTTTCCGAGATCCAACCAAATTACAAAACTTCAGTACAGCCGCTTATGCCAGCAGTCAGCGCTATTCGGCAGATGCTGTTTGGGCCAAGTGGCAGCAGTTAATTGATGAAAATCAGTAAGCTTAGGAAGACTACGTGGGAACGTGGTCTTTTTTTGCGTCCTTTTTTCAAAACTTGATAACGGTCAAGTCTTCTGTCCAACGTTCCGCCTATACTAAAGACAATCAAACAGGAAATAGAGGCTTGTGAAACAAGCTAAAATTAGCGTATTTAGATGAGGAGGAATACATGATGAAATTTGAACGTTATATTCAACAACATACCAATCAATTAACATTGGCGACTGGGTTACTGATTATCTTAGGCTTTATTAGTCAATTTAGTGGCATTGGGATTTTAAAAACGATTAGTTTTATTGTGGCATCGTTACTTGCGGCGACACCAATCGTGATCCGGGCGTATGAAGCACTGCGGGTGAAGGTAATCAGTATTGAATTGTTGGTTAGCATTGCTGTAATCGGGGCCTTTGTGATCGGTGAATTTGATGAATCCGCCATTGTCACCTTTTTGTTCTTGTTCGGCAGTTTCTTAGAAGAAAAAACATTGGCCAAAACGCGGCATTCGATTAAAGCCTTAACTGAAATGGCCCCAACCACAGCTGCTGTTTTGCAGGCAGATGGGACCACTGTTGAAACTGATGTGGATGACGTTGAAGTTGGTGATCACGTACTGGTTAAAACTGGGGCGCAGGTGCCAGTTGATGGAGTGATTGCATCAGGAGACGGCTATTTAAATGAATCCAGTGTGACCGGGGAAGCCAAGTTAGTCCATAAAGGCGCGGCTGCCGAAGTTTTCTCAGGCACAATTTTGGATAATGGTACCTTACAAATTGAAGCAACGAAAGTTGGGGATGACACCACTTTTGCGAAAATTATCGAACTGGTCGAAGAAGCGCAAGATACCAAATCAACAGCCGAAAAGTTTATTGATCGGTTTGCCACGTATTATACGCCAGCTGTTTTAGTGATCGCGTTGATCGTCGGCTTGATCAGTCGTGATTTTAAGTTGGCCATTACGGTGCTAGTCCTTGGTTGCCCAGGTGCGCTGGTGATTGGCGCACCCGTTTCAAACGTGGCCGGAATTGGGAATGGTGCTAAAAACGGTGTTTTGATCAAAGGTGGCGAAGTGGTGGACACCTTTGCCAAAGTGGATACGCTGGTTTTTGACAAAACAGGAACTTTAACAGAAGGTAAAACGGCCGTAACAGCAGTTGAAAATGAAGCTGCGGACCCACAACGCGTCCTTGCCTTAGTGGCTAAAGTTGAAAGTGCGTCAGACCATCCGTTGGCACGGGCCGTAGTGGCTTACGTGGACCAGCAACAGATTGCCTTTCAACAGTTAACGGTGACAGCTAGCAATACTATCAAAGGACAAGGCATTGCAGCCATAGTCGACCAGCAACACGTTTTAGTGGGCAATGAGAAACTGTTAGCTGCCCATCATGTCACCTTAAACGACACACAAAAGGCGACCTTGCACCAGCAACAGCAGGCTGGTAGCTCGACAGTGATCGTAGCAGTCGAGCAACAGGTTCAGTTGATTATGGGCATTGCTGACGTGATTCGGCCAGAAGTGAAAGGTGCGTTAGCCGCTTTGAAACGCCAAGGCATTCAGCATTTGGTCATGCTAACCGGTGACAACGCCTTAACGGCTCAGGATGTTGCAGATCAATTAGGTATTGAAGAAGTGCATGCCAATTTGTTGCCTGAAGAAAAGGTTGAACAGGTTAAGGCTTTACAAGCGCAAGGCCGAAAAGTAGCGTTTATTGGGGATGGGATTAACGACAGTCCTTCGATTGCCACTGCTGATATCGGCATTGCCATGGGTGGTGGCACGGATGTCGCAGTTGAAACCTCCGATATTGTGTTAATGCGGTCAAGCTTCGGGGAATTGCGCCACGCTTATGGTCTGGCTAAGAAAACGGTCGCTAATTTACGAGAAAATATTATTTTAGCGATTGGTACCGTTGTGTTCTTACTGATTGGTTTGGTATTTGGTTACATTTATATGGCCAGTGGGATGTTTGTTCATGAAGCCAGCATTTTAGTTGTTATTTTCAACGCCATGCGGTTGATCAGATTTCACACAAAATAATGTAAAAGTTGATTTGAATCAAGTTTTTTAAAAGTAAATGGTCGTACTATAAATCATGAAGAAACGATATGAAAGGAAGTTTTTAAAATGGCAAAAGCAATTATGCAATTAGACGGTTTATCCTGCCCATCATGTATGCAAAAGATCCAAGGGGCTTTGGCGCAACAAAAAGGGGTCAGTGATGTAAAAGTTTTGTTCAACGCAAGCAAAGTTAAGGCCAATTTCGATGAACAAGTGACCACTGCTGATGCCTTGGCTGAAGTGGTGGATCGTTTAGGCTATTCTGTTTTAAGTTTAAAAGTGAAGCAGCCACAATAATTGACTTGATGCGACTGTCTGTCCAAACGAACAGACAGTTTTCAAAATAGAAATGAGATTACTTGGAGGTGCCATGTGTCTTGCGGTGTGATTTGACGCCACAAGACTGGACAACCAGCGGAAATGAGACCTTTGCGATAGCAAAGATACACAAGAGCTTTTAGCTGGTGCCATATGTCTTGCGGTATAAACTGACGCCACAAGACTGGACATCCTCCGGAAATAGGATTTTTGCGAAGCAAAATAGACATTAGATCACTTAGGAGGTGCCATGCTTCCATCGTGGCAGGTTGCGCCCGAGGGAATGGACATCCTCCGGAAATAGGATTTTTGCGAAAGCAAAATGGACATTAGATTACTTAGGAGGTTTTCAAATGACAACCATCGATGAAAAATATGCAGCAGAATTAAAACAGGCCGACATTGACCATCATACACCGACAGCAGGTGCGATGACCGGCCATATTTTGGCAAATTTGCAAATCCAAGCTTTTAAGTTACAACAAGCTAAATGGTATGTGAAAGGGATTAACCGGCCAGCCTTGGTACCGGTTTTAAGCAAGTTATGGCACGCCAACTTGAATTTAGCCGATCGGTTAGGTGATTTATTACTAGACGAAGGTGAAGTTGCGCCAAGTACCAGTGATGAATTCAAGCAATATAGCATGCTAACTGAAGCAGGCCAAGACAAATACCGCTCAGCCGAAGCATTGATCAATATCACCGTTCAGGATTTCAATACTGAAAATCTATTTATTGATCGCGCCATTAAATTAGCCGAAAAAGAAGACCGGCCAGCCTTAGCAAGTTTCTTAATTGAATTACGCGGGCACAACAATCACGCCATTCGCGAATTACAATTTTATTTGGGCAATGACGCACGAACCGGCCTAGATGAAGAAGACGATGATGACGAGGATTAGCGGTAATCAAAAAGCATCTCTGGACGTTGTTCCAGGGATGCTTTTCCATACCCAATACTAAGCTAAACTGAGTTCATCGGTTAAAAGTTGTTGCGTACGGGTCATGGTATTTAAGAGATGACGTGCTTCACTGGCCCAAGTGGCTGGCGTCAAATGGTTGTTTGGTATGAGCAGTAAACGTAGTGGTAGCACCATTTCGCTTGCTAAAACGGTGGCCAAATTGTGATCAGATAAATGTTGCGCCACGATACAAGTGGTGATGTCTTGTTCGTATTTCGCCCACATTTTAAGCAAGCGGATCTCCAAGGTCTCATTTGCAGCGACCATGCTTAATAGATGCTGAACGTCAGCAAAATGCTCCTTGGTTTCTGCATTGGTGGCCAGTTCTATCACAAACGTATGATAATTGGGCCAAACATTGCCAATTGACGTTTGTTGTTGGAGTAGATGCTTAATGGCAATGAGCAGCGAGTTCTCGTCGTGGAAAACAATATCATCTTTACTTTGAAAATAAGTAAACAGTGTTTTCGGTGCAATGTTGACTTCTTGTGCAATTTGCGCAACCGTCACGTTTTCGAATCCGCGTGCTTCAAAGAATTTTAACCCTGCTGCAATAATCTCTTGGCGTTTAACCGCTTTTTTTCGTTCCCGTAATCCCATGCTGCAACCTCCTATATTGGCCTGCTTCTGTCTGATAATCAGAAAGAGACCTTACAACTAAATAGTAATCCGATTACATTTTAACGTCAAATAAAAATGAGAACAATTTCATTTTATTTAGGGAATATGAGAAATAAAAAAGTTTCGCTTGCTTTTTAACGGTCTGCTTCAATTGTCACTGTAGCTGGAACGGCGGCGATACCAGCTGAAAAAACGGCTGGCAATGATTTTTAAAATGGCAAAGCCAGGCACGCCGAAAATCAACCCCACTAAGCCGAAAAGCTTACCAGCAGTTAAGAGGACGAATACAATGGTGACGGGATGCAAGGCCAGGCTATTGCTCATAATGATCGGTGACAGAATTTGCGTTTCAATGAACCATTCAATGAGAAAGACACCGCCAACTGCAAGCAGCATGCGTGTCGAGGTCAAGCCACCAACGGTTAATGCAGGGATCAAGGCCAGCGTTGAGCCAAAGTAAGGAATCAGGTTTAGCGGCCCGGCAATCAGGCCAAGAATCAGGCCAAAACGCAGGCCAATCAAACTATAGCCGAGTATAAACATTAACATGGCGCAAAAGGCCACTGTGAGTTGGCCTTGAATGTACTGCCCAATTTTATGACTGATCTCGCGCATGAGCTGCGTGACACTGGCGCGGCTTGATTTGGGTAAATAGTGGGCCAGGCGCTCTGGAAAATGTTGGCCGTCTTTCAACATGAAAAATAGCAGAATCGGGACGGTGGCCAAGGTGATGGCCGCCTTGCTAATGAAACCGACCACGTTGCTCAGCTGATTCAGGGTGTTGGCCAGTAGTTGATTACTTTTAGTGGAGAAAAAATTGGTCAGTTCTTTGGTTAAGGCTTCGCCGTCTACATAATCAGGCAGCGTTTGCTGTTGAAACCAGTGAGTGGTTAGCTTGGCCAAACGTTGCCAATAGCCTGGTAAGACGTTGATAAAACTCGTGAGCTGGTTTTCAAGTAGCGGGAGCACTTGCCATAAGCCCCAGATCAGTAGCAACAAACCGCCGATAAAAAGGCCGAAAATACTCAGCATACGTGGGATGTGCCAGCGTCGGGTCAGGCCGTTGACAATGGGAACCAGCAAGTAGTACAACACACCGGCAATCATCAATGGCGGCAGTACGATTTTAAAGAACTGCTCGACAGGGACCAGTAACCAGGTGGTTTGGCGAAGCAGCCACAGCACCGCCAGGGCTAATAGGGCATTGAGCAATAGGATACTAGTTTTGTTGTTTAAAAATAGGCGCTGAAACCAATTTTTCATAACGGCACCTGCTTTCTTTAGAAAAAAACAATCTGGTTAATCTCACTGTAGCATGAAATCGGTCTCAACGCAGTGAATATGCGGTTTAAAAAAAAGACGACGACTCAAAAAGATTTTGCAAAACCTATTGTAATTCGATATAAAATAAGTTATAATTTACTTATAATAAATAAGCGAGAGCTTAAAGACAAAGGGGCGTTTTCAATGACTGTTCAACTTTATACATCATCAAGCAATGCTTCAAGCCGCAAAGCGCGGGCATGGTTTGCCGATCACGATATTCCCTTTACGGAACGCAATATCATCGCTCAGCCATTAACACCAGACGAGGTTAAACGCTTACTACGCCTGACTGAGAATGGTTCTGAGGATATTGTTTCCACACGCGCAAAAATTTTCAAACAACTCCATTTAAACTTAGATGACATTTCAACAAGTCAATTGATTCAATTAATTTCTGAACATCCTGATTTATTAAAACGGCCGATCATGTTTGATGACAAGCGGTTGCAAGTGGGTTATAACGATGAAGAAATCCGTCGCTTCTTGCCACGTTCAACGCGTAAGTTAGAAATGATGAAAGTTCGACAACAATTAGCGATTTAAACCAGCGTCGGCATAAGCCGGCGTTTTTTGATACAACCTATTTAGATACTTTTCTAAATAGCTGTGTTATAATCTATTTAGAAATTATTCTAAATAGAAAGGCGACTTGCGTCATGGCAATGAATACCACGTTAAAAGCAATCGCTGATCCGGTGCGGCGAAAGATTCTAGAATTGCTAAAGCACCAGTCTTATTCGGCCGGTGAAATTGCCCAACAGTTTGATTTGCGGCAGGCAACGGTTTCTTATCATTTGAAACTGTTAAAACAGGCTGGTTTGATCAGCGAACGACGGGAAAAGAATTTTATTTATTACGATCTAAACGCCAGTGTTTTTGAGGAAGTGTTGCGTTGGCTCTACAGTTTAGGCGTGAAAGGGGACGATTAAGATGGCAAAACAGTTTAAGTGGGTACTGGGTGCTTCAAGTGTGTTGATCTTGGCACCGATTCTTTATGCCGTTCAGGCCTATGAGGCCCTACCAGCACAAATGGCGATTCATTTTAATTTACAAAATCAGGCTGATCAATGGGTCGCAAAGCCGCTGGCCGTTTTTGGACTTCCGATTTTTATGTTACTATTGCAATGGGTTTGTGTGGGAATCAGTCTGATTCAGCAAAAAGGGAAGCCATTGGCACCGCGTTTTGAACGGGTGGTCTACAGTTTGATCCCGATTTTAAACGTGGTGGTGTATGTCACCATGGTGTCCTTTAATCTCGGCGGGAAACCGGATATTCGCCGGATCGTACTGGTATTGATCGGGTTGGTGTTCATTGCCATTGGTAATTACTTGCCAACGATTCCAGCAACTGCCCAGAATCGCCTGCATTGGCCGAAACAACCGTCACAGCAGTTGGCGTTGCGCTTAAACCGGCGGTTAGGCCATTATTTTGTTGTCGCTGGAGTGGTGCTATTCGGCAGTCTATTTTTT
This sequence comes from Loigolactobacillus bifermentans DSM 20003, assembly GCF_001434575.1. Classification (GTDB taxonomy): domain Bacteria; phylum Bacillota; class Bacilli; order Lactobacillales; family Lactobacillaceae; genus Loigolactobacillus; species Loigolactobacillus bifermentans. Next base: position 13,216 of record NZ_AZDA01000065.1, read on the forward strand.
AAACCCTTGGTCTCCGCGCTTTGTTTAGGTGGGTTATTAGTGGGGTTAGTGATCTTACTGGGGCGCACTGTTTTAACCACAAACTAAAAAGCCTTGCCGAAGCAAGACTTTGATTTGAACCAGGCCCTGGGCTTGGTTTTTTAATTGTCGTCGCGATTGCCGCCGAACAAAATAATTAAGCGTAGTAATTGTAAGAAGGTGGACAAGGCCGCAGCCACGTAAGTTAAAGCCGCTGCCGTGAGGACTTGGCGCACCATTGGCACTTCATCGGCACTGAGAATGCCACCGGCCGCTAAAATTGAAATGGCGCGGCGGGAGGCGTTGAATTCAACGGGTAAGGTCACCAATTGAAATAATAAGGCTAAGGAAAACGCGAAAATTCCCAAGGTGATCAAGGTGTGGTTCCAACTCAGCAACACGCCAATTAAGATCATTGGAAAGGAGATCGTTGAGCCAATGTTAGCTAAAGGTACAATAGCGGTGCGTAGCCGCATAGGCCAGTAATTGGTTTGGTCTTGAACGGCGTGCCCACATTCATGGGCTGCGACACCAATTGCTGCAACAGAGGTGGAATCAGCTGTGGCGTCAGAAAGGCTTAAAATTTTGGTTTGACCGTTGTAATTGTCAGTGAGGTCGCCACTGATCTTTTGCACGTCTACGTCATGAATGCCAGACTGTTGCAAAATAAATTGTGCGGCTTCTGTACCGCTTACGTTGCGGCGGCTTTGGACCTCGTCAAATTTTCGGAAGGTGCGGTTCACGTAACCGGACGCTGCCATGGAGATCAGTAAGCCAATGATAACTAAAAAGTAGGTTGGATCCCAGAAAAAAATATGATCAGCTCCATTCTTAGGGTTTAGTGCTAGTATCGCAAAAAAAGTTGCTTATGGCATCGGCCCTAAGCCGGATTCGCTGTTTGTGCCACACGTTCTTGGTGGGTTTTGAGAATCATTTTCGCAAACGCCTCAGCGACGTTCACGTTTTTCAACAAAGGCCCATGAGAATAGCTGCCGAAGGTGTTTTTATAACGCATGCCTTCTGCCTTGTCCTCAGGATTGTTGCCGTAGCCTTCGATCATTTTACCAAGTGGTTTTAATTTGGTCGCATCGTCAAAATAAGTGCGGCCACTATGATTTTCAAAGGCGGTTGCCGTGCCCCATTCCGTTTCAAACTTGGTGTCGCCGATCATGCGGGCATCTGCTTTAAAAACGGTGTGAAACGGTAAAATATCCAAGCCGGCAATGGTGGTCCCGTCACTGGTTTCATAGTCGCGGCCTAAAAATTGGTAACCGCCACAAATGGCCAACATGGGCTTGCCTGCTTCGATAAATGCTTGGATCGTGTCCCGAAAGCGTGGTAAGTCCGTGGCCACAACCGTTTGTTCAAAATCTTGGCCCCCACCAAAAAAGAGAAAGTCGTAATCGTTGGCGTCAAAATGAGGCGTGTCTAAACTAATATTCGTCACCTGAACGGTGTAATTTTGTTTTGCAAATAAGTAACGTAAGATTTTAACGTCGCCAGAGTCGCCGTAAGTGTTCATTAAATCTTCATAGAGATAGGCGATCTTGATGGGTTCTTGTGTCATAAGGGTCTTCCTTTACTTGAATTTCCACCCAGCATAGCATAAGTTGCCGGAATGGGCTAGTTGTTAGCCGTTTGTTTTGCAGCCCATTTGGCCACCTTTTGTTGGATCAATTGATCGGTGATGGCCTGATCAGGCTGTAATTTGCGTAAAATGGCTAAAGTGACCAGTAGCACGTCCACAAATTCTTCCTGGGTGTTTTGAGTGGTTAAGCCTTTGTAGCCACTACCGGAAGCACCTTGGCTGGAAAGTAACGCTTGGGCAGCCTCGCCGACTTCTTCCATTAATTTTAGGGTTTGCTGCGTGAGATTCTTGGGTTCTTGGTCCGCAATTTGATTGATCTGTTCTAATAATGTCATCTTGTCACCTCGCCTTATTATAGCATGCAAAGAGGCCGCATTTTCATTAGAAAACGCGGCCAGATGCCTGTAAGACAATGGGATGGTGGTGTGACAGCGTGCGATGCGGACACGCACTGTAAGTGGATTGGGCCACTTACAGGGACAGCATACCGGGAAACTGACAAAAGCGCAACTGAAACGACCGGCGCCGGATGATGTGCCAGCTGGTAGGGCTGTGGCGCGATGAGCAAGTTCGTATCTGGTTAGATGCTAGGTCAGTGTTACTGGTTAGGATTAAGGAATTTTCGAGCTGCTTTATCGAAATCAGAAGTGATCTTTTGTGTTTTGTTGAATACTGCATATTTGAAGTGGACGCTTTTTCTTTAGCCGTTTTCATAGCAATAGAACCGTGATTAGACAGGACTTTATATTCTCTAAACGTTAAAAAGCGGTCTATGCTGTCGGCAAATTCTACCATCGTGAACGTGTTTCGGCGTTCTATCAGGTCTTCAATGTAATCAAAATAGCTTGATACGTTGCGTTCAAGGGCAGTGATTTCTTTTTTGCTGAGATAATTTTTTGCGACCTGGGTATCACTTTTCAAAATACGGCCATCTGGCGAATTTTTCCATGAGGTAAGCCCCATATTGGCCTGGTTGCGATCCGCATGGTGATAGATAATTTCGGCCCCTGTTTCACCTGTAATTGCATAATGGAATTTGTTTTGCACGGTCGCATAGAAGTTTTTAGTCACCGGACTATTTTTGTCATAATCAGAACTGATTTCAGCGAAGATGTCAGTTACTTTTTGCCAAATTCTACGTTCACTAGCACGAATTGACCGAACACGTTCTAACAGTTCGCTGAAGTAATCTTTATCCAGTAGGTTACTACCTTGTTTTAAGCGGTCATCATCAAGCACAAAGCCTTTAACCTGAATTATGCATATGCATCAAATTGATTGGCCAAATTATCAGTTTTACGTAA
>NZ_AZDA01000006.1 GCF_001434575.1 Loigolactobacillus bifermentans DSM 20003
GGTCCAAAATTGTGCGGTATGCCGATATTAAACCTCGTATGAATAATTCGGGATTATAAAACATCTTATAAAATCAATGTGAGAAAACATACAAACTCTAATTTTTCTTTCATTTTAAAACGGTTTTGATGAAATTATCATTAGAAATGTCTCATTTATTCAGTTTAACCGGCTATTTCTCAAAAAGGGCTTTACAATTACCCAAAAAACTGTATAATATTTTATTGTTGCATGACCCGTTGGTCAAGTGGTTAAGACACCGCCCTTTCACGGCGGTAACATGGGTTCAAATCCCGTACGGGTCATCATGCCGGCTTAGCTCAGCTGGTAGAGCATCGGTATCGTAAACCGAGGGTCACAGGTTCAAGTCCTGCAGCCGGCATTACTAAAAACACCTTATCAAGTAATAAGGTGTTTTTTCGTGTCTTACTTTTGATTCAGTGCAATTTTTTTCAAGACTGCTGTAAAATCAGCGGCGCCATTTAAAGGATGCACATACGTAAATTGCACACCACCACTTTCCAAAAAGGCTGTTTTATTTTCAATTTCAATTTCTTGTAACGTTTCTAAGCAATCCGCCACAAAACTAGGTGTGATCACTAGCACTTTTTTCCGACCTTGTGCTGGCAACTGACGTAACGTGTCGATTGTTGCTGGCAATAGCCACTGTGCAGGTCCAAACTTCGATTGATACGTTTGCACATACGGATAGTCCCCTACTGCCGCCATCACTGCTTCTGTGGTGGCCGTACATTCTGCCGCATATGGATCCCCGTTATCTGAATATTTTTGTGGAATACCATGATACGAAAAAATCAATTGATCATAGTCTTGTTCCTGCAACGCCTGTTTGAGTTGTGTGACCAACAATTGAATGTAATCCGGGCGTTGGTAAAAACCACGGACAAAATGAAGATCTGCTACATCAGGTCGTTGTTGATAATAAGCCATCACCTGGTCAAAAATTGAACCAATGGTTGTTTGTGAATATTGTGGGTACATGGGAATCACCGTGATCTCACGCACACCTTGTTTTTGGAATGCCGTTAACGCAGTGTCAATGGCTGGCTGTCCATAGCACATTGCCGACTGTACCATTGTATCAGGCATCAATACCTGTAATTGCTTGGCTTGCTGGGCGGTATAAATTGCTAATGGTGACCCTTGATCTGTCCAGATCCGTCGATATAACGCCGCAGAATGGCGCGGACGAAATCGTAAAATAATGCCATGTAAAATCGGCCACCAAATGATTTTAGGGGTGTCGATTACCCGCTGATCTGCTAAAAATTGCCCTAGATAACGCCGCACTTCTGGTGCTTGTGGCGCATCCGGGGTGCCTAAATTGACTAATAAAACGCCTTTTTTCATCAAAAATCACTCCAATAGCACTTATTGTAGCAGAAGTTTTGTTACAAATAAAAACCGCCAGCCAAATTTTGACTGACGTTTTTGATTTAATCTTGATGAATCTTGGTAAGATCCACTTTATCCAGTGGAATCACCTTGGTTTTATGCCGGATCTTATAATAACTGTATAAAATAATGAACAACGGCACACTCATATAACTGACACCTAATGCTTGCCAATCTAAATGCTTAACCGAATTCAGATCCTGACCGATAATGACTAAAACCCCTAAGACCATGGCTAAAACAGGTCCAAACGGGAATAACTTCGCATGGTATTTCAATTCAGATAACTGATGTCCCTGCGCTACAAAAGCCCGCCGGAACCGATAATGTGAAATCGCAATGCCCAGCCAAGCAATAAAACCTGTTAAACCAGATGCAGAAACTAAGAACAAGTAGATCCGTGGCCCAAAGATCCCCGTTAAGAACGTGAAAAGGCCAATCACAGTCGTCACAAGCAATGCCGGAACTGGCACCCCATGGCCATTTGTCCGCCCCATGGCTTTTGGTGCAATTCCTTGCTTCGACATCGCCCACAACATCCGAGTTGAGGCGTACATCCCAGAATTAGCAGCAGAGATCACCGACGTTAAAATAACGGCATTGATCACACTGGCCGCAGAAGCTAAACCAACGCGCCGGAATACCAAAGTAAATGGTGAAATCGCCACATCCGTTGCACCAGACCCTAACAAATCTTTACTGGTGTACGGTAAAATTGCGGCAATCACAAAAATCGCCAAAATATAGAACAATAAGATCCGCCAGAAAACCTGTTTAATGGCCTTGGGAATACTCTTTTCAGGTGTTGCGGATTCACCTGCCGTGATCCCGATCAATTCAGTACCTTGGAACGAGAAGCCCGCAACAACGAAAACACTGAGAATCGCTGGAATGCCCCCCACAAACGGTGCCTTTCCTGTGGTAAAGTTCTTGAAGCCAATCGGTGCACCACCCATAATGCCAAAAATCGTTAAGAAACCAACGATTAAGAACACAATAACAGTGGCCACTTTAATGATTGAGAGCCAATATTCCGTTTCACCAAATGAACGGACTGATAAGGCGTTAATAATAAAAATAACGACTAAGAAAAATGCCGAGAAAATCCAGCCCGGTACGTGTGGCAACCAAAAATGCATGACGATCCCGGTTGTGGAAACATCCACCGCCAATGTGATCGCCCAGTTAAACCAATAATTCCAACCCAAAGCAAAGCCTAAAGCCGGATCCACGAAACGCGTGGCATAAGTCGCAAATGAACCAGAAACTGGAATATAGGTTGCCATTTCCCCTAAACTGGTCATTAAGAAATACACCATAATACCGATGCCAATATAAGCGACTAATGCGCCACCAGGGCCCGCCGTTGAAATTGCGGAACCTGAAGCCACAAACAGCCCGGTTCCAATACTACCACCAAGGGCAATCATCGAGAGATGTCGTGTTTTTAGCTCTCGTTTTACCCCTTGATTTTTTTCCTGCGCCATTTAAAAAAACCTCCTCAAGTTTTCCAATGTTTATTTTGCTCCGCAAAATCTCACCTTCGGATGATAACCAGTCTTGTGGCGGCAATTCACACCGCAAGACACATGGCCCTCCTCAAGTTTTCCAATGTTTATTTGCGTTTTAAATTTTGACCCTTCCGTCAAACAAAAATCACATCGGCTGTCCAAGATTGTTTTCCCTGACGCTATCAGCTCAATTAAACCAAATAAAAAACGCCTTTTTGCATAGCGCGCCGCACCTGCAAAAAGACGTTGTTCACCTTTACAGTCAGTCGATAGCGCTCCGTAAAAGTCATCCTTTTACGACAGTGCTTGGTTTATTCAGCCAAGCCCCAACCGAGCTGTTGTTTGTCACAACCCAATTTCGGCAACGCACCCTTTTACAAGCCTTCATTCGTGACAAACCACGTCTGACCTGTGACTCTTGTACGTCGCAACCTCAATCTTATTCTTTCAATATTATACCATCTTCAACGTCAGAAACAACTGATGTCCTATTTTTTGACTTAAAACAGCCTTTATAGCCCAAATAAAAAACACCTTATCCTAAATGCAATAAAGTGTTTTTCATCATGCTTAATGTTCCGCTTGGTTAATTGAAGCATCCAAGCTGCCATAATCAAAATTTTGTTTCAAGAAGTCTTCGTTATCTAATGGGAAATGCTGATGTAACGCTGCAAAAGGTTGAATGGATAACTCACCTGAGGTTAATGCATATTCCAAAATGTGACCGCCAAAATCATGTTGGTCATTTAGATAATGTAAATGATACCCAGCTACCGCCACACCAGAGAACAGTGGTGGCGCGAAGTAGCCGATAACCGTCCCGTGTGTATTATTCTGTTCAAAAATCGGTTGCACTTTAGATGCCGCTGTTAACGGTGGGTAAGGCTGGCTTTGTTTAGGCACGACCCGTGTTTTCATATGTGAAAATTCACCGGTTAACTTAACTGCAAAAAATACATTTTTATAAGGATAGTGGTTTAACAAATAGCGTTCAACATCCATTTGATGCATATCATGAACAGTAACCGTTGACCGTGGCTGATCAAAATGAACGGTCGCAAAGGGAACGGTTTGACTTGCCGGTAAATGATGGATCAAACCATCTTGTGACGCCTGGTAAGCTTCACCGTCAACGATGATCAATTCCCCATCTAAATGTTCCAACGTACCAATCCCGTAATCACCATGCTGTAACAGCGTGCCAATTGTTTCTGTACCGGTAAATAAACCAGGTACCAAAAGACTAAGCGTGCCGTGTTGATAAACGGTTGCCGCCTTGTCCGCCATAGTAAAAACCTCCTCAAAACTCTAATGTTCACCTTGCTACGCAAGCCTTTATTTCCGGAGGATGACCATTCTAGCGGACGAAACCCGTCACGCCAGAAACATGGCACCAGCTAAGGCCGCTGCTGTAGCCTTTGCTTCGCAAAGCTTTCATCTTCGCTGGTTGTCCATTCTGGCGGGTGAAAACCACCACGCCAGAAACAAGGCCTCCTCAAAACGCTAATATCTCTTGTACATTTAAAAATCTAGTCTAATAGAACTGATCTGGTAAGATCGTTTGGCCTAATTTCTTGTTATCGCTGTAATCAATTGGAATATCAACAACAACTGGACCGTCTGTTGCGAAAGCCTGATCTAAAACTTTTTCTAAGTCGCCGCTCTTTTCAACGCGTAAACCAGTTGCACCAAAGCTTTCAGCGTATTTCACAATATCAACAGGACCAAAATGAATGCCGGCTGATTTACCATATTTCATTTCTTCTTGGAACTTCACCATGTTGTAAGTGCCATCACGCCAAACCAAATGAACGATATTCAAGTTCATTCGAACCGCGGTTTCAAGTTCTTGACTTGAGAATAAGAAGCCACCATCACCTGAAACTGAAACGATTTGGGTGTTTGGCCGTAGCAATGCCGCTGAAATAGCCCAAGGTAGCGCTACCCCCATGGTTTGCATCCCGTTACTGAACAATAAATGACGTGGTTCGTAACTGCGGAAATGCCGTGCCATCCAAATATAGTGACTGCCAACATCAACTGCAACGGTCATTGAATCATCCACGCGTTTTTGCAAAGATTCGATGACAGATAAGGGATGGGTTAATGGGGCATCAGCTGGTACATCAGGAACAACATCTTGTTCTTCAAATTTGGCATGTAATTCTTCCAAATATTTTGCAGATTCAGCTTGGCGTTCGTAACCTTTCATGTAAGGTAACAAGAATTCCAAGGTTTGTGCCATATCACCAATCAATTCTGTTTCAGGTTGGAAGTTTTTATCAATTTCAGCCTTTTGATCATCGATCACCACAATGCGCGCATCCGCTTCCGCATTCCAGTTTCGTGATTCATATTCGATAGGATCATACCCAACTGCAATCACCAAATCACTTTGTTTCAACAACATGTCACCTGGCTGATTTCGGAATAACCCCACCCGGCCAAAGAAGTTGTCTTCAAGATCATGTGAGATCACGCCAGCCGCTTGGAAAGTTTCCACAACGGGTAAGTCAGAAACTTCTAAAATATTGCGAATTGCTTGGGTAACTTCCTTAGAAGAAGCCCGCATCCCAACTAATAAAACAGGGAGTTTGGCTTCTTTGATTTTACGTGCCAACACCGTAATATCTGCTGGACTGGCTGGCCCTAATTTAACTTCTGGTAATGGGTTGATCTCAGGCTTTTCAACTTCAGCGTCTACCACGTCTTGTGGCACACTGACAAAGCTAGCACCTTGCTTCGCTGCCGTTGCTTCACGATAAGCATTTGCAACCACTTCGGAAATATTTTCAGGTTCTTGCACTTCTGCACTATATTTCGTAATAGGTTCCATTAAGGCAGTATTGTTCATGCTTTGATGCGTTAAGCGCAACAAATCGGTTCGTTGCACCTGACCGGAAATCGCTAAAACAGGATCGCCTTCAGCGGTTGCGGTGACCAAACCGGTTGCTAAATTACTCACACCAGGACCTGAAGTTGTGGCGACAACGCCTGGTTTCCCGGTGATCCGGCCAATGCCGGCAGCCATAAAGGCAGCGTTTTGCTCATGTCGTGCCACAACCAATTGTGGCATCCGCGGATCGTCACTGTTTTCCAGTAGTTCAAAGAAACGGTCAATTTTTGCTCCAGGAATCCCAAAAACAAATTTCACATCGTGGTTGATCAAACTTGCTGCAAGTGCATCTGCACCATAACGTTTCGTAGACATCTTAAAATCCTCGCTTTCATTTATCAACAGGCTTTTTCTTCTGAATGGCTGACACAATCAGCCACAGCATGTATTAGCATAGCATATCTCCACCAAAATTACTTGTGAAAAGCGTTAAGTGAATTCGTCTACAAGACTGATAAACTAAGCGCTACGGCCTTTCACAAGCTAAAAAAAATATGTGAAAGCGTTTAATAATAAAATGTTCACGAAAACAGCGCTACAACAAGGCTGTAGCGCTGTTTGATCAAGCTTTGATATTCCGAATCAACTTTTGAATCAAAAGTTCTCGCTTTTCATCCGACTCGTTCCAATTAACCAATGGAATTTCGTGATGACCTAGCGTTTCGCAAATCAGGTCTGAGACCGTTTGCTGCTTTAAAACAGCCTCCCATTGCCGATCAGCCTTAGCAAACGCTTGGTTGACAACGGATGTGCCTTGATTGGCCACCGGCTGAAAATCCTTAAACACCATATCGATCAAACCAGTGTTGGGATAAGTATGGATCTCGCCCTCCGTTGCTTGCACAATATCATATAAGTTGATTTCTTTTGGCGAACGCGCAATGGTAAAGCCACCATTATTACCCGAAACAGATTTGACAAGACCTGCCACCACGAGTTTTCGCATAATTTTACGTAAATACGTTTGCGAACCATCTAACCGATGATGGATCACTTCCGATGAAATTGGAATCCCAGGATCCTGTGTCGCAAGTAACGTGATAATACAGGCCGCTTGTTCAAAACCATGTGTCAGCTGCACCTTGGCCGCCCCCTTTTTAAATCAGACATCACCAATGTCTGTGATATGCTATGTCCATAATAGCATAAACCACCTCAAAGTAGGCGTTTTTCAATCTAAAAAACCGAAAAACAGACTATAACGGAATGTTATAGTCTGCTCCTGCCAAGGGTGTACCTTTAGCATACCGCTTTTTAAATTATTTGCCAGCTAAAACAAGTTTAACGGAAGCCAAGCCGCGCGCTTCATCTTGAATGGTAACGGTAAAACCAAATTTTTCAAATAAATGTTGGACCTTCGCCAAATCAGTGCCATCAAACGAACTGACATTACCATCAACAGATTGGACTTGATTGGCACGCGCTTGCGCCAATAAGTTCTTAAGTGCCAATTGGGCTAAGCCATGATTTTGAAAATCGAAAAAGGCCAATTGACTTTCTGAACCCAACGTTTCCAAAACCGTAATATGAATATTGCGTTCCCATGCGTTATATTCAAATAGTAACTCGCATTGATAATCCGTTTTAGAATGTCCGTATTTATCAACGTTGGCATAAGGTGTATACACAAAAATCGAACAACTTTTCTGTTTGATCCGGTCACGATTAATATTCGTGTAAACCACATAAGGTTTGATCTTTGCAGTCGTTTGCTCGTCACTTTGTTCTAAAATTGTTAATGACGTATCGGCCTTAATTGCCGCCAAACGTTCAGCATAGGCCTTTTGTAAGGCTTGCTCCGCTTCAGATTGTGGCGCCATTCTAAATCCCCCTTAATTCAATTAAATTGATTTTTGTCAAGCGTGACGCTGATTGGTATGCGTTACAGCCCGCAGTATTCGCTGTCACAGCTTCCCCAGCACCTAACAATCATCTAACACTGCTTGATTATAGCACAATTCACAAAGATTTTTAGGGCTTAAAATAGCATGGTTAAAAACTTTTCATTTATTTTTTCATCCGTTCCTTGAACAAACCAGTCTTTTTAACGTTTTTCTTAATTTAATTTACTTCACAATCTACTTATTTTTCTGATGCTGATAAGCCGCCTGCGTGAGCTGATAATAACATTCTGTGGTGGGCTGATCGTCTGCAAATAAACGTGGCCGTTCTAACTCATATTCAAAGGGAAACCCCGCTTTTTCAATCACCCGTTGCGATTGTTGATTGCTTTGAAAATGACCGACCCAAATTGCAGTGAGCTGCAACTGTTCAAATCCGTAAGCTGTCACAGCCTGAACAGCTTCCAACATCAGGCCTTGTCCCCAGTAAGCTTCCGCTAAAATAAATCCCAGCTCCCGTGTTGTTGCATCTGGTGCCTGGCGGTGAATGCCAATACTACCGATCACTTGTTGCGTTTGACGAGTGACCAGGGCCAATACCTCGTCGCTTTGCATAAAATCGGCTAACACTTGCTGACTGCCTGCTAATGTGGTTTGCGGTGCCCAACCTGCCATTGCTTCTAACTTTGGATTGCCATAAATTTGTTGGACTGCTGTTAAATCAGATGTGCGAAACGGCCGCAAATGCAACCGTGGTGTGGTTAATCTCATACGATGCCTTCTTCCCCAATTCTTGTCGTTGACAAGTCACCAAACTAACATAAAATGAGTTTAGAGAAGAAGGTGTTAAATTGCAAATCATTCCAATAACCTTACCGGCTGGCGGTCAGTTAACCGCCTATATTCAACAGCACGATCCGCAATTAGTGCAACACAAGCTGCCGGCAATGATCATTGTGCCCGGCGGTTCTTATACACACATCCCAGCAACGCAAGCTGAAACCTTAGCGCTGGCTTTTAGTGGCCGTGGTTTCCAGACCTTTGTCCTTACGTATCACACCCTTCAGCCAGCTGTGACAACACCATTATTGCCCCAGCCGATCATTGACCTGGCGCAAGCCATTGTCGCCGTTAAAACACAGGCTGCTGACTGGCAGCTGGACCCTGATCAAGTGTCATTAGCTGGCTTTTCGGTTGGCGGTCACATTGTCAGTTTATTGGCCAATTTATGGCAAGCAGACTGGTTGTGTCAAGCCGCCCAGACCACCACGACGCAACTCCAACCACACGCGATTTTACTCAACTATCCCGTGATTCGTTTAGACGCTGGCTTTCCCAAAGATCGTACCGCACGCAATCGGCTCACCAAACGACCTAGCGATTTTGCGGCAGACACCCTGGTAACGACTGCAAATCCACCGACATTTATGTGGCATACCAGTGATGACCCACTGGTGCCGGTTGCCAATAGCATTGCCTATTACCAAGCTTTGCTGCAACATCAGATCCCTGTCGAAGCCCATTTTTTCCAACACGGCCCACATGGTTTAGCCTTAGCCAATTTGCAAACAGCTTGGCGACCAGGTGCCTTGCAACCACAAGCCGCAAAATGGCTAGCGTTAGCTTTGGATTGGCTCACCGCATTGCATTAAAAAATCACGCTCAGTTCAGCAAACTAAGCGTGATTTTTTAATTGCCGTAAATCATCTGGCAGCGGCGCTTGTAAGTGGCGCTGAATCAGCTCAAATGGGTCCTGAAAGCTTAATTGGACCGCATGTAGCGCCGGCCGCTGAATGCCACGGTCAAGCGGCCCTTCATACAAGGCATCGCCTAACAATGGGTGCCCCAACGCCGCAAAATGCGCACGGATCTGATGGGTCCGTCCGGTTAATAAGCAGATCTGCACCAAGCTGGCTTGTAAGTGTGACGAATAAGCTAGGCGCTGATACTGTGTTTCAGCGCGCTGACCGGTTGCGAGCACCTGTTGCCGATAATCTGTTGGCCCATGGCCTAAAGGTAAGGTGATTTTTCCTTGCGCTGGTAGCATGCCTGCAACCCAAGCCAAATACTGCTTTTCAAGCAAAGGATGAAAGCGTGCAGCGGCCAGTAGGGTTTGGCCGAATCCGTGCTTCGCAATCAGCAACACCCCACTAGTGTCAAAATCCAAGCGCGTCACTAAATGCGGCTTGGCCACACCATAACCTTTGGCACGACTGACCACATGATCTGTACCGACCTGGGGCCCTGGCACACTGGCTAACCGAATCGGTTTATTCACCGCCAACCAATTTTGATTTTCCCATAGTACTGTCAACGGGTGCTGGGATGAAGCAACCTGTGGATCCGCCAATTCATCCGGCAAAATTAAAGTGAGCCACTGTCCTTTTTCAAAAATCGCGTTTAACCGAACTGGGTGCTCCTGAATTTGACACTGGCCAATCCGCTTAATGCGCCGTAATCCATGCTTCCCACACCCCAGCCAGCTTAAAAAGCCACCGACCGTTTGGGCTTGACCTGTATTTTGCCAGCGAAAAATCATGCGTCCACCGCTTCCTGGATCACCTTCAGAAAAGCGGCGCCATATTTAGCCCATTTACTGGCGCCAACACCATGAATATCTAAAAATTCGGCTTCAGTTTGCGGCTGTTGTTGGCTCATGTCATGTAACGTCCGATCTGAAAAAATCACAAACGGCGGTACCCCTTGTTCTTCTGCTAAACGACGTCGTAATGTGCGCAATTGTTCGAACAAACCGTCATCTTCTGGTAACGACTGCGCCACTTGAACGGCCGCTTTCCGATAAACTTGCGCCTGTCCCTTTAGAACAGCGGCACCTTTGGTGGTGATTTTTAACGTGGGATAAGCCCCACCAATGGCTTGTAAATACTGTTCGGCTTGCAAGAAATCAATAAACTGTCCCACTACTTTTTGTGATAATGATGCCATTAAATTATAAGTCGATAGTTGGTCCAAATTTGCCTGACGAATCCGCTGATTTTTCGCGCCGGTCAAGACTTGCGCCACCACGGTTTTGCCAAAACGCTGTTTCAGCCGAACAACACAAGACAACACTTTTTGGGCATCAACCGTGACATCTTGTGCCTCACGCTGATCTGTACAATTACCACAGCGCTGACAAGGTTCACTATCTTCGCCAAAATAATTAAGAATAAACTGCTGTAAACAGCCTTCGGTGTGGGCGTATTGCACCATGGTTTGTAGCTTACGGTAAGCCCGATTTTTTTCAGTGTCCGCTAAATTAGATTGTTCGATCAAAAAATGTTGAATTTGAACATCATGCGGCTGAAATAGCAAAATTGCTTGGCTTGGCACCCCATCTCGCCCTGCCCGGCCAGCTTCCTGATAATAGGCTTCTAAACTCGCCGGTAGTTGCGCATGAATCACAAAACGCACATTTGATTTATCGATTCCCATGCCAAACGCGTTGGTCGCAACCATCACCTGTAACCGGTCGTAAAGAAAGTCCTCTTGATTTTGTCGACGTTGGTCCTCTGGCAAGCCCCCATGATAAGCGCCTGCTTTGATGCCTTGCTTTTGAAGCACCTGGGTCAGCTGTTCAACCATTTTACGCGTACTGGCATAAATAATGCCTGCCTCTTTAGGATTTGCTTTCAAAAATTCAGTTAAATAAGGGACTTGCGCTTGCGCCCGCACCACTTGAAACGTCAAATTTTCCCGTTGAAAGCTTGTTTGGACAACTTTATCAGGCTGAATTGTCAAGCGCTGACAAATATCAGTCACCACTTGTGGCGTTGCGGTTGCCGTTAACGCCAATACCACCGGCTGACTTGGCAACGTCGCCAAGGTATCGGTTAGGCTTAAATAACTCGGTCGGAAATCATGGCCCCATTGTGAAATACAATGGGCTTCATCGATGGCCACTAAATCAATGGGTAATTGCTGTAACTGCTGTAGCGAGCGTGGATCATCCAACCGTTCTGGCGCTAAATAAAGTAATTTTACGGCGCCATCCGCAACCAGATTCCACCGTTGAGCAGCCTCCGTCCCTGTTAAACTGCTATTAATAAATGTTGCTGGAATATCATTGGCATTTAAAGCATCCACTTGGTCCTTCATCAGCGCAATCAGCGGTGAGATCACCAAAGTCAAGCCTGAAAAAAGCAATGCTGGCACTTGATAACACAAAGACTTCCCACCGCCAGTTGGCATCAGGGCCAAACTATTATCACCAGCCATTACCTGCTGGATCACCCGGTCTTGCCCCGGTCGAAACTGATCGTAGCCAAACTTTTCCTTTAAAATTGTCGTTGCTTCCATGAAAATTTTCACTCCATTTTTGCTTGATACTTTAAGTTACGCCAAACACACCGATTCTAATGAAAAAGGAACCGCAAGTCACTTGCGGTTCCTGATTCTTACTCTGCTAATTTAGATTTAATGACCATTAGCTCACTGTCAGTTATGGCAGTTAAGCTATGCAATTCATCGGGTGTCATTTGGATCAGCTTGCCAGGTTCCAAATGGGCTTCAAAGTCTTGGCCTTTAAAAATTGTTTCACCTTTCACTGATACCACGGTGACGTGATAAGGTGCATGATGAGTGGGTAAGGCTTCACCGGCTGGTAATACTAGATTTGTGATAATTTGTGAAGGTGATTCATAAATATTACTGATTTTGCCATTGCCATGATATTCGCGCATGATGGTCATCCTCTCATTTTTAAAATTGGTCTTGGGGTAACGACAGTAACTGCGGTCGTCCTAAGTAATAGCCTTGCGCTAATTGCGCATGATAAACGTCAGCCAAACGCAATTCATCCGCTGCCTCAAAGCCTTCAATCGCAAATACTTTGTGCTGTTGCTGGGCTAATTGACTCCAACATTTCAGTTTAGCCAACACTTCTGGCCAAGCATAATCATCACGAAAGTTTTGCAAAGCAAATTTATATTCATCGGTATTGGTGCTTAAAGCATTGACCAATTGAATGGTATTTTCGCCACTCCCGACATCGTCTAAACAAACGTGCAAGCCAGCATCATGATAGCGTTTCACCGCTTGTACCAGCTGTTGTACAGTAACAAATTGTTGTGGTTCACCACTGCGTTCAGTCAACTCGATGTAAATGTGAATCGGGGTCTGCGCTTGAACAGCCACTAAACGCTGACAAAATTCAGGATCAATAAACTGTGCTTGATCTAAATTAAACGAGATCAGTGTCAATGTTTGCGGAAGCGTTTTGAGCGTTACTGCAAGTAAATCGGTGACTTGTTGGGCCTTAAAAACACTAAAATCTTCAGGTAGTCGCCATTGCTGCTGTTGGCGGACCCGAATGAAAAACTCATATCCCACTAACTGTTGCGTTTTCACATCATACTTAGCTTGCCCAAAAAAACGAATCATCTACTCACCTTTACCTCATAACTCGATTCACACTGCCATTCAACTGATCTGTCGCAAAAGCGTCTGCACACCATTAAGTGCTGCCTCAACTTTCAAATCACGTCAAAACTGATCGCCGTATCTGCCTTTATCAACCCATTTTAATTGATTCACCGCTTTTGTTTCAGTTGTGATTACGGACAACAATTATATCTTAATCTTATCATCTATCAATGATTTAACAAGTCTCTTTTAACGCCAAATCAGGTGTTGAATTTTGACACAGCGCTGATTTCATCCCTTTTTCATCAAAAACACAACGACTACCTTTAACCGGTCACTGTTAACGCCACTAACTGATTACGCCTAAAACAATTCCAGAAAGCGCTTGCAATTTGGATGAAATTGCTTATACTAATAATGTATAGCAGAGTAATTAATCTAACTTCCTTTTCTAAACTACTTCTATATGGCAATTTAGATTTATCTTAGTCCACAACTTGATATTTCTTGGCCAAGGACCAGTATCCACAGAGATACTGGTTTTTTTATGGCATCAATTCTACTATAATAAAATTGATTGGAGGCGTTACAATGAAGTTTCGACGCATAACAGTATTCAATGTGATCTTTTTATTAGGTGGTTTGCTTTTACCGGCCCTATTCCACGATAAAACACCACAAGAAAAGGCCCTTAAAAAAGGTAAATTTTAGCGCTTATGACAGGTTTATTAGTCGGTAATTTTATCATTTTTCTCATTTCGAATGCTTTAATTTTATTAGGCACTATTTTTCTGTTTACCTGGTCAAATATCCGTCAGTTTTCGGGCTTTTTTGGCCGTCATCAAACGGTGCTAACGATTTTATTAGGGGTCGCTCTTTTAATTTTCGTCAACGTCAGCGGCCGAATCAACCGCTCGTTATTGAACTTTCCCACTGGTTATCACTGGATCTACTTGGTACTGGAACTCTTGATCTTATACTACTTAACCACGTCAATTGATTCAAAATGGCAACTTGTCACCAGCCTGGCTGTAATTATTCTTTGGTATTGGATCACACCAGAGCTTGCCATTAGCTGGCCGGTCATTGTTGGACTGCTTGTGGCCTGCTTATTCACGCTGTTATTAACGCACTTTCGAGCCTCCTGTTGGACAAACCGCTGGCTTTACATTGGTTCACTTTTCTTATTTTGCACGCCATTTTTAGTGATTGCGAACCTAAGCGTACCCCTGATGAACGTCAACTTAATTTTTGAAGCAATTGCTTGGCTCTTTTTTGCGACTGAAATGTATGAAGTGAATCATTTTCTACAACATCATAATCAATTATTACAGCATTATCAGCAACAGGCCGATTATGATGACCTCACACGCCTTAAAAATTTTCGCGCATTTCGCGCTGATTTAGAACGTGTTTTTAACCGTGCCCAGGCGTTAGACCAGCGTTATGCGTTGTATTCAATGGACATTGACCACTTTAAACAAATCAATGACACCTATGGCCACTTGGCTGGTAACCAAGTCTTACAACAAGTTGCCCAAACCTTAACGCGCTTGCAACCACAATTGACCCATGCCGCCACCTTTTACCGCACTGGCGGTGAGGAATTTGCGCTGTTAATGGTGGACATTGTTGAAAACGAACAAGCAGCGCTGGCCAACTCACAACTGATTCAGCAAACCGTTAGTGCCTTAACCTTTCAATTTGGCACCGCCGCAGCGTTTCAAATTCATCTCTCAATTGGTGAAGAACGCAGCTTTGCCACGGATCGCAATTATCTTGACATTTATGATCGTGCGGATCAATTTTTGTACACCTCAAAACGAGCTGGCCGCAATGCCATCACATTACGTGGTAAAACCATTAAAGCCCCTTAAAATCGGCGTTGACGCAGCGGTCAGCGTCTTTTTTATTGTCCTGTCTTAAAATCTTAAAATAGCGTTTCATCTACGAACGTTAGTCATTAGGCTAACTTTCAAAATATTTTTTAGATAATCGTTCGTTTTTTCTTTATTGTCAGTCCTAACAATTCGTGTTAGTATCTTAAATATACTAAATTAACGAATGAAGAGGCGTAGCATGGAAAACAAAAATGCATCAAATATGCCGAGCAAGGAACTTTCCATTCCTAAAACAATGCTCCTCGGCTTCCAGCACTTATTAGCCATGTATTCTGGCGATATTTTAGTTCCATTATTGATCGGAGCGGTTTTACATTTTAACACGGCTCAAATGACCTATCTGGTTTCCATGGATATTTTCATGTGTGGTGTTGCCACGTTACTCCAATTAAAGCGCACACCGATTACTGGGATCGCGTTGCCAGTAGTACTCGGCTGTGCAGTGGAATATGTCGCGCCATTGCAACACATTGGGAATACATTAGGCTTTGGCTACATGTATGGCGGTATTATCGCTGCTGGGATTTTCATTTTACTGATTGGTAATTTATTCGCGGACTTACGCCGCTTTTTCCCGCCAGTTGTCACTGGCTCATTGATCACATTGATCGGGTTCACTTTGATTCCCGTCGCCTTTCAAAATATCGGTGGCGGCGATGCAACTGCTAAAAACTTCGGCACACCAACGAACTTATTACTAGGTTTTGTCACAGCCCTCATTATTATCTTAATCAATATTTTAAGCCGTGGCTTTTTACAACAGATTTCTGTTTTAATTGGGATCGTTGTGGGCACACTGATTGCCATTGCGATGGGTGAAGTCAACTTTGCCTCTGTTGGCCAAGCACATTGGGTGCAATTGCCACAATTTTTCTACTTTGCCACACCAAAATTTGAATGGTCGTCTATTTTAACCATGATCCTTGCTGCCGTCACTTGTATGATCGAATCAACGGGCGTTTACTTTGCGCTAGCCGACATTACGAAACGTGACTTAACCAAAGATGATTTGAAACGTGGTTATCGTTCTGAAGGAATCGCCGCCATTTTAGGTGGTTTGTTCAACACCTTCCCTTACTCAACCTTCTCTCAAAACGTTGGGATCGTGCAATTATCCGGGATCAAAAAATTACGTCCTGTTTACTATTCAGCCGTGATGTTGTTGATCTTAGGCTTGATTCCAAAATTCGGCGCCGTTGCAACTTTAATTCCAACACCTGTTTTAGGTGGTGCGATGCTCGTGATGTTCGGCATGGTCGGCTCACAAGGAATCAAGATGCTCAGCGATGTCCCAATGACAACCAGTAATTTACTGATTATGGCCATTTCGATTGGGGTTGGCTTAGGTGTCACCACACAACCTGCCCTATTCAAGTTCTTGCCTGAAACCGTTCAAACGATTTTAAGCAATGGCATGGTCGTTGGTGGGATCACCGCACTGGTCTTGAACATTTTATTTAATCCTAAAACTAAAAAAGTCACGGCTTGATCACTCAAAAAACCACTCGGCAATTTTGCTGAGTGGTTTTTTGAGTGATATAAATCCTATTAGGATATTTCATTGGCTACATTCATTATAGGCGTTCCAGTTTGCCGAAGCGGCCTAAATGTGAAAAGTTTCATTTGTTTTAGCAATTTTCCAACACGCCTAACTGAAAGACATGTTGCGCGCGTTTTAAAGGGGCCAGCAACTGGTCTCTTTTTTTGACAACTTTTCATTTTCCAATTAACGCCACCATTTTAAGCCGGTACCAAAGTACAAAAAATGCCGAGCTACAATGCGCTCGACATCCTGTCTCGATTATTTACCAGAACGCTTCAAGTAAGTTCCTTTTTGCGTATTGATATCTAATTTGTCGCCTTCGTTAATGAAGTCAGGCACGTTAACGACTAAGCCCGTTTCCATTGTTGCGGGTTTGCCTGAACCTGTAACAGTTGCCCCTTTAATCGAAGGTTGGGTTTCTTTAACCACTAATTGCACCACATTTGGCAAGGTAATTCCGATCACTTCTGTTTTGAAGAAGTCGATTTTAACTTGCATATTCTCAAGTAAATATTTACGTTCTTCAACAATACTATCAACCGGAATTTCGTATTGCTCGTAAGTTTCTAGATCCATGAAGAAAGCTGTATCATCTTGTGTATACAAGTATTGTGCATCTTTTGTTTCCAAAATAGCTTGTTGAACTTTTTCTTCAGGGCGCATGGTTGTTTGAACGGTTGCACCTGAACGAATATCATACAACTTCATTTGCATGACCGTGTTCCCCTTACCAGGCTTGTGATGGTTCGATTCCAAAACTTTGATCAACTTACCATCTTTTTCAAAAGCCATCCCGGCCTTCAAGTTAATTGCTTCAACCATAAGTTTAATTCGCTCCTTCAAATTAATATTGCATTCGTATCTATAATCATAAACTAGCCGGCACCAAAAAAACAGCCTTGTATCTAAAATTTATTAATTTTTTGGGTCATAAATGCATCATTTTTTTAAAGCAGCTTGCAGAAAGTCTGCCCCTGCGACCATGGTGCTGTAAGGCACATGATGGGCCTGACGCTGACCAACATGATAAACAATATTTTTTGGCAACTGGTCTTGATAAGGGGCTGTAAACTGATAAGGAACCGTTGGATCGCCGGTATCATTGTATAAGAATAGCGGCCGCTGTGCTAATTTTTCAGGGTGACAGCTTAAATCAAAGGCCGCAATTTGGTTTAAAATAGCTTCTTTTTGAGCGGCAAATGCTGCCTGAACCTTTTCAGGCAGCAGCCCTAATTGGTAGGCTGCAAAATCACGTGGTGCTGGTGTCCCAACAAAAGACACACCACCATGAAGCGTTTCATAACACACTAAGGCCGCAATCGCTGTGATACCGCCCATTGAGGTACCCATCACATCAACAGTGCGAGCAGCGGGATAAGCGGCCAGCAAGTCTGGTACTTCTTGCAATGATTGGCCAATAATGGGCCAAAAAATTTCTGGATGTTGGCTTAGTTTAAAATCAGCCTGTTGGCGGTCACCATGATAATTGGCATCTGGCGCCAAGACCCGAAAACCGCGTTCGGCTAATAAATAACTACTAACCAATTGTCCAGCTTTCGCTGTTTGCCAGCCGTGAAAATTTAGGACAAGCGGCATATTGGCTTGTTCTTGCGCATCATCAACGGTTTCTAATACGGGAATCCCGGCAAGGGTTAAGGTTTTATTTTGAATCGTCATTTTTGATCCTTTCTCAGCGAGTCGTTGTGCTAAATGGCAGCCACAGCGTCCGCAATTGGCGTTGTGCCAGACAACATAGTCAACACTTTACCAGACGTATTTGGTGCTGTTAGTAATGCCGCTAAGGTTGCCGCAACATCCGGGATCGGATTAGCGCCACCAGCGGTCACATTAAACTGGATCTGGCCAGTTGCTGGCGCCTCTGTTAACGCCCCTGGTTGTAAGATCGTGTAGTCCAGTTGCGTATGTTCCATTAACCAATGATCCGCAAAAAACTTGGCAATATTATAATTCGTTAGCCCCACTGACCACTTTTCTGGTACAGTGGCAAATAATGAGCTAAGCATGATAAACCGTTTAGCACCAACCTTTTCAGTCAAAGCCATGGCCTTAACAGCACCATAGGCATCGATTTGCAATAGTTCTTTGCCGCGAGAGCCTGCCACAAAATAAGCCGCATCAACTGCGGGTACACTTAATTGTTCAATTGATTCATGTAGATCAAGGACCAATGGTGTCACCCCAGCTTGATCCGCAAACACTTCTGGATGCCGCGCTGCGGCGACCACTTCATGACCGGCTGCAACTAACTGTTGCACTAACGCTTGGCCAACTCGACCGCTGGCACCAAAGACTAAAACTTTCATATTCGTATCCCCTTCTATTGTTTGCTTTAGCTTACCGAACTGACCCTAAATGGGCATTAAAAATCTAACTCATAGGCGTTACGGTTTGGATCAATGACGTCTGCAACCTTGATCACACCACAATAAACAAAATCAAATTTCTGTGCTAAATGTTGTAATCGTTGGTTCAACATGTGGGTATCGATTCGGACTTGCCGTAAGCCTTTTTCATAGGCCAATGACAACAAGTTACTCATGAAGAAATCACTTAAATGTTGCCCACGAAAATCAGCTGCAAGGGCCAAACGATGGACCGTGGCATAAGGCTGATCTGGCTTTAACCAAGCCCCATCAATTTCAGCGTAGCAAGGATCTGGCGTCACCATTAATGTTGCAGTGCCGGCAACTTGCTTACCGACAACCAAAACATAGCAATCCCCGACCTGAATATCCTTGGTCATCATCTCACGATCAGGGTGACCGTCCTGCCATTGCGGACTACCATCTTTTTTCAAAAGTGCTTTTGCTGCATCAATCATGGTCATGATCTGGTCTAAATCGGATAACTGTGCTTGCCGTGTATAAATTGCTGTCATTTCCGCCACTTCCTTTTTGTAACTGTCATTTTATTATCTTAGCACAGAATAAAAGCCAGTGTCAGCAGGTCACCCCCTGTTGATACTGACTTTTAAAATTATTTCGTAAAATCAACTGACTTTGTTTCGTGCATGGTCAATAATGACACCAAACAAGCAACGGCCATCACACCTAAGTAAAGCCCAACTGACTTGATACCCCAGTTGGCTGCTAACCAAGTGGCAATGGTTGGGGCAAAAGCTGCACCGATAATCGCCGCTAAATTATAAGAGATCCCTGCACCAGAATAACGGACTTTCGTGGAGAATAATTCTGGTAACACAGCACCAACGGGTCCAAAGGCGATACCCATTAACACAAAACCGATGACTAAGAAGGCCATGGCCCCCACAAAATTACGATGTCCTTGTAACAAATAAGGGAAGACAAACGAGAAGACGATCAAGGCAACCGCTGAACTGATCAGTACCCGTCGACGTCCCCAAACATCTGCGTAGAAAGAAGCGACAACGATCAAAACGGCGAAAACAACAATGGCACCCATTAACATGAATAAGTATTCTTGATTGGTAAAGCCAAGTTTTGTTGTGGCGTATGTCAACGACCACGTGGCCAACGTATAGAACAAGGTATAAGTCACCGCCACGATGAACGTGCCTTGCAAGATTTGACGCCAGCTTTGTTTAAAGACCGTTTTTAAAGGTGACTTGGTCACTTGTTGCTTTTCTTGCGCTAACCGGAATAATGGTGTTTCTTGCATCCGTTCGCGAACCCAGAAACCGACGATCACTAATAATGCGGAAGCTAAAAATGGGATTCGCCAACCAAAGCTGATCATCTGTGCTGGGCTTAAAAAGGACTCTAAAATAAAGAACAACCCATTACTTAAGAAAAAGCCTAATGGCGCCCCTAATTCTGGAAAGGCACCGTACAGCGCCCGTTTCTTAGCAGGTGCATTTTCAGTCGCCACTAAGGCCGCACCAGACCATTCACCACCAAGGCCAATGCCTTGGACAAACCGACAAAGGCACAAAAGAACCACTGCCATTAAACCGAGCGTTGCGTAACTAGGTAATAAACCAATCAAAACAGTAGAGCAACCCATTAATAATAGCGAAACGACTAACGTCCGTTTACGCCCGATTTTATCGCCAAAATGTCCAAAAACAAAGGAACCTAAAGGTCGTGCTACAAAAGCCACCCCAAAGGTCAGTAAACTTAAAATTGTTGCAATCGTTGGTGTGACTTCGGGAAAGAAGACCTTGGGGAAATAGGCCGCCGCAGCTGTCCCATAAGCATAGAAATCAAAAAATTCAATTGCCGTTCCCACCATTGATGCAAAAATAACAGTTTTCACCGAATCTCGTTTTAGTGCACCTTTTGCATCTGCACCTGCCAAACCATTTACACTTTCCATTGTCATTCGCTTCCTTTTTCTCACTTAATTTGTAAATTGATTACCGTAAAACAGCCGGCCCCCTCTCACTGAAGTATTAAAAAAAGCCGGTAGCTGTGTTGAACAGCTACCGGCTTTAAAAACCAACGCTGCCCGCTTCTTAGCGGGCACTTCAAATTGTCAGCCCGCTTTACTGAATAATAATCGCGCTGATAATAATAATTTGAAGTTGTGCGTTAGATTTTTTCATGTGAATTTCCTCGTTTACGTTTAATATGGTTCTCATTATAGTCTAATATTTTTTAATGTAATGATAAATCGATTAAATTTTCATTAAAATATTATCATTTAACGCCAAATATCATACGCACTAAAGCATAATAACAGCGCAATGACGGTATTAATACTGCGATAATGGCGCTGATAGACCTGTTGTAATAATTGCCCTGCTAAGGTCCAAGTCATCGTCCCTAAAACACCTAATAGCAACATCAACCCAAATTTAACTGGTATTTCACCCCAAAGACCAGCAATTGAGAAGGTACTTAAGCCCGTAATAAAGTACAAATAAACTTTGACATTCATGGTTTGTAAAAAGGTCCCTGTGATAAAAGGATGCGTCGTTGCTTGCGCCGCGCTATCTGGCGCTGAACGCAAGATATGGTAAGCCAAATACAACAAATAGCCTGCGCCAATCACTTTGATGGCGACGATCACCAACTGATTTTGTTGAAAATAATTGGCAAATAACCCGATGATGCCCCCAACGATCACCATTCCCAGTAAGATGCCCCAATTGAATGTTAAAGACCGTCGAAAGCCTTTCTGTTGCCCCTCCGACATGGCCATGATCGTATTAGGACCTGGTGTAAACGACATTGTGATCACAAACAATAAATAACCAAACATAACAAACCCGCTTTCTTTTTATTGTAAATGCAATTATACTAAAAGTAGTATACGACAATATAATTGCATTTGCAATAAAGGAGTGACTGATATGTTCCCGATTATTCGGCGGATCGGTGCCTTAACCCGCCTGATTCAAATTGATTCCAACCGTTACTTCAAAGACGACAAACTTAACAATAACTTGTTTATTTATATTATTCGAGTGGTCGAACGACCTGGTTTATTTTTAGGTGCGCTGGCTGATGACATGCAAATTGATCGCACCACCAGTTTTCGCACCGTGCAAAATTTGATCAAGCGGGATTATTTACGATTAGCAGCGGATCCTGCCAATCGCAAAATCAAGCGGGTTTATCCCACCGAAAAAGCCAAGGCAATCTACCCAAAACTACATGCCTATGAGGCTGCTAAATCAGCGCAACTCCTAGCCAATTTAACACCGACAGAAACTGCTGAACTACAACGTTTGCTAGAAAAATGCCAAGCATAACAAAAAGAGGTTTGAACAGAAATTGGCCTGTTCAAACCTCTTTTTAAAAGCGCTAAATTAAATCAGCGCCGCCGGCAACCGTTAGTACTTGGCCGGTTGTGAAGTCGCTTTGCATCAAATACAAATAAGCTGCCGCCACTTCCTCAGGCCGGGCCACCCGCTTTAGCGGTAAGCTCGCCGCCGTTGCTTCAGTTTGTGCTTGGCGTTGTTCAGTGGTCAGCGTCCGCCATAAACCAGTTGGTGTCCACGTTGGCGCCACCGCATTGACCCGAACTGTTGGTGCCATTTCAACCGCCAAGCCTTGCACCATGGTATTAATGGCCTGATTGCCAATGATCGCACCTGCAGCGGTTGCTGGCGTGCCACCAGCACCTGACGTAAACGTTAATGACCCTTTTGGCTGTAAATACGGCGTGACTAATTGGGCGACTTGTAAATTTGCCAAAAATTTATCTGCAACTGTTTGCTTGATCAGCGCAAAATCGCTATCCAAAAAACCGCCACCCATGGCACCACCTAAAAAAGAAACCACGTGATCGACTGGCCCTAATTGTTCTAAATAAGCAGCTAGCGCCGGTGCTGTTTGGGCATCGAATACCGTTCCCGAAACAGACGCTGAGGCCAGACTGGTCAAAGCGTCTGCTAACCGGGTTTGATGCCGGCCAATCAAATAAACCTGTGCCTGTTGTGCCAACGCTTGACGCGCTACCGCTAGGCCAAAACCAGATGTGCCACCAATAATTAAAATTCGTTTTCCAGTTAACAAATGCTCACCTCATTAAAATTAAGAAACAAACAGTAAGCCGTCGCGATCCCGAATTTTAATACGTTTTTGAGGTAATTGTTCAATGTAGCCAGCCGCTTCAAAACTGCTCAATTTACGGGAAATCGTTTCCGGCGTGGTACCTAAATAGGTCGCCAGATCTTTTTTCTTCATTGGCAATTTTAACGTGTCCGTTTTTGCAGCATCAGCTGTATCCAGTAAATACAGTGCCAACCGTGTCTCCACTGTTTCCGTGGTAACACGTGTGGTTTGTTGCTCCAATTGTTGCACCCGTGCCGCCAGCACGCTTAAGATCCGCAAACTTAATTGTGGATATTGCAATAATAATTTTTGAAAGTCTTCGCGGCGAATTTCACAAACAGTAGCCGCCGTCACCGTTTCTGCAAACGAACGATGTGTCTCTGCCGCTGTAAACAGCGCATACTCCCCATCAAAATCCCCCGGGTTCAGTAACCGTAATAGCTGCTCACGCCCATTCGCAGCCAGTTGATAAATTTTCACCTGGCCAGCATCGACAATGTACAACGTATTGGCCTCAGCCTCGGCTTGGTATAGAATCGTCCCTCGTTTCAGCTGTTGCGGGTGAATGACTGCCGCAATCGTTGTTAAATCAGCTTCTGATAAACTTTTGAAAATAGGAACTAATTTTAAACATTCCTGATAATGGTGTGTTGCCATCGGTGTCACTTCCTCATCAATATTGACTTCAGTGAACAGTTTAGTGGCTGGCCCGCTTCAAAACATTGATTTTGATCAAGTTTTGCTTAAAAATGATCGTTTAAGGCGCTGTTATTTTTCCAAGCTTGCATTAAAATCGCATACAACTTGCCATAGCTATCACTTTCAAACTTCGTTGGTAAGCGGTAAATAATGGTGTCCGATCCAACCTCAGGATACAACGAATCTGTTGCAGTCAGTAATACCGCACACCGATGGAGATCTTCTTGCGGACCCATAATTCGAACAAATGGAATTGACGTTAAGAAACCTAATAGATCAACATAACTCACATCATTTTGTTCCAAAGATAAGCCAACGTTTAAGGCCATCTTTGGAATGCTTGGAATCAGTGCATGCGCTAAGAAATAGTAATAAGCCAAGCTTAGCGTTTCAAGTTGTGGTTGGAACTGTTGATATTGTGGCAATACCAATAAATGTGTCAGCGTTGAGTTGATTGAGCGCCACAATTCTGGGCTAGCTGGTTTTTCAGGATCAACTGGCGTAGTGTCTAATTGTAAGACTGGCACAACTGTTGGGCCTAGCACCATGGCGCCTAACGTAATATTGAGCAAGTTGCTCATAATGTTGGTGCGTCGAGTTTCGTCTGTCCCAATCAACTGATCCATATCCAACGGAATTTGCGCTAAAAATTGCCGGACTAAATCAAACAGCGCTGTATTATAGCGTTGGTAGCGCGCAATGTTTTCCTGATTTTTTGCCTGATCCGTTAAAATAAAGTTTGGCACTGCATGGAATTTAAAGTAGTAACCGCTACTTTCTGCTAAGGCTTGTTCCGGCGTGAGATGAAAGCTCTCACCACTTGCTGCTTCAAAAACCGGAATGATGTCAGGGAATGGGAAGTGTAAAACAGCCAACCGTTCATCCGTTAAAACATGCTTCATTTTCATCCGTTGATGACTGATGGCCACTAAATAAGCACCTAGTTCAGCAGTCACTTGCGTTGCTTTTTCCATTTGGAATTCTTTACGCATGCCTTCTAACACCGTTAAGCTCTGATGATGGTCAAACTTAAATGGCCAAGCATAACCATTGGTTGCTTCCCAGAACATAAGGAAAAAGAACAACCGAATGTTCAGCTCTTCCCCAGTTAACATCAACGGATCGTATGAAATCCGCAAGCCTAACCGCCGGGCAAAATCACGTAATGTTTTTGTATGCCGCAGCATTGTTGCTTTACTGGTATCAAGTCGGCGCCATAACTGGGTAAAGCTGGCATCTTCTTGATATAACAAACTTCTTAGAAAAGCATAGGCATGCGATTCTTCAACTAAGCTAAAGTGATATTGATCCAATGAGATCCCAAACATTTCAGCGACCGACAAGTCTTCGTGTCCCTTGATTGTTTCTAGATCTTTGGTTAACCCGAGGTAGGTATTGTAAATACTGCCATAATTACGCTCAGTTGCGCTGGCAATTTGCTTCAAATTAACTTCTTCAACAATTTGTTGGCGCGCTGTAATTTTATCAATTAACCGTTCGGAGGTAAGTGAATACTCTCGTTGGGCGGTAATATCACGAAAAAGGCGATACTTTTCTAAAGCACTATTTGATAAATACGCGCTATGATTGACTGTTATCATAGACTCAAAAAAACCTCCTAAATTCTCTAAGGACTATTTTGCTACCGCAAAAATCTTACTTCGGAGGATCACCATTCCGTCGGGCGTAACCCGCCACGTCGGAAACATGGGCCTCCTAAATTCTCTAAGGACTATTTTGCTACCGCAAACTCTCATTTCCGGAGGATGACCAGTCTTGTGGCGTCAAATCACGCCGCAGGACGCATGGCCTCCTAAATTCTCTAAGAACTACTTTGCTACGCAAACTCTCATTTCCGGAGAATCACCATTCTCTCGGACGAAAACCGTCACGATAGAAACATGGCACCAGCTAAATTCTCTGATGTATCTTTGCTATGCAAAGCTTTATTTTCGCTGGTTGTCCATTCTGACGGACGAAAACCGTCACGTCAGAAACATGGCCTCCTCAATTTTCTAATGACTATTTTACGATCACAAACCCCTATACCCCACTACCAGTAAGCATCGCGTTTTAAAAGTCAAAATGCAATGTCTTAATGCGCTTATCGGAAACCATTGTTACGATTTCCTCGAGAAAGTATCTCAACAACAGATACGATCCCCTTCACAATTCATTATACCAACTAACAACTTAAAAACAAAAATTAATTATTATTTTTGATTCGACAATTCTATACAATATATTGCAATCATTATTTTTGATGGTACAATATGTTGTATTGTAAATTTTTCAATAAACCTATTAATTAGAGTGAGGCTTCCAATTATGATCGTACTTGCAGGCACTATTGGTGCTGGTAAAACGAGTTTAACGAGCTTATTAGCGCACCATCTACAAATTCCAGCGTTTTACGAATCCGTTGACGATAACCCGGTTTTACCGTACTTTTACCAAGACCCTCAAAAATATGCTTTCTTATTACAAATTTATTTTCTAAATAAACGTTTGGGCCAGCTGAAGCAAGCTGATCCACAGCAGGAAAGCGTGATGGATCGTTCAATCTTTGAAGATTCATTACTGTTCCACTTAAACGCTGATCTGGGCCGTTCCACCGAAACTGAAGTCAGCGTATACGACGCTTTACTTCAAAATATGATGGAAGAATTACCCCATACTGCTTATAAAAAACGTCCTGATCTGTTGATCCATATTAATATTTCGTTTGAAACCATGTTAAAGCGGATTAAAAAGCGCAATCGGCCCTATGAACAGATTGAGCAAGACAGTAGTTTATACCCTTATTACCAAGAGTTAAACCAGCGTTATCAAACTTGGTACGAAAACTACCATGAAAGTCCTAAAATGCAAATCGACGGCGATCAATACGACTTTGTAACGGACGAGCTGGCGCGTAAAAAAGTCCTCCAATTAGTGGATCAAAAGTTGACGACGTTGCCCATTTTACTTCATCAAACCGCTAACTAACCGGGATTAGGCCTGCAGCCTTATGTTGCAGGCCTTTTTTCATGTGCTAAAACATGAAGCCAACGTTATTTTCTGCTAGAATAGCTCTAGAAGAATCAAAAATATAAACATTTAATCTAATAATACAACAACAATTAAAGCCACGCTATCTGTCTTGACATTGTACTGACGTCGCCTTCTCGATGGAAATGAGATGATTTAACATGCATTTTGAAACGATTTTATTAGAAAAAAGTGATTTACAAAAGTTCAAATTGTTGCGATTGATCAAAAGTTGGACGGCACCAACCTTTACGATCAATGATCTCAGCCAAATGCTTAATTGGCATTATTCGCAAACATATCTTACGTTTCAAGCACTTTGTACAGATCAAGAAACATTACTAGCCGAAAATCCCCAAACAACCCCCTTACGCCCTGAGGCCTTTCGCTTAACCTTAGATCAATATCGTGTTTTTTTGCTTCAGCGTTCCATTCCATGGCGCTTCTTGGATACATCTTTCCAAGGCCCTTCGGAAAACTTAACGACTTTTTGTGAACGTCTTTTCGTCAGCCGTTCAACGTTACTCCGAAAAATTGCTCCTTTAAAGCGTTATTTGGCGCGCTATCAAATTCGGTTTTCCTATACAAATCTGGAATTGATCGGTGATGAATATCAAATTCGTTTGGCGTTGTTTGTGTTGTACTGGACGGGCTATCATGATTTCACATGGCCACTGACCGCCGTTGACTATCCTGCAGTACAACAGTTACAACAAACGACGAATTGGACCCCCACCGACATTGAACTCAATCAAGCTCAGGATCGTTTGTTTTGGGGGATTGCTTGGCAACGTTGTCAAACTGGACATCTGCTACCGACAACCAGCCCAACCGATTTACAACGCCTGATCCAAGACAATCCTTTTTTCCCAGCTCATTTACCAGCGCTGTTTAACGACCTAACACCAGCCGCCAGCCAACTCGAATATCAATTTGCTTACTTTGTCCAAATGGCCCGGTTGTCATTTCAATCACCACTGACCCCACGATCACGCCAACTTTATCAACACTTTGCCGTCAAACAAGATTGTGTCTGGCGGTTTGGTCAGCGTTTACTCAACTTTTTTGCACCATTATGTGCGCCCGACAAGCGTCAAATTTTGCTTAACAATCATCAGCTTCGGACGAATCTACTTCGCTTAGCGCTTGGCGCAACAGTGATGGGACGCCCTTATCCCACCTTACATGACTTTTATGATCGTTTACCGCAGCCGTCTGAAAAAGCTGCTTTATCACCTTATATTCAACAATTTTTTCAAAGTTTGCCAGTCGGCCCGGTTTTCCAAGCCTTTCGCCAATGTCAAAGTCAGTTAGAACCTCAGTTATTTTATTTATTGACCCCCTATACCCATACATTGGCTACCACCAGCAACCTGCAAGTACGGCTTTTATTAGAAGATGATCTGGCAACCAGTCATTTGCGCCACTTTTTATCAGAGTTAGCTTGGGTGCATTTACTAGACGTCACCACGCCACCGCAAAATGCTGACTTTATTGTCACTTCATTAGATGCGACTAGCCTTACGCAGCAAACCTGCCATGCAAAAACCGCCGTCCCAGTTTTCAGTTGGCCATTAGATGCTACAGAGGCTGATTTTTACCGATTATGGCAACAACTCAGTCAGCAATATCAACTTAAAACAAGTTGATGGTCGCATAGATAAGAAAAGCGTCTGCTTCAATGATGAAGTGCCCTACAATTGTTAGACAAGAAGTCTAATGATTGTGGGGCTTTTCTTA
>NZ_AZDA01000066.1 GCF_001434575.1 Loigolactobacillus bifermentans DSM 20003
CAACAGACTGCCATTGAAAGATTCCGGGCTTGTTCGGATTAAACTTGTAATTTGCCCAATATAAAATACATTATGGGCTACCATTCATACCAATTAACCAGTCGCTAATTTTGTGATTACAAGTGCATGCCCCCATCTTCATGCCGGTTCCGGGTTTGATGTTGCCGCTGCTTTTTCGTCATTTCCCACTCGGTCTCTTTTAAGCCGCGTTCTTGTTCTTGCCGTTGGTAATCTTCATCACGAGCATATAGAACAGTCATGATTGCGTCACTAAAGGCCGTCTTTAAGTAATAGTCTGGACTAACTGGCTTGTAGTTCAGTGGTTGATAATGTCCGATATTTGCTTTTCTGTACTGGTCGTCCTTGGCTTGTTGCTCTTTTAACTGCTTTTGGATTTTCTCAATCTGACTGTTCTTAATCGTCGGATCAGCTTTGCATTCGCCAAAAAAGAGTTGTTTAGTACCATCATGCTTTAAAACCCGTTGTAAGTGATGATTTTCTAACTGATCTAAGCTCAGCTGTCCCGATAAATAAGCTAGTCCTTGTTGATGTTCTGGGGGGCTGAAAACCTGTGGTGGGTTTGCTTGCCACTGTTCAATCGTTTCGGACTGACATGGCTTTAAAACAGGATCATAGTACATCACGGCTGTATAGACTTGTTCCTGTTTAATCAATGGCAATCCATCTAAATCGCCTTTGGGAAAGGCCCTTTTCAATACTTCATGGTATTGCGTTTTAATGACTTGCTTAACGGCCATGATTGCCCGTAGATCTTTGACTGCGCGAGTAATCTTTTGCTGCTCGGTTGGTGAATACTTTTCTAGTAGACCTTGATCAACGTGTTCTAGACTTTCTAAGCTATCATCATGAATCATCAGCGTATATTTAAGCTCGATTTTGACTTCCTTTTCTTGTTGCATTAATAACTTCCAGCCAACGTATGGCCGTTTGGTAAAGGTCAATAATTGTCGGGTCAATAAATCATCACGAATATTCATTAAACGTTCGTTTAATTCACTGCCTTTG
>NZ_AZDA01000067.1 GCF_001434575.1 Loigolactobacillus bifermentans DSM 20003
CAAAGAATTCAAACAAAACATTATCAACCTATATAAGCAAGGCGAATCAGCTGCCCAACTGGCCAGAGAATATGGCATTGGCTATTCAACAGTTCATAAGTGGATCCAGGGCCAGGCCAAAACTCAATCCGGTAAATCGCCAGACGAAATCAAAGCGATGGAAAAGCGACTGGCTTCGCTGTCTGAGGAGAACGAAATCCTAAAAAAAGCCCTGGGCTTCCTTGCGCAGAAGTA